>NZ_BAABAQ010000016.1:0-203439 GCF_039537505.1 Streptosporangium oxazolinicum
TCAGTGGGATCCTGCGTAACAAGTATCACAATGGTGGCCGTCTGCGGTGGGGTCCGGACGGCAAGCTGTACGCCGCCACCGGTGACGCGCAGAACGGCAACTACGCGCAGGACACCTCCAACCTGAGTGGCAAGATCCTGCGGATCAACCCGGACGGCAGTGTGCCGTCGGACAACCCGTTCGGCAACCGCGTGTGGAGTTATGGGCACCGCAACCCGCAGGGGCTGGCCTTCGACGCCCAGGGGCGGCTGTGGCAGCAGGAGTTCGGCAACAGCATCATGGACGAGACCAACCTCATCACCCGGGGCGGCAACTACGGGTGGCCGTCGTGTGAGGGCACCAGCGGCGCCTGCGGCACCGCGGGGTTCATCGCTCCCAAGCGTACCTACCCCACCGCGGAGGGCTCCTGCTCCGGCATCGCCATCGTGCGGGAGGCGCTGTATGTGGCCTGCCAGCGCGGTACCCGGATGTATCGCGCGGTGATCAGCGGCAGTTCCCTGACCAACGTGCAGACCTACTTCAACGGCACCTACGGCCGGTTGCGCACCGTGGAGCCCGCCCCGAACGGCGCCCTGTGGCTGACCACCTCCAACACCGGCGACAAGGACAGCACCCCCAACAACAGCAACGAGAGGATCCTCCGCGTCACACTCGGCGTTTAGCCGGACGGCGGGAGCGCCCGGTGGTCCTCGGAAACGACCCGAGGACCACCGGGCGGCATCCTCCAACCGGCCCCGGGCACAAGCCGCCTGGAACTGGTTCCAGAGCACCGGCATGCTCAACGGCTCGAACCTGGTCAACGACGGCATCGACCTGAACACCTGCCGCAACAGCGGCGCCGCGGGCCGTTCGACGCCCGCGGCGTTCCCGTTCCGGGTTCTCCTCGGCGTCGGCGGTTCCTCGGCGTCGGCGGTGACGGGCCGAGGGTGGCACGTCCACGGCTCCCGTTCCACGCCTCCACGCCTCCACGCCGCCGCCGGTCGCGGACGGATGGCACGAAAACACGGTGACCGGACGCGTGCCGTGGGACCGCCGGGTCCCACGGTCACCCGCCCGGTCACTGGCGGACGGTCGAACCCCGGCGCTCCTTGCGGATGTGCAGCTGCGCGGGCACCCGGGTACGCAACTCGGCGACGTGGCTGACGATGCCGACCGCCCGGCCGCCGTCGCGCAGGCCGTCGAGGATGTCGAGCACCCCGTCGAGGGTGTCCTCGTCCAGGGTGCCGAAGCCCTCGTCGACGAAGAGCGTGCCGAGCTCCACTCCCCCGGCCTCGGCGCTGACCACGTCCGCCAGGCCGAGGGCGAGGGCGAGCGAGGTGATGAAGCTCTCACCGCCGGAGAGGGTCGCCGGGTCGCGGCCCACACCGGTCCAGCTGTCCAGGATGTGCAGGCCGAGCCCGCCACCGGACCTGCTCCGGTCTCCGGCCGAACGGTCGCGGTTGTGCTCCAGGAGATAGCGCCCGCCCGACATGTGGTCGAGCCGCTCGTTGGCCGACTCGACCACCTGGCTGAGACGCTCACCGAGCACGTAGGACGACAGCCGCATCTTCCACCGGTTGTCGGTGGAGTTTCCACCGGTCAGGGTGGCGAGCCGTTCGGTCAGGCGGTGCCGCTCGTCGGCAGGCTCCCAGCGTCGCTGGCAGGCGGCGAGCTCGACGCGGAGCGCGGCCAGCCGGGTCAGCCGGGCCTCCCCCCGGTCCCGCTCGGACAGCAGGCGGGCGTGGGCGGCGTCGGCCGCGTCCCGCGCGTCGCGCAGCCCGGCGAGGTCGGGTTCCGGCTCGGCCACGGCGGCGATCAGCTCGGGGTCGGCGAGCGTCGCGGCGACCGCGGCGGCCTCCTGGGCGAGCTCACGGAGCCGGGCGGCCTTCTCCTCCCGTTCGGCAGGAGAGCGGAGGGCCGCGCGGGCGTCGTCGAGCCCGAGGAAGCCCGCCTCGACGACGGCGCCCAGCGCCCGGTCGCGGGCCGTCGCGAGCTCGGCGGCGGTGACCCGCTCGTCCCTGACGGCCTCGACGGCCTCCCGCAGCAGCGCGGCCTCGTCGGCCAGCCGGTCCAGCCTGGCGGCCAGCGTCGGGTCCTGGCCGCGCGCCTCGTCGAGGCGCCCGGCCAGCCGCTCGGCGTCGGCACCGAGCCTCTCGGCGTTCGTACGGCGGGAGGCCAGCCCGACGGCGAGCTCACGCGAGCGCTCCCCGAGCCGCTCGGACTCGGCGGCGATCCGCCCTGCCTCGGCCGCCAGCGCCGTCTCGGCCCCCGCCGACTCGCGGAGCGCGCCCAGTGCCCGCTCCGCCTCGGTGAGCTCGCCCTCGGCGTCCCGTACGGCCAGGTCCGTCCTGTCGCTCGCCTCGCGGTGGGCCGTGGCGACCTCAAGGGCGCGGGTCGCGGCGGTGAGTGCGGAAGACAGCCGCGCGGCCTCCCGGGTGAGGCGGTCGCGGCGGTCCCGCACCGTGGGGTCGGTGCCCCGGGCGTCGTCCAGGCGGGCGGTAAGGCGCTCGCGCTCGGCCTGCCAGCCCGTACGGCGGGCGTGGCCCTCGGCGAGCCGCCGGTCGATCTCCGCGGCCCGGGTCCTCGCGCCGTCCAGCTCGGCGGTGATCCGCTCCACCTCGGCGGCGAGGGTCTCCTCGGCGCTCGCGGCGGAGGTCAGCGCCGCCAGCCTCCGGCCCGCCTCGTCGAGGATCTCCCCCGCCTCCTCCCCGGTCACCTCCCCGGCGACGGCGAGTGCCTCGTCGAGGCGGGAGCCCAGCGTCGTGACGGTGGTTCCCGCGGCCTGGCGCCGTTCCATCGCCGCCTCGTAGGCGCCCTGGGCGGCGCGCTCGTCGTCGGCGGTGGGCGCCCGGTCGGCCGGGGCGGCGGGGGCGGGGTGGTCGGGTGAGCCGCAGACCGCGCAGGGCTGTCCGGGGGTGAGCTTGGCGGCGAGCTCCGCGGCCATGCCGTCGATCCTGGACTGCCGGATGTCCAGGTGCCGGTCACGGAGCGCCTGGGCGAAGTCGGTGGCCTCGCTCTGCGCGGCGCGCGCGGACTCCAGCTCGACGCGGAGTATCTCGCGGCGCCGTGCCGCGGCGAGCACCGAGGCGGCGGTCTCGGAGCTCGCCCGCGCCGCCGGGATCCCCGCCGCGGCGGCCCTGGCCTCGCCCAGCCGGGCGGACGCCTCCGCCGACGCGGCGGGCAGTCCCTCCAGGGTCTCGCGGACCTCGGCCTCCTGCCGGACCACCTCCGGGAGCTCGGCGTCGAGCGCGGCGATCAGGTCGTCGAGTTCGGCGAGCCGGGCCTCCTCGGTCCGCAGCCCCTCCAGCCCGGCCAGCTCCCGCCCGCACTCCCTCTCCCTGGCGGTGAGGACCTCGCGGATCTCACCGGGGTGGGGGGCCTCACCGATCTCCGGGGGGAAGACGGCCAGTCTGGCGGCGAGGTCGGCGCGGGCGGCGGACAGGTCGGCGGCGAGCCGGTCGCGGTGCTCGGCCGCCCTGAGGCGGGTGGCGGCGCCCTCCACCGCCGACTCGGCGGCGGGGACGCGGGCCGCGTCCAGGCGCGCGGCGGTGAGACGTTCGTCCAGCTCCCGGCGGAGACCGGGAAGGACCTGCAAGCGGGCGTCGGCCTCGGCCTGCTCGGCGGTCAGCTCGGCGATCTCGTGAGCGGTCCTCTCCCGCTCCCGGACGATTCCCGCCAGGCGTGACTCCTCCGTACGCAGCTCGCCCAGACGGGTGATCTCGCTCTGACGGTCGCGCTCCAGCGTGACCAGGTGGCCGAGTACGGCGTGACGACGGTCCGCACCGGCGTCCGTGTGGTCACGGACGTCGTCGTGGATGCTGTCATGGACGTCGCCGCCGTTATATGCGATGCCGGTGCGGTCGAGGGACGGGTCGAGGAGGGGAAGGGCGCGGGCGACGGCGTCGGCGGCCAGGTGGTGGGCCTTGGACGCGGCCTCGGCGCGCTGCTCGGCGCCCTGGATCAGCGGCAGCACCCGGTCGGCGGCGGCGGCCTCCTCCAGGATGGTCTCCAGGTCCGCGCGCTCCTCGGCCGTCTCCTCCAGCGCCCGGCTCCTGGTCAGCGCCTCGGCGTGGCGCCGTCGCCGGTCGGCCAGCGCGGCCCCGCGTTCCAGGCTCTCGCGCGCCCGCCGTACGGCCGCCTCGCCCTCGGCTCCCTCCCCGCCCAGCCGCGCGGCCTCCAGGCGCGCGAGGTCCTCAAGCGCGTCGGCCCACCCCAGCGGGTCGTCCTCCACGGAGACCCCGGGTTCGGGGAGATCGGCCAGCGCGGTCAGGAAGACGGGGCCCGCGGCCTCCTCCAGGCGCTTGACGGCGAAGTCGACCTCCTTGCGGAGGGTCTGCTGCTCGCGGTACGCCTCGGTGCGCTGCTCGGCGAGCCAGGACTCGGCGGTGGCGTAGATCTTCACCGAGAACAGGCGCTCCAGGACCCTGCGGCGATCCTCACCGTCGGCGCGCAGGAACTTGGCGAAGTCTCCCTGGGGCAGCATCGCGACCTGGAGGAACTGCTCGGCGTTCATGCCGAGCAGGGTGCCGACGAACTCCCCGGCCTCGTCGACCCTGGTCGTCAGCCCCACCCACTCCCCGGAGGGCGCGAGCTCCTGGAGCAGGGCCTTCTCGTTCTCCCTGGTCGTGCCGGTGCCCCTGAGCTTGGGACGCTGCCAGGCCGGTGACCGGGTGATCTTCAGCCTGCGGCCCCTGACCGTGACCTCCAGGGCCACGCTGGGGCCCCGGCCCGGGGGCGCGTGGTCGCAGCGCAGGCTTTTCGCGCTGTCGCGGCGGCCGGGCACCCTGCCGTACAGGGCGTAGCAGAGCGCGTCGAGCACGGTGGTCTTGCCCGCGCCGGTGGGGCCGTGGATCAGGAACAGCCCCGCCTCGGCGAGGGCGTCGAAGTCGACCTGCTCCTCACCGGGGAAGGAGCCGAACGCGGTGATCCACAGACGGTGCGGGCGCATCTACGCCTTCGCCTCCTTCATGCGGGAGAACTCCACGGCCTCCCGTAGCAGCCGGGTCTCGTCGGGGTCGGCGGCCTCGCCGCGCACCTCGCGGACGAAGTCGAGGGCGACGTCGATCTCGGGGCGTCCGGCCGCCTTGGCACGGGTCACGGTCTCGGGGACGCCGCCCTCGGGTTCGAAGGACAGGGCGAGCGTGTGCGGGAAGCGTGACCGAAGCCGCTCCATCGCGCCCTTGGGCCGGATCCGGTCGACGAGCGTCACCTGGAGCCAGTGGTCCTCGTGGCGGGCGTACTCGGGCGAGGCGAGCAGGTCGTCGATGCGGCCGGTGAGACGGCTCACCGGCCGGGGCACCGGGGCCTCGGCGAACTCGGCGCCCTCGTACCCGCCGGGGCCGATGTCGACCACCCAGGAGCCCTTCGTCTGGCCGGTCTCGGAGAAGGAGTAGGCGATCGGGGAGCCGGAGTAGCGGGCGGTCTCGCTCATCCGCTGGCGGCCGTGCAGGTGGCCGAGCGCCACGTAGTCGACGCCGTCGAAGGCGCGCACCGGGACGTGCGCGACGCCTCCCACGCTGATGTCGCGTTCGCTGTCGCTGCCCCGTCCCCCGGTCACGAACGCGTGGGCGAGGACCACCGACCGGGGGCCGCGCCGCCCGAGGTCGGCGCGGACCAGGGACATGGCGTGCTCGATCGCGGCGGTGTGGGTGCGCTCGGGCAGCTCCCAGGGGACGCGTACCAGCTCGGGCTCCAGATAGGGGATGCCGTAGAAGGCGACGTCGCCGACGACGACCGGCTCGCCGACCCGCCCCGGGTCGGTGCGCAGGTGGACGCCCGCCGCGTCGATGAGGTCGGCGCCGAAGCCGAGGCGCCGGGCCGAGTCGTGGTTGCCGCTGATCAGCACGGTCCGTACGCCGGTGTCGACCAGCCGCCGCAGCGCCTGGTTGCACAGGTCGACCGCGTCGACCGAGGGCAGCGCCCGGTCGTAGACGTCACCGGAGACCGCGACCACGTCGATCCGCTCCGACCTGACCGTCTCGATCAGGTGGTCGACGAAGACGCCCTGGGCGGCCAGGAGACTCTCCCGGTGGAACGAGCGGCCCAGGTGCCAGTCCGATGTGTGCAACACCCGCATGTCGCACGAAGCTAACAGGACTCAGCGATAAATGTGGCCACTCACGTCACGCGAATCCCCGCTCTGTTCGGGGCTTCCGGCGGTGAGTACGCTTGAAGATCGGGGGGAACGATACCGGAACAACGACGACCACGGAGGCGAGTCACCATCGGGGATCGCGTCGATGTCCAGGTGGGCCGCGGTGTCCTGAGCGTCGCCTCAGGCCTGATCCTGGTGGTCCTCGCGACGGTGGGATACACCCTGCCGCCGCCGTTCGACCCGACCCCTCTGCGCGTCGATCCGGTCTTCCAGACCCTTCCTCCCCAGCCGCCGTCCGAGCTTCGGTACGTCCCCTCGAACCGGCAGATCACCACGCAGGACGTCACCGTCACGGCCGAGGACGGCACGCCGCTGGGGGCGACGATCCGCGCGCCGGTGGCCCCGGGACGGCACCCGGCGCTGATCTTCGTACAGGGGGCGGGCCCCGGGGTGAGGGGCGAGTTCACGACCCAGGCCGAGTGGCTGGCCAAGGCTGGGATCGTCACCCTCGTCTACGACAAGCGGACCGTGGGCTACGACTTCCTCAAGCGCGACTTCGGCCTCCTCGCCCGCGACGCCCTGCGCGTGGTGGAGGAGCTGCGCTCGCGCGAGGACGTCGACCCGGCCAGGGTGGGACTCTGGGGGGTGAGCGAGGGCAGCTGGGTGGTGCCCCTCGCCGCCCGCGAGAGCGGTGCCGTCGGGTTCACCGTGCTGGTGTCGGCCCCCAACGTCTCCCCCATGCGGCAGGTGACGTGGGCGCTGGGCGAGCAGCTCCAGCGGCTGTACGCGCCCAGCGGGGTGCGCGAGCTGCTCATCCGCGCGATCGGCGCCTTCGACGCCGACTTCCTGCGCTACGACGGCCTGCCCGCGCTGCGCGAGCTGCGGCAGCCGGTCCTCGCCCTGTACGGCACGCGCGATCCCTCGATCCCGTTCGTGGAGAGCAGCAAGGCGCTGACCGGCGCGCTCGCCAAGGGCGGCAACGGCAACTACACGATCCGCTACCTCGACCGTGCCGACCACGGCATGCGCTTCCACGGCGGTCCCCTCGTCCCCGACTACCTGCGGACGCTGGCCAACTGGGTCACGGGCCTGCCGGGCACGGCCCGGCCCTCGGTGCACATCGCCGGTGCCACGCCGGTCCAGCGGCTGGAGGCGAGCGACGTTCCCGTCGCCCCCTGGTACGCCGGGGGTACGGTGATCGGCCTCACGCTCTGCCTGGCCGTGGTCGGTTACGTGGTCGGGCCGGTCGCGGAGATGGCCGCGCGGCTGCGGGGCCGGGCGGCGGTCGCGGAGGCCAACACCCTGGTCTGGCCACCGATCCGGCGGCGGTTCCGCCGGATGGCGTGGACCGGGGTGGGGCTGCTCGTCTCGGTGGTGGCGTTCATCACGCTGCTCGTGCTGTTCTCGGTCAACCAGGCCGGGGCGTGGCCCGCGGTGCTCGCCGGGTGGCTGGTCATCAGGATCCTGGCGCTGCTGATGCTGCTGCAGGAGGTCACGGGCGTGGCGGCCGTCGTGTCGGGGCTGCGCGAGGGCTGGCAGCCCTCACGCCCGCAGAGCTTCGCGATCGCCGGGGTGCTGGGCAGCACCGGCCTGCTACTGGTGGCCGCGGCCTACTACGGCCTGTTCTCGTTTCCCTGGTAGGGACCCGGGCCGGTACGGGGTCGTCGGCCGGCACGGGGGCCGGTTGGTATGGAGGCCGGTTGGCACGGGGGCCGGTTGGTATGGAGGCCGGTTGGTATGGAGGCCGGTTGGTATGGCCCCGGCTGGTATGGGGCCCCGGCACTTCCGGCACCTTCCGGCGGATCAAGACGGGGCCCGACGAATCACGACGGATCACAGCGGATCATGACGGATCACGACGGCCGAAAGCGGCGTCACGCCCCCATGACCGTCAGGCGCGGACGTCGAGCCAGCGGTCCATCTCCGCGAAGACGCGCTCGCGCACCGGCTCGGACGACAGCACCAGGTCGTGTATGCCACCCGGCACCCGGACGCACGTCACGTGCGAGCCGATGCTGGTCGACCAGCGGGCGATCCGCCGGGGGTCGAGCACGACGTCCGCCTCCTGGGCCTCGGGCATGAAGGCGCGCAGCCGCAGGCCCTTCTCCGCGCAGAGCACCAGCACCGGCACGTCCACCCGGAGGCCGTCGTGCAGCCTGCGCTGCGCCCGGCGGATCGCCGCCAGCCAGGCCGCGTGCACCGCGAACCCGCCGATGGGCTTCCACTCCAGGTCGAAGTCCCACTCTCCGTGGTGGCTGCGGTGCAGGCTCGCGCCGTACGCGGTGGCGGTCGTCATGGGCAGGACGGCGCGGGCGGGCAACCTGGACAGCGGCCCGCGCAGCAGGTCGGCGACGGCCCGCACGGGGGCGGGGACGTTGAGGTCGAGGAAGGGGCTGTTGAGCACCAGCGCCTGGACCAACCCCCGGCCGCGGACCCGGTCGGCCCAGAGCGGGGCGATCAGGCCGCCGGTGGAGTGGGCGTTGAGGACGACGTGCTCGTGCCCGTCCTGTTCGCGGATGACACGTACCGCCTCGTCGATCTCCGGGAAGTACTCGGTGACGCTGCGCACGAATCCGCGGGTCTGGTGCGGCAGCAGCGAGCGGCCGTACTTGCGCAGGTCGAGGCCGTAGAAGTCGAAGCCCCTGGCGACGAAGTGGTCGGCCAGATGGGTCTGGAAGAAGTAGTCGGTGAAGCCGTGCACGTAGAGCACCGCTCCGCGGACGGGCTCGGCGGCCCGTCGCCGCACCAGCGAGGCCACCACCGCGCCCTCGTCGTCATCGGCCATCGGCAGGACCGTGAGCTCGTAGTCGGGACCGAGAACGTCGGGCATAACGATCAGGGTAGTTCGTCCGAATTGTCCAACCACACCGGGACCTCCCGGAGGGAGCCAGGCGTCCGATCCGTCATATCAAAAGCCCGCGAAGCAAGAGCCGGGAGTCCCGTTCGGCCACCCCAGAGCCTCCCGAGGAAAGAACCGGCGGTTCCGTCCGGCCACATCGGAACCTCCCGGGGAGGGAACCGGGCGTTCGATCCACCGCGCCGGGAGCCCACAGGGAAGGAGCCGGAAGTTCCGTCCGACCCCGCGTCGGGACTTTCCCGTGAAGGGGTACCGGGCGCTGCCCCGGAAGAACCGTGGCGCCCCCGGTGGTGCCGAACCGGTACGGGTCGGTGCGAGCCGGTACGGGTCAGCGCGAGCCGGTATGGGGTCGGTGCGGGCCGATACGGATCAGCGCGGTGAGGCGGTGATTCGATCTCGGTGAAAACCACGATCGAGACTCATTGCAGTAGAAATGATGCGATATAGGCGTATTAGCTTCCCGCATTGTTCACCGACTTGTCGCCCGCGACCGGGTTTCACCCCCCTACCATCTCCCTGCGGCGGTCAAGCGCGAGGAAACGGGGAGCAGTTGCGGGACAGATCAAAGCCGCCCGGCGTCGGTGCGGTCATCGGCTGGACGGCACTGGCCGCCATCGTCCCGGGCGCCGCGCACCTGCGTGCCGGATGGCGCAGGACGGGGCTCGCGATCCTGTGCGCGTACACGGCGCTGCTGCTGGCCCTGCTCTGGGTCGGGCTCACCTCCAACCTCGGCGACCTCGCCGGGCAGCTGGTCGCCTCATCCTGGCTGACCGCCATCACGGTGGCCTCCCTCGCGCTCGGCGTCGCCTGGTTCGTGCTGATCGTGCACTCGTTCGTGGTGATGAACCCCGGCACGCTACCCAGTAAGGGGCAGGCGGTCGCCGGAGGCGTGGCGGGAACGCTCGCGGTGAGCGTACTCCTGCCGTTCGGCCTGGTCGGGCAGTATGCGGCGGTCTCGCAGTCGGCGCTGGACGACGTCTTCAGCGCCCCGTCCACCCCGCGTCCCGCGAGCAGCGGGGGCGGCGAGGAGGACCCGTGGGCGGGCCGTCAGCGGGTGAACATCCTGCTGCTCGGCGGCGACGCCGACACCCACCGGGTGGGCGTGCGGACCGACAGCATCAACGTGGCCAGCGTGGACGTCAAGTCCGGCAACACCGTGCTGCTGAGCCTGCCGCGCAACCTGGAGAACGTCCGTTTCGTCCCGGGCTCCCCCATGGCGAAACGCTTCCCCGACGGGTTCCGGCTCCCGGCCAACGCCGACGGCTCGCGCGAGGACCTGCTCTTCGCGGTCTGGGAGTACGCCGACTCGCACCCGGAGATCTTCGGGGGCCGTAAGAACCAGGGCACCAAGACGCTCATCGACACGGTCGGCTACACACTGGGCCTGAAGATCGACTGGTACGCCCTCGTCAACATGTGGGGCTTCGCCCGGCTGATCGACGCGATCGGGGGCGTGACGCTGACGGTTCCCCAGGACGTGGTCTTCGGCAAGTACAACGAGGGCCTGGTCAAGGCCGGGACCCGCAAGCTGCGCGGCGCCGACGCGATGTGGTTCGCCCGCTCGCGCACCAACAGCGACGACTACACCCGGATGGGACGCCAGCGCTGCGTGCTGGGCGCCCTGCTCTCCCAGTCGGACCCGGCGACCGTGCTGTCCCGGTTCAACCAGGTCGCGCTGGCCACCAAGGAACTGCTGCGGACCGACATCCCGCGCCCGATGCTGGAGCACCTGGTCCCGCTGGCGCTGAAGGTCAAGAACGCGAAGGTGACCAGTGTCCAGTTCGTCCCGCCGCTGATCAACACCGGCTACCCCAACTGGAACAAGATCCGCACGGTCACCGCCAAGGCCCTGCGCACCTCGTCCGTCACCCGGCGCCCCCTCACCGCCACCGCGCCCCCCAGCGCCACCCCGAAGGCCACGACCACCCGCACCCCCCTCCCCACGGCGAGCACCACGGCGAAACCGGACCCGACCACTCCCAAGGGCATCACCGAAGGCTGCGGCTGAGCACCGACCTTCCCCCCATCCACCTCCGGCCGACGACGGACAGCGAACGACGAACAGCAGGCGGCGGACAGGCCCAGGTGCGACCGAGCGGCCGGGCCGACTCCCCGAACAGGTCTCGAAACCGGGTGAACGCCCGGCTTCGCACGACGGTGTTCCACATCACATCGGGACATGACCCCATTGGCGCGATCTTCCACCCGCGACAAGTGATCCGTGCCGACTTTGAGGCATCCCAAAAGCTCCGGACCTCGCTCGTTCCCCGTCGCTCTTCCGTCGTGTTGTCGCGGACATCACCATGCTCCACAGGGTGTGAGCTGTGTTTTTAAAGAAGATCAGAGGTGGGGCACCCAGGGGGCGCACCGAGAGTCAAGATCTTCTTTCTCTGCGCGATCGTTTCGGCCCACCCTCTCGGCAACCGAGCGTCACCGCAAGGATGCGGGCTTGATACGTCTATTTTCAAACCCAAAATCCATGTCCCATTTATCCGCACTTGCACATATTGCACACATAGAGGCTCTGTGGGTAATTTCTGATCGTTTGCTGGTAGCGCGCTCCGAACCGTCGACCCCGGTCCTGCTTCGGGCCTGGTGGCGGGCTGGGGTAACGCGGGAGCGGTTGGCTCTCGCGCTGACTTGTTCGGAGGGTGACGGCGTATGCGCCGCAGTCTGTCGCGACCGCGTCCGATCGGCCATAGAGCCTGGCGGATAGTGGCGGCCATCGCTGCGCTGATACCGGGCCTACTGCTGTTTCAAGCACTTCCGGCCTCGGCCGCGGTACAGCCGGTCGTACTGGTCGACGGCGAGCCGGTCACTCCTGAGCAATTGACCGGTTCCGCGGCCGGTCTGCCGTCCCTGGTTCCCCCTGAGGCGACACGAGCCGATCTCAAGGTGGTCAAGCGTGCTCCGAAGCCGCCCAAGGACGCGGTGCCCCTGGAGAAGCGCCATGAGTTCACGAACGAGCCCGCCAAGGGCGGTCTGAAGTCACCTCCGCCCCTTCCCAAGCGTTCTGGTGCGGGAAGTACGGCTGTGAGCCCAGAGGAGTCATCACGGGTAGCGGCCTTGGCGGCCGGGCCGTCGGTGTCGAACCTGTCGGTGACCCCATCCGTATCGATGCAGGGTGGGGCGGTGACCTCATCGCTGACGCCGAGCCTGTCGGCGAGGGTCACCGACCCCGAGGGCCGCACCGTGGGCATCAACGTGGAGATCCGCCACGACCCGGCCCTGCCGACTCAAGGCACCGGAATGATCTGGTCGGCGGGAACGGGCGCGGGTAACACCTCAGGCTCGCAAGTCAGCATAAGCGTGCCATCAGGGGAACTGTCGGACGGCTGGACCGTGCAGTGGCGCATCCAGGGACGGGCAGCGGCGACCAATGGAGAGGGGCCGTGGTCGGCCTGGCAGTCGCTGCAGGTGAACATCGCCAAGCCGTCGGTGTCGAACCTGACGGTGACCCCGTCCGTATCGGTGCCGGGTGGGGCGGTGACCTCATCGCTGACGCCGAGCCTGTCGGCGAAGGTGACCGACCCCGAGGGCCGCACCGTGGGCATCAACGTGGAAGTCCGCCATGACCCGGCCCTGCCGGAACAGGGCACGGGGGCGATCTGGTCGGCGGGAACAGGCGCGGGCAGCGCCTCAGGCTCGCAGGTCAGCATAGGCGTGCCGTCAGGGAAGTTGTCGGACGGCTGGACGGTGCAGTGGCGCATCCAGGGACGGGCAGCGGCGACCGGTTCAGTGACCGGCGCCTGGTCGGACTGGCAGACCCTGCAGGTCAGCATCTCCAGGCCGTCGGTGTCGAACCTGACGGTGACCCCGTCCACGACATCGTCGGAGGGATCGACGACGTCATCGCTGACGCCGAGCCTGTCGGCGAAGGTGACCGACCCTGAGGGCCGGACCGTGGGCGTGAATGTGGAGGTGCGTCATGCCCCGACCTTGCCGGAACAGGGCACCGGAATGATCTGGTCAGGGGCAACAGGCGCGTCCGCCGCCTCAGGCTCCCAAGTCAGGATCGACGTGCCGTCCGGGGAGCTGTCGGACGGCTGGACGGTGCAGTGGCGCATCCAGGGACGGGCAGCGGCGACCGGCTCACCGACCGGCCCCTGGTCGGCGTGGCAGACCCTGAAGACAGAGGTACTGCTGTGGCAGTGGGCCTCACCGGAGGACAACACCCAGGTCGGCTCCCTGAAGCCGACACTGTCGGCCTACGCCAAGCCGGGCGATCCATCAACGCCGGTGTCGTATTGGTTCCAGCTCTGTAAGGGCACACCGGCGAACTGGGACTGGTGCGAGAGTTCCGGGGGCTGGGATCAGTCATGGAGCTGGCAGGTGCCGGCGGAGAAGCTGAAGTGGGGAGAGACCTACTCCTGGCACGTCCAAGCCTCCAATGGTTCCATGAGCGTCACCTCGCCCTGGCGGACCTTCACCACCTCACCGGAGCAGGGCACGATCAACTCGCTGCTGGCCTCTGGCACCACCGGGCGCGACTTCGACCATGTGAGCGGCAACTACACCCGGTCGGTCACCGACGCCACCGTCGCCACGGCCGGGTTGCCGCTGTCGGTGAACCGTACCTACAACAGCCTTGATCCTCGGGTGGATGGGGCGTTCGGTGCGGGCTGGAGTACCCGCTGGGACATGCGGGTGCTGCCCGAGCCGCAGACCGCCACACTGCTGGTCACCTATCCCGACGGGCGCCAGGTGCGCTTCGCGGCCAAGAGCGACGGCACATACGCTCCACCGCCGGGTACGTACGCCACCATGGCCGATGTCGCCGGCGGTGGCTGGCGGCTGATGGACAAGTCCTCCACCTCCTACTGGTTCGACGCCGCCGGACGGCTGACCAAGGTCAGCGACCGCCGAAACCGCACCCAGACCCTGACCTACGGAACAGACGGAAAGCTGTCCACGGTCACCGCGCCCGGCGGGCGGTCGCTCACCTTCACCTGGACCGGCGGCCACGTGACAACGGTCTCCACCAATCCCGTCAACGGCGCCCCGCTGACCTGGACCTACTCCTACACCGGTGACGCCCTGACGAAGGTATGCGCGCCAGGGGCGGGCACCGCCTGCACCGTCTACGCCTACACGAACGCCTCCCGCTACCGCAGCGTGATCGCCAACGCCGCCCCCACCGGATACTGGCGCCTGAACGACACGACCACCAAAATCGGCGACAAAGTCACCAACTCGGCCGACTGGAACATCAACGACGAGGACGCCACCCTTGCCGGAGCCTCCTACAACGTCATCAAGACCAGCCCCGGCGCGCTGGCCGGAAGCGGCGACGGCGCGATGCGTTTCGGCGGCACCGCCAACTCCACCTACGTGAGGCTGCCCTCCGGGGCGATCAACGGACGCGGCGAGTTGCTGTCGGTCGAGGCCTGGTTCAAGACCACGGGCTCGGGCACGATCATCGGCTACGAGAACTCCACGCAGGGCAACTTCACCCCGGCCGTCTACGTCGGCACCGACGGCAAGCTGCGCGGCCAGTTCCGCACCGCCACCACCACCCCGATCACCTCCGCCGCCGCGGTGAACAACGGCGCCTGGCACCACGTGGTGCTCACCGGGGCCGAGAACACCCAGACCCTGTTCCTGGACGGGCAGGTCGTCGGCACGCTCAACGGCGACATCACCCACCTGGACCAGGGCGAGGCCCGCGTCGGATACGGCCGCGCCTCCTCGGCCTGGCCCGCCACCGTCACCGGCGCCAGCGCCACCGCCTTCCCCTTCGCCGGGGAGATCGACGAGGTCGCCGTCTACGACAAGCCCCTCGGGCCGGCGGAGGTGCGTACCCACTACGCCGCCCGGCTGGCACAACCTCAGATGACGACAGCGACCCTGCCCTCGGGCCGAATCTCGGCGAGCAACACCTTCGACGCCGACGGCGGGCGGTTGCTCACCCACACCGACAACCACGACGGGGTCTGGAAACTCGGCGCTTTGACGTATGCGGAAGACCACGAAACCGACAGCGTGAACGCCTCCGTCGTGGTCACCGATCCCAAGAACAACACCCTGACCTATGTCAACGACGCCCAGCGCAACTACCGGACCGTGTCGGAAACCGACCAGCTCGGCAAGACCAGCAAATATGAGTACAACGCCGGCGGCAATCTCGCGAAGGCCACCGACCGCAACGGCAACGTCGTCGAGCTGTTCTACAACGAGCGCGGCAACCTGACCGGCCAGAGCACCTGCCGCACCGTGAACAACTGTGACACCACCTACTTCTCCTACTACGTCAACCAGGACAACCCGTTCGACCCGCGCAACGACCAGCCCACCGTGGCGCGCGACGCCCGCTCTTCCTCTGCGAGCGACGACACCTACGCCGCCACGACGACGTACAACGAGTTCGGCGAGACGCTCAAACAGACCACTCCGGCCACCTCGGACTTCCCCGCCGGCCGCTCGACCAGCACCACCTACACCGACGGCACCGAGCCCGCCGTCGGCGGCGGCACCACACCGGCCGGGTTGCCGAAGGTGACCAAGGATCCAAAGCTCAACGAGACGACCTACCGCTACAGCGCCGCCGGGGACCTGGCCGAGCAGACCAGTCCATCCGGGTTGGTGACGAAGTTCGCTCATGACGCTGTGGGCCGGGTGACCTCGCGAACCGAGGTGTCGGCGGCTCATCCGAGTGGTGTCACCATGACGTCCACCTACGACGGGCTCGGGCGCCTGCTGACACAGACCGCTCCGGGGGTGAAGAACGAGGTCACCAACGTCACCCACACCGCCAAGACCGTCTACACCTACGACCCGGACGGCAATACGCTCACCGAGACGGTGTCGGATCTGACCGGCGGTGATCCGGCGCGCATCATCACCTACACCTATGACGGTAAGGGGCGGGCGGAGACGGTCACCAACCCCGAGGGGGGTGTGACCCGTTCTACCTGGGATGTCACCGGTGCCCTGGCCTCGACGACCGATCCGGTGGGCACCGTGTTGACCTACGCCTACACCAAGCGCGGTGAGCCGGCGTCCGTGACGTTGAAGAACTGGACCGGCAGCCCGGTCGCCCCGCAGGCAGCGCAGGACGTGGTGTTGCAGGCGCTGTCCTACGACTTCGCCGGACGCCTGGCGGGCCAGGTCGACGCGATGGGCCGCAAGACCTCCTACACCTACTTCGCCGACGACCGTCTGTCCCAGGTAACCGGTGATGACGCCAGGCTCAACGACGCCACCACTGCCAGGACCGACGTGGTGTTGGAGGACAACACCTACGACGCGGCCGGTAACCTCGTCAAGCGGGTCAGCGGCGGCGGCAAAGTCACCGTCCAGTCCGTCTACGATGCCGCGAGCCGCCTCACCTCCACCACGTTCGACCCCGCCGCCCTCGGGCGCAAGACCGCTTTCGAGTACGACGCGGTCGGCAACGTCACCAAGAAGACCTCCACCGCAGCCGGTACCACTCGTACCGAATCGGCCTCCTATCTCTACAACGCGTTGAACCAGGTGACCCGGCAGACGGTGGAGAACGGGGCCGAGGACCTGGTCTCCACCAGCGTCTACGACGATCGGGGCCTGTTGAGCGCGGCCACCGACCCGCGCGGTAACGCCTCCGGCGCCACGCCCGCGGACTTCACCGCCACGATGCGCTACGACCTGGCAGGTCGGCTGGTGGAGGCCAAATCACCGCAGGTGACGATCGAAAAGAACGGCGCCACCGCCGCTACCGGGCAGCCCATCGTCAGGTATGGCTACAACAGCGCGGGCCAGCAGACTCACGTCGTCGATGCCGAAGGGCGCACCACCACCCTCGCTTTCGACAAGGCCGGGCGCCTGGCTTCGACCATCGGCGCGTCCTACACTCCGCCGGGCGGCAGCGCGATCACTCCCACGGTGAGTTTCGGCTACGACGCGGCCGGGCGGCAGACCACGGTCACCGACCCGCGTAACCACGTCACCTCCACCGTCTACGACGCCCTGGGACGTCCGGTCAAGGTCACCGAACCCGGCCCGTCGGGGCCGGGCGGCGCCTGGGTGGCCGAATACGACCTGCTGGGTGAGCAGCGCGCGGTGATCGACCCCACCGGTGCCCGGACCGAGGCCACCTACGACGACCTTGGCCGACAGGTCACCGAAACCGTGATCGAGCGCAAGCCCACCACCGCGGCGCACACCACCGCCCTGACCTATGACACGGCCGGCAACCTCATCAAGAGCGTCGCCCCAGGTGACAAGACCACCACCTACACAGTCAACGCCGCCGGAGAGGTCACCGACACCGTCGCCCCGGCCACCCCCACCACCACGAACCCGGCCACCCGCACCACCAGCTTCGGCTACGACCTGATGGGCCGCCAAACCAAGGTGACCGACGCGCTCGGCAACGCCACCGAGGCCACCTACGACCTGGCCGGCCGCAAGATCGCTGCCAAGGACCTCACCAGCACCACTGCGGTACGCACCGTCGGCTTCGGCTATGACCCGGCCGGTAACCCGACCAGCACCACCTCCGGCGAGGGGTATGTCACCCAGCGCACGTTCGACGCCGCAGGACGATTGACCTCCCTGATCGAACCGGTCACCGCGAGTTCGTCGATCACCTCGACGTTCGGCTACGACGCCACCGGCGCCCGCACCCGCACCACCGATGGCCGCGGCAACGCCACCTGGACCACCTACAACAGCCTCGGCCTGGTCGAATCCGTCATCGAACCGTCCACCACCGCCCACCCGAACGCCGCTGATCGAACATGGACCAGTGTTTACGACGCCGCGAGCAACGCCACCGCCACCGTGCAGCCGGGCGGAGTGCGCATTGATCGCACCTTCGACCACTTGAACCGGATGACCGCGGAGGTCGGCAGCGGAACCGCGATGGCCACCGTGAACCGCGCGGTCACCTACGACAGCGCGGGCCGGGTCACCGCGATCGGTGACTACACCATGGAATACAACGACCGTAGCCTGCTGACCAAGGTCTCCAAGGCCACCAACCCGGTCGCCACCTACGCCTACGACGCGGTGGGCAACACCACCCAGCGCGTCGACCCGACCGGCACGGCCACCTACACCTGGGACGCCGCCGACCGGCTCAACACCGCCTCCGATCCGGTGACCGGACGCACCTGGACCTACGGCTACGACAACGCCAACCGGCTCACCAGCAAAACCTCCGCCAACCCGGTCGGCACCCAGACCTACGGCTATGACGCCCTGGACCGGCTCACCTCCCAGGCGGTGAAGAACAACTCCGGCACCGAGCTGTCAAAGATCGTCTACGGGTGGGACAAGGACGACAACCTCACCACCAAGACCACCACCGGCACTGCTGGAGCCGGGACCAACACCTACGCCCATGACCGCGCCGGACGGCTGACCTCCTGGACCGCCCCCGGCGGCGCCGTCACCGCCTACGAATGGGACGCCTCCGGCAACCGCACCAAAGCCGGCAACAACACGTTCGTCTACGACCAGCGCAACCGGCTCACCTCCGGCGCAGGCGTCGACTACACC
Organism: Streptosporangium oxazolinicum; assembly: GCF_039537505.1. Classification (NCBI taxonomy): domain Bacteria; kingdom Bacillati; phylum Actinomycetota; class Actinomycetes; order Streptosporangiales; family Streptosporangiaceae; genus Streptosporangium; species Streptosporangium oxazolinicum. The sequence goes on from NZ_BAABAQ010000016.1 coordinate 18,411, forward strand.
TACACCCCCCGCGGCACCACCGCCACCGAAACCAAAGCCGGCGTCACCCGCAACCTGGCCTTCGACGCCTTCGACCGGCTCCTCTCCGACGGCGAGGCCACCTACGGCTACGACGCCCTGGACCGGATGACCTCGCGCACCGCCGGCGCCACCCAGCAGCGCTTCACCTATTCGGGGCTGAGCAACGACCTCGTCACCGTCGCCGACGGCGCCAACACCACCCTGGCCAAATACGGCCGCGACCCGTCCGGCGGCCTGCTCAGCCTGCAGGAAGGCACAGGGCCCGCGCTCGCGGTGATGAACGATCTGCATGGCGATGTGGTGGGCACCTTCTCCGCCACCGCCCTGGTCGACTCGGTCGCCTACGACCCCTTCGGCGAGGTCACCCACCGCACCGGAACCGCGCGCACCGTGGGCTACCAGGGCGAATACACCGACCCGGACACCGGCAAGGTCAACATGCACGCCCGCTGGTACCAGCCCGGCACCGGCACCTTCGCCTCCCGCGACACCGCCACCCTCAACCCGGACCCATCCGTCCAGGCCAACCGCTACACCTACGCCAACGCCGACCCTCTCACCCACACCGACCCCACCGGGCACAGCAGCATGCCCATCCCGGTCGGAGCCGGCGGCAGCATCACCATCCAGGGCGGAGGTTCTCAGAACGGGGCCTCGGGAGGCGCCTACACGCCAGGCTCAGGATGGCAGTCCTACCTGAGCACCTTGAACTCGCGCCGCCCAAGCTGGGACTGGACCCCACCCGAGGTCATCCCGGGAAAGCCGTACAACGCCTGGCCCAGCCAGCCGAGTAACATTTACCCCCAATTCACCAACAAAGCACAAATGATAGAATGGGAAAGGCTTTGGGGTGATTATTCGCGGACACCACTGCTCAACGACGAAGAAGCCAAGAGATTAGGCGTTCTCCCCAACGGCAGGCCCATGCCCAAGGGCATGAAAGACGACTTCTGGAACGCCAGCCCGGACGCGCAGGAGGAGTTCCTGCTGCTGTACAACGTCGAGCAGATGTACCGCGCAGAAGTAACCGACGACTCCATAGTTTTCCAGTGGAGACTGCTCAATCCCCCAACGAATTCACCGGTGGCGGCGTCTGGCGCACCCCCTCAAGTGTTGGACGGGAGCGGCCGATGGGCAAAATGCGCCCAAACGTTCTCAAAAAGCAAATGCGACACTTGGCGTGAATCCGCAGAGCAGGTTCTGGCCTTACAAGAATTTAAAAAAGGTTGCAGCAAGGTCACACTTGCAAATAAGGATAAATGCGTGCTCTTGGCAACTGCGCTCGGAGTCGACGCGAACAAGCTGAACATGAGTACTGGGTCAGATGTTCTAGATAAAATAGCCAAGGCCATAGCGCCATTAATGGGTCCCGTCAATGAAGTTCTCGACTTCTTCCTTGGAGACGCGAAAAACTGTTATAAGGGCGACCTAGCCGCATGTGCAATATTTGCCGCTAATTTCGCCGCCCCCCCTGTTTCCGCAGCCGTTAAAGCCGTTAAAGCCGCTAAAAAGCTAGGAAAGCTTTCCGATACTGTTTCAGCTATCAAAAAGACGTGTCGAAGCAGCTTCCTTCCCGGCACCAAGGTACTAATGGCCGACGGCTCCCTCAAACCGATCGAAGAGGTAAGGGTCGGGGACAAAGTTCTGGCCACCGACCCCGAAACCAATGAAACAGGAGCCAGGCCCGTTATTGCCCTCATCACAAGCGAGGGCGTTAAGAATCTGGTGCGAGTCACCGTTGACACCGACGGGGCCAAGGGCAACAAGACCGGTGCAGTCATAGCCACCGACAATCACCCATTCTGGGTTATTGAACTGCAAAACTGGCGAACAGCTGGAGAGCTTCGGCGGGGCCAGTGGCTACGTGCCAGCTCGGGAACATACATTCAAGTTGCCAACATCGCCCGGTGGACGGCTACTGATCAACGTGTCCACAACCTGACAGTCGATGGCATCCCTACCTATTATGTAGCTGTCGGAAATACCAGCACCCTTGTTCACAATACAAACTGTGCTATTGATAACTTAATAAAACTTATCAATGCCGATAATATAAAAATGACAAAAACTGTCGAAAAACACCTGGACGACATAACAAAGTCGGGCGAAAAGTCTCGTCCGTACACGGACTCCATTCTACTTGTTCGAGAAATTATGAAAGGGGGTCGCCCGAAGCTGGACCCCAGGGGCGTTAGTACGGCACTAAGGTGGGACGTTTCTGGAAAATTCAGAGGGTCTCAAGGCACCTGGGAACTAGTGGTCGATGCCCGCACGAACACCATTCTTCACTTCAATTTCGTTAGCACAAAGAAGCGATGATAATTCGACAAATTCTAGGCGCACCCCTGGCTGGCACGCTTAAATACTTAAACGATGAGTATAGCTTTATCTTCGAACCTCTACATCTGCCTGAATTGGCGCACCGCTCCAGTGGAGGGGTAACTAGTGTCACCATTGATACTCTTCAGATCGAAGTTGGTGTTGAATCAAAGGAAGCGCTCTATGTTTGGGGTTTCCATCCAAAAAATCGATGGATAAATTCAGACCTGCCTATCCCCAAAAGAACTCCAGGAGCTGTTATTTTTGATATTAAACATGACCTGAAAGCGGGCATTTCGATTCCCATCTCCAACGCAGAGTCATGGCGCACAGAATACGATTCATCCAATGATTGGTTGCGAGTTTCCTTTGGAATCAGCGCCGACGAACATCTAATTGAAATCGCCGACGGAATTTTACTAGGAGAGGAGTCTGGAGAACTTACATCGGTTTGGCTTAATCCAATTTTTGATTGATAAAACTCCTCTGCAGCAGGGAAAGCAATCAACACAAAAAATCGCTAAGGCTTGTAGGACTGTAGGGTTTTCTCAGCTCTGTCTTTCTCGGGCGGTCCGGTGGCGTCGCCGTAGTGCGTCAGGTGGTCCTCGTTCACCTGCAGTAGACGAGGACGGCTTCCAGCCAGTCGTCGCCGACGTCGTTCCATTCGGTGTCGGTGAGGTAGCCGGGGGCGGCTTCGGCCAGCAGTTGGTAGGGCAGCAGTTCGCGCAGGCCGGCGGCGACCTTGTCGCCGAGCCCGTCGGCGCTCAGCACGGTGAGCGCTTCCCAGCAGGCGCGGGTCTTACCGGTGGAGGACCCGCCGACCAGGACGGCCAGGACGCTGTGCCCGGCGAGCGCCTGAGCGGCGATCGCGGCGAGCTGATCGTCGTGGGCGCGCCGCACATACCGCGGCAGCGCAGGCAAATCAGAGCCGTGGTCGGCCGTGTGGATGGGACGGTGGACCTCAAGATCGAACGGGTCGGTGACGTGTGCCAGGGGCCGTCCGGGCGGCTGCGGGATCCGCGGGATCGCCGACGTCGGCACGGGTGGTGGCAGGGTCGGCAGATGCGCGGGATGGGTGGCGAGGATGTTCCACCAGTCGTCGGCATCAGGCAGGGTGTCGATCAACGTGATCGGCACCAGGGGCAGGTCGGAGGGACCCTAGCGAAGGGCGTGTTCGGACACCACCGCGATGATCCGCCCGCCGGCCAGGACGGCGGCACCGGACATGCCCGACCACGTGGATGCGCTCAGCCCGGTCTGCGCGGGTGGCAGCGGCTGGGGGGTGTGGGTGGTCTGCAAGGTGAGCAGCCCGGACACCAGGTTCTGGGAGGTCGGGATACGGCCCTCGACATGCGCGCTGTCTCGGACGGCGTCCTCGGCGTCGCCGCGCGCGGTGAACCGGGGAAACCCGACCGCGCCGCATCGCTCGATCACGACGGGTTGCGGAGTGCGGCGCGCGACCCGCGGATACTCCGCCGGGCGCAGCGGCCCGATGTCTCGGCCAAGGGTGAGGATCGCCAGATCCGCGCCGTCGAGGTCTCCGGCCAGCAGCAAAGTGGCAGGCCATTCCCGCTTCGGGCCGCTGGGCGCGTCGCCGGCCCGCCGGATGGTCACCTCGCCGTCGACGACGGCGTGAAGGGAGGTGAGCACATGGCGTCCGTCGATCAAAAACCCCGACGCGCACCGCCACCTCGGCCGAGCGCCGGGGCCGAGGTCGGCCAGCACCTCGACGAACCGGACCTGAATCGCCTCCTCGACCGGGTCCTGGAGCGCCACGGCACCGCCGGCTAACCGGGCTTGGCCTGAGAGGAGGCCGCGACCTTGATCGGGTTACCGGACGGATCAACCGGGGGCTGCAGCACGACGGTCACCTTCTGGACCTCGTCATGCTCGATCTTCCCACTGGCACCGGCCTCCAGCACCCACACCTTGACCTTCCCGCTCCCCTCCCCGGTCTTCTTGATCCCGACCTGGAACTCCAACTCACCTGACCCACCGGGAACCGGATATCCGCGTCCGCGCCCGCGACCATCGCCTGCCGCAACTCCTCACGCACCCGCTCGATCGCCTCGGCCAGCCCGAGCTCCGCCACACGACCTCCCACACCCCGCATGTACCGGACAAGAATTCCGATCGTAGCCACAAGTCACTAACTATCTCCCCCTTCCGGTACGAAATACGAAAAGGGGCAGACTCGGTTTCCTTCACTGTTGATTCTCGTGGCCAACCGCGACGAACCGGCTCCCGTCCCGCCAGGAAAAGCCTCGGGAAAGCCGCCACCGGCCAGGGCCTGCGGCTCACCCGGAGCGGGCCAATCCTCGCCCTCGCCCCGACCGGCTCGATCCCGCTCAGCGCCAGTCTCTTCGTCGGTGCCCTGTGGATCCTCGGCTTCTCCAGGGATGGCTCCTCTCTGTCAGACAGGCATTGTTCCGTCTTCATCCCGTAGGTATTTGGACCGGTACCGGGCGTGCATTTCAGCACAGACCGAAGGGGCGCGAGGCGCTTTCCTTGGGTCATCGGCCCGACGGGGGCCGGGATCACCGAATCGAAGGACTGAATGAAATGCGTCGTCACATCGCCGCCCTCACCCTCACCATCGCCGCTTTAGCCGGAATGGCCTCCCTGTCCGCTCCCGCCCAGGCGGCCGCGCCGATCACCGTGACCGTGAGCCTCGGCGGCCTGTCGGTCACCGGTACGACCGGATCGGACCTGATCACCCTCGCCGAGGGCACCGGCGGCGCCATCAAGGTGACCGGGGCGGGCGTCACCTCCAGCGACACCGACTGCCAGCCGATCTCCGGCGGGGTCAGCTGCGTGAACGCCAGCACGATCATGGTCAACATGCGCCAGGGCGACGACATCGTCAACAACGACACCGTCAACCGGTTCACCGAGATCTTCGGTTCGACCGGCAACGACACCCTCTGGGGCGGCAGCGGCCGCGACATCCTCGTCGGCGGCACCGGCGACGACTTCCTGAACGGCCGTGGCGGCAACGACACGACCGACGGCGGCGCCAACACCGACACCTGCACCGGCGAGACCGAGCAGAACTGCGAGCTCTGAGCGACCGGCCTCGCGGGAGGGGGCCGATAGCGGGCCGGGCGTCCGATCGGGCGCCCGGCCTTTTCGCCTCCAGCCTCACCGGCAGAGGATTCACCACCACGTATCGATGAAGGTCACATCCTGGGTCGGTGTTGTTCGGGGATCAAACAAGCACTCCCCGGATAATCACAGTTATCCACTCAGTCGGAACCGTAACGACTCGCCGAGACGGAACGCTCATGACGAACACCTCCACCGTGGACGATCTCGCCGCGTTCGTGGTCGCCGCCGACCGGGCCGATCTGACGGACGGTGCCCTGTGGGCGCTCAAACGCAACGTGCTCGACAGTGTCGCGTGCGCGCTGGGCGCCTTGGACGGCGAGCTGATTCCCGCACTGCGCGCCCACGCCGTGCAGTTCAGCGGCCGCCCCACCGCGACGTTCGTCGGTGGCGGGCGGGCGTCGATGGACCAGGCCGCGTTCTTCAACACCGCCCTGGTGCGCTATCTCGATCTGCTCGACACCTACCTGGCCGTCGGCGGCCTGTGCCACCCGGCCGACAACTTCGGCGCCGTTCTCGCGGTGGCCGAGCACCAGAACGCCGGTGGCGCCGACTTCCTGCTCGCCCTGGCGATCGCCTACGAGATCCAGTGCCGCTTCAGCGCTCAGGTGCCCGTCATGGCCCGCGGGCTGAACCACGCACTGCAGCTGGCGATGTCGGTGGCCGCCGGTTCGGCCCGGCTGCTCGGGCTCGGCGCCGCAGCCACCGCCGAGGCCATCGCCGCCTCCGCCGCGGACAACGTGTCGCTGGCCTGTGTGCACGCCGAGCCCGTCTCCACCTGGAAGGGGATCTCCCCGGCCGTCACCGGGATGCGCGCGATCCACGCCGCGATGCTCGCCGGTCGCGGGGTCACCGGCCCCAGGGGGCTGTTCGAGGGGCCCGGCGGCTTGGTCCAGCTGTTCGGCCAGCCGATCGACTTGTACACCGCCGACCGCTCGCTCACCGCCGCGGAGCACACCTATCTCAAGAAGTACTGCTCGCTGATCCACGGCCAAGCGGTCATCGACGCGGCGCTGGCCCTGCGGGACGGGTACGGCATCGGCGGCGCCGACGTCGCACGGGCGAGCGTCGAGGTGTTCCAGGGCGCCTACGATGTCGCCGGCGGCGGCGCCTATGGCGGCAAGGAGCACCCGCGGACCAAGGAGCAGGGCGACTACAACCTCAAGTACCTGATCGCGGTCGCCCTGCTGGACGGGCAGGTGGGCCCCGAGCAGCTGATCACGGCGCGGGTCCGGGAAGAGGACGTCCAAGAGTTGCTGGCGCGGGTGGAGGTCCGGCCCGCCCCCGACCTCACCCGGGCCTATCCCGAGCGGACGGCCGCGCGCGTCCACCTCCTGCTGCGCGACGGCCGGGAAGTCCACCGTGAGCAGCTGGACTTCGAGGGGGCGCCGACGCGGCCGATGACGTGGGAGCGGGTGGTGGACAAGCTGCACTGGCTCGGTGAGCCGTTCGCGGGCGCCGCGCTCCGGGAGAGGATTGTCGCGGCGGTCGAGGACCTGGAGAACATCCCCGTCACCGAGCTCACCGGCCTGCTCGCCGAGGTGAGCCCGGTGGCCGACCGCCCACGGAGCAGGCATCGGCTCTGACGGCGACGGGCCGCGGGGACGTGATCTGCCCCCGCGCGGTAGAACCCCAGCTGATGACGGCGTACCCGCGGGTGGGTGGACGCGACTATCGGCTTCACGTCCTGGCCGACGACGTCGCCGTCTCTGCCCCCGAAGCGCACGAAGTGAGCACGAACGCGAACATGCCCGGGGCCGTTCCTACCGACCCCGGGCACACCTGGATCCTCTCACCCGTACCCCGGCACCAGACACAGGAGAATCCCCGGTGAGGAACAGCGAGAAGGACCCGGCCGCACTACGGTGCCGGGCCGAGCAGTCCCGGACCGGCGCCGCCACCGCGAGCGGCGCCACGCGCAACGCTCACCTGCGGACGGCCGACGAGCTGGAGCGCCTGGCCCAAGGCGCCGAGAGCGCCACATGAGCGCCCGCTCCAGCGCCGCCCAGGTCGATGACATGGCCACCCATGTCGGTACCTGCCGGGTGTGCGGCAACGACCCCGAGGTTACCGAAGGCCTGAACGAGGACTTCTCGCCTGAGGAACCGGCCGACTTCATCAGCAGCGGCCCCCACCCGGCCCGGTTGGTCCTGATGGCCAAGAACCGCGACCAGGCCCCGCTTTCCGCGCCTTTTCCCAGACCTGACAGGAGGTCGACTATGTCACTCCCGGCCTGTATGAGGCGCTCGCCGCGGCCGCGCGGTCGGCGTACGCGGGCTCCAACCTGCGGGTGCTCTCCAGCGGCATCGTGCACGCCGTGGTGATGACCCGCTGGCTCGGCGGGGAGCGGATGCCCGGCCCGGCATGCATGGTCGGCGTCAGCGGCTGGGACCCGGGCGCGCCCCATCCCGAGCAGGGGTCGGTCACCTGCCTGCGCTGCCCGAAACTGGTGACCCCGAAGAGCCCGAACCCAGCCAGGGCGAGCAGCTGGAACTGTTCGGGCTCTGACCTTTTAGGTGAAGACGCGCTCGACGACGGCGGCCTGCTCGGTCGGTCCGGCGGGGCAGCGCGGATGCTCAGGCCGCGGTGAGGAAGCCCCTGATCTTCTCGGTGATCGCGGGGTAGTCGGGGGCGAACCAGATCATGTGGCCATCGGCCCGGCTTTCGACCAGTTCGGCCCGGTGGATGGTCGCGGCGAGGGATTCAGCGTGGGTGAAGGGGACCGATCGGTCGGTGCGAGTGGCGATGACCAGGGCCGGTTGGGTGACGTGCCCGGCGCAGTCGGGCACGGGCAGCATGTCGTTGACGAAGCCCGCACCCGAGCGCATGAGCGTGAACAGTGCGAGGAGTTCGGCCTGGTCGTGCTCGCTCAGGGCGGCCATGACCTGGCCGACGGGCCGGGTGGACAAGTCGCGCAGCAACAACCGCAACCCCGCCTGCGGCACCGTGCGCATCAGCAGCCGAACCGCCGCCCAGGACGCCGCTTCGACGCGGGCGTTGAACACCAGACGACCGCCCAGGCGGGTGCGCCGGTCGTCGGGCCAGGGGCCAAAACCGACCGCGCTTTGCAGGATCACCCGGCGCACCAGATCCGGGTGGCGAGCGGCCATGGCCACGGCGGTGCGCCCGCCCGCCGAGACGCCCACCACCGCGGCCACCCGCTCGATGCCCAGGGTGCGGCACAGATCCGCGGTGACGTCGGTGAACGCGGCGGGCGTGGTGGCGGTGGCCAGGGGGGTTCGCCCGTATCCGGGGCGAGAGGGCACGAGCACCCGGTAGCCCGAGGTGGTGAAGACCTCCTCACCAAGGGCCAGTGCGGCCCGCATGTGACCACCGTGAAAGATCACGACCGTCTCGGGGCCGTCACCGTCCAGCCGGTACTCCACCGGCCCCGCCGCCAGGCGGGTGGTGATCGTCTCTCGCTCCAAGGCCATCATGGACCGTCATGCTCGCACATGGTTTTAGGTGAAGACGCGCTCGACGACTGAGTTTCCCCCGGGGCTCTGGGTGCTCCGGATCGACATTATCCACCGAGATCATAGGGTTTCTCGGTGGACAACGACAGTTGTCCACTGGGAACGAGCGCCCGGTCACAGGCCCCACAGTCCTTTGCCCAGCGTGACGAGCCCGCCGCTCAACGCGAGCAGTAGCACGATCAGCCGGGCCGGTCTTTCCGGCACCCGTCGAGCGAGTGCCGCGCCGATGACCGAGCCTGCCGCGATCGCGGCCGCGATCAGCAGCCAGACCGGCGTGGTGAGCTGGGGCAGACCTTTGACCGCGGCGGAGAGCGCGTTCACCGCGAGCCCGTAGAACTGCGCGTTCGGCACGAACCTCCGTACCGTCCAGCCCGCGTTGACCGCGTACAGGGAGACCACCGGGCCGCCCACCCCGGCCGAGGAGTTCATGAACCCGCTCGCGGCACCGGCGGCCACCGCACCTTTGACACCGCGCAGGGCGGGCACCCGGGCACCCCACATCACCAGTAGTGCGGCCACGCTCACCAGCACCCCCGTACCGGCCAGCAGCACCGGCTCGGGCAGACGGGCGGCCACCCAGGCCCCGACCGGCACCGTGCAGGCGGCAGCGGCGACCAGCGGCACCATCGCGGCCAGGTGCACCTGGCGCCAGGTGCCGGCGAGCCCGGCCGCGCTGATGGCACCGGCCGCACAGTTGGCGAGCACCACACCCTCGCTCGGGCCGAGCAGCAACACCAGGCCGGGCACCGCCACGAGCGCGAACCCGATTCCCGCCAGCCGCTGCACCGACGCGCCCACCACCACGATTACGCCCAGCACGACGACGACCCAGCCACTCGCCACGAACGACTCCTCACCGGTGATCCGGCACAGCCTTCACGCACGGAGCAGCCTGATCAACAGCATTTTCCCGTGACGGCCAAGCCCACCTCGACACGATTCGTCAGGACCATCGGAACGGCGCCGTCGAGGTCAAAAGTCGTCGTCCTCGTCTTCTTCCTTCTCCGGATCGAACGGTTCCAGGGGGCGGGTGCCGAGCACATACCTGGCCGGTACGCGTGGCAGGCACGCCTGCACACCGGCGAGTTCCTCCCGGTCGATCGACCAGTCCATGGTCGTCTGCCGTCCGCCCAGAAGGATCGCCTCCATGAAGTCGTTCCAGCGCCCGTACGAGCTGAGCAAGACCCTCTCGTCCGGTACGTCCAGGTCCAGGATGATGTAGCGGGCGTACTCCTCGTCGGTCTCCGGGCAGAGGAGGGCCTCGGCCGTCACGGCTACCGCGTTGTCGCGGGTGTCCGGACCGAGCCACGCCCACACCGGCGGGCGGCCCCGGCAGTCGAGGCCGCGCCTGGCCATCTCCGCCACCATCTCCTCGTACACCGGCCGGTACGACGAGACCGGCAGGCGGGCCCAGTCGCCGGTCAGCTCGCCGTCGGTCTCCAGCGAGTCGAGAACCGCCCGGTCCTGCACCGTCCACAATCGCACCGGGCGATTGTGGCAAAGGCAGCACAGTACGATCCACGCAATTACCCAGGGCACCCGCGGCATGTCACGGGGACGAGGAACGACGGGACAGCTGTTCCCCTCTGTGCTTCCTGTTCTTCGTCCTGGAAGCCGTCTCGTGAACCGGCGAACACCACCAAATCGCCTCACTACCGCCGACGTGACTTGTGTCCCGGTTCGCCGTGTCCGACCGTTGAGGCATGAAGATCTTGATTACCCTTGTCGCCGTGCTGCTGCTGGCCGTCCTGAACGGCTGCGGTGTGGTGCGGGCGCGGGAAGCCGCGCCGTCGGCGTCGCCATCGCCCTTACTTCCCTGCCCGGAAATCACCGAGGCGCCGATGCCCAGCCCTTGCGTGACGATGCCCTCCTGGGAGCGGAAGCACGCGGACAACGAGGCATACCGCCAGCGCGGCACGCTTTCTCCGGAGGCGGCCGCGGAGGCTAAGCCGGTGGCCGAAGCCCTGCGGGGCACATTCGCCGACCTGCGCGAGCGGAACCTGCATGGCGAGGCCCACGTCGCTCGGGCGGTCCGGGCGGTCGCCCCACCGGGAACGAACGTCGTCATCAGGGCGGGAGGAGCTCGCTCCGCCGTGGTGTTCGCGATCGAATTGTCGGGAGGATGCCTGACCGGCTTCTACGACGAGCGTGAGTCGAAGGTGGAGGTGGGGGGCTACATCAACGACGGTGGTTGCCTGACGGCTCCCGGTCACTGACCCCTGTGTCCACCAACAGCGGGCCTGAGCGCGAGCTGTCAGCTGTCAGGAGGTGGGCCGGATGCGCGACCGCGCCAAGAACCAGTCGGTTCCGGTGACGCGCCCGATCAGCGCCAGGGCCGAACTGACGCTCTCCGGCGCCTCCACGGGATCGTCGCTGATCTGGAAGCGCAGCCCGTCCATCAGGTGATCGAGCACGTGCGGGTCGTCGCCGAACCACCTCTCCGGCCAGGTCCAGGGAGAAGTCCCGGGCGAGGGCGTCGAGGTCCGCGCCCTCGATCCAGAGAGCGCTGAATCCCAGCTGCCACAGGTCCGGGTCAGCGTCGAACCCTTCGGTGAAGAGGGTCGAGACCAGAAGGTCGTGCAGGCAGGCCGGTGACCGCATGGCCGCCTCTCGCGGGAAGCTCTTACCGGGATACGGCTTGGGCCGCAGCGTGCGGCTTCTCCAGACCCCTCCCTGGAAGCCGTGCTGGTCGCCCGCGCCGTCTGGTTGACGGTGACGTCTCGGTTACCGAGGCCGCCTGCATCCTCAGAATCGGCCGTTCCACCGCTTGCGCGGCACTCGTGCGACGCTGACCGGCGGCTGTCGCCTTCACGGCCCGCTTCTGCCGTCGGCCGGCACCCACTGCGGACATCCCGGCCGCGCATGTCACGTGGCGATGACGCGTTCGGCCAGTTCCCGTGCGGCTGCCGCCGGGTCGGTGCCGGGGCGGGTCGCCCCGGCGGCGAGGGTGCCGTCGATGAGGAGCAGGAGCTGATCGGCGCCGCGCCCAGGCCGTGGGTGCCCGAGCGCGACGAGTTCGCAGCGCAGGAGGTCGTGCACGTGCCGCCGGTAGTCGCGGGTGATCTCGTGCGCGGGGTGGTCGGGGTCGGTCAGGGCGAGGTCGGCGGCCAGGTAGCGACAGCCGTGGAACCCGGGCATCGCGGTGATCTCGCCGAGCCGGTCGAACACGGCCAGCAGGCGCTCGCGCGGATTGTCCCCGGCGGCGTCCATGGTGCGCCGGTAGTCGGCGGCGTCAGTGTCGGCGGCGGATCTGAGAACTTCGACGATCAGGCCGTCCTTGCCGCCGAAGTGCTCATACAGCGATCGTCTGGCCACGTTCGCCGCCTTGAGCAGCGCGTCTACGCCGACGTTCACGCCCTGGCTGTAAATCAGTTGGTGAGCGGCCTCCAGTAGCCGCTCTCGCGGGCCTGGTCGTGTGCGAACGCTCATGCGGGCCAGCCTCCCATGGATTGACAAGTAGATCAACCGGTCGATATACACTTATAGACCGATCGATCTATCTATATTTTGGAGGGGCTGTGTCTTTCCGTTCCACCGCCCAGGTCATCGACCGCTTCAACCGCGCCTTCGTCGACCGCGACCGCGCCCTGCTCACGGACCTGGTCGCCGAGGACTGCGTGATGGAGTCCGTCCAGCCGGCCCCCACCGGAGAACGCGTCACCGGCCGCCAAGCCTGCCTGGACTGGTGGGGCGCACTCGTGGACGACCGCACCAGCCGGTTCGAGCCGCAGGAGGTCGTGGTCGCGGGAGAACGGGCGACGATCCGCTGGAACTACCACTACGGCCCCGGCCCCTCGGACTGGGTCAGCGGGGTGAACCTCATGCACGTGCGCGACGGCCAGATCATCGAGGCTCTCGGCTACAGCAAGACCGCCGGCGAAGTCCCGCTGGCCACCGACACCTGAAAGACGAGATCCCCTCACGCGCGGTCACCACATCAAGCGCAACAAGAAACGCAACGTGGTCGAGCGGGCGATCAACCGGCTGAAGAACTCCCGGGCCGTGGTCACCCGCTACGGCAAACGCGCCTACGTCTACCTCGGGACCATCACGGCCGCCACCCTGACAATATGGCTCCGCGCCTGATCCAGGAAACAGAACCCGGTCTTCGGGAAGCCGGTGGACAGGTTCACCTCCCGTCACCCCGGCCCAGGCGGTGCCTGTGCCACCTCGAAGGACTGCACGTGGTCGATGGCGGCGGTCAGGGCGTCGCGTAGCGGGGTGACGTCGCGTTCGATCTGGGCGAGCAGCATGCCCCCCTGCATCGCGGCCAGCAGCAGGTTCGCCAGCCGCGCGGGGTCGGCGTCGAGGCGAAGTCGGCCGCTGTCGCGCATGCGATCGAGTCCGGCCCGCAGAACGTCCTTCCAGCGGTCGAAGTCGGCGGCGAGCCGGTCGTGGACGTCGAGATCGGCCTTGACGATCTCGGCCGCGAGCGAGCCCAGCGTGCAGCCCTCCTGGCAGGCACGCTCATAGGAGACGTAGAACGCGGCCCACTTCCGCAGGGCGTCGATGGTGTCGAATCCCGCGAAGCTCGACCCGGTGTGCAGGGTGAGGATCTTCTCCGTCTGCCACTCGATCACCGCGAGCACGAGATTTTCCTTGTCCGGGAAGTAGTGGGTGAGCTGTGATCCACTCACGCCCGACGCCTTGCGCAGCAGCTCGTTGCTCGTGCCGTGCACGCCATGGGTGTAGATCAGCTCCGCCGCGTGCTCGACGATGCGGGCCCTGGCCGCGAGTCCCTTGGCCGTGAACTTCACATCGGCCCTTCTGACGCCCATGACACCGAGCGTACTCCAAAATTGGGTTTGACAGCCCAATCCTTGTCCGATTTACTGTCCATCAATGGGCTGCGTAGCCCATAAAGCGAAAAGTTCGCCCCTCCTGACCTGCATAAACGCTGAGCAAGACCGACGATCAGCACGGCACCATCCATCTCGAAAGGGACAGAGCCATGTCTGGGACCACCGCGCGCGAGCGCTATGAAGCCTTCGCCGCCCTGCACGAGCAGGACGACCCCTTCGTCATGCCCAACGCCTTCGACGGCCTGTCGGCCGCGGTGTTCGCCGACGCGGGTTTCAAGGCCGTCGCCACCTCCTCGGCCGCGTTCGCCGCCACCCTCGGCCGTCTTGACGGCCGCCACGCGATCAGCCGCGACGAGCACCTCGCACACGCGCAACTCCTCGGCCGGACAAGCGGGCTCCCCGTCAACGGCGACTTCGAGGACGGCTACGGCGACACCCCCGACGACGTCGCCGCCACCGTCGAGGCCGCCATCGCCGCGGGCCTGTCCGGCATCGGCGTCGAGGACACCTCCGCCAACCCCGGCCACCCCATCCGCGACTTCGACGAGGCCGTCGAACGCGTCCGCCGCGCCGCCACGGCGGCCCGGGGCCGGATCGTGCTGACCGGCCGCACCGACAACTTCATCCAGGGCCGCCCCGACCTCGACGACACCATCCGCCGCCTCACCGCCTTCGCGGAGGCCGGCGCCGATGTGCTCTTCGCCCCCTACCTGCCCGACCTGGACGCCATCGCCACCGTCGTCAAGGCGGTCGCCCCCAAACCCGTCAACGTGCTCATGGGATGGTCATCGGGCGATTTCACCATCGACGACATCCAGCGGGCCGGTGCCCGCCGCATCAGCCTGGGTGTCGGCCCCTACCTGCACAGCATGAGCGCCCTGCGCACGGCCGCCGCCAACCTCGCCGGAGGCGACCTCGCCGCCTTCCCCGCCACGATGGGCTTCGAGTTGCTCCAGACGTCGTAAGCCTGCCGCGAGTCCCCGATCGAAGCAGGTTCCCGATCGAAGCGATGGCAAGGACACGCGGCCACCGCGGGCGCGGCACGGCCTCGGCCGGAAAGAGACAACGATCACGACGCGGGAGAGTGGTCATGTCAGATTTTCGAGGGAGGCGGGAACAGTGAGCGTCGAAGGACTCGCGGACGTGCTCGCCGACGGGCTGACGGTCGTGTTCATCGGGATCAACCCCGCACCGGCCTCCGTCGCGATCGGGCACAGCTTCGCGACCCCGGGAAACCGGTTCTGGCCCGCGCTGCACGCGTCCGGTTTCACCCCGGCCCTGGTACGGCCCGAGCGGGAACGAGACCTGCTGTCGTTCGGATTGGGCATCACCAGCATCGTGCGGCGGCCGACCTCCCAAGCCGCTCAGCTGACCCGGCGGGAACTCGTCGACGGTGGACGCGACCTGACGCTACGACTTACCGGCATCCACTGCTCCTGGGCGGCGTTCCTCGGCGTCAGCGGATATCGGGTCGCGTTCGACGCCCCCGGGGCCCGTCCCGGCCCGCAGCCCGGCACCGTCGGCGGGGCCGGGGTGTGGGTGCTGCCCAACCCCAGCGGTCGCAACGCCCACTACCCTCCCGCCGCCCTGGCGGCGGAGTTCACCCGTTTTCGCCGGCACCTGCGACTCCCCGACCGATCCGCGCCTGAGTGACGACACCGGCGGTGAGGAGGCCACCCCTCACGGAAACCGGATTCTCGTCCCGGCCGTCAGCTGACCGCGCCACGAACCCGGCAGGATCTTCAGTGGACTTCTAGACCGAGTACGACTCCTTGGCCAGGCGGCGGACCCGGTCCTCGTCGATGCGGTGGCCGAGGCCCGCCTGGGTGAGCGGCACGGCCACCACGCCGCCCGAGGCGCCGACCGGCGGGTCGACGATCTGCGCGCTGCGCGGCGGCTCGGCCACGTCGCAGGGCAGGCCGCAGCCGGGCAGGCTCGCCGCGGCGACGGTGGCCGCGCGGGCCAGCCCGGTGCCCTTGCCCCCGGCGCAGGCGATCTGCCATCCGGCGCGTACCGCGCGGTCGTGCACCCGCCGCACCTCGCGCAGGGAGCCCAGGGCCGCGGGGCGGAGCAGCAGCGCCCGGCCCGCCCTCGCGGTGACCGCCTCGTCCAGCTCGGCGGCCGAGGAGACCTCCAGCAGCACCGGGGCGGCGACGCGCTCCTGCAGGTCGGCGTGGTCGCCGAGGCTCGCGAGACCGGCGAAGGGGCGTTCGATGGCGGAGAGCGTGTAGGCGTCCAGTGCCTCGAGGGCGTCGATGTCGGTGTAGGCGCCGAGGGCGTCCACGCCGATGCCCAGCGCGGGGTACGCCCGGCGGACGGCGCGCAGCGGTTCGATGTCCCAGCCGGGGTGGACGTCCAGGGTGACGTGGGCGTACCCGGCGCAGACATGCCGGTTCACCCTCGCGACCAGGCTCTCCAGGTTGCGTTCGGCGCCGATCCTGACGGTGGCCATGAGGGAGGTGCGGGTGCCGCCGAGCGCGTGGGCCAGCGGCACCCCGCGCATCTTCGTCCACAGGTCCCAGCAGGCCATGTCGGCGGCGGACCCTCCGGGAACCGGGCTCAGCTCGTCGGGATGCTCCCAGTCGACGCCGATCAGCGCCTGCGCGAGCCCCTCCTCCAGCGCGACCCAGGTCTTGGGGTCGGCGTCGACGACCTCACCCCACCCGGTCATGCCGCCGTAGTCGGTGAGCCGGACGAGGATGCTCTCCGGCCGTCTGCCGTACGGCAGGACCAGCCGGAACACCTCAAGCTCACGGATGCGCGGCATGAACCCCCCTCGACCTCTCCAAGCCCGGGAGACCCCGGACCCCGACGACTTTCCGAGGCTCGGAGAACCCGGGCCCTGGAAACGCGAATCCCGCCTGGAGGCGGGACTCCCCCCTCAACACTGCGAAGAACGGCGTTCTTCCCATGGTGCCACGGTGACCCGCGAATGCCTCAGGCGCGTAGCGGGAATCGGGTCCGGCTGGATAGGGCTTGGAGGGACGGGGCGCTCAGATCCTGGGCAGGACGCGGCCGGAGACGAGGGCTCCGGTGGCCGCCATCAGCGCCATCAGCCCGAAGCAGAGCACGTAGACGACGACGGAGGCGCCCAGGGCCGCCAGGAGCGCTCCGGCGACCGCCACCGCGACGACCGTGTAGACCGACTCGGCGACACCGAGCGACGCGCTGTTCTTCCCCTCCTCACCCGGGGGCGAGAGTTCCAGGATGAGCACCGACAGCGTCGGGTACACGATGCCCATGCCGAGCCCCAGGGTGATCTCGCCGAGGAAGGCGGTGGCGACCGGGACGACGGCGAAGACGGTCAGGGCCATCAGCGCGAGGCCCACGGCGATCAGCACCGACCCCAGGCGCAGCACCAGGACCCGGTCGAACCGCCGGCGACCCACCACCCAGGAGCCGAACGACCAACTCAGCGCGCCGCCGGTCAGGGTGAGCCCGGCCATGGTCAGCGACAGGCCGCGCTCCTCGTTGAGCATCAGCGGCAGGAACGCCTCGCCGCCGATGGCCGCGCCCGCCGCGATCCCGCGCAGGGAGATCACCGAGGGCAGGCCGCGGGCCGCGCGCAGGGTTCCCGGGGGGAGCAGCCGGGGCAGCGCCGCGACCAGCATGGCCAGACCGGCGGCGAGCAGGACGAACCCGGCGCCGGATACGGTGCCGGGCACCGTGCCCTCGGACCGCGTGAGTGCCGACGCGCCGTACTGCATGAGCGCCGCTCCGGCCGCGACGAGCAGCGCCCAGCCCAGCCTGCGCGTGATCGAGGAACGGAGGCCGGACGGCCGCTCCAGCACCGGCGCCGCTCCCGATACCGGCTGCACCGTCGGCTCCGTCACCGGTGCCGTCATCGGCGCGGAGGCCAGCCCGCGCCAGAGCAGCAGCGCCGCCGGGAGGAGGATCCCCGTCACGCCGATGAAGACCCAGCGCCAGCCCGCGTTCTCCACCACGACGCCGGTGATCGCGGGCCCCACCATGGAGGGCACCACCCAGGCGGTCGCGAAGATCGAGAACACTCGGGGATGGAGCTCCGCCGGGTAGGACCGCGAGACCAGCACGTACATCGAGACCTGAAGGATGCCCGCGCCGAAGCCCTGGACGAACCGGCCCGCGACGAACACGTCCATCGTCGGCGCCACCCCGGCGACGACCAGACCGGTGCCGAAGACCGCGACCCCGGTCCAGAGCGGCGCGACCGGCCCCCTGAGGTCGCCCCACCATCCGCCCAGCACCGTCGCGATCACCCCGGCCGCCAGCGCCCCGCTGAACGCCAGCCCGTACAGCGCGTGACCGTCCAGCTCGTCGGCCACGACCGGCATCGCGGTGGCCACCGCGAGGTACTCGAAGGCGGCCAGGGAGATGAGGGCCACCATCCCGACCGTCAGCGCGCGGTGACTCCGGGCGAATATCCCGGCAGGAGGCTTGTCGGTCATCACGGTAGTCATGGGGTTGACAGTACGGCCGGCACACGACGGCTCGCATCGGACTTTTGAGTCAGCCCTTGGACGTAGGACCCGCGCCCAGGACGTGGGAGGCCAGGCCCCGCAGGAGCAGGTCGAGCCCGAACTCGAACCGGTCCGTCCCGTCACCGCCCATCAGGTTGTCGACCTGGGCGACGATGTTGGGAAAGCGGTCTGCGGGCAGGCTGCGGTAGAAGGCACCGATCTGGCCTAAGAAGTCGCTCATGAAGGTCTCCGGCGTCGTGCCGCTCTCGCGCTGCCGGGTGACGTACAGCGAGTTCTCGTAGGCGTCCGAGCAGACGTACAGGCCGAGACGGTCGATCATCAGGGCGGCGATCTTGGGCGGCACGCCGCCCGCGAGCATGATGGCCAGCTGCCCCTCGGCCACCCGCAGCGCGTTGACCCCGGTCGGGATGGCGGCCAGGCCGACCCTGGCGATGTCGGCGTGGGAGGCGAACACCCGGTAGGCGTCGAGGGCCAGCTCCCTGACCTGGTCCAGCCAGCGCTCCGGCTCGGGCTCGGGCACCCGGATCTCGCTCATGACCTCGTCGTACATCAGGTCGAGCAGCTCCTCCTTGTTCGCCACGTGGGCGTAGAGCGAGGCGGGACCGGTGCCGAGCTCCTGGGCGACGCGGCGCATGCTCAGCGCGTCCAGCCCCTCGGCGTCGAGGAGGCGCAACCCGGTGGCGACGATGAGATCCCTGCTCAGGACGGTGCGCGGAGCGCTCACCTTGCGGGTCTTGCGCCACGGCGGGGCGGGGATCTCGGTCACGCGCCGATCCTATACCGCGTCGAACCACGCTAGCGAACACTGTACTTTCCACGAACATCGTTCGCACTTACGAACAACGCACTTGACGCGAACAGTGTTCGTGTATAAAACATCGTTCGTGAAGAACGAACGCCGTTCTTCGGTCATCGAACTCCCCGATCGGAGCCCCCTGTGACACACACGGTCGACACCGGACCCGCGCACACCGGCGCGGAGCCATACCGATGGCGCTGGGCCGCCCTCTTCGTGGTCCTCGCCGCCGAGGTGATGGACCTGCTGGACGCCATGATCACGGTCATCGCGGCGCCGTCCATCCAGAAGGAGCTGGGTGGCTCGTCGAGCATGATCCAGTGGCTCAGCGCCGGATACACCCTGGCGATGGCCGTCGGCCTCGTCACCGGGGGCCGCCTCGGTGACCTCTACGGGCGCAAGCGCATGTTCGTGGCCGGCGCCTTCGGCTTCACCCTGTTCTCGCTGCTGTGCGGCCTGGCCACCTCCCCCGAGATGCTGATCGGCGCGCGGGTGCTGCAGGGCCTGGCCGGGGCGGTGATGGTGCCGCAGGGTCTCGGCATCATCAAGGAGGTCTTCCCGCCCAAGGAGCTGGCCGCCGCGTTCGGCGCGTTCGGCCCGGTCATGGCGCTGTCCACGGTGGCGGGCCCCGTCCTGGCGGGCTGGCTCGTCGACGCCGACCTCTTCGGCACCGGATGGCGCATGATCTTCCTGATCAACCTGCCGGTCGGCCTGCTCGCCCTCCTCGGCGCGCTCCGCTACCTGCCCGCGTCGAAGACCTCGCACGCCTCGCGCCTGGACCTGACCGGAACCGGGCTCGTCTCGGCCGCCTCCTTCCTGTTGATCTTCCCGCTGGTCCAGGGCCGGGACCTCGACTGGCCCGCGTGGACCTTCGCCCTGATGGCCGCCTCCGTCCCGGTCTTCGCGCTCTTCTGCCTGCACCAGTCCCGCAAGGAGCGCGCGGGCGGCGACCCGCTGGTGGTGATGAGCCTGTTCCGCAAGCGGTCCTTCACCGGCGGCCTGCTCACCGGCCTCGTCTTCTTCTCCGGGATGGTCGGCTTCTCCCTGGTGTTCGGCCTCTACACCCAGATCGCCCTGGGCTACGACCCGCTGAAGGCGGGTCTGGCGGGCCTGCCGAACGCCATCGGCACCCTGGTCGGCTTCACCCTCGTCAACGCCTCGGGACTGGCGCGGAAGGTGGGCCGCAAACTGATCCACATCGGCGCGGTCGTGATGGCCGGGGGCGTCGCGGGGGTCGCCCTCACCCTGAACCTCGCGGGCATGGGCGTCACCCCCTGGCAGCTCGCCCCCGCCCTGCTGCTCACCGGCGTGGGGATGAGCCTGATCATGGCGCCGTTCTTCGACATCGTGCTGGCCGGGGTGGAGCCCCACGAGTCCGGCTCGGCCTCCGGCACCCTCACCGCCGTCCAGCAGCTCGGCAGCGCTCTGGGGGCGGCGGCGATCGGGACGCTCTTCTTCGGCCTGGTCAAGCACGGCCGGAGCCTCGAGGACGCGATGGTGCTCACGATCTGGGTCGAGGTGGGCCTGCTCGCGGCCGCCTTCGCGGTCGCCTTCCTGCTCCCCCTGCGGGCGCGGGCCGAGCAGGAGGTCGCGCACTGACATCCCCCGCCGTCGCCGTCGTGACGACCACGCGAGAGACCAACACGCGTGACAGGTGTGACGGCTACGCGTGACGGCTCCGGTGGTCGGCGACGTACACCCGGTTGGCGCAGCGGACGGCGCAGAACCGCCGCCTGCCGTTGCGGGAGGTGTCGACGTAGACCACACCGCAGCCCGAGCGGTCGCACGCACCCAGCCGGGTGTGGTCCTGACAGATCACGTGGGCGAGCCCGGTGGCGGTGTAGGCCTTGAGACGGTCGACGACGGGAGCGTGTTCGTGGGCGAAGTGCAGGTGGGGGGCGCGACCGTCGTGGCGGGAGACGTAGGGCCGGCTGACGGTGACGGCCAGCAGCTCGTTGACCACCTCGACCCGCCGGTCCAGATCCGCGCCGGTGAAGACCGGGCGGAGCCGGGCGGCCCAGCGCAGCAGCTCGGCCGCCTCGTCGGCCTCCAGGGTCCGGAAGGGCCGGTAGTCGTGCGCCCGCAGGATCTCCGTGATCACCGCGGGCGACGAGTGAGGGTCCGCGTTCACCAGGGCGGCGGCGAGCTCGGCGGCCACCCCTCCGTAAGGGTTGAAATGCATTGAACAATGACAGCACGCTGTAGGCATGATCGGTGAGATTTCAACCGGGCAGCAGCCGGAATGCCCCTCGTGTGGACGGCCCGCGGCCGTCCCCTCATCCGCCCACTACAGCTCGGAGGGGGTCGTCCGCTACTCGCGGTGCGCGTGCGGCCGATGGCTGGTCGTCGTGGCCGGAGAGGTGATCGGCTTCGGCCATGGATGAGGCGTGACGCCACATTTGGCCATTCGGGGCTTGCGGTGACGTCAAAATGACGTCATAGTGGCGTCATGGACCTGGCACCGTACGTCGATCTTCTCCGCCGCGAGCTGGCGGTCGCCGCCGCGACCGGGGGCGAGGACGCCCGCGCACTCGCCGAGCGCCTCGTCACCCCCCTCGAATCGGCCACCCGGCTCGTCCTGCTGGGGGCACTCTCCGACGCCGCCGCCGAGATCACCCGCGACCTCGCGCCGGGCTCGGTCGACGTACGCCTGCGCGGACGCGATCCCGCCTTCGTCGTGACGCCGCCCATGGCCGGACGGACGCTCTCGAACGGTGCCGGGCACCACCACGAGACCGCGCCCGCCGGGGGACCTCCGGCACCACCCACCCCGCCGCCTCCCCCGGTGCCCCCTGCGCCTCCTGTGCCCCCGGCACCGCCGGAGGCCGACGAGGGCGGTACGTCGCGGATCTCGCTCCGCGTCCCCGAGCACCTCAAGCCTCGGATCGAGGAGGCGGCCGGGCGGGAGGGGCTCTCGGTCAACGCCTGGCTCGTCCGCGCCGTCTCCGCCGCACTCGAACCCGGCGGCGCGAGCCGCCGCCCCGACCACCGCTCCGACCGGCGTACCGAGCCGGAACCCGGGCGGCGTTACACCGGCTGGGTGCGTTAGCGACACCCGGCCACACCACCACCGGTCACCCGTCCCGCGCCCGCAGCCGGGACGCCCGCCACCCCTGTCAGGAGGGCACCGCCATGCCAACGTTCGACACCCCCGAACCGATTTCCGCCACCATCTCCCTCGCGACCGGCAACGTCCGGATCACCGCGAGCGACCGTACCGACACCGTCGTCGAGATACGCCCGAGTGACGAGCTCAACGACGCCGACACGCGGGCCGCCGAGCAGATCCGGGTCGAATACTCCGGAGGCAGGCTGCTGGTGAAGACCCCCGGCGACAAGAACCGTTCGTGGCTGGAGAGGGACGGGTCGGTGGAGGTGACGATCGACCTGCCGACGGACTCCCGCGTCGACGCGAACACGTCGGCCGACCTCCGCTGCGAGGGCCGCCTCGGCGAGTCCACATTCACCACCGCCTCCGGCGACATCTGGCTCGACCAGACCGACAAGCTGCGGCTGAACACCGCCTCGGGCGACATCACGGTGGCCCGGTCGGTCGGGCACACCGACGTCACCAGCGCGGACGGCGGGATCCGGATCGGCGAGATCTACGGGACGGCGGTGATCAAGACCACCAACGGCGACATCGCCCTCGGCGAGGTGACCGGTGACCTGCGGCTGAACACGGCGTACGGCGACATCACCGTCGATCGCGCCCTGGCGTCCATCGGTGCCAAGAGCGCGCACGGCAGCGTCCGGATCGGCGAGGTCGTGCGCGGCTCGGTCGCGCTGGAGACCGCGAGCGGCGAGCTGGAGGTCGGCATCCGCGAGGGCACCGCCGCCTGGCTGGACGTGCAGACTCGGTACGGCACCGTCAGCAACTCCTTGGAGTCCTGCGACGACCCCGGGCCGTCCGACGAGACCGCCAAGGTGCGCGCCCACACCGAGTACGGCGACATCGTGATCCGTCGCTCCCTGCCCTTCTCCTCCCCCGGCTGACTCCTCGAAAAGGTCTCCTGAAGCCGCCGGATGTGATCCCTGACGTCCCGGCAGGGGCGGGCCCCCGTGGCCCTGCCGCCCTCGCCGGGACGGGATCAGGTGGCGGTGCGCTCCAGCCGTCGCTCGGCCCACCGGCCGATGTCGCGGCGCTCGATCGCCGCGGCCATCAGGTCGGGGAAGGCGTCGGGGGTGCACGCGAAGGCGGGCACCCCCATGGCCGCGAGCGCCGCGGCGTTGTCGTGGTCGTAGAAGGGCGCGCCCTCGTCCGAGAGCGCGAGCAACACGATCACCTGGACACCGGCCGCGGTCATCTGGGCGACCCTGCGGAGCATCTCCTCCCGTACGCCGCCCTCGTAGAGGTCGCTGATCAGGATGAGGATCGAGTCGTTGGGCCGGGTGATGAGCCCCTGGCTGTAGGCGATGGCCCGGTTGATGTCGGTGCCGCCGCCGAGCTGGGTGCCGAACAGCAGCTCCACCGGGTCGTGGAGCTGGTCGGTGAGGTCGACGACCGCCGTGTCGAAGACGACCAGCGAGGTCCTCAGCGAGCGCATCGAGGCGAGCACCGCGCCGAAGACGCTCGAGTAGACGACGGAGGCGGCCATCGACCCGCTCTGGTCGATGCAGAGCACGACCTCGCGCTGGACCGCCCGCTGCCGCCTGCCGTACCCGACCAGCCTCGACGGGATCACCGTGTTGCGGTCGGGCAGGTAGTTCTTCAGGTTGACCCGGATCGTCCGGTTCCAGTCGATGTCGGCGACCCGTTTGGGCCGGTGGGTCCTGGCCGAGCGGTCCAGGGCGCCGGTCACGGCGGCCTTCGTCTTCTGTACGAGTTTCCGCTCCAGCTCGGAGACGACCTTGCGGACCAGCGCCCTGGCCGACTCGCGCGCCTTCTCGGGCATCACCCGGTTGAGCGACAGGAGCGTGCCGACCATGTGGACGTCCGGCTCGACCGCGTCCAGCATCTCCGGCTCCATCAGCAGCCGGGTCAGGTTCAGCCGCTCGACGGCGTCCTTCTGCATGACCTGGACGACGGTCGAGGGGAAGTAGGAGCGGATGTCGCCCAGCCAGCGCGCCACCCTGGGCGCGGAGGCGCCCAGGCCCCCGCTCCTCTCGGCGGAACCACCGTCGCCGCCGTTGTACAGCGCGGCCAGCGCGCCGTCCATCTGGGCGTCGGTCCCGGCGAGCGAGCACCCGGTGCCGTCCGCGTCGCCGCCCAGGACCATCCGCCAGCGGCGGAGTCTCTCATCCATCGGCGCTGCCCGTCCTTCCCGAGATCGCCGGTTCCAGAATCGTCAGCACGGTCCGCACGGCCGCCGCCGCGCGCTCCTCGTCGAAGGTCTCCGCGTCCGGCGCCAGGTCGTCGCCGCCCGCGCCCAGGGAGCGGACGCGCGAGCCGATCGAACGCCGCTCCGGGGCGGCGAAGGCGCCGAACGTCCTGCGCAGCAGGGGCAGCACGTCGACGAAGGTCTCCGGGGCGAGCCCGGTGAGCCACCCGTCGACCAGCCCGAGCAGCCGGGGGTCGTGCACGAGCAGCAGCCCGCCTCCCGACAGGAACCCCTCGATCCACGCGGCCGCCCTCGCCGGTGGGTGCCCCGCCGACATCGCCCGCGACATCCGCCGCTCGACCTCGGCCGTGTCGAGGTCGGCGGCGTCCAGCAGGATCCTGGTGAGCCGTCCCTCGATGAGCCCGTGCAGGTCGGCGCGGCCGGAGGCCCCGCGCAGCGCCACCAGCCACCGCTCCCTCGGCGCCTCCTCCCCGGAGCCGGTCGAGCCTCCGGGAACTCGCGAGCCGGTCGAGCCTCCGGGGTGGGCGGGGCCGGTGTCGAGGAGGGCGACGGCGGTGTGGACGGCGTCGACGTGGCGGATCAGGTCGCGGGCGGCGTCGTCGTCGAGACCGGCGACGGCCCCGCCGAGGCCGACGCAGATCCTGGTGAGCATCGCCTCGACGATGGTGGCCAGCCCGGTGGCGGGGGTGCCGCGCACGTCGCCGTAACGCTGGGCGCGGACCATCGCCGGGAGCGCGGCCATCAGATGCGTGACGTCGTTGTCGAGCGCGGCCCGCGCCGACAGGGCGTCGAGCACGTACGGCAGCGCCTCCGGCAGGTCGGCGAGCAGGCAGCGCTCCACCAGGCCGGTGAGCCCGGCCAGCGTGACCCCGCCGGACGCGCCGCCGGATATGCCGCCGGGCCCTCCGGATCCGCCCGGCCCGGACGCCCCCGGACCGACGCCACCCGGACCGGTCATCCCCGGAGCGCCACCACCCGGACCGGAGGTGCCGCCGGACGCTCCGCCCCGGGTGGCCGGGCCGGGCGTCCCTCCTCCGTCGGCGAGGTCGCGGACCCGGGCGGCGGCCGCCACGGGGACGGTCGTGCCCCAGACGCCCGCCTCGATCAGGTCGATGTCGAACTCGGGCCGCCAGGCGAGCGACCACGACTCGCGGAAGGTTCCCTTGCTTCGGCTCTCCTTGAGGGTGCCCCAGCCGACGCCGAGCAGGCGCAGCCGGTGCAGCAGCCTGCTGCGCTCCAGGTCGAGAGGTTTGCGCAGGTCGAGGTCGTACTCCCGGTCGAGCGCCTCGGGCTTGAGCTTCACCCGCCGCTGCTCTTCGCGCAGGTGGCGCTGGAGAGGGACCATCGGGGTGATGTCGGGCACCTGGCCGAGCCGCTCCCCCACGACCATGCGCCGCTGGATCAGCTCGACCGGCAGGTCGTCGCCCTCACACAGCACCGCCCTGACCGCCTCGGTGACCTCCGCCAGCCCGGCCAGCGGCCGTCCCCTGAGCACGGCCAGGCTCTCCGCGAGCCGTACCGCCTCGATGACGTGCGCGGAGGAGACCGGCAGGTCCTCCTCGCGGAGCACCCCGGCCGCCCCGGTCAGCCACCGCTCGACGGGGCGGTCGGGGGAGGCGAACAG
Source organism: Streptosporangium oxazolinicum (assembly GCF_039537505.1). NCBI lineage: Bacteria > Bacillati > Actinomycetota > Actinomycetes > Streptosporangiales > Streptosporangiaceae > Streptosporangium > Streptosporangium oxazolinicum. Next base: position 44,296 of record NZ_BAABAQ010000016.1, read on the forward strand.
GTGGTGGTACCAGCCGGGGGAGGTCACTCCCGCGCCGTACCCGCTCCAGGCGGCCAGCCGCCCGTACGTCCACGGCACCCAGGTCATCTCGGCCCTGACCTTGGGCAGTCCCCTGAGCAGCGCGTCGTCGGCCTTCGCGGTGGGCAGCCCGGCTCCCCAGGGCGCGCCCTCGCGCGACGTGCCCGTCAGCGCGGGGACGTGCCAGGCCCCGCAGACCACGGCGATCCGCTCGAACCCGTCCCTGACCGCCCTGCGGATCGTGCGCCGCATGAAAGCCTCACGCCGTGCCTCGTACTCGTCGGCGACGTGCCCCTCGCGGACGGCTTCCATGGCCTCGGCGATCATGTGGAACGGGGTGTCGCCACGGTGCTCGACCGCGTCCTCCCACCACCGTTCCGGGTCGTCGTATCCGGCGGCGCGGGCGAGGGCCCCGATCGGATCGATCCGTACGGTCTCCAGGGCGACGTCCGCCTCACCGTCCGCATCGCCCCGACCGTCCGTCTTTCCCTCACCGTCCGTCTCGCCCTCGCCACCCGTCTCCCCCTCGTGGGCCGCCTCGCCCCGGGAGCCGGGGACCTTCGCGTCCGGTCCCCGTGCCCCGGTGCCCTCCCCTTCAGGGGGTTCCGCCGGTCCGGCGTCGCCGGTCTCCCCCGGTCCGGCGTCACCGGTCGCACCGGCACGCGAGGCGAGGCTGTGTACGGCGGGCAGGTCGCAGAAGCGGACCGGGACGCCTGCCGTGACGGCGTGGCGGATCGCCTGCCACTCGGGGGAGAACTCCGCGAACGGCCAGAACGCGGCCGTGGACGGTTCGCCCGGCACGTGGGCGAGCAACGCCACCGGCGGCTGGAGATCGGGGTCGTGGGCCAGCCTGACCAGCTCGTCCGCCTCGGGCGGGCCCTCGATGAGCACGACGTCTGGTTTGAGGCGTTCGAGCTCGTCACGCAGGGACCGCGCCGACCCCGGGCCGTGGTGCCGGATCCCCAGCACGGAGACACTCATCGGCACCCCCCGCCAGGCCGGGAAACCGCGACCGAGGACACCGACGACGTGGAAACCGGGAGCACGTGAACCGACGGCACGGAATCCGAGAACACGGAAACCGGCGACGCAGGGACCGGGAACGACGCAGGGACCGGGAACACGGAAACCGGGAGCACGGGGACCGGGAGCACCGAGACCGGCGACGCGGGGAGTGAGAACGCGGAGACCGGCGACGTGGAGACCGGGGGCACATCCCTCCCGGAGGGCGTCGCGTCAGCCCGCGTCACGGCAGGCCCGGTAGAAGTCGCGCCAGTCCTGGCGCTCGCGCACCACGGTCTCCAGGTATTCGCGCCAGACGACGCGGTCGGAGACCGGGTCCTGGACCACCGCGCCGACGATGCCGGCGGCCACGTCGGAGGGGCGGAGCACCCCGTCGCCGAAGTGCGCGGCCAGGGCGATGCCGTTGGTGAGGACGGAGATGGCCTCGGCGGTGCTGAGCGTCCCGCTGGGGGACTTGACCTTGGTGCGGCCGTCCTCGGTGACGCCGGTGCGCAGCTCCCTGAAGACCGTGACGACGCGGCGGATCTCCTCCAGGCCGGTGAGGGTCTCGGGCAGCTCCAGGGAGCGGCCAAGCTGGCCGACCCGCCGGGAGACGATGTCCACCTCCTCCTCCGCGGTGGCGGGGACCGGCAGTACGACGGTGTTGAACCGGCGGCGCAGCGCGCTCGACAGGTCGTTGACGCCGCGGTCCCGGTCGTTGGCGGTGGCGATGACGTTGAAGCCACGCGCCGCCTGGACCTCCCGGTTGAGCTCGGGGATCGGCAGCGTCTTCTCCGACAGCACGGTGATCAGCGCGTCCTGGACGTCGGAGGGCATACGGGTCAGCTCCTCCACGCGGGCGAGCCGTCCCTCGGCCATCGCCCGCATCACCGGGCTCGGTGTGAGCGCCTCCATGGACGGGCCCTCGGCGAGCAGCCTGGCGTAGTTCCAGCCGTAGCGGATGGCCTCCTCCGCGGTGCCGGCCGTCCCCTGCACCAGGAGGGTGGAGTCACCGCTGATCGCGGCGGCCAGGTGCTCCGACAGCCAGGTCTTGGCGGTGCCGGGCACGCCGAGCAGCAGCAGCGCGCGGTCGGTGGCGAGCGTCGCCACGGCCACCTCGACGATGCGTCGCGGCCCGATGTACTTCGGGGTGATCTGGTCACCGTCGCCGAGGATGTAAGTGGTCACCGCCCAGGGCGACAGTTTCCAGCCCGGCGGGCGGGTGCGGTCGTCGCCCTTGGCCAGGATCGCCAGCTCCTCGGCGTACTGGTCTTCGGCGTGGGCCCGCAGAACCGTTGTCACTACTGAAGCTCCCTCAACATGTCGTCACGGAAACGCAGGAGGGCGGCGACCTCCTGGATGGGCGGCTCCGGTGAGAGCCGCCCGGCCACGCCGTGCAGGGCGGGGTCGATGCGCTCACCGGCGAGTTTGGTCAGCTCGCCGAGGTTCCACGGCTGGGTGCCGGAAACGTCGATGATCTTCTGGAGGACGGCCGTGGCCAGGGTGGGCCCCCAGGGGGCCGCGGCCCCGCCGAGAACCATGATCAACTGGCCGTCCAGGCCGTGCCGCCGGACGAAGTCGGCGGCGACGGTCTCCTGTTTGTCGCGGGGCAGCGCCGCCAGCAGGTCGGCGATCGGATCCCAGGCGAAGAGTTCCAGCGCCCACTCCGGATCCTCCTGGAGGACGGCGGCCCTGACCCATCCGGCCCTGATCTCGCGACCCCAGTCGGCGATCTTCATCCGGATGAGCTCCCGAGGGGGCCGTCCGAGCAACCGGGGCCAGACGTCGAGCGGGGTGCGGGCCACGGCCTGCTGCAGCCACCAGCTCCGCTCGCCGGTCCCCCGGGGCGCCTTGGCCCGGATGCCGTCGCGCTCCATGGCGCTGTCGCACGCCGTGGGCAGGGTGACGTGGATGTCGCCGTTCAGGACGTTGACGTACCGGGCGGCCCGCTCGGCCATGCGCAGGGCGAGCCGCGATCCCGGAAGCCGGGTGAGCAGGTCGGCGGCCTGGTTTCTGACCTCGCGGCGGCGGTCGTCGAGCGCGGCCTCCAGGAACGGCTCGTCGTCGGGCGAGAGCCCGGTGCCGAGGACCTCCAGGAACGCCGCCCTGTCGTCGGGCGTCTCCTTCTCCCAGGTGGCGGTGAGCAGCTCCCTCGCCCTCGCCGGGTCGGCCGCCCGCAGCGCGCCCAGGTGGACGCGCCGATCGCCGGAGGTGCCGAACTCCCAGACCTCGGAGACCTCGGGGACGTCGGAGATCTCGTCGGCGACCCCGGTGACCTCCTCCAGCAGGAAACCCCACGCCGGATTCAGCCCGGCCAGCCAGCGGCCCCGGTTTCCGGCGAGAACGCCGAGGTGCGGGCGGATCGACCGGTCCTTGGCCGCGTGGTCGAGAAGCTCGGGCAGCAGGTGCGGCGAGAGGCGGTATCCCCGCGCGGCGGCGGTCTCCAGCCACTCGGTGAGCAGTCTCGGCTGCTCACCGCCGAGGATGCGGGCGAGCCGTTCACCCGCGGCACGCGAGACCGCGGGCTGCTCCTCGGGCGCCGCGACGGCCGTCGGCTCCCCCGGGGCGACCGGCCGCCGCCCCGCGCGCATCCGCAGCGTGTGCACGGCGGCGCGCCCGAGCAACTCGACCTCGCTCGCGCCCGGCCCCGGCAGGGGGCGCCGGTCGGTCCCGACGAGCGCGGTGGACACCAGGTCCTCCCATTCGGCGGAGGTGCTCACAGGACGATCACCTGGCCTTCCTCGTCCCAGGTCGTGAGGGGGCGCAGACCCCTCGGGGTCCATTCGGCGGCGACGGTGAGCGGGTGGCCTCCCGAGGTGGCGACCAGCCGCCACGGAGTGCCCGCGGACGGGTGGAGCGGCAGCCCGCCGGAGGGCCCGGCCAGGAGCCGCGAACCGCTCCCCGAGGGAGTCACCCCCTCCAGCACGAGCGGCCAGGAGTCGAGCCAGGGGTCACCCGCCAGGGCTTCGGCCACCTCGTCGAGGGCCTGCTCGACGGTCGAGCCGGGCGGCGGACCGGCCGGGGCGCCCCGGCGACGGTCGGCGTCACGATGAGCTGGGTCACGATGAGCGGGGTCATCGGGAACGTGTTCGTCCCGGGCCTCGGCCCGCCCTTCGTCCCGAACGCGGTCGGCGCGCGCGGGGTCGTCGCGAACGCGGTCATGACGAGCGGGATCGTGACGGGCGGGATCGTGACGGGCGGCGACCACCGCGCGCAGCGGGGACGAACCGGGATAGAACGCCAGGTCGGCGTCGATGGTCGTGCCGGTGACGAGCGAGGCGTCGAGGGCCTGCCCGACCGGGGCGAACGAGAGCACCAGCGCCGCCCGGCCCGTCGCGCGCCCGCGAAGCCAGACGCGGCGCGCGATCAGCCGGTCGTGCTCCTCGTCGCGCCGTCCCAGCACGTCCCACAGGTCGCGGACGGCACCTCGGACAGCACCGCGGGTGAGCACCTCCTCCCGTGTCATCGGGAAGCCGACCCGGTCGCGCACCCTTTCGAGGAGCCCGGCGGGGACCTTCTCCCGGTGTGTCCCCTGACCGTCCGGCGCGTCCTCGCCACCGGCGGACCCGGGATCGGGCCCGTCGCCGACCGGGACGGAAAGTTCGCGGTGGGCCACGCAGAGCAGGTGCAGCAGCGCGTACTCGCTCAGGAGGCGCGCGGGCCAGTCGTCACCGTCGAGCACGGCACCGAGGCGGGACAGCGAGCCCGCGACGGCGGGCGCCTGGGCGTCGACCAGGCGTTTGACCAGGTCGTCCCACTGGTCGTGGCGCCGCGACCCGGCGATGCCCTGCCTGATCTGGTCGGCGAGCCAGCGCTCCAGGTCCGACAGCCCCGCGGTCACCCGCCGCTCGCGCAACGCGGCCCGGCGGCCGTCCGCGGGACCCGGCTCGGCGGCCCCCGCCGCCGATGAGCTCGCCGCCCTGGCCGCGCGCCCGCGCCGCCCGTCGAGCCACTCGGCCACCCAGTCGGCGGGCTCCTCGGCGGCGGGAACGCCGTCGGCCGACCACAGCAGCAGCAGGCCGAGGGCGTGTTTACACGGGAACTTCCTGCTGGGGCAGCTGCACCGGTAAGCGGGGTCGGACAGGTCGACGCACGCCCGGTAGGGCTTGGAGCCACTGCCCGCGCACTCGCCCCACACCGCGTCGGCGGTGACCCCGATCCCCGACCACTTGCCGGGGGAGGAGATCCCCCGGGCCGCCTTCTGGGACGAGGCGTCGGGCGCGAGCGCCAGCACCTGATCCTGGTTCCACCGTTCGATCACGGACCGAACCTAACGAACCCCGCCGACAAATCCGGACGCGTCCTCAACGGCCGTCCCACGGTGCGTTCACCGGAACCGGGTTCCCTAGAATCGGTGCGATGACGACCCCTTCACGTCCTCCGCTCGCCGAGGCCCTTGACCTGCTGCCGCATCCCGAGGGGGGTTGGTTCCGCGAGACCTGGAAGACTTCCGTCGACCTCACCCCGCCCGGGTATTCCGGCACGCGGGCCACCGCCACCGGGATCTACTTCCTGCTGGAGCCGGGCGAGGAGTCGCGCCCGCACGTGGTCACCTCCGACGAGGTGTGGTTCTGGCACCGGGGCGGCCCGCTGACGATGGTTCTCGGCGGTCACGAGGGGCAGCCCTCCTCCACCGTGACCCTGGGGCCCCTGGTGGAGGAGGGGCAGGTCCTCCAGGTCGTGGTGCCCGGCGGCACCTGGCAGGCCGCCCGTCCCGCCGGTGACGAGGGCGTGCTGGTGAGCTGCGTCGTGTCCCCCGGTTTCGACTTCGCCGACTTCCGCATGATCTGACGGCGTGTTCGACGTCGCCGACTTCCTCACGGCCCGCCGTACGACGTGAAAGACAACACGGACAGCGCGACGGACGGTGGGACGAACGGCCCGCCGTGAGGAGATGACGCGAACGGCCTCCCGGCCGATGTGACGGCCTCCCCCGGTGCGGGGAGAATGCGGTCACAGGTTCACACCGGGAGGTCGAAGATGACCAGCGAGATCGTCTCCGTCATCGGCGGAAAAGAAACGTCCAACGGCGCGGCCTACGAGTCGGTCAACCCGGCTCGCGTGGAAGAGGTGGTCGCACGGGTCCGGCTGGCGGACGCGAGCACGTTCTCCTCCGCGTGCCGCTCGGCCGCCGCCGCGCAGCGGGAGTGGGCGCGAGTTCCCGCGCCCGTCCGGGGGCGGGTGATCGCCTCGATCGGGCGCCTGGTGGAGGCGAACGCCGAGGAGCTGGCCCGCCTGGTCACCCGCGAGATCGGCAAGCCGTACGCCGAGGCGCTGGGCGAGGTACGCGAGATCGTCGACACGTGCGACTTCTTCCTCGGCGAGGGCAGGCGGCTGTACGGGCAGACGGTCCCCTCGGAGATGCCGGACAAGAACCTGTTCACCTTCCGGGTCCCCGTGGGGGTGGCCGCGGTGATCACCGCGGGCAACTTCCCGGTCGCGGTGCCGTCGTGGTACCTCGTCCCGGCGCTGCTGTGCGGCAACGCGGTGGTGTGGAAGCCCGCCGAGTACGCGGCGGCCTCCGCGCACGCGCTCTACCGGCTGTTCACCGCGGCCGGGCTGCCCGACGGCGTGCTGAACCTGGTGCTCGCCGACGGCGCCGCGACGTTCGAGGGGCTGGAGGCGGCGCTGGCGGAGGGCACGGTGCACAAGGTCGGGTTCACCGGCTCCACCGAGGTGGGCCGCCGCGTCGGCGAGCTGTGCGGGCGCCACCTGCAGTCCCCCTGCCTGGAGCTGGGCGGCAAGAACCCGATGGTGGTCATGCCCGACGCCGACCTGGACCTCGCCGTGGAGGGCGCGCTGTTCGCGGGCTTCGGCACCGCCGGGCAGCGGTGCACCTCACTCGGCACGGTGATCGTGCACGAGAGCGTCCACGACGAGTTCCTCAGCCGGTACGCGCGCGCCGTGGCCGGGGCGACGATCGGCGACCCCGCCGGGGACGTGCTGTGCGGGCCGCTGCTCGACCGGAAGTTCGCCGCACGCTACGAGGAGTACCTGGGCTGGATCCAGCCGCACCACACGGTCGTCTCCGGTCCCACCGGCCGCATCACCCCGGACAATCCGCGCGGCGGCTTCACCGGGGAGGGCGGCCTCTACTACCACCCGGTGGTCGTGGACGGCGTCCGCCCCGGCGACCGGCTCTTCCTGGAGGAGACCTTCGGCCCCATCGTCGGCGTGACGCCCTTCGGCACGCTGGACGAGGCCGTCGACCTGGCGAACCTGCCCGGCTACGGGCTCTCCTCCTCCATCTACACCACCGACCCGGCGTCGGCCTTCCGCTTCCGCGAGGGCATCGGCGCGGGCATGGTCAGCGTCAACAACTCCACCTCCGGCGCGGAGGCCCACCTGCCCTTCGGCGGCAACGGCAAGTCGGGCAACGGCAGCCGCCAGTCGGGGGTGTGGGTCCTCGACCAGTTCACCCGCTGGCAGGCGATGAACTGGGACCACTCGGGCAGGCTCCAGAAGGCCCAGATGGATGTCGCCGAGATCGTCCCCGACCTGGACTTCCGCCTCTGACACCCCGGGCGCCTTCGACGTGTGGCGGCATGAGCGCCGCCACACGTGAGAACGCGATCCCGGACGCGCCTCCCACCAGGACCTGACATCCTCAGTGGCGCGTCACCACGTACTCGAAGACCTCGAAGCTCATGAAGAGCACGAACGCGACCGCGAGGAGGGCGTACAGCAGGACGGGTTGCGACACGCGGCGGCGCGGGCGGGGCTCGGCCGCCGAGAGCCCCGGCTCTGTCGCGGGAACGGGCGTGAGGCCGAGGCCGAGGTCAGGGCCGAGGTCGGGGCCGGAGGGCGTCACCGGGGACACCGCGGGGAACGCCACCGGAGGCGGCACGGCGATGACGCGGGGACGCGTGCCCGGGGGGAAGGCGCGGACGCCGTCGCGTCCGCAGGCGGGGCAGTTCGCCCCCAACCAGGGCGGCTGGACCATGACACCGGACCGCAGCCAGAGCACGACATCGTGTCCGTGCCCGTCGGTCAGGTGGCGGACGAGGTATTCCTCCTGCCACAGGTGCCCGCAGTGCGCGCACCCCAGCGGCCAGGTCTCGTGAGCACTGAACTCCTCGTGCACGAGGACCACCCCCATGTGTCAACGAATATCCGACCTGAGTGTGAACCCGACCTCTCATCACAACAAGTAATGGAATAGTGCGAAAACCGTTACGACCACATGCTGAGACCGTTTTTCTTGAAATATGAGACTCCTGCTACGGTCCAACCAGTGCGACGAGAAGGGGAGGACTTCCATGACAGGCAAGGACGCCGTCTACACGCACGGGCACCACGAGTCCGTGCTCAGGTCCCACCGGTGGCGTACGGCGGAGAACTCGGCGGCCCACCTCCTGCCGCACCTGAGGCCGGGCATGACGCTGCTGGACGTGGGCTGCGGGCCGGGCACCATCACCGCCGACCTGGCGGAGCGAATCGCGCCCGGCGCGGTCACCGCGGTCGAGATCACCGAGGAGGCGCTCGGACTGGCCCGCGCGGAGGCGGCGCGGCGCGGGCGCTCCGACATCGCGTTCGCCGTGGCGGACGCGCACGCGCTGAAGTTCCCCGACGACACCTTCGACGTCGTCCACGCCCACCAGGTGCTGCAGCACGTCGGCGACCCGGTCCAGGCGCTGCGCGAGATGCGGCGGGTCTGCGTGCCGGGCGGGATCGTCGCGGTACGCGACAGCGACTACGCCGCGTTCACCTGGTTCCCCGAGACTCCCGAGCTGGACGAGTGGCTGGACCTCTACCGGAGGGTGGCGAGAGCCAACGGCGGCGAGCCCGACGCGGGGCGGCGGCTGCTGTCGTGGGCGCGCGCGGCGGGGTTCACCGACGTCTCGGCCACCTCCTCGACCTGGTGCTTCGCCACCCCCGACGACCGCGCGTGGTGGGGCGGCATGTGGGCCGAGCGGATCCTGGAGTCCGACATGGCCCGCCAGGCGCTCGCCTCGGGGGCCGCCACCGAGGAGGACCTGCGCCGCGTCTCGGCGGGCTGGCGGACCTGGGCCGGGCAGCCGGACGGCTGGCTGTCACTGCTCCACGGCGAGCTGGTCTGCCGCGCCTGAGCCGCGGGGGGTCGCAGCCTCCGGCTTCCGAGCTCGTACGGGCTCATCCATGTTCGTCCGTGACCCAAGCTTCCCGAGCGCCCCGAAGTGTCCCCGGACGACCCGACAGGGGAAACAGGGGAAGCGGCGAAGGCTCGGGGCGCCCCCGGTGGGGGCGCCCCGAGGAAGGGTCAGGGTTGCCGGGTGATCTTGACGTTGTCGACCCCGGCCTCGACCAGGGAGGCGCCGGAGGCGTCACCGGCCTCGATCAGGATGCGGACCGTCTGCCCCGCGAAGGCGGAGAGGTTGGCCGTGGCCACGGCCCAGGCGCCGTTGCGGTTGGAGGCCGCGCCGAGTTGCTGGAACACCTGGGTGGTGGTGGAGCCGACGACCTTCACCCGCAGGAAGTCGGCGTTGGAGGAGTTGGAACCGTGCGCGAGATACCACGACAGCGACAGGTTCAGCGTCCCGGTGGACGGCAGGGTGATGGCCGGTGACCGGATGCTGGTGATGCCTCCGTCGAGGTCGTAATCGCCCGCCGCCGCGCCCGCGAGCCTGCCGGTGACCAGGTCGTTGGTGCCGCTCACGGTGGTGCCGAGCTGCTTGGCGCCGCTGGAGGTGGTGGCCTCGGGGTCACCGCGCTCCCACAGGCCGGAGGTCGCGGTGTCGGTCCCCGAGGGGTTGACCGTCCAGCCGGTCGCCGTCTCGAACTCGTCGGAGTAGACGGTCACCGGCGGGGTGCCGGTGCCGCAGTACTGCGACTCCTTGCCGATGATCCGGTAGACGCAGTCGGAGTATTCCAGGAAGCGCAGCGTGGCCTCCTTGTTACGGGTCGTCTGCGGGACGATCTGCTCGTCGGGAGGGTAGAAGCCCGGCGAGGAACTGGCCGGGTACATCTCGAAGGTGTAGCTGAAGATCTTGTAGACGCCCCACAGCCAGTCGTCGATCGTGCCGTCGGTGATGTAGAGGTCGCTGGCCTGCTGGGGGGTGTAGCCGTTGGTGGAGGCCATGTTCTGCCCCAGGGCCGCGTGGGCGTCACGGTCGTCCTGGGTCAGGCCGGGGCCGGTGTCGTTGTAGGTGTAGCCGTACGGCCACAGGATCAGCTCGCTGTAGGTGTGCCAGTCGATGTGCGACTTGATCTGCTGCACGCCGCCGACGACCCGGCTGCGCACCCAGTTGGCGACCGCCCTGACCTCGGGGGTCGACTCGGCCGCCGAACCCCGGTAGGTGTCGCTGGAGGCGGAGCCGGAGGAGCCGCCGCAGCAGCCCCAGTTGTAGCCCCAGTTGCGGTTCATGTCGGTGCCCACGGACGAGGAACCGGGGTTGGGCTGGCGGTTCTTGCGCCAGGAGCGGTAGGAGCCCGTGGCGATGTCGTACTCGCCGCCGTCGGGGTTGAGGTCCGGCATGATCCAGATCTCGCGGCCGTTGACCAGGTTGGCGATGCGGCTGTCGGTGGCGTACCCGTCGGTGAACAGGTTGAGCAGGTAGATCGCCATCTCGACGGTCAGGTGCTCGCGGGCGTGCTGGTGGTGGGTGAACAGCACCTCGGGTTCGTTCTCGTCCGTGGCGACGTTGTCACTGATCTTGACGGCGATCAGGTCGCGTCCCTCGTACGAGGTGCCGTAGCTGATCTTGCGGGCGATCGTCGGATGGTCGGCGACGATCTGGTTCACCGCGGCGGTCATCTCGGCGTAGTTGTGGTAGCCGGAGTCCGCGGACGGGAAGTCGGCGCGTCGTTCCGGCCCGGTCGGGGATAACGACCTGGGGATCCTCGTGACGGTGTAGCCGAGTTTCTTGATCTCGGCGACCTCCGCCTCGCTGGCGGTGATCACGACCGAGTCGGGGTCGACCTGGTCGATCGCGGCGCCGGTGGCGGCCACCGCACTTCGCTGCTGGGCGGTGCTCGGCCCCTGGACCTTGTACTGGCTGTTCGGTTGCGGCTCGGCCGAGGCTCCGGCCCCGGTCACACCGAGACACAACAGCGCCAGGGCGGCGAACACCACGATCAGACGGCGTCTCACCTGCGTCCTCCTCAGGCACGCACTCTAGGGTTTTGTCGCGTGCCTCCACCGAGAGTCAAACAGTGGCGTTGATTAGCAAAGGCCCAAATTTTTGGAACACCGGGAACTCATCCGCGCAACCGGATGAAACCGGGCCGGATTCAGAAGACCACCTCGAACCAGAGCGTCCTGGACCCCTCGGGGACGTCGTCCTGGATGCCCCAGCTGTCGGCGAGCAGGTCCACCAGGAACATGCCCCGGCCGCCCTCCGCCTCCGGGTCGTTGCGCACGTGCGGCGCCGACGCCCCGGACCCGGCGTCGCAGACCTCGACCAGCACCGCGGCCGATCCCACCGCCACGGTCATCGCGACCTCTCCGCCCCCTCCGGAACCGGAGTGGACCACCGAGTTCGTCACCACCTCGCTCACCAGGAGGACGACGTCGTCGGACGCGGGGTGCCCCTCACCGAGCAGCTCCCTGACCCGGCTCCGTGCCACCGACACCGACTCCGGGACCCCTTTGAGAGTCACCGTCGATCGAGGTGAGACGGTCCGCCGTCCGATCGTCATGGTCGACCTCACTCCCCGACACGCATATCCCATGCACATCGCCCTCTGAGATGGCACACTCACTCACGGTGAACTGTTCTATCAAGGACTGCAATACCTCATGTTGAGATTCCACAGATTTGCTATCAAAGGACGGAGGGAGGTGGATGCGTGGCCTCTCGACACAGCCCCACGGCCCGTCATCGCCGTCTGATGGCTGAGCTGAGCCGTCTGCGAAAGGACAGCGGGCTGACGCGGGTGGAGGTGGCCGAGCGGATCGGTTCCACCGACACCACCGTCTGGAGGTACGAGACGGGGATATCCCGGCCTCGCCCCTCGGACGTGTCGGCCCTCACCGATGTGTACGGCGTGACCGGGGAGGCCAGAGACTCCCTGATCCAGATGGCCGTCGAGGCCAGAAGGCGGGGCTGGTGGCACCCCCACCGTCGAGCCCTGAAACCTGGCTTCGACTCCTACATCGGGCTTGAGGCGGAGGCGTCGCTCGTGCGCTCGTACGAGCCGCTCGTCGTCCCCGGCCTGATGCAGACCGAACCGTACGCACGTGCGGTGATCGAGGCGACCTCAGTCGTCCAAACCCCCTCCAAGGTCGAGGAGACGGTCTCCGTGCGCATCTCGCGTCAGCGGTTGCTGCATGGGCCCGGTGACCCGATCCATCTCGTCGCCGTGCTGGACGAAGCGGTGATCCGGCGCCGGATCGGCGGACGCGACATCATGTCGGAGCAGCTGGAGCATCTCGTCCGTCTCAGCGGGCTGCCCAACGTGGAGATACGGGTCGTCCCGTTCTCCGCGGGGGCCCACCCCGCGATGGACGGCCAGTTCTGCCTGCTCAGCTTCCCCGAACCGGAGGATCCCGACCTGCTCTACCTGGAGCAGGCCGCGAGCGGGATCGTGCCGGACGACCCCGAGCAAGTCAGCCGATACGCCTCCATGTTCGAGAGTCTCTGCGCCATGGCTCTCAGTCAGGAGGCGTCGGCAGCCTTCATCGCCCAGATGGCGAGAAGGTTTTCCTCCCCCTAGCAGTAGAAGGAAGAAAAAGTGCGAGGGTCCACGATGGATCTGTCCGGCGCCGAGTGGCGTAAGAGCGGCCGCAGCACCAACGGAGGCAACTGCGTGGAGGTGGCGGTTGTCCCCGGTGACCCTGCGGTCGCCCAGCACAAGGCGGACGCCGACCAGCTGTATCTCGTCCGCGACTCCAAGGATCCGGGCGGCCCGGCGCTGGCGTTCACCCGGAGCGAGTGGGACGCCTTCGTCGGCGGCGTGAAGGACGGCGAGTTCGACTGACGGACCTCCGGGGGAACCAGCCTCACGGTTCCCCCGGAACCTCCGACCACAGCCCGCCGTCGGCCTCGGCCCGGCGGGCTGTGCTCGTCAGCCGTCGCTCCTCTTCTTCTCTCGTGACCCTTCGCTCGCCTCGCTCGCCGGAGATCCCGGGACCTGCCGGGAGCCCTCAGCGCGGGGGCCGCTCGTCGGTGCCGTTGTAGCCGAGGATCCGCATGGCGACCTCGGGGTCCATCGCCGCGGCGAGCAGCTGGGCCCGTTCCACGGCGCTGTCCCGCTGGGCCTCGGCCCTGGCCCTGGCCGCCTGCGACCCCCTGGTGACCGCGGCCACGATGGCCGCCCCCACGATCGCCGCCAGTACGGCGACGAACACCATCGCGAGCGTGCCGGAGTCCGGCGAGCCCGTCCCGCCCATCGCGGCCGTCCCGCCGTTCAGCACGTAGGTGCCCAGCGCCGTGAAGGCCGCCAGCGCGACCAGGCTGGCCACGATCACGTACACCGTCCGCGCCTTCCCGCCACGCGGCGCGGGAGCGGGTGGCGGGAGCGGTACGGGCGGCGACGGTGACAGTGACGGGCGGCGCGCCGGGGTGGCGTCGTCGCCCCAGGGCACGAAGTCGGGTTCGGCCACGACCGCCGGGGGCAGCGCGGCCGGCACCGTACCCGGCACCGTGCTGGACACCGTGCCGGACATCGTGCTGGTCACGGTGGAACCGTGGCCGTTGCCCGTGAGCACCGCGCCGTGGATGACCGCGGCGGCCGGTTCGAGGCGGGGCAGGGCCGGTGGGACGGGCAGGGTGCGCGCCACGTGGCTGTGCTCGCGGTGCGCCCGCGCCGCCTCCAGGTGATACTCCTCGATCTCGGCGTAGAAGTCGTCCGAGGCGTAGACGGAGCCGTCGATCAACGGCCCCCTCCGGCGTTCCAGGATCGCGACCACGTCGTCACCGTTGAGCGTCTTGTGCGCCTCCAGCGCGTGCGCCAGGCACAGGACGTCCCGCCGGTGCTCGCGCAGCAGCTCCTCGGTCCGGTCGAGCAGGCCCACCAGGTTGAACTCGATGCGCTCGCCCAGCACGTCGGGGGCGAGCGGCTGGCCGCCGCCCGGCGCCTTGGTGAAGCCGATGCCCCCGCCGCCGGGCTTGGGCATCGACTTGCCGCCCATGATCTCCAGCTCCTGCAGCGCGGGCACCGAGGTCACCCCTCGGCCCATGCCCCAGTGCGCCTCCATCAGCGCGGTGAGGTACGTCGCGGAGAACAGGTCGCCGGAGACACCGGAGGAGTTGTCCTCGCCGAAGAACATCCGCTCCCCCGCCAGGGAGGCGAGCGAGACCATGATGTCGGCCTCGTGCTCGGACTTCCAGCGGGTGAACTGGTCCTCGGGCTTGATGCTCGCGACCATGCCGAGGTAGTCGGCCCCCTTCTCGATCGTGGCGATGTCGATCTCGAGGTGGTAGCGGGTGCGGTACGCCGCCACGGCGTGGCAGGCCTCGTGCACGGCCACCGCGTGCCGCTCGCGCTCGATGTACTCCACGTCCTCGGGCGGCCCGAGCTGTTTGAGCCGCTTGGCGCGCGTCACGTCCGACCAGGTGATGACCTCCCTGCCGTCGCGGATCGCGGTGATCAGCGACTCGTTCACCAGGTCCTTGATCGTGGCGCCGGTGGCGTAGGGCGTGATCGTCGCCAGCTTGTCCAGCTGCGCGTCGGTCAGCTCGTGGTCGACCTTGTCGAAGTAACCTCGGTAGGTGCGGACCCGGCCCGCCTTCGACGGGTAGCCCACCTTGTAGATGCGGTCGATGCGGCCCGGCCGCAGCAGCGCCTCGTCCAGCGAGTTGGGCATGTTGGTGGCCATCATGACCAGGATCCGATACTTCGGCGGCGGCTTGGGCCGCATGCCGAAGAGCCTTCGCACGTGCCGGTTGACGATGCCCCTCGGCTTCTTCAGGCCGGACAGCTCGGTGAGCAGCGCCTGCAGCGTGCCCGGGTCGCCGCCGCCCCCGCCCATGCCGCCCATCATGAAGCGGCTGCGGCCGGGGTCGGGCTCCTTCGGCTCGGCCGCGCCCTGGCGGGTCAGCAGCCACCGGGTGTCCTCGCTGAGGTAGCCGAAGCCGTGGCATCCGGCGGTGTGCGGGGAGAACCCGGGACCGCCCCTGGGCCCCTGCTGCGCCAGCGAGCCGCGCTTGCCGAGGGAGTCGGCCTCGTCGAAGAAGACGATCACGCCGCCGTAGCGCAGCGAGAGCTTGCGCAGCTTCCTGAACAGCGACTTCACCTTCAGGATGCCGATGCCCATGAACATGTTGACGAACGCGCCGGGGTCGACGAACACGTACGGCTTGCCGGTCTCCCCGGCCACGGCCTCGGCCATCAGGGTCTTGCCGGTGCCCGGCGGGCCCCACAGCAGCAGGCCGCTGGGCACGTAGCCGCCGCGCTCCTCGATGGCGTCCGGCCTCTCCAGGAAGACGATGTTCTCCTTGACCCGTTCGACGACGTGGTCCTGGCCCCAGACGTCGGTGAAGCGGGTCTTGATGTCGTCGGGGAAGTACGTCTCCACGCCGCCGCGCGACAGCAGCCAGAACAGGCCGATGAACTGGAAGGCGATGAAGAAGAACGCGAAGGCGAGCTGCGCCATGTACGGCAGGGCCTGCCAGAGCAGCGCGGGCGCCTGGAACAGCGCGAGCGCCGGGGAGGTGTCCAGCACCTCGCCGAGGATGAGGGCGAGCACCGCGATCCAGAACACCCACTTGATGGCGCGCGCCATCCGGAAGCGGTTCCAGTCGGAGAAGCGGCGATGGGTCCAGCGCTCGAAGCCGCCGAAGACGCCGCGCGTCCAGAACCGGTTGTATCCGGCGGAACGCTCGCTGACGAAGAAGTGGAGCTGCCGCAGGAGCTCGGCCCCGAGGAGCCAGAAGATCCACGGCGCCGCGATCGCGGTGATGATCATCGCATCCTGGAACGTGATGATGCCCTCGTAGGAGGCCATCTCACTCCACACCAGGATGAAGTAGATGATCGTCAGGATGAGGAGGAATTTGATCCGGTCCCAGAACGGCATCTTCTTACGCCTGTCGGGATGCGGATCCGTCGGCCCGGAGCCGGGAGCCCGGAGTCCTTCGAAGTTGGGGGGCGGTGGAGGTGACTTCATGGACGGGCTTCTCCTCACCCGGTGAGTCGCTTGACCTTGAAAGACTGCGCGATCTTCTCGAACTCCCCGGCGCGCTTCCGGTAACAGGCGGCAGAGCAGCGGATCAGCAGGGTGGAGACCTGCTTGCCGTCCTCGGCCAGGTAGGAGGTGAGGTCGAAGGTCTCGGTCCCGGCCCCCTGGATCGCGTAGTTGAACCGCACGTGCACCCCGCGCAGGCCGTCTCCGGGCTGGAGCACCTCGTCGGCGAGCAGTTCGAAGTCCCGCAACGGGTAACCGGGGATCTCCGCGTACTCCTTGCGCACCGTCTCGGTGACGGGCAGGACGGAGTTGCGCATGGTGTTCAGGGACAACGAGTCCTGCTCCTCGGGGAGGAGCTTGGCGATCCGGGCGAAGACGAACGGCTCGTCTCCGGTGCCGTAACCGAGTAGGTGGTCGGCGGACGGCTCGGCGTGGGCGTCGTAGGCGGCCGACCAGATGAGCTGCTTGCGCAGCCGCGCGGTCGCCGATTCGGGATCGGCCCCGATGGTCGCCTTGTCCAGCGCCGCCTGGTCGACCTTCCGCCAGGTCGCCGGAACCTTGAAGTACGTCTGCCCGTCGTCGTGGCGGACGTAGGTGAACTCGGCACGTGCGCATCCCGTGAGCCCGCCGACCGTGGCGGAGACGACCGCCACGGTTACCACGGCGAACCCGGCCCTTGATCTTTTCACCAGGGCTTACCTCCGCTTTACGGGTTAACGAGGTGGTTGTGCCCGTTTTTCACGCGACTCTCTCCTGTCCTGGCGTGCCCATCTCGAAAATCTTGACCAAATCTTTCCGGGAACCCGGCTTCACTTGTTACACAATGCCGCTGTTGGATTCCCGACATCATTGAACCCTCAACCTCCGCTGTGGAACAGGGGGACGGACGGGCCTTCTCCGCCTTTTTCTCCGGGCCGGACGATCCCCGAACCGACCGGCCGGGTTCGGCGGCGAAGTCTCGCCGGTCAATCGTGATCCGCCGTCACCGATCGGGACCGCGACCGCCGGTGATCACCGGCCCCCTCGCGGGTGGCGAGCCCTCGACGAGCGGGTGACGGGCCCTCGGCGAGCGGTTGATGGGCCTGTGGCGAGCGGGTGGCGAGCCCCCGGTGAGCGGGTGACGGGCCCTCGGCGAGCGGATGGCGGGCCCCGGCGATCGGGCCGTCGGGTTCGGGCGGTCATTTCCGCCGCCCACCCGCCCCGCGCGGGTGCGCCCACTCCGGCGGAGGACGCGAAAGAGCCCCGGAGGACGCGAAAGAGCCCACGGAACACACCCAACCAGAGCAATGCCCCTTTTGTTACTTTTTTACCCATACATACCCTTAGTCAGCTTTTTCGGGGTATGGGGTTATGTAATTCATAAAAAGTGGTGTTTTTATGCCTTCAAAAGAAACGGCATTAAACATCATCAATGCCGCCTACCTTCGCGATGTACCGGCGAAAACCCCTCAGGGAGGTGGAGCGCACGACGAGGCGGCCGACAAGGAGTGATGATCGTGAACAACGAGGTACGGATAGCCCTCGCCGTAGCCGGCGGCTACCTCCTGGGACGACGCCAGAAGCTGCGGCTGGCGATGGCGCTGGCCGCCGCCGGAGCGACCGGCCGGTTGAGCGCCGGTCAGGGCGACCTCCTCCAGCAGGGGTTGAAGATACTCAGCTCCTCCCCTGAGCTGGCGAAGATCACCGAAAGCGTCCGGGGCGATCTCGTGGACGCGAGCAAGGCCGCGGCCAAGGCCGCGGTGAGCAGGCAGATCGACTCACTGAGCACCAGGCTTCACGACCGGGCGGAGACCCTGCGCAACCCTCTGGAGGACCTGGGAGAGGAATCCGAGGAGGACGAGGAGCCCAAGCGCCGCCGAGGGCGCGTGAAGGGCCTGCTGTCCCGCAGGAAGGCCCGGCGGCGGGACGAGGAGGAGGAAGAGTACGAACCGGAGACCGACGAGGAGGAGCAGGAGGACGAGGAAGAAGAGGAAGAGGAAGCCCCGCCCGTCCGCAGGCGTCCCGCCTCCAAGCGTCGTAGCCCGGCGGCCAAGCCCACCCGGCGGGCGCCGAAGGACTCCGATGAGGAGGAGGACGAGGAGGACGAGGAAGAGGACGAGGAGCCGAGGGCCAAGTCCAGGCGCAGGCCCTCCTCCCGGAGCGGATCGACCTCCTCCCGCACCAAGCCGGCGCCCGCCAGGGCACGGGGGTGACCTTGATGGCCGAGACCTCGAAGAAGCGTCCCGACCGTGAGAGCGGCAAGGAGCAGCCGACCAACCGGCTCAGCCAGGAGTTCCACAATCTCGTGGGAGCCCTCGGAGAGCGGGCCCTGTCCTCGGTGAGCGGAAAGGTCGAAGGCGTGACCAGCCGGCTGACCGACTACGCCGGAAGCGGCGGATCCAGCCTGATCAGCGCGCTGACCGGCTCCAAGCACCCCAGGGCGGCGATCGCCGGAGGCATGGTGAAGGGGCTGGGCAAGATGGCGTTCGGCGGCCTGGCCAAGAAGCTCACGGGAGGTGGTAAGGGCGGCCAGAGCGGGAAGCTGAAGATGATCAACATCATCGAGACGATCGATGTCGGCGCTCCCGTGCGTGTCGTCTACGACCAGTGGACCCAGTTCGGCGACTTCTCAAGCTTCATGAAGAAGATCGAGAACGTCGACCAGAAGTCCGACGAGAAGCTGGACTGGACGGCGAAGGTCTTCTGGTCCCGCCGGATCTGGGAGTCGACGATCCTCGAACAGCTGCCGGACAAACGAATCATCTGGCGGTCGAAGGGGGCGAAGGGCCACGTCGACGGCGCCGTCACCTTCCACGAGGTCGGTCCCGACCTCACCCGGGTCCTGCTCGTCCTGGAGTACTACCCGCAGGGCCTCTTCGAGCGCACCGGCAACATATGGCGCGCCCAGGGCAGGCGCGCGCGCCTCGAACTCAAGCACTTCCGGCGGCACGTCATGAGCCGGGTGCTCCTGCACCCCGACGACCTGGAAGGGTGGCGCGGCGAGATCCGTGACAGCAAGGTCGTCAAGGACCAGGAGACGGCACTGCGCGAGGAGGAGGAGAGGAAGAAGGCCGAGGACTCCGAGAACGGCGAGGCCGAGGAGCCCGAGGAGCCCGAAGAGGACGAATTCGAAGAGGAAGAGGAAGACGAGGAGGAACCCGAGGAGGAGCGCGCGACCGACGAGGACGAGGAAGAAGAGGAAGACGAGGAGGAGGACGAGGAGGAACCTGAGGAGGAGCGCGCGGCCGACGAGGACGAGGAGCCCGAGGAGGAGGAAGCGCCCAGGCGCCCACCGCGTCGCCGCAGGTCAAGCGCCCCCAAGAGCGCGGAGGAAACGCCCAGGCGCCCCGCCCGCCGCAGGGCGGCCAGTCGTTCGTGACCGGCCGCGGGTGGCCGGTCGTACGTGACCGGAGAGGTCACGGGAACAGCGGAGAGGAGACGCCATGACCATCGTTCAGCCCTCGGGCGGCGGGGTGAGCGGCCACGGGTCCTCATCGGGGCTGGCCGACGTCATCGACACGATCCTCGACAAGGGGCTCGTGATCGACGCCTACGTCAGGGTCTCCCTGGTCGGGATCGAGCTGGTCACGATCGACGCACGCATCGTGGTGGCCAGCGTCGACACCTATCTGCGCTTCGCCGAGGCCGTCAACCGCCTCGACCTCACCCAGACCGGCAAGCAGAAGGGGCTGCCGGAGCTGGTGGAGGGCATGACGGAGAGCGGCAGCAGGAAAAAGGTCAAGGGCGCGACACAGGGACTGCTGGACACGGCGGAGGAGAAGATCCGCGGCCTGACGAGCGGCCGGTCCGACGAGGACGAGGAGGACGAGTTCGCGGAGGCCGACGAGGAGCGCGAGCCGGCGCCCCGCCGTAAACGGCGCAGGGAGGAGTGAGATGAGCGGTCCCACTGGAAAGCGCGGGACGGTCCAGACCGGCAGGCCCAGGACCCAGGCCCCCAGGACGGCCGGACGGCACGACACCGGTCGCGGTGACCGGGCCGCCACGGCCCGATCCGGAGGGCCCGGCGCCTCCGGGCGCGTGACCGGCACCTACGTGTACGGGATCATTCCGTCCGACGTCGAGCTGACCCCGGGCACCCGGGGGGTGGGAGACCCGCCGAACCCCGTCGAGCTGGTGCGCCACGAGGAGATCGCCGCCCTGGTGAGCGACGTCTCCACCGACCGCCCCCTCGGCAGACCGGACGACCTCCTGGCCCACGAACGGCTGCTGGACGCCACCGCCGCGGAGGTGCCCGTGCTCCCCCTGCGTTTCGGGGCGGTGGTGACGGACGCCCGAGCGGTCGTCGACGAACTGCTCGCCCCCCACCACGACGAGTTCCTCACCACGCTGAACGAGCTGGAGGGACGCGCGGAGTACGTCGTGAAGGGACGCTACGTCGAGCGGGCCGTCCTGCGAGAGGTGCTCGACGAGAACCCGGAGATCGCGCGATTGCGCGACGCGATCAGCGGACGCCCCGAGGAGGCGACGTGGGACGCGCGAATGCGGCTCGGGGAGCTGGTCAACACCTCGATCGCGGCCAAACGCGAGGCCGACACCGCCGCGCTGGTCGACGCCTTCGACCCGCTCTGCGTCTCCATCGTCGTCCGCGAGCCCACCCACGAGCAGGACGCCGCCCACGTGGCCCTGCTCGCGGACACCGACCGGTGGCCGGAGATCGAGGAGGCCGTGGACGAGTTCGGGGACCGGTGGGCCGACCGTGTCGAGCTGCGCCTGCTCGGCCCGCTGGCGGCGTACGACTTCGTCAGGGCATGAGGCCAGAACATGAGCCCAGGACATAGAGCAGGACATGGAGAAGGTGATCGATCGTGGAACCGCTGGGACTGATCGTCGGCCTGCCGCTCGCGCCGCTGCGCGGACTGGTCCGGCTCGCGGAGCTGCTCCAGGAGCAGGCCGAGCAGGAACTCCGGGGTCCCGCGGCGGTCAGGCGCCGCCTGGAGGAACTGGCGGAGGCCAGGGCCGCCGGTGAGATCTCCGAGGAGGAGGAGGCCGAGGCGGCGGAGCGGATTCTCAGAGAGATGATCGCTTAGCCGGTACGGCCGGACCGGCACGGAGACGAGGAGGGGAGTGATCTCGTGCCCGCCAGGCGCAGAACCCGTGAGGAACGCCCCGCCGACGATTCCTACAGGACCGCCGGCGACGAGGTCTTCGACGAGGACGAGGAGCCCTACGAGGACCTCGACGATGAGGACCTGGACGAGGACGAGGAGGAGCCCGCGAAGGAGCCTCGGCGGCCGGGACGGCGTTCCACCTCCCTGTCCGCGGCGACCGCCGGAGCGGCGGGGCTGCGGCAGATCGTCGACCTGACCTCGAAGGACACGGAGGGAGTGACGATGGTGCGAAGGACCGAGGACGGCTGGCAGGTCGAGGTCGAGGTCGTCGAGGACCGTCACATCCCCTCGTCGGGCGACATGCTCTCGCTCTACCAGGTCGAGATGGACCCCGCCGGCGACCTGCTGTCCTACCACAGGGTGCGGCGCTACAGGCGCGGCCGGGTGGACAGCGGCGAGGCGGGCTGACGTGGCCGATGTGACGCGACCCGGCGGTGCCTTCCCCCGGTCCTACGGCGGGGGGCCGTCCGGCGGGCGGGAGTCCGCCAACCTCGCCGACATCCTGGAGCGGGTGCTCGACAGGGGTGTGGTGATCGTGGGCGACATCCGCGTGAACCTGCTGGACATCGAGCTGCTCACCATCAAGCTGCGCCTGCTCATCGCCTCGGTCGACACGGCGCGGGAGCTGGGGATCGACTGGTGGGAACACGATCCGTGGCTCACCTCCAAGGACCGCGACCTGATCGAGGAGAACCGCGCCCTCCGCGACCGGCTGGCCATCGTGGAGGAGGGCGAGGGCACCCGGCGCCGTTCCCTCGGCAGGGGCGAGGGCACCCGTTCGCCCGATGACGCCCGGGAGCCGGGAAGGGCCGGAAGGTTCAGGGAGGAACGCGATGGCTGAGGCGGGCACGTACCTCTACGCGATCGCCCAGGACGTGGGCCACGCTCTCCCCGAGAGCGTGGCGGGCGTGGCCGGGGCACCGGTGCGCGCGATCACACACGAGGGCCTGGTCGCGTACGTGAGCCCGGTGTCCCTGGAGGAGTTCGGCGAGGAACCGCTGCGGCGTTCCCTGGAGGACCTGGACTGGGTCGGGGGGACGGCCCGCGCCCACAACCGTGTCGTGGAGGCAGTGGCGCAGGAGGCTCCCACGGCACCGGTCCGGCTGGTGACGGTCTACAGCACCGAGGACCAGGTCCGCGACCTGCTCCGGCGCAGACACGACGACTTCGCCGAGGTGCTCGCCCACGTCACCGGATGCAAGGAGTGGGGTGTGAAGGCGTACGCCGAGCCGGAAGCGGACGCCGCTCCCGCCGAGGAGGCCCCCGAGGAGTCCGCCGCGAAGACCGACAGCCCGGGAACGGCGTACCTGAAACGCCGCCGGGCGAGCCTGCGCTGCCGGGAGGACGCCTGGCGCCTGGCGGCGCGGCGCGCCGAGGACATCCACGCGGCCCTGGTGTCCGTCTCGGTCGCCGGTCACCGCCATCGGCCGCAGGACCCGCAGCTGTCCGGCCGCGAGGAGGTGATGCTGCTCAACGGCGCCTACCTCGTCGCCGAGGACCGCCGCGAGGAGTTCGTCTCGGCCGTCGACGCGCTGCGGGGCCAGGGGATCGAGATGCAGCTCACCGGCCCCTGGGCACCGTACTCCTTCACCTCGATGGACCTCGGCCCGACCCGCGCGGAGACGCTCGATGACCCGTGACCACCACCCGCGAGGCGCCGAGCTCGCCGCCCAGGGGCGCATTCCCCCCGAGCGCGTGGCACTCGTGGACCTGCTCGACCGGCTGCTGGCCGGCGGGGTGGTGGTGAGCGGCGACCTCGTGCTGTCCATCGCCGACATCGACCTCGTCCGCATCTCCCTGCGCGCCCTGATCACCTCCGTGCGGGCCTCCGACCCGTTCCCGTCCGCCCACCCGCCCGGCACGGTCACCCTCGTCCGAAGCTCCGAAGAGGGGCGCCCACCGTGAACCGCCTCCCCGGCGACCCCCGGGCGCGGGACCCTCGCGGCACCCGGGAGCGGCCCCGCCCCACCGCGAGGAGGTTCAAGGTCACCCGGACCGCGCCCCCGGGCGCGGCCGGGAACGCGCGAGGACCGGCGCGGGCCGTCCGGTGGCGGGTGAACACCGACCCGGAGGCCGTCGAACGGGATCTGACCCGCCTCGTGCTCACCCTCGTCGAGCTGATACGGCAGCTGGTGGAACGCCAGTGCGTGCGCCGGATGGACCAGGGGGACCTGTCGGACGAGCAGGTGGAGGTGCTGGGCATGGCGCTGATGCGCCTTGAGGAGGCGATGACCGAGCTGTGCGAGCACTTCGGGCTCTCCCCGTCCGACCTCAACCTCGACCTCGGGCCGCTCGGAACCCTCCTGCCCACCGACTGACGCCCACCGCCGTACGGGTCACCGGTTCGGCTCGGCGAGCAGTTCCTCGGGGATCACGTCGGGGACGCCGCGCAGGCTGACCAGCGAGGCCACCGCGATTACGGCGATCATCACCGCGGCGGTGATCGAGGTCACCTCGACCCCGGTGACGAAGGCCAGCCTCGCGGCCTCGGTGACGGCCTCCCCCAGCCGGGCGGGGAGCGCCGAGGCCGCCTTCAGGGCGGCGGGCAGCGACTCCGTAACGGAAGCGGCCACCTCGGCGGGCAGCCCCGACGGCAACCGCAGATCACCCCGGTAGACGCCGGTGAGGACGCTGCCCAGCACGGCGATGCCCAGCGCGCCGCCCAGCTCGAAGGACGTCTCGGAGATCGCCGCCGCGGCACCGGCCCGTTCCCTGGGCACGCTCGCGAGCACGGTGTCGTTGGTGACCGCGAACGTCAGCCCGATGCCCACCCCGCAGACGACCATGGGCCCGAGGAAGTAGAGGTAGGGGGTGTCGAGGGCGATCTGGCTGTAGCAGGCGAAGGCCACGGCGGCCATCGCCAGGCCGAGCGCCACCACCCTGGCCCGGCCCAACCGGGTGATCAGCCCCGCCGCCAGGACCCCGCCGACCGCCGCCGACATGCCTCCGGGCAGTCCCGCGAGACCGGCCCGCAGCGGCGACCAGCCCAGGACGAGCTGGAAGTACCAGGCGAAGACGAGCGACAGCGCGGACATGCCGAAGATGGCGACGAGGTTGGCGGCGACCGAGGCGGAGAAGGCCCTGCGCCGGAAGAGGCGGACGTCGATCAGCGGCTCGGCCAGCCGGGTCTGCCGCCGGGCGAACAGTGCCAGGGCGGCGATCCCGACGACCCCTGCTACCAGGACGCCCGCGTTGGCGAGGCCGTGTGCGGCAGCCTCCTTTACAGCGTAGATCACGCTGATCACACCGGCCACGGACAGCGGCACGCTCACCAGGTCCACCCGCCCCGCGGCGGGGTTGCGCGACTCCGGGAGCACCGCGAGGCCGACGACCACGATGAGCAGCATCACCGGCAGGTTGATCAGGAAGACCGAGCCCCACCAGAAGTGGTCGAGCAGCAGGCCGCCGACGACCGGCCCCAGGGCGAACCCCGCCGCGCCCATCCCGCTCCACAGGCCGACCGCCGTGGTCCGCTCCTTCGGGTCGGTGAAGACGTTGCGAATGATCGACAGGGTGGAGGGCATGATCGTGGCGCCCGCCACGCCGAGCAGGGCGCGGGCGGCGATGAGCAGTTCGGGGGTGGAGGCGTACGCGGTCACCGCCGAGGCCGCGCCGAAGGCCGTGGCGCCGATGAGGAGCAGCCGCCTGCGGCCGATCCGGTCGCCGACGTTGCCCATCGTGATCAGCAGCCCGGCGAGCGCGAAGCCGTACGCGTCACCGATCCACAGGATCTGGGTCGAGGAGGGCCGCAGGTCCGCGACCAGCTGGGGAAGGGCGAGGTGCAGGACGGTGACGTCCACGGACAGCAGCAGCGCCGCCAGGCAGGCGACGGCGAGGGTCGCCCACCTGCGGCGGTCCGTGATCGGGGAGTGATCGTTCATGTCCGGCATCGTGGTCGACGGCACTGACGGCCCGCGCACCTCCCGCTGACGGCCACGCTGACGACCACCGTGACGGCCGCTGTGACGGCCCGTGACGACCACCGTGAGGCACCGTGAAGCACGGTGCCCCCGCCGTGCCGGGGCCACGCGCCGTCCGGGCCTCCCCCCGCCCCAACCGACCGGCCCGCCTCGGCGAGGTCGCGCGCCCCGGATCGCCCGTACTGTCCGCGCAGTCCGAGGCGGCCGGAGCGGGGTCACGTGTCGAGCGTCGCGAGCACCTCGTCCCGCGACATGCGGGTCCCCGCGCGCCACTCCTCCTCGTACGCGGCGTCGCCGATCCGGGCGCGAACGGCCGCCGTGACCTCGGCGCCGGGGGTCGCCGCGGTGCCGCCGAGGGCCACGGCCGCGCCCAGCAGCCGGGCCGCGCCCCTGGCATCGCCCTCCAGCAGCGCGACCTCCGCCAGGCTCTCGATCGCCGAACCCACCACCGGCAGGTAACGCTGCAGCGCCGGTTCGAGTGCCCTGCGGTACCAGGCCCTCGCCCCGGCCCCGTCCCCGCTCGACGCGGTGATCCGGCCCAGGTCGACGGCGATGCGCAACCGGGTCTCCTCGCTGGTGTACCACTCCTGCGTGCACAGCTCCAGCGCCCTGCGGGCGAGGGTGAGCGCCTCGGCCAGATCCCCGCGGAGCCTGGCGATCTCGGCGAGACCTCGATGGACCTTCGCCATCACGTCGGGGGTCCCCGCCCGGCGGGCGTGGTCGGCCGCGCGGAGGTACTCGGCGTGAGCGGTCGCGAGGTCGCCGTCGCGTACGGTCATCGCGGCCTCGTGGCAGACGAGCTCGGCGATGTCCTCGTCCGACCCGAGCTCCTCCGCCAGCCGGAGCGCCTCACCGGCCAGCGCGCGCGACGCGGCCCTGTCCTGCCGCAGGTCGGCGAGCCGGGCCAGCTCGGCCAGCGTGAGCGTGCTCCCCCAGCGCTCCCCGATGGAACGGAACAGCTCCAGCGCCTCCTCGAAGAAGCGCTCGGCGAGCGCGGTGTCGCCGCCGTGCATGTGGAAGTAGCCGTGGCCGAAGTGGGACAGTCCCAGCAACCACGGCTCGGCGGCGGCGGGGACCGGCGGCGGCTTCGACCCCGAGGGGGAGGTGGGCGGGCCGGTGAACATCGGCCACAGCATGGCCAGGAACGGCCACCGGTACGGCCGGTCGATCGGCGGGATGACCTGGACGATCGTCTCCAGCAGGGCGAGATGCCGTGGCGACCGCGACTCGCCGGAGGAGGCCACGAGCACGCAGATGGCGTACTCCTCCCCCATCCCCTCCAGCGGCCCCCCGGCCCGGACGACCCCCGTCACGCTCCCGGCCGAAGCGGATCCCGGCGCCCACCCTGCCGGTACGGACCTGACCGCGCCCTCGGCCGGTCCCTCGGCGGACCCCTCGGCCGATCCCCCGGCCGACCCTTCGGCCCTCTCGGTAGGTCCCTCGGCTGCTTCTTCAGTAGGTCCCTCAGCTGGCCCCTCGGCGGGGAGCGATCCGATCGCGGCCAGCAGGTCGACGGCCAGGCCCGCGCCCTCCGAGCGGCGGCCTCGCAGCCACCAGTACATGGCGAGCCCGGCGAGCAGGCGCAGCCCCCGCGCGGTCCTGCCGGTGTCGACGGCCCAGCGCAGCGCGGCGTGCAGGTCGTCGTGCTCCTCGTCCAGCCGCCGCAGCCACTCCAGCTGCCCGGCGCCGCGCAGGTGGGAGTCCGCCGTGGCCGCCAGGTCCGCGTAGTACGAGGCGTGCGCGTCGCGGCGCGCCTCGGTCTCGCCGGTCTCGGCCAGCCGTTCCGCGCAGTACGCGCGGATGGTCTCCAGCATCCGGTAGCGCTCGCCCACCCGCTCGACGAGCGACTTCTCCGCGAGGGAGCTCAGCAGGTCGACGGCCTCCTCCTCCCGCAGCCCGCACACCCGCGCGGCCGCCTCCAGCGTCGCGCCACCCACGAAGACGGTGAGCCGCCCGGCCAGCGACCGCTCGTCGTCGTCGAGCAGGTCCCAGCTCCAGGCGACCACGGCCCGCAGCGTCTGGTGCCGGGGCAGCGCGGTGCGGCTGCCGCGCGACAGCAGCCGGAACCGGTCGCCCAGCCGGGAGGCCACCTCGGCCACCGGCAGGGAGCGCAGGCGCGCCGCGGCGAGCTCCAGCGCAAGCGGCAGGCCGTCCAGGGCACGGCAGATGCCCAGCACCCGCTCGACGTTGGCGTCCTCGACGCGGAAACCGGGACGTACGGCCGCCGCCCTGTCGGCGAAGAGCCGTACGGCGGGGTAGGCCAGGGCGTCTCTCGCGCCGGTGCCCGCCCTCGGCACCGGCAGCGGCGCGACCGGGTGGAGCACCTCCCCGGTGATGCCGAGCGCCTCCCTGCTGGTGACCAGGACGCGCAGTCCCGGACAGGCGGCGAGCAGGCGGTCGGCGAGCTCGGCGACCTCCGCGACCAGGTGCTCGCAGTTGTCCAGGACGAGCAGCACGGGACGGTCGGCCAGCACCGCGACCAGCCTCGCCAGGGGGGTGGGCGCCGGGCGGCCGGAGCCGGGAAGCAGACCGGCGTCGCGGACGCCCAGCGCCCCGAGAACGGCCTGGGCCGCCTCCCCTCCGCCGAGGACGGGGGCCAGTTCCACGAAGCACACGTCGCCCCGCTCCCCCGCGGCGACCTCACCGGCGAGCCGGGTCTTGCCCGCGCCGCCGGGGCCGACCAGGGTGACCAGTCTCGCCTCGCCGAGCAGCGCGCGGAGCCGCGACATCTCCCCCTCCCTGCCGACGAAACTGGTCAGCGGGGCCCACAGCCCCGACCTGACGGGCGCGGCGGGAGCGGCGGGGACAGCGGGAGCGCCGGTGAGGGCGGGGTCGGCCCTGAGCACCGCCAGGTGCACGGCGGCCAGCTCCGCCGACGGGTCCACGCCGAACTCATCGCCGAGGACCCGCCTGGCCCCCTCGTACACCTCCAGGGCCTCGGCCTGCCTGCCCGAGCCGTACAGGGCGCGCATCAGCTGCCCGTACAGCCGCTCCCTGAAGGGGTGGGCGGCGGTCAGCTCCTGCAACTCGGCGACGAGCTCGCGGTGGCGGCCCAGCTCCAGCTCCGCCTGGACGCGGTCCTCCACGCAGTCGAGCCTGAGCCGTTCCAGCCTGGCCGAGGGCGCCTGGGCGAACGGCGACTCCCCCACGTCGGCGAGCGCGGGCCCGCGCCACAGGGAGAGCGCCTCACCCAGTAGTTCGACGGCACGGTCGTGCTCGCCGGAGGCCAGGGCCCGGCGGCCCTCTGCGGCGAGCCCTTCGAAGCGGTGGGCGTCGACGGCGTCGGCACCGGCCACCAGCCGGTATCCGGCCGGGTGGAACTCGATCACCTCCTGGGCGCCGAGTGCCCTGCGCAGCCGTGAGACCTGGGACTGCAGGGCGTTGGCGGCGTTCGCGGGCGGATCGTCGCCGTACAGGCCGCCGATCAGCCGTTCGACGGTCACGACCCTCCCCGCGTCGAGGAGGAGCATGACGAGCAGCGCGCGCATCCCCTGGCCGCCCACGGTGACCGCGCGCCCGCCGTCGAGCCGGACCCGGGTGGGACCGAGGATGTCGAACCGCATGTCCCGATTATCGTGGCTTCCCGCCCGCCGCCGTCTGCGGCCGATCACCGCCGATCGGGGTCCGCGCGTGTAATGCCAGATGATCTCTGGTACGACATATAAGGACTTGAGGGAAAAAAGATCTTTCTCTGGCGCCGGAAGGGCGGGGCGGGCGGGATGGGGACTCCACCGGCCACCCCCGCCGGGAACGGCCGCCGGGGTCTCCACACGGAGGTGTTCGATGCAGCAGGTCCACGGCTGGGACCACGGCGAGAACGAGCCCGGCGACCGCTTCGGGATGACCGTGGAGCACCTGTTCGCCGAGGTGTGGTCCAGGGAGGGGATCTCGAACCGCGACCGGCGCATACTGCTGGTCGGCCTGCTCGTCGGCCAGGGCATGGACGAGGACGTCGGCGTCCAGCTGGACGCGGCGCTGCGGACCGGCGACCTCACCCCCGACGAGCTCCGCGAGGTCGTCGTCTTCCTCACCCACTACGCCGGGTGGCCCCGGGGCGCCAGGCTCAACGGCCAGGTCGAGGAGCTGATCGCCCGCGTCATGAGGTCGTGAGGTCGTGAGGTCGCGAGGTCGCGAGGTCCTGGGGGCTTGGGGTCGTGGGGTCGCGGGGTCCTGGGGTCCTGGGGTCCTGGGGTCCTGGGGTCCTGGGGTCCTGGGGTCCTGGGGTCACAGCCTCTCGACGTTGGGCCCCCGGCAGCGGTTCCGGGTGTCGAAGACGAGGGCGCTCACCTTCTGGACGAGCTCGTAGTCGAAGCGGTCGTGGTCGGTGAGGACCACCACCACGTCCGCCGCCGCCAGCTCCCGCTCCGAGAACTCGACGACCTCGATGCCCTGCGGCAGCAGGAAGCCGTCCACGTGCGGGTCGGCGGCCCGTACGTCCGCGCCCAGCTTGCAAAGGCCCCTGACCACGTCGATCGCGGGTGACTCGCGGCAGTCTCCGGCGTTCTTCTTGTACGCGAGGCCGAGCGCGAGCACCCGGCTGCCGTTGACCGGCTTGCGCGACCGGTTCAGCGCGAGACCGACCCGGTGTACGACGTGGTCCGGCATGTGGGCGTTGATGTCGTTGGCCAGCTCCACGAACTGGAAGTTGTGCCCCAGGCTGTGCTTGACCTTCCACGACAGGTACGACGGGTCGATCGGCAGGCAGTGCCCGCCGACGCCGGGCCCGGGGGTGAAGCGCAGGTAGCCGAACGGCTTGGTGGAGGCGGCGTCGATCGCCTCCCAGACGTCGATGCCGAGCTGTCGCGCGAAGATCGACAACTCGTTCACCAGGGCGATGTTGACGTGCCTGAAGGTGTTCTCCAGGAGCTTGCACAGCTCGGCCACCCTCGGTGAGGAGACCGGCACGACCTCGTCCACGATCCGCGAGTAGAACGCCCGGATCCGCTCCAGGGACGCCTCGTCGACACCGGATACCACCTTGGGGGTGTTCTCCAGGCGCCAGCGCCCGTTGCCCGGGTCGATCCGCTCCGGGCTGTAGCCGAGGTGGAAGTCCCGTGGCGCGCACAGCCCGGAGCCCTCCTCCAGCAGGGGCTGCAGGTATTCCTCCGTGGTTCCCGGATAGGTGGTGGACTCCAGCACCACCGTGGCGCCTGGCCGCAGCAGGGGGGCGAGCGACTCCCCCGCCGCGCCGATGTGGCTCAGGTCGGGAACGCCCTCGCGGAGCGGGGTCGGCACGGTCACCACGCAGACGTCGAACCCCTCGGCGGCGCCGTAGTCGGTGGCGGCCAGGTAGCGGCCGGTGCGGTGGGCGGCGGCCAGCGCCTCGTCGCCGACGTCCTCGACGTAGGACTCCGCGGCGTTGAGCCGCTTGACCCTCCGGCGGTCGACGTCGATGCCCACCACGTCGAACCCCGCCGTGACGGCCCGCATCGCGAGCGGCAGACCGACATAACCCTGGCCGACCACAACCAGTTTCTCTCCCATGGCAGACCTCCGCCACCTCGGAAAAAAGCGAATACGACACGACTTTAGGAGCAGTTATTATCGCCAGGCCGATTCAGCGACAATCCGGGTGTGTCGCGACCCGTCCCCGTCGACGGCATTTCAGCAATATCTCCGACAAAAGCGGAAAACATGGTATCTCCGGAGAGGAAATCGTCTTCCCAGCTCAGGAGGGCCGGGAAGGCTCGACCGCCGGAGAAAGAGACCCGTCCGCCCGCATGTCGATCCGGGTGAGCGGTAACGGTCATCAGTACCATTCACCCGTGCATTCAACGTGCGGCCTCGACGCTGATCCGAGAAAGAGGACCTGTTGATGGCGGGCGGCGCGCGGCCTCGCGTCCTTCCCCGCGATCCCGTCCCCGCCCCGCCCCCGGCTCCCCCCGGCACCGCCGCGGACGCTCCGGCGGTGATTCCCTTCAACCGGACACACCTCTCGGCGAACGAGCTCGACTACCTCGCGGAGGCCGTACGCCGGGGATCCACCTCCGGGGACGGGCCGTTCACCAGGCGGGCGGCCGGGCTGCTGAAGGGGATGACCGGCGCCAGGCAGGTCCTGCTGACCACCTCCTGCACGCACGCCCTGGAGATGTCGGCGATCCTGCTCGACCTCCGGCCCGGCGACGAGGTGATCATGCCGTCGTTCACCTTCGTCTCGACGGCCAACGCCTACGCCCTGCGCGGAGCGGTGCCGGTCTTCGTCGACTGCAGGCCCGACACCCTCAACGTGGACGAGCGGCTGATCGAGGCCGCGATCACCGACCGCACGCGGGCCGTGGTGGTCGTCCACTACGCGGGGGTCGCGTGCGCGATGGAGGAGATCGGCGAGATCTGCGACCGGTACGGCCTTCCCCTCGTCGAGGACAACGCCCACGGCCTGGGCGGCTCCTACCGGGGGCGTCCGCTGGGGGCGTTCGGCGCCCTGGCGGCGCAGAGCTTCCACGAGACCAAGAACGTGCAGTGCGGGGAGGGCGGCGCGCTGCTGCTCAACGACGCCGACCTGGTGGCGCGCGCCGAGGTCATCAGGGAGAAGGGCACCGACCGCAGCCGTTTCTTCCGCGGCCAGGTGGACAAGTACCGGTGGGTCGACATCGGCTCCAGCTACCTGCTGTCGGACGTCCTCGCCTCGCAGCTGACGTCCCAGCTGGAGTCGTTCGACGAGACCCAGGCCCGGCGCCTCGCCGTCTGGCGGGGCTACCACGAGGGCCTGGCCGGGTGGGCGGCCGAGAACGGCGTCCGCCTGCCGACGGTTCCCGACGGATGCGAGCACCCCGCGCACCTGTACTACCTGCTGCTCCCCTGCCCGGCGAGCCGTGAGGCCTTCATCGCCCACCTCCGCGACAGGGGCGTGCAGGCGACGTTCCACTACCAGCCGCTGCACACCGCGCCCGCCGGGCTGCGGTACGGCCGGACGGCCCCCGGCGGCTGCCCGGTCACCGAGGACGTCGCCGACCGCCTGGTGCGGCTGCCGCTCTTCGCCGATCTGGGCGCGACCGGCGTGACGCGCGTGATCGACGCTGTCCGGAGCCACGAGGTGAACCGATGGCCTGGCAGGACGTGATCGGGGACGGGGTCCCGCGCATCGCGGAGTCCCCGCTCGAATCGGCCAGGTTCGGCCGTCCGGTGGAGCGTCTCACCGTCCCGGCGGGGTCCGGATCCTCGTTTCCCTCGGTTCGCGAGGCCGTCCTGGGGTCGGAGGCGGACGTCATCGTGCTCCGCTACCCGGCCGAGCACGTCGGCTGGTTCGCCGAGCTGACCACCCTCGGCCGCACCGCCGTGTTCGCGGATTCGCTGACGTACTGGCGCCTGTACGCGGGACGGGGGCGCGCGCCGGAACCGCCGGGGGATCTTCAGGTGACGGAACGGGTCACCCCGGCGGTGGTGCGGGAGTCGATCTCCGACTGCTTCGCCACCTACCGGAACCACTACCTGGCCAATCCCCTGTTCGACGCCGCCGGGGCACTGGCGGGATACCGGGAGTGGGCGCTGAGGTCGGCCGCCGAGGGAAAGTGCCTGGTGATACGACGGCGAGGCACGGGCGGGGACGCCGATCCCGACGCTCCCCCGGACGCGACCCCGGCCCCTGACGCGGCCAGAGACAAAACCTCGGACCCCGACGCGACCCCGGGCGGGACCCCGGTCCCTGACGCGGCCCCGGATCCCGGCGCGGCCCCGGACGGGATTCTCGGGCTGGCCACGTTCTCGGACGACGACCTGCGGATGGAGATCCTGCTCGCCGGTGTGAACTCCCGCGTGCGGGGACGCGGCCTGTACGCCCACCTGCTGGCGGCGCTCGAGAGACGCGCCCTGGCACTGGGCCTGCGGGAGATCGTCACCTCGACCCAGGCGCACAACACCGGGGGGCAGCGGGCGTGGGTGAGGTACGGGTTCGAGCCCGTCCACGCCTTTCTCACCGTTCATTTGATCCGGAGCCCACTCCCGCGTGGAGGGCGACGGTAGCACCCGGCTGCCGGGGCACGCCGAGGGCGTCCGACGAGCCGACGCGTTCGCACACGACGTAGGTCGGCCGCCCCATGCCGTTGCCGTGGATGCGCCCGACGTACTCGCCGAGCACGCCGACGGACATCAGCTGGGCGGCCGAGAAGAGGGTGACCATCGACGCGATGGTGGTGAAACCCGCCACCGTGGTGTCGCCATTGGCGAAGTGCCACAGGACGACGCCGCCCAGCAGCAGGCCCACGACACCGGCAAGGAACCCGAGATAGCTGGCGGCGCGGAGCGGAGCCGTGCTGTAGCCGAGGAGCATGTTCACCGCGTGCCGCAGCAGCAGGCCCGGCGTGTAGCCGGACCGGCCGTGACCGCGCTCGCTCATGTCCACCCGGACCGACCCCACCCGGGTGGTGGCCCACGACAGGGCCACGTCGACGGAGGCGTGCGGCCCCGACAGTTCCTCGAACCCGTCGCGCAGGCGGGTACGGAAGGCCCGGAAGGCGCTGATCATCCGGGCGGTGCGGATTCCCAGCCCGCCCGCCATGGCGGCCTTGACCGACCGGGAGGCGAGATTGCGGAACAGGCCGTGCTCCTCGCGGCGCGGGACGCCGTACACGAGGTCGAGGCGGTCGCCGTCGAGGGCGGCCAGCAGCAGGGGGATCTGCTCCGGCGGGTGTTGCAGGTCGTCGTCCATGGTGACGACGACCTCGAACTCCGCCTCCCTGATCCCGGCGACCAGCGCGTTGTGCTGGCCGTAGTTGCGGGACAGGTGCAGCGCGCGCACGCCGTCGACGCGCCGCGCGAGCTCGGCGGCCGTCCTCCAGGTGTCGTCCGGGCTTCCGTCGACGACGAGGATCACCTCGTGGGGGACGGACAGCTCACGAAGGACCGTCATGACCCTGGTCACCAGCACCGGGAGGGTCCGCGCGGAGCGGTAACACGGAATAACCACCGACACGGACATTGATCCCCCGATTAATTCTTACAGCAGGATAAAATCCATTTTTGATCATCGCTCAGCGCGATCCGAGAAGGCCACGACATGGCTCAACTGAAAAATCGGACTAATCACGGAAAGCATGCATATGACCGGCGGCGAGGTTTTATCCCCGCACTTGGGGGACAGCGCATCACATACCTGATGACGAGCGCCACGACGGCCCTGCTCTATTGCTCTCTCCTGGGCCTGGGATTGCTCGTCGCCAAGGATGCGGTCCCGTATCTTTTCCTCGCCATGGCGGCCCATCTGACGACCGTGGTGATCGTCTACCCGTGGTACCGGCTGGTGGTCTTCCGGGCTGCCGGGCAGCCGTGGCTCACCGGCTACCTGCGCTTCTACGTGGTCGGGCTCGGCTTCCTCGCGACCTCCCTCGCCGGGCTCCCGGTGCTGGTGGAGCTGTTCCACCTCCCCGTCATGGCGGCCCAGGCGCTGTTGCTGGTCATCAGCCCGACGGTCAGCTACGCGATACACCGGGCCTGGACGTTCCGGGAACGCGCGACCACTCAGGCCGGGTAACGCCTCCTTCATTTCTCCGCAAAAGCGATGGCGGCGAACGGCCACCGGCCCGATCTCCCCATAGTTTTCAACGGAGGATCGGCCGCCGTGGCCACGCGCTCCTCGTGGAGGGATCCAAGAGCGATGAAGGCACTTGTTCTGGCGGGCGGCAAGGGGACGAGGCTGCGCCCGCTCACCCACACGTCCGCGAAACAGCTCGTCCCCGTCGCCAACAAACCGGTGCTCCACTACGGGCTGGAGGCGATCAGGGACGCGGGGATCACGAGCGTCGGCATCGTCATCGGCGACACGGGCCCCGAGGTCCGGGCCGCCGTCGGCGACGGTTCGAGATTCGGCCTCGACGTCACCTACATCCCGCAGGAGGCGCCGCTCGGCCTGGCCCACTGCGTGCTGATCGCCCGCGAGTTCCTGGGCGACGAGCCGTTCGTGATGTATCTCGGCGACAACTTCCTGCTGGACGGCATCGCCGACCTGGTGAACGCCTTCCGCGAGGCCGACCACGACGTGCAGATCCTGCTCACGAAGGTCGCCGAACCCCAGTTCTACGGGGTCGCCGAGCTGGGGCCCGACGGAGAGATCCTCAGGCTCGAGGAGAAGCCGGAGCACCCGCGCAGCGATCTCGCGATCGTCGGCGTCTACACCTTCTCCCCCGTCATCCACGAGGCGGTCCGGGCGATCAGGCCCTCCGCGCGCGGCGAGCTGGAGATCACCGACGCGATCACCTGGCTCATCGGCAAGGGTCACCGCGTGCACTCGCACTTCGTCACCGGCTACTGGAGGGACACCGGGCGGTTGCAGGACATGCTGGAGTGCAACCGCATGGTCCTGGAGGCGATCGAGCCGGACGTCCGGGGAACGGTGGACGCGCTCTCCGAGATCACCGGACGCGTCGACATCGGGCCGGGGACCACCGTCGAGAGGTCGGTGATCCGGGGCCCGGCCATCATCGGCGCCGGCACCAGGATCGACGGCTCGTACATCGGCCCCTACACCTCGATCGGCGAGGGGTGCGTGCTGGAGGAGGCCGGGGTGGAGTACAGCATCGTCCTCGGGGACTCCGCCATCCGGGGCGTCTCGGGACTCACGTACTCTCTGATCGGCCGGAACGTGGAGGTGACCAGGGCCGTGGGACTGCCCAACACGCATCAGCTCATGATCGGCGACCACAGCAGGGTCCAGGTGCGCGCATGAGGATCCTGGTCGCCGGCGGCGCCGGATTCATCGGCTCCCACTACGTGCGGTCGATGCTGTCCGGGCTCTATCCCGGATACGAGGACGCCCGTGTGACGGTGCTGGACAAGCTCACGTACGCGGGCAACACCGCGAACCTCGGCCCGGTCGCCGACCACCCCCGCCACACCTTCGTCAGGGGCGACATCACCGACGCCGGGCTCCTCGCCGACCTGATGCCGGGCCAGGACATCGTGGTGAACTTCGCCGCCGAGACGCATGTCGACCGCTCGATAACCGGCCCCGGCGACTTCGTCGTCACCAACGTCCACGGCACGCAGTGCCTGCTGCAGGCGGCGCTCGAAGCCGGGGTGCGCACGGTCGTGCAGGTGTCGACGGACGAGGTGTACGGGTCCATCGCCGCAGGCTCGTGGGACGAGTCGCGGCCACTGCTGCCCAACTCGCCCTACTCGGCGTCCAAGGCGGGGGCCGACCTGCTGTGCCGCGCCTACCACCAGACCTACGGGCTCGACACGCGGATCACCCGCTGCACCAACAACTACGGTCCCTACCAGCACCCCGAGAAGATCATCCCGCTCTTCGTCACCAATCTGATCGACGGGCGCCGCGTCCCCCTGTACGGGGACGGCGAACACGTCCGCGAGTGGCTGCACGTCGACGACCACTGCGGGGGCATCCAGCTCGTGCTGGAGAAGGGACGGCCCGGCGAGGTCTACAACATCGGCGGCGGGACCGAGCTGACCAACCGGGAGCTCACCGAACGGCTGCTGTCGGCCTTCGGTGTGGGCTGGGACATGGTGGAGACCGTGCCGGACAGGCTGGGGCACGACCGGCGCTACTCGGTGGACAGCCGCAAGATCCGGGCGATCGGGTACGAGCCCCAGGTGGGCTTCGACGAGGGGCTGGAGCGCGTCGTGCGCTGGTACCGCGACCACGAGAGCTGGTGGCGTCCCGGCGGACGCGCCGCCCGCTGACGGCGGGAACACCCGGACCGCCCGCGCGGCCCGGCGGCTCCGGGATCGGCGTGTCCCCTTCCCGCGTGTTCCCCCGTGAACCGCCCGCGCGGGAACACACGGGGATACACGGGGACACGCGGGGGCATCGAGACACACGTCTGGGAGGACACATGGAGGCCACGGAGATTCTCCGTACCGTCGAGGTGGAGGACCGTCACTGGTGGTACCGCGAGCGGCGTGCCATCCTCGCCCGCGAGCTGCGCAGGCTCGGCCCGCCCGGCAGGGCGCTCGACGTCGGCGCGGCCGGGGGCGGCAACACGCGCGTGCTCGTCGAGTACGGCTGGGACGCCCTGGTCGCGGACTACTCGGAGACCGCGGTGGAGCTCGCCAGGGAGCGCGGCCTGAGGGCGATCCACGCCGACGCGCGGGACCTGCCCCTGCCGGACGCGGAGTTCGACCTCGTCACCGCGTTCGACGTGCTGGAACACATCGAGGAGGACCACAGGGCCGCCGAAGAGCTGGTGCGCGTGCTCCGGCCGGGGGGAACGGCGCTGATCACGGTCCCCTGCGACATGGCGCTGTGGTCGGCGCACGACGTGGCGTCCGGTCACTTCCGCCGGTACACGCGAGGGGAACTGCACGCCCTGCTGAGCGGCGCGGGCCTGGTCGTCGACCGCCTGTGGAGCTGGAACGTCCTGTTGCGGCCGGTCGTCGCCCTGCGCAGGAGGCGCATCTCCGGCTCGGACGTCACGGAGACGTCGCGCCCGGTGAACGCGGCCCTGACCGCCGTGGTCGTGGCCGAGAGGTACCTGCCCGTCAGGTCGCTGCCGGGCGTCTCCCTCGTCGTCCGGGCACACCGCCCCTGACTCCGCTCCCGGTGCTCCCGGTGCTCCCGGGTGACCCCGACACGCGGGCGTCCCGCCACCGGCCCGTGACGGCGCCCGGATCCCGGGGAGCGAAACCCGGACGGGCCGGTCCCCGCCGGTCGTGAAAACACGGCCAAGGACGGGAAAAGACATCGACGGGCGCGAGCGCCGGGTGCCGCCCGCGTCGTTCGTTTCACCAGGCTCGGGCGCATGACAGCAACCCCATCCCGCCGATCCCCCGCGCCGGGTCCGCTCATGACAGCAGGAGACGACGAGGCGGACGGGCCCCCATCCGGACGAGGTCCCTCGGCCCCGCCTCGCGGGGCGGGGGGCCTGCGAGGGTGGGCGCCCACCGTGTCGATGACCGCCCTCACCGCGGCGGTGACGGCCTTTTTCGGCGTCTCCGTCCCGGACATGGTCCTCTTCGGCCTCTACGTCGTGCTGGGCGTGGGGCTCCCCGGGGTGCTGCTGCTCCGGCTCCTGTACCGGGGCAGGCGTACGCTCGCGGAGGAGATGGCGCTCGGGCTGGCACTCGGCTACGCCGTGGAGGTCTTCGCCTACGCCGGTGCCCGCGCCCTCGGCGTACCGCTGCTCGTCCTGGTCTGGCCGATCGGCACCTGCCTGCTCTTCCTCGCCGTCCCCCGGCTGCGCCGGCACTGGACGGTCTCCCCGTCCCGCCGGGAGCGGGCACCCGTCTGGTGGTCGTGGCTCCTGGCGCTGCTGTTCGGGTATCTGCTCGCCTGGAGCGCGGTCTCGTTCTTCAGGCTCAACGCCCTGACCTGGCCCGCGCTCGGGGGAGCCTTCCCCGACATGCCGTTCCACCTGGCCCTGGTCGGCGAGCTGAGACACCATATGCCGCCCACCGTGCCCATGGTCGCCGGGGAGCCCCTCTCCTACCACTGGTTCGTCTACGCGGACCTGGCGGCGGCGAGCTGGGTGACCGGGGTGGAGCCGCTGGTGCTGCTGTTCCGGCTGGGCATGCTTCCCATGCTGGCCGCGTTCGTCGTCCTGGCGGGGATGACCGGGCGGCGGATCACGGGCTCCTGGACGGGAGCGGCCCTGACCGCGACCGGCACGGTGCTCGTGGCGACACCGAGTCTCTACCTGGGCAGCAACGGGGCCTTCACCTGGGGAGGGGTTCCCGACCTCGCGTGGGCGAGCCCCACCCAGACGTTCGGCGCCCTGCTGTTCGCGCCGGTCGTCCTGCTCCTCGCCGACCTCCTGGAGCGCCGCCGGCGGACCGCCGGGCGCTGGCCGCTGCTGGGCGTCTTCCTCGTCGCGGTGGCGGGGGCCAAGGCCACGTACCTCCCGCTACTGGGCGCGGGGCTGCTGGCGGTGGCCGCGGCCGGGGCGGTCAGGCGGCGCGGGCCGTCCCGGCCGCTGCTCGCCGCCCTCGGGATGACGGCGGCGTGTTTCCTGTTCGCGCAGTTCGTGCTGTTCGACGGCGCGCGGCAGGCACTCGCCGTCGACCCCTTCTCCTTCATGCGGACGGTCTGGCGGGAGATGACCGGCGCGGGAGAGGGGACCGATCCCCCGCCGCTCTCGACCCTGGGGATGGTGGCGGTGTTCCTGCTGTGCTGGGCCGTCACCTGGGGCGGGATCTCCGGCCTGCTGAGTCGGCCGAGGCTGCTCCTGCGCCCCGGCGTGGCGCTCACGCTCGGCATCGGCGCGGCGGGGGTCGGCGCGGCCCTGCTGCTCGGGCATCCCGGCCGCAGCCAGCTCTTCTTCCTGTCGGGCGCCTACCCCTACCTGGCGGCCGTCACGGCCCTCGGGATCGTCACCCTGGCGCGGCGGGCCCGGCAGTCGCGCCGGGCGACGCTGTACGCGGCCGGGGCGGGGCTGGCGGCGGCCTACCTGATCCCCCTGCTGTGCGACGTCCGGATTCCCCTGGAGCCGGGGACGGCCGACACCGTCCTCTACCTGCCGTACGTCGTGCTGCTGGCCGCGATCCTGTCGGCGGCGGCCGTCCTGGCCGTTACGAACGGGCGCCTGCGCGCCTGGTCCCTCGTCGTCACCGCGCTCGCGGTCGTCGGCCTGCCCGCCGTCGTACACGCGCGCGTCCTGTGGGTCGTGCACGGCGGTGACAGGAGCGCCCCTCCCCCTGCGACCGCGCCGCCCCCGGAGGGCGCCCTCGACGCCGGGCGGTGGCTGCGCGACCACTCCGACCCCGGCGACCTGGTCGCCACGAACGCGCACTGCCGCTGGGGGCGCGAGGAGCCGTGCGACGGCAGGCACTTCTGGGTGGCCGCGCTGTCCGAGCGGCGTGTGCTCGTCGAGGGGTGGACCTACACCGCGAGGAACCTGACCCGCTGGCGTCCGGAGCTGCCCTCGCTGGAGCTCCCCTTCTGGGACGACCGGCTCCTCGCGCTGAACGACTCCGTCTTCGAGGCGCCCACCGGCGAGGCCGTCCGGGACCTGCGCGAGCGGTACGGCGTGCGCTGGCTCCTCGCCGACGAGCACCGCGGCGGCCCGGCTCCCGGGCTCGCGGCCTTCGCGACACCGCGGTTCCGCTCCGGGGGTTACGCCGTCTACCGCCTGCCGGACGCCCCGGCGTGAGGCTGCCGGGGTGTCGGCCCGGCGTGAGAGGGCCGGGGTGTCCCCGGTATGAGGGTGCCGGGGTGTTGACCCGGCGTGAGGGTGCCGGGGTGTCCCCCGTGCGAAAGGGCCGGGGAGTGTCCCCCCGGCCCTCCGGGTGATCGCGACGGTGACCGGGCCCGCACCCGCACGGGCGGGTATCCCGCCCGAGGTCTCTGCCCTGAGATCCCTTCCCGGACGACCGCCCACGGCACCGCACGTGCGTACGGCCGGTGTCAGGGTGCTCCCGAGGCGTCCGGCAGCCGGTAGACGGCGTAGGCGCCGGAACGGAACCGGAGGTCGGCGAAATCGCCGATGTTCCCGACATTCCCGGTGTGTCCAGTGCCTCCGGTGCTTCCGGTGCTTCCGGGGTCAGGCTCCGGGCCCGGCCCGGGTTCCTCGGCGAGGAGCCAGCGCACCCCGTACCGTTCCCGCAGGAGCCGTGTCGAGGTCGCCGAGGGCTCCCGGAAGGCCGCGTCGTTCAGCCGGATCCGTTCCTCGTCCCAGAACGGGAGGCCCGTCATCGACCGGCCCGGACGCCAGCGGTCCAGGTTCGACGCGGTGTAGGTCCACCCCTCGACGAGCACGCGCCGCTCCGAGAGCGCGGACAGCCAGAAGTGGCGGCTGTCGCACGGCTCCTCGCGCCCCCAGACGCAGTGCGCGTTCGTGGCGACCAGGTCGCCGGGGTCGGAGTGGGCGCGCAGCCACCGTCCCGCGTCGAGCGCGCCGAGCGGGACCTCCCCCGCCGCCGGGCGGCTCACCTGGTAGACGCCGCCCTCGCCGCCGCCGTACGCGATCAGCAGCGCCCTGGCGTGCCAGGCGGAGAGGGGGCCGATGCCCGCGACCAGGGCGATGACGAGGGCCCAGTGGCGAAAGCGGCGCCTCGCCGCGACCAGGACGACGGCCGCCACCCCGGCGAGGACCAGCAGGACGAGGTACGGACGGTACAGGGCGCTCTCCGGCTCACCCGGGGTCAGCGGGACCTCGACACCGGACAGCGTGCGGACCAGGTGGGCGAGCACCACCCCCGCTCCCGCCGCGCACGCCGCCGCCAGGATCGTCACCCGTTCCCGGCGCGCGACGACGAGGAAGCCGTAGGCCGCGGCGACCGCCAGGCAGGGGTAGGCCCCCTGCATGAAGTAGCCCTGGTTCATCGCGGGCCCCCCGAGCAGGATCACCGCGCCGACGCCCGCCGCGCCGACGCCCAGGAGGAGGACCACCCCCGGCCTCAGGAGCAGCCGTCGCCGATGGAGCAGCCCGGCGACCCCGCACCAGGTGACGGCCCAGCACAGCGCGTACAGCAGCGTGATCCCCGCCAGCGAGGCGGGCGGCGGCGCGGCGCTCTCCCCCAGGCCGGTCAGCTCTCCCCAGGTTCTGCGCATGAGCGAGAGGGGGTCGAGGATCGTCGCCTGCCTCGCGCCGCCGAACAGCACGAACTGCGCGTACACCAGGCACGCGGACGCCATGCCGAGCGCGGCGAGCGCGGGCCGGGGCGACCGGTGTCGCACCCGCGCCTCGACCACGGCCACCGCGACCAGCCCGGCGACGAGCATGGGCAGGTACGTGGCCTTCGCCCCCATCAGGGCCACCAGGAAGACACCCAGCAGCAGCCACTCCCCGGCACCGCGCGCCCGGCGGCGGCGTTCGAGGAGGTCGACGAGGAGGAGGACCACCGGGGCGAACAGCAGGGCCCCGAAGGTCTGGGTGGGGCTCTCCCACGAGGAGTGCTGGACGCCGGTCCAGGTGAACAGCCCGTTCGCGTTCGCGTACAGGCTCGGCACCGCCACGAGGACCGTGCCGCCGATGGCGAGCAGCGCCCCCGCCCGGGAGCCGGTGACGCGATGCCCGATCGTCCCCACCAGGACGACGAACGCCACCAGCATGGGAAACATCCCCAGGCGGAACACCAGGACCAGCGGTTCCACCCCGGTGATCCAGCTCGCCGCCGCGAGGTGCGCGTAGACGAACCAGTGGTAGAGGAGCGGCTCGCCGAAGACCAGCGGCACCGTCGGCGGCACGTGGTGCCTCAGCTCGCCGACCAGGGCCAGGTGGTACGGCATGTCGAACAGGGACGTCCCGGCTCCCGGCCAGGTGAGGGGGGTCGTCCTGAAGAAGGTGAAGGAGCTCCAGGCGGCCACGTACGCGACGAGCAGGGCGAGGGACCACGAGTACCAGCCGGGCGCGCACGGGCGGACGGCGCCCTTCCAGTGCCGGCGCAGCCGGGGGACGGCGGTGAAGGCCAGGTACGTGGCGACCGGCCACGCCGCGACGAGCGACGGAGCCCCGGCGGCCCGGACGGCGACGTAGACGAGCACCTCCACGGCGTAGCCGAGTGCCAGCCCGAGCGCGACCTCCTCCACGAGCGCGAGCCGACGCGTCCCGCGGTGCAGGGCCCTGACCAGCAACAGGCCGGGAAGTGCCAGGCCCAGCGCGAGGTAGAGGCCGAAGGACGCCAGGTCCGCGGCCGACACCCCGTAGAAGGTGAGCACGGCCACGACGACGGCGGTCGCGAACACGGCCGGCGACCATCTCAGGACGAGGGCGGGCGGTGTTCTCCACGTTCGGGGGGATCGCCCGCCCCGGTGGGACGCCTCCGGTGTCTCGCCGCCCGCTTCGGGCGGGCTCAGCAGGGAATCGCTATCGGACGCCGACTTGATCATGGGCGCAAGTCTGGCAACGCGAGCACCGCCAACGGTCTCGGACATTCACGTCCCGCGATGTTTTACCAGTCTTTTGTGCCGGACGGGAGCGGTATGCCGGGCCGAAGGCGTACCCGATAATCACCTAAACCCGTATCACAGATCTTTGGATATTGATTTTGGTGATAGAGCCACCAACTCCGTACTCCCGAAAATGACGTCCGACGACAACTCCGGCGAGTGTGTTAACGTCGGAGACCCCGCCCGGTTTCGGCGAACCGGATCATTGTTTCCGACACCACTCGGAGCGGGGAGGAAATATGCTCGATTTTCTCGTCGGCAGCGGCCGTTGTGGTTCCACCCTCCTTTACGAGGTGCTCACCGGTCACCCGGCCGTGGGATTCGTCACCAACCTGGACGACCGGTTCCCCCGGGTCCCGGATTCGGCGAAGCGGATCGGCGGCAGGATCTGCCGCCGGACGCCGGCGCGCTTCCCGGAGAAACGCCTGCGTCCCTGTGAGGCCCATCGCGCGCTGAGACGTGAGGTCTCTCCGCTGATCGTCGAGTCCTTCCAGGACCTCTCGGCCGCCGACGTCACGCCCCGGCTGGCCGAGCGGCTGAGGGACTTCTTCGGGAGCCGGGCCGCCGCGCAGCGGGTCGGGCACTACATCCACAAGTTCACCGGGTGGCCCCGGGCGGCGTTCCTGCACGAGGTGTTCCCCGAGGCGCGCTTCGTGCACATCGTGCGCGACGGGCGCGCCGTGGCCAACTCGTGGCTGCAGATGCCGTGGTGGCGCGGGCACCTCGGGGCGCCGGGCTGGCACTTCGGCCCCCTGCCCGAACCCTACTCCGGGGAGTGGGACGAGGCGGGACGCTCGCAGGTCCATCTCGCGGGAATAGGCTGGAAACTGCTGATGGACGCCACCGAGGTGGCACGCGCCGCCGTTCCGCCGGACCTGTGGCTGCAGGTGCGCTACGAGGACCTGCTCGCCGACCCTCGCAAGCAGACGGACGTGGTCCTCGACTTCCTCGGGCTCGTCTGGACGCCCGAGTTCGAGCGGAGCTTCGCGCGCCACACCTTCTCGTCCGCCCGGTGCGAGTCCTTCCGGCGCGACCTCACCCCGTCGCAGCTCGCGCTGCTCGACCGGTCTCTCTCCGGGCACCTTCGCGGCTTCGGCTACCGGGTCTGACCCCGGGGCCGGACGTCTGGGGAACGCGCTCCCCGGACGTCCGCGACGACGGACACGCCACGGGCTCCGAGCAGGGCGCCGGGAAACACCGAGAAACGCCAGGGAACGCCAGGGAACGCCAGGGAACGCCAGGGAACGACGGAGAACACCGGGGAACGCCGGGGAACGCCGGGGAACGACGCGCTCGACGGGCGCGCCGCGGACCTCAGGCGCGCCGCGCCCCCGCCAGCTCCTCGTAGAGGTGCTCGAACCATTCGGCCGTTCCCGCCATCTCGACGCCCTCGGAGCTGGCGGCGGCCCCGGACCGCAGCCGGCGATGCATGGCCGGTTCCATCGCCTTGAGGATCCCCGCCGCCAGGGCCTCCGCCGACTCGGGCTCGGTCAGGATCCCGTTCCAGCCCGAGGAGACCAGCTCCGGTATCCCCCCGACCTCGGTGGAGACCACCGGCACCCCGGCCGCGAGCGCCTCCATGACGACCACGGGAAGCCCCTCGTAGTACGAGCTCAGCACCAGCAGGTCGGCCGCCGCCACCAGCCTCCTCGCCTGCCTCACCGGCCCCAGGACGCGTACCCGGCTCTCCAGCCCGAGCCGCTCCGTCTCCCGGACGATCCCCTCTCGCAGCGGCCCGTCCCCGGCCAGGAGGAAGAGGGCGTCCGGCCGGGCCAGGAGAACCTCGGCGGCGGCCCTGACCAGCAGCGCGTGGTTCTTCTCCGGCCGGAAGTTGGCGACGCAGACCACCAGGAACGCCTCTTCCGGCACGTCGAACTGGCGCCTGACGGTGCCCGCGCGCATCGCCCAGGAGCGCTGCTCGATGACGTCCACACCGTGCACCCGGGTGAGCAGGTGGCGTGCTCCCCGGACGGAGGGGGAGCACGCCACCTGCGACG
Organism: Streptosporangium oxazolinicum; assembly: GCF_039537505.1. Lineage (NCBI taxonomy): Bacteria > Bacillati > Actinomycetota > Actinomycetes > Streptosporangiales > Streptosporangiaceae > Streptosporangium > Streptosporangium oxazolinicum. Next base: position 89,160 of record NZ_BAABAQ010000016.1, read on the forward strand.
AGACCGCGACCGTCCGGTCGTCGAGCCTGCGGACGAGATAGTCGAGGAGCGTGTTGACCGCCGCCGTCAGGCGGCCGAGACGGACGGTGGCCGGCCGGCGGCAGTAGTGGACCGTCGAGACCAGGACCGGCCGACGGCGAGTCATCCTGGCGAACGGCCAGAGCACCGCGGCGGGGGTCGGCGAGTGCGCGTTGAGCACGTCGGGGGCGAGCCGGTGAACCGTTCCGACGAGGCGGGCGTAGGCCAGCGGGAGCGCGTTCGCGCTGAGGTCGACGACCGTGATCCCCGAGGTCCGCAGCTGTTCCACAAGCTCGCCGGTCGACGCGTGGAGGCACACGACCGTGTAGTCCTTGTTCACCCTGGGAGCGCGCCGCAGCCGCTCGACGAGGAGCACCTCGACGCCCCCGGCGTCGAGGGTCCTGACGACCTCGCACACGCGAAGATCCCTCATCTCGTCCTTCCTGGTCGGGGCGGCGGGGTCACCGCGCCACCCGGGGGCCCGCGGTGTGCCGCGCCGGGATCGCGGGACGCGGCGCGTGCCCGGACGGCCGGGATCGAGACCGCCTCCGGTGTCCGGCCTCGGTCCACGCCACAGCGGCCAGCACGCTGACGACCAGCATGATCGGCATTCGCTGGCGGAAGATCAGGCCGATGTTCGACATGGTCGTCGCGTAGGCGATCGTGCCCGGGACGACGAACAGCACGAGGACGAACAGCAGCGTCCGGTCGTACCCCCACAGCCGCCGTGCCCCGCGCAGCCCGCTGTGGAGGAGGTAGTACCACAGAAGCGTGTCCACCTTCCCGAGCTGCAGCGCCACGCTGCCCGCCGTCCACGGGAACGGGGCCAGGAGTGTGTAGAACAGTTTCGGCACGAGCGCGCCCCACGCGTCGCCGTCGTCCTCGAACAGCACGCCGGAGCCGCCCTCCGCGCTGGACCTGCGGACCAGCTCCGACTGGCCCTGGTCCAGCTGCTCCTGCATCGCCGTGAAGGAGGCCCCGCCGTCCGCCTGCGCGATGAGCACCAGGATGGGGATGAGTATCAGGGTCGACACGACCAGGGAGCGGACGGACAGCTTCCGCTTCATCGGGGAGAGGCAGAACACCAGCGGCAGCGCGCACATGAGGACCATGTACGGCCGCACATGCCAGAGCGCCCACAGCAGCGGGACCACGGCGACCAACTTCCGCACGTCGAAACGCCGCACGTTGGAGACCACGAGCCACAGGCAGGCGACGACGAGGAACGCGTTGATGCCGTCCTTGAACGTGTCGGACGTGTGGAGCAGGAGGGAGGGGAGGAAGGCGACCACCACCAGCAGCCGGAACGCCGCCCGCTCGTCGGCCCCGACGATCCGCGCGAACCTGTACATGATGATGCACAGCCCGCCGGACAGGGTGGCCAGGACCGCCGTGCAGGCGAGCGTGGCCGGTCCGTCGCACAGGTAGACGATGATCCCGAAGAGGTTGCACGGCACCTCCAGGGAGTAGATGGAGGGGATCTGGTCGGAGGTGACGAACCCGAAACCCTCATACCTCCAGTACGCGGCGACCTCCAGGGCCCTGTCCAGATAGACGCGGTTGTCGCCGCCGTACTCGATGAGGCCGGGCCGTATCACCAGGACGTGCACGACCAGGCGGGCGACGAAGGCGAGGAGCAGCACCGGAACCGCCCGGTTCGCCTGCTCCATCCCCAGACTCGCGTAGGTGAGGAGAACCAGGAACGTCGCCATCAAGGCGACGAGAAAATACTCCATGAATGAAATCACCTTAGAAACGCATCGAGGTCCTGCGTCGTGGGCCCGCCACGCGGCCGGCGTGCAGGCGGGGTCTCGTGAAGGAGCCCGCCGGACCCACGTGAGGACGCTCCCGGCGGTCCCGGGAATCCGCGGCCTCCCGGCCGGCCGGTCATTTGACGCCGCGGATCACGTACATCCCGCGCCGTCTCTCGATCGAGACGGCGCGCAGGGCCAGTTCTTCGGTCCAGCGCCTGATCCGCCGCCGGGGCTGGGGCTTCTCGTATCGCGGGGCCAGCCAGTCGAACGTGTCCAGCACCGACCAGCTCCGCCTCGTCTCCTCGTCCGTCAGACCTAGGTGGCGGTGGTTGGCCACCGGCACCAGCCGCGCGAGCCCCTGTCCTACGCCCGGGACGGCGCTGAGCGCCATGGACAGCGGCAGCAGACGCGGCACCGTCCTCTCGACCAGGGTGTAGAGCCTCGCGGGAGGCATCCGCCGGGTGAAGGGGCGGATCAGCTGCCGCAGGTGGGGGTAGGCGATCACCGCCGCGTAGACGTCCACGCAGAACCGGCCCCCCGGCCTCAGGTAGCGGAGCAGGGTCTTGAACGTCCGTTCCACGTCCGGGGTGTGCTGGACGACTCCGAGGCAGAGCAGGAAGTCGAAGGACTCCTCGGGGAACGGCAGCTCGTAGACGCTCGCCTGGACGAGTCTCAGATTGGGGAAACGGCCGTTCGAGGCGGCGTTGGCGTGCACCGCGCTGGAGATGTCGAAGGACGTCACGAGGGCGCCGGTCTCGCACAGTACCTCGGTGAAGCGTCCCGCTCCGCTGCCGCACTCAAGCACGCTCCGGCCCCGCAGCTCCTCGGCGGACCAGCCGCTCCCCGTCATCAGCCGATCACGGGAGATCGGCATGCCGACGTGCGAGTCGAGCTGCGTCAGCCGATGCCGGTTCCACTGGAACCCGAATCCCTCCGCGTAGTTGTCCCGGGGAACGAACCTCGGGATCCCCTCGTCGACGGGATAGCCCGCCCCGCACCCGGCACAGCGCAGCCCGGCCTCCTCACGGAGCGAACCACCGCCGCCCGGCCCGGCACCGTCGTGAAGCGAACCACCACGGCCCGGCTCAACCCCCTCACGGAACGAACCACCGCCCCCGGGCTCGGTCTCGTCACGAAGCGAACCACCGCATCGGGGGCAGCACAGCGCGGGGTGCCGGAGGTCACCGGTACCCGTGCCGGCCGTCGCGTCTTCCGCAAAGGTCATCCGACCATCCGTTCAGCGAGAGGGAGTGCGGGGCCGCGACGTCGCGGCCGTCTTCCCGGCGTCCCGTCACGGGCGTCCGCCGGGTGGACGGGCACACGCGCCGGTCACCCACGACCGGTACGGGGTACGTTCGTTCACAAGCTCGCACGTCACGGCCACCGGGAGGCGTCCAGCGGCTCCCCCGCGAACAATGATCTTCGTGATCCTTACCGGCGGTTGGAGTTCGCCGCGACACGCCCCCGCCGCCAACCGCACGCCAATCGCCCGTGAGCGGCCACGGTCGGTTACTCTCGGCGAGATCGCGGTAACGGGCCGGATACCGGACGGTCCGGCCCGTCACCGGGGCCACCGGGGCCACCGGGGCCACCGGGGTCGTCCAGGGCCGCGAGCAACGGAGGACCCGATGTGCGGGATAGCCGGAATGGCGTCGACGTCGCACCCCGATCCCGGACTCGTCCGCCGCATGTGCGACGTGATCGCGCACCGGGGTCCCGACGGTTCCGGCTTCCACGAGGACGAGCACGCGGCCCTCGGCATGCGCAGGCTGGCGATCATCGACGTGGCGACCGGCGGCCAGCCCGTCTACGGCGAGGACGAGCGGGTCGTGTCGGTCTTCAACGGTGAGATCTACAACTTCGCCGAACTGCGGCGGGACCTGGCGGGCCGGGGCCACCGCCTGCGTTCGGCGGGCGACTCGGAGTGCCTCGCCCACCTCTACGAGGAGTACGGCACCGACATGGTCCACCGGCTGCGGGGCATGTTCGCCTTCGCCGTCTGGGACCGCGACCGGCGGCGGCTGGTCCTGGCCCGCGACCGGGTCGGGAAGAAGCCGCTGTACTGGAGGGCCGACCACGCCTCGATCTGGTTCGGCTCGGAGCTGAAGTCGCTGGCCCAGGATCCCGGCATGCGCCGCGAGATCGACCCGGTGGCGCTGCACCACTACCTGACCTACCGCTACGTCCCCGCGCCGTGGTCGATCTACCAGGGTGTGCACAAGCTGCCTCCGGGCCACGTGCTGGTCTGGGAGCGGGGGCGGGTCACCACGCACCGCTACTGGGAGCTGGACCGCACCCCGCGAGCGGTGACGGACGAGCGGGAGGAGGAGGAGCGCCTGCGCGAGCTGATCCTGGAGGCGACCCGGATCCGCATGGTGAGCGAGCGTCCCATCGGGGCGTTCCTCTCCGGGGGGATCGACTCGTCGGCCGTGGTGGCGGCGATGGCGATGCAGAGCCGCGAGCGGGTCAAGACGTTCTGCGTCGGCTTCGAGGACGACCGCTACGACGAGCGTTCCGAGGCCCGGCTGGTCGCCGAGCGTTACTCCACCGACCACCACGAGCTCGTCGTGACGGCCGATCTCCTCGGCGTCCTGCCCCTGCTCGCCTGGCACTTCGACGAGCCGTTCGCCGACTCCTCGGCCGTCCCCAGCTTCTACGTGGCGCGGCTGAGCCGGCGGCACGTCACCGTCGTGCTCAACGGCGACGGCGGCGACGAGTGTTTCGGCGGCTACCGGCGCTACGCCCTGATGAGGCAGGCCGCCAGGATCCCGGCCATGCCCCGGGCGCTGGCCGCGCTGTCCGCCCGCGCCGGCACGCTCATCACCGAGCGGAGCGGGTACGGGTCGCGGGGACGGCATCTGGGCCGCGTCATGCGGTTCGCCGCGGAGCGCCCGTCGCGGCGCTACGCCGGCCTGATGTCCTGCTTCACGGCCGAGCAGAAGTCGGAGCTCTACAGCCCCGCGCTGCGCGAGCGGCTGGCGGGGGTGGACAGCCACGGGCTGCTGGAGGAGACCTTCCTGGAGTCGTCCGCGGTGACCGCCCTGGGCCGCGTCCTGGACGTCGACACCACCACCTACCTCCCGTACGACCTGTTGGTCAAGGTCGACGTCACCACGATGGCCAACTCGATGGAGGCCCGCTCCCCGTTCCTGGACCACCGGCTGATGGAGTGGGCGGCGGGGCTCCCCGACCCGCTGAAGGTCCGCGACCGGCGGACCAAACTGCTGCTCAGGAGGGCGGTCGCGCCCTGGCTGCCCGACCGGCTCCCGCACCGCCCCAAGCAGGGGTTCGGCGTGCCGCTCGCCACCTGGCTCAGGGGTGAGCTGCGGGAGCTCTCCCACGACGTGCTCACCGACGGCGCCGCCCGCGGCAGGGGGCTGTTCCGGCAGGAGGCGGTCCGGAACCTGCTCCGGCGGCACGCCGAAGGAGCCGACCACGGTGACCGGCTGTGGGCGCTGCTGCAGTTCGAGCTCTGGCACCGGGCGCACGCCGTCCCGGGTGGCCCCGTCATGGCGGAGATCGGATGCCCAGGGCCCTGAATGGGAGCACGACCCTCACCCAGACCGTCCAGACGATGGCCAGCCACGTCCTGCGGCTCACGCTGGCGGCGATCACGGGCGTCCTGATAGCGCGCACCCTCCAGCCCGAGGGCCGGGGTGTCTACGCGATGCTCGCGACCACCGGGGGGATCGCGGTCGTCCTGGGCAACCTGTCGATCGTGAGATCGCAGATCGCGCTGTGGCGGGATCCCGCGCGACACCGCGCCCTGGCGGGCAACGGCCTGCTGCTCGGGCTGCTTCTCGGGCTCGTCTCCGCCGCGGTCACCCTGGCGGTCGTGCCCGTGTTCCTCCCCCTTCCCGCACTCCACCTGCTCGTCATCGCCCTGCTCGCGGTGCCGTTCGGCGTCGCGGCGGTCAACCTCAACGGGATCGCGCAGCTGCGGTCCCGCAACGGCCTGGTCAACCGGGGGGTCGTCGCGTCCGCGCTCGTCCTGAACCTGCCGATCCTGGTGCTCGCGGCGACGGGGAACCTCACCGTCACGGCGGTGATCGTCTGCTGGACGGCCGCGGTGAGCGCGCCCTTCTGGCTGCTGCTGCGGCCGCTCGGTCTTCGCTCCATGCGTGTGGAGCCGGCTCTGGCCCGCCGTCAGCTCGCCCTGTCGTGCCGGTACCACGTCGGGCTGGCGGCGTTCCACCTCCTGCTGACCGCCGACGTCTTCCTGCTGGGTGCCCTCGTCTCGCCCGCCGAGGTGGGCCTGTACACCGTCGGCGCGGCGTTCCTGACCTTCTCGCGGGTACCCGCCGACGCGGTGACCCAGGTCGCGCTCCCCCGCCAGGCCGTCGAGGACGAGCACGACGCCAGGGACGTCAGTGTCCGCGTCCTGCGGCTCAACCTGCTGCTGTCGTCCGTCTTCGTCTGCGCGCTGTCGATCGCCTCACCCGTGGTCGTGCCCCTGCTCTACGGTTCCGCGTTCGCCGGCAGCGTGACGCCGATCCTCCTCCTCGCCCCCGGTATGGTCGCCCTGTCGCTGCTCCGGCCGGTCGAGCAGTATCTGGTACGGCTGGGCCGCCCGATGACCATGACCGCCGTCGCCGCCGTCGCCCTGGCGGCGAACCTGGCGCTGAACGTCCTGCTCATCCCCCGGTGGGGGGCCTCGGGCGCCGCCCTGGCCGCGAGCGCCGCCTACACCGCCATGGCGGCGGCCGAGATCACCTGGTTCGCCAGGAGGACCGCGACCGGGGCGCGGGAGCTGCTGCCTCGGCTCTCCGACCTGCGTTCCGTGGTCTCGGCGTTCTCCCGCGCCGGCCGTCCGGCCGGGCCGCGCCACCGCCCGAGCCACCCGAGCCACCCGAACGGCCCGAACGGCCCGAACGGCCCGAACGGCCCGAGCGGCCCGAGCGGCCCGGAGAATTTCAAGGTATCCGCGGGCAAAGGAGAAAGAGCTGGTAAGACCCAGGTGTCCGGGCTGGATCACGTTTAGGTAGGGAGTAGGGAAAACATCGCGCCACCACCGTGATGGTGTCGGCGGACGGATCTGGCGGAGAACTAGTTTCTCCGACGTGAGCCAGGCCTGTCCCAAGGAGCCCCTATGAAGCCAGACGGCCGGATTCGTGTCATGGAGATCATCGCGCGGATGAACGTCGGCGGTCCAGCGACCCAGGTCTCGGGGCTGCACGAGCGGCTGGACCGCGAGGAGTTCGACCACCGCCTCTACACCGGCCACGTCGACGGCCACGAGGGCGACCACCTGCTGCTGCACGACGTGCGAGAGCCGGTGCACCGGGTGCCCGGCCTCGGCCGCCCCGTCGACCCCGGCGACGACTACCGCGCCCTGTTCTGGCTGGTCAGTGCCATGCGGGCGTTCCGTCCCCACATCGTCCACACCCGTACGGCCAAGGCCGGTGCCCTGGGGCGGGTGGCCGCCCGGCTGTCCCGCGTCGGCTCGGCCCGGGTGCACGTCTTCCACGGCCACCTCCTGCACGGTTACTTCTCACCGGTCAGGCGCGGCCTGTACGTGGGCTCCGAGCGGGTCCTGGCCTCCATGTCCGACCGGCTGGTGACGGTGGGGTCCCGGGTCAGGGACGAGTTGCTCCAGGCGGGGATCGGCCGTCCCGAGCAGTACGTCGTCATCCCGCCCGGGGTCCGGCCGGGGCCGGTCCCCGATCGCGGCGCGGCCCGCGCGGCGCTGGGCATCCCGCAGGACGCGCCCGTGGTGGCGTACGTGGGCCGCCTCACCCAGGTGAAACGGCCGGACCGGTTCGTCGCGGTGGCGCACGCCGTGCTCGGCCGCATCCCCGGCTGTCACTTCGTCGTGTGCGGCGGCGGCGAGCTCGACCGGCAGGTCGAGCGGGACGCCGAGACCATCCGCGACTCCTTCCACCTGCTCGGCTGGCGCAGGGACGTGGAGACGGTCTACGCCGCCGCCGACGTGGTCCTGCTGACCTCCGACAACGAGGGCACCCCGCTCACTCTCGTCGAGGCGGGGATGGCGGGCACCCCGGTGGTCTCCACCCGGGTGGGCAGCGTCGCCGAGGTGGTGCGGGACGGGCACACCGGCCTGCTGTCGAGCACCGATCCGGACGAGCTGGCGGCGCACACCGTCCGGCTGCTGTCCGATCCCGGCCTCGCCCGCCGGATGGGCGGCGCGGCCCGCGACTGGACGACGTGCGCGTTCAGCCTGGACCGTCTCGTCGCGGACACCGAGCACCTCTACCGGTCGCTGTGCGAGGCACGCGGCCGTCACCTGCTCACCCAGGGGAACGGCCGATGAGAGTGCTGGTGACGGGCGGCGCCGGTTTCATCGGCGCGCACACCTGCCGGGCGCTGGCGGCCAGGCCCGACGTCGGGAACATCACGGTGCTGGACGACCTGAGCAGCGGCGACCTCGCCAATCTCGACGGCGTCGAGGCCGACGTCGTGACCGGCAGCGTCCTGGACCGGGACCTGCTGACGGAGCTGGTGGCCGGTGCCACGCACGTGATCCACCTCGCCGCCCGGCCGTCGGTGCCCCGGTCGCTGGCCGACCCGCTGACCTCGCACGCCGTCAACGCGACCGGCACCCTGCACGTGCTGGAGGCCTGCCGCGCCGGCAGGCCGCACCTGATCCTCGCCTCCTCCTCCTCGGTGTACGGCGACCGCCCGGAACCCCGCAAGCACGAGGACCTGCCCACCAGGCCGCTCAGCCCGTACGGGGCCGGCAAGCTCGCCGCGGAGGCGTACGCGCTGGCCTACGCGCACAGCTACGGCCTGCCGGTCCTGCCGTTCCGCTTCTTCAACGTCTACGGGCCGCTGCAGAGCGCCGGGCACGCGTACGCGGCCGTGATCCCGGTGTTCGTCTCCGCGGCGCTGCGGGGCGAGCCGGTCCCGCTGCACGGCGACGGCGGTCAGACGCGGGACTTCACCTACGTGGGGTCGGTGACCGAGGTCCTCGCCGACGCGGCCGCCCGCCGGGTGACGAGCGCGAAGCCGGTGAACCTCGCCTTCGGGACCCGCGTCTCCCTGCGGCACCTGATGGACCTCCTCTCCGAGATCCTCGGCCGGGTGGTGGAGCCGGTCTCCCTGCCCCCGCGCAGGGGCGACGTCAGGGAGTCACAGGCATCCGCCCGCCTGCTGCGCGAGCTGTTCCCGGGGGTGCGTCCCGTCTCCCTGGAGGACGGGCTCCGCACGACGGTGGCCTGGTTCGAGAGCACGCGGGCCCCGGACGTCGAGGCGGTGGCCGGCATTCAAGTGTGAGCGGCCGTCTCCCCTCCGGCGGCAGAGATCTCTCCAAGCACACGATGAGGAGAAGCCCGTGAGCAAGACACCAACCAACTACCTGATAACGGGCGGCAGCGGATTCATCGGATCGCATCTGGCCGACGCCCTGCTCGCCCGCGACGACGCCGTCGTCGCCCTGGACAATCTCTCGACGGGACGGCTGGAGAACCTCAGGCCGCACCCGAACCTGCGCTTCGTGCACGGTTCGGTCCTGGACGAGCTCATGGTCGACGAACTGGTCCACCGGTGCGACGTCGTCGTCCACCTGGCGGCGGCGGTCGGCGTCAAACTGATCGTCGAGCGGCCGCTGCGCTCCCTGACGACCAACATCCGAGGTTCGGAGATCGTCATCGAGGCGGCGCACCGGTACCGGAAGAAGATCCTGATCACCAGCACGAGCGAGATCTACGGCAAGAACTCCTCGGGCGCGCTGCGGGAGGACTCCGACCGCATCCTCGGCAGTCCCGCCGTGGTCCGCTGGGCCTACAGCACCGCGAAGGCCGTCGACGAGATCCTCGCCAACGCCTACCACAAGGAGCGCGGCCTGCCGACGATCATCGTCCGGCTGTTCAACACGGTGGGCCCTCGGCAGAGCCCGAGCTACGGCATGGTCATCCCGAGCCTCGTCCGGCAGGCGCTCTCGGCGGCCCCGCTGACGGTGTTCGGCGACGGGACCCAGACCCGCTGCTTCGCGCACGTCGCGGACGTCGTCGACGCGCTGCTCAGGTTGCTCGACGAGGACGCGGCGGTCGGTGAGACCTTCAACATCGGTTCCGGCGACGAGGTGAGCATCATGGAGCTGGCCAAGCTCATCATCGAGTTCACCGGGTCCACCTCCGGGATCGACCTCATCCCCTACTCCGAGGCCTACGAGCGGGGGTTCGAGGACATGACCCGCAGGGTCCCCGACACCGCGAAGCTTCGCGCGCTCACCGGCTGGGTCCCGCGACGGAACCTCGACGAGATCCTCACCGAGATCATCAGGGAGGCCTCCGGGGAACCGGCGGCGTCCACCCCGTGAGCGGGACGATCGCCCTCGTCTCGGGAGTGGCCTGCGCGTTCAGCGTCACGGCCGTCGTGCCGCTGAGGCGTCTCGCGATCCGCTGGAACCTCACCGACAACCCGGGCGGGCACAAGATTCACGCCCACCCGACCCCGTACATCGGCGGCATCGCGATCGTGGCGGGCACCGTCGTGCCCACCCTGGTCGCCCTCGGCCTCGCCGACCTGCAGCTCACCGCGATCCTTCTCGCCGCGACCGCGGTGTCCGCCCTCGGCCTGATCGACGACATCGCCCCCCTGAGCGCGGTCACCAGGCTCGCCGTGGAGACCGCGGTGGCGATCGGGGTGGTGCTCTCCGGTGTCCAGGCGGCCGTGACCGGGACGTGGCTGGACGGCGTCCTCACGGTGGCGTGGATCGTTGTGATGACGAACTCCTTCAACCTGCTGGACAACATGGACGGCGCGCTGGGAACCGTCACCGTCGTCACCGCGGCCCTGCTGGCGGCCACCGCCCTGGTGCGGGGCCACACCGCGCTCGCGCTGCTCCTGTGCGCGCTCACCTGCGCGTGCCTGGGCTTCCTGCCGTACAACTGGGAGCCGGCGAGGGTGTTCATGGGTGACTCGGGGTCGCTGTTCATCGGCTTCACGCTGGCCTGTTCGGCGGTCGTCCTGGCCGCCGGGGGCCGTCCGGACGCGACGGTCGCCGGGCTGTTCCTGCCGACCTTCCTGGCGACCCTCGACACCTGCGTGGTCTTCGTCTCCCGGTTGCTGGCGGGCCGCTCACCGTTGCGGGGCGGCACCGACCACGTCTCGCACCGGCTGCGCCGCGGCGGCCTGGGCACCCGCGCGGTCGCGGCGGCGCTCGGCCTGGTCGCGGCGCTCTCCGGCGCCCTCTGCCTGGCGATGGTCATGGGCAGGACCTCCCCTCTCGTCGCGACGGCCGCGGCCTGCGCGATCGCCGTCGCCCTCACCTGTCTGCCGCGAGGCGCGCGCGTCCCGGCCCAGCCCCCCGAACCCCTCCCGAAGATCCGCGAAAGGCGGCACTGACATGGAACTCCTCTACTACACGCGGCTCGCGCGCAGGAACTGGCCGCTCGTCCTCCTGGCGATACTCCTGGGGGTGGGCGCGGCGACCGCCATCACGACCGTCACACCACCGAAGTACGTCGCGACGATCTCCATGCTGGTCTCGGGCCACGACAGGGAGGGGAGCCTGTCCACCGCCTACCAGGCGGGCATGCTGTCGGCGCAGCGGGTGCACTCGTACGCGACCCTGCTGTCCAGCCGGCGGGTGGTGAGCCAGATCACCGAAGAGGACGACGTGGAGCGCCTGCAGGCGAACATCACCGCGGAGGCCGTCCCCGGCACCGTGCTGCTGCGCGCCACGGTCGGCGACCCCGACCCCGCGCGGGCCGCCGCCCTGGCCAACGCGCTGGGCGAGCGGTTCGCCAAGCTCATCGACCAGATCGAGCGGCCCACTCCCTCCAGCCGCCCCATCGTGAAGGTCACGCTGGTGGACCGGGCGGAGACACCGGAGGCGCCGGTCAGTCCCAGGCCGGTGGTCAACCTGGTGATGGGCCTGCTGAGCGCCCTGATCCTGGTCATGGCCGCCGTCGTCGTCCGTGACCGCCTGGACACCACCATCAAGTCGACGGAGGCCCTGCAGCAGGCGTCGGGCAGCTCGACCCTGGGGATCATCGGCTACGAGCGGAACGCGCGGCGCCACCCCCTGATCGTGCGCAACCAGGGCCGGTCGTCCAGGTCCGAGGCGTTCCGCACGCTCCGCACCAACCTGCAGTTCATCGGCGTCGACCGGCAGCCGAAGTCGCTCGTGGTCACCAGCTGCCTGCCGGCCGAGGGGAAGTCCTCGGTCTCCGCCAACCTGGCGATAACCCTGGCCCAGGCCGGGTGGCGGGTCATCCTGGTCGACGGCGACCTGCGCCGCCCGACCATCCCCGCCTACCTCGGCATCGAGGGGACGACGGGCCTGACGGACGTGCTGATCGGCAGGGCCCAGCTGAAGGAGGTCATCCAGATCTGGGGCGAGCCGGGCATGTCGGTCCTGCCGAGCGGGCAGGTCCCGCCGAACCCGAGCGAGCTGCTCGGCTCCGGCGGGATGCGCGAGATGCTGGCCCAGCTGACCGAGATGTACGACATGGTGATCATCGACGCGCCGCCGCTGCTACCGGTGACCGACGCCGCGACACTCGGCGCGCTCTGCGACGGCGCCCTCCTCGTCACCCGTCACGGCAAGACCCGGCGGGAGCACATGGTCCGCGCCACCGAACTGCTCGCGTCGATCAACGTCCGCGTGGTGGGCACCGTCCTGAACTTCGTCCCGCTCAAGGACAACTCGTACTTCGGGTACGGCTACGGATACGGCTACGAGGCGAAGCCCGAGGCCAAGGTCAAGGCCAAGGTCAAGCATCCCGTGGGGGTGTGAGCAGCGACAGCGGGGCGGCGAGCGCTCTCGCGATGCTCCGTCCGGCCGCCCGGTAGGCCAGCCGGGACCTCCGGTAGGGGTCGGCGATGTCGGGATCGTCCACCCGCACCAGCCCGCGCAGCGCCCGCGCCTCGTCGATCAGGACGTGGGCCCTGCGCACGGGATCGCGGTGCCGGACGATCCTCTCGGGCGGCACGGCCCTCGCCAGGGTGCCGAACTCGGCGATGGTGAAGGTCCGCGTGGCCGCCGCGGGACGCAGGGCCACCACTTCCGCCCGGTGCCGGGCGGTGGCCGTCAGCACCAGGTCCGCCTCGGCCACCAGCCGGGGGACGAGGAGGCGGGAGCCGAAGCCCGCGGGGTCCCCGCCGAGCCGTACCAGCGTCCGCCGGGCATGCCCGGTCATCTCCAGGCCGGGCTGGGCGTGGGTGCCCGCGCTGGTCACCTGGACCGCCGGGCACGGCCCGAGCGCCGAGCGGGTGAGCCGCTCGGCGAGCGGGGAACGGCAGAGGTTGCCCGTGCACACGAACAGGATGCGGAAGCGGACCTCCTCCCTGGACGCCGCCGCCTCCCCCGTCTCCCTCCAGCAACGCGGGCCGCAGCCCTCGTGTCCAGGCGGGGCACAGCCCTCACGTCCGAACGAGGCGCAGCCCTCGTGTCCGGGCGAGGCACAGCGCTCCCCGTCCCCGGTGACCACGGCGTCTTCCGTCGCGGGGCTCCGCGCGATCCCGGCGCCCTCCGGTGAGGCCCTCATGACAGAAGGGTAGGTCGGCTCCGGTGCGCCACCGTCCGCGGCGCACCGCTCTTTGCCTCTTCATACCGGCGCGCCCGGCGGATCGTACGGAAAGCGCCCGTCCCCGTCAGGGGACGCAGCCGCGCGGGTCCTCGGTGACGCTGGTCCGCTGCGGCCGGGCGAGCGGCTGCACGGGGACCAGCGGGGATTCCCGCGAGGCGACCTCGGTGAGGTCGAACTCCAGGGACCTCGACTGCCCGGGGGCGAGTTCCAGCATCACCGAGTAGACGGGGTGGGACCGCTCGATCCCCCTGAGGACGGCCGTCCGCTCGCCGTCGAGCCGGGCCTCGGTCAACCGGCCGCCGAGTCCGCCGTACAGCGACACCCAGAGCAGGTTGGAGCCGGGCGCGTGCCGCCGCGCGGGGCGGTCGAGCCGGCCGGTGACGTAGGAGGGCAGGCTCCCCTCGGGGGTGTCGTTGCCGAGCCGGACCCGCACCGTCGAGGGGCGCTGGCCGTCCCGGCAGGGGCCGAGCTCGTAGTCGAGGGAGCGGTCCAGGTAGTAGTCGAGCTTGCCACCGGCGGAGTTGTTGACGACCAGTCCCGCGAACGGCCCCGGCCGGGACGGCAGCACGCCGCCGATGGGGGCGCGGGCCAGGATCCGCTGTTCGGCGCCGTGCCGGCTCCAGACCTGGATCCGCCGCTCGTCCACCATGCGGCCCATCACGGGCATCAGCGCGGCGGGGTCGGCCAGCGACCTGGGCAGCGCCTCGCCGACGGCACCGGCGATCTCGAGGAGAAAGCGCTTGCGCGCCATCGGGTCGGGGTAGCGGGCGTAGGCCGCCCGCTCGGTGAGGTCGACGACGTTCTCCCCGGTCACCTTCTCCCCGCCGGGCAGGGTGACCGGGCCGATCAGCCGGAGCAGGTGGGCGAGCCCGGCCGGGTCGACGGCCACGGCGCCGTCGAGCCGCGTGTCGGCCCGTCGCTCCCACAACCCGGTCCAGGTCGCGGCGGCGTACGGGAAGTGCGGGGAGAGGTTGGAGACGGACAGCGCCCTGGTCGCCCCGGAGCCGTAGCGCCGCAGGAAGTCGCGGCCGTGGTCGGCGACGGGGACGGGGCTGGTGAACAGGCCGGTGTCGGCGGACAGCCGTTCGACGGCGATCCGCCCTCGGTCGGCCTTCAGGATGCCGAAGGCTCCCACCAGGCCCCCGGTGCCCCGCGCCTCGGCGTTGGTCTGGAAGGCCAGGAAGTAGCGGCGGGGACCGTCGCCGCCGAGCATCGGGGGCAGGAGCGCGGCGGTGTCCGCCCCGGTGCGAAGCAGGCCGCCCAGCCGCGTGACCTGCTCCAGCGCGGTGCGCCTCGCGTCGTCGAGCGTGGCCAGACCGGTGTCGGCCGGGGTGTCCCGCAGGAGCGTGCCCGCCCGCGCGAAACGGGTGGCCGCGTCCTCCAGGACCGGTGCGGCGGCGTCGAGGGCGGCCAGCCGCTCTCGCGGGTCGGCCGGGGAGCGCGAGAGGGCCGTGGCCAGCGGGACGGCCACCCGCTGCGCGCCGGTGAGCGCGTCGGTCAGTTCACCGGCGGCCTGGGCGAGGCCGCGCACCGTCGTCGCGGCGGCTCCCGCGAACGGCGCGTGGGAGAGCAGCCACCAGTCCGGCCCCCCGGTGAGCCGTCGCGCCTCGGCCGCGTGCGACCGGGCGTCCGCGATCGTCTCCGCCACCGTGGCGAGCGCGGGGGCGGAGGCCCCAGCGCTCACCAGCGGGCCCAGCCTGGTCAGCGCGCCTCCGGCCGCCGTCAGGTGGTCGCGTACTCGCAGCCCCAGGTGAACCGCCCAGCCCCCGGCGACCATCAGGACGGCGAGGACGACGAAGAGCGGCAGGAGGGCCCGGCGGGCCCTCCCTCCCGAGGAACTACTTCGCACCGGTGGATCGGCGACGCCGCGCGAGCATCAGCAACGCGGTTCCCACGGCCAGCAGGCCGCCGCCCACCCCGATGACCGTCGCCGCGGGCACTCCCGTGAACGGGAGACTCTCACCGGCGCGGCACGAACGTCCCCCGCCGCAGTCGTAGCCCACGGACTCGTTCTCGCCGCCGCCGTTGTCGTCGCCGTCGTCGCCGTTGTCGCTGTTGTTGTCGTTGCCGCTGTTCTGACCGTTGCGGCCTGCGCCGTTGCGGCCTTCGAGGACGCCCACGACATCGCCCGCGATCTTCCCGGCGTCCAGCGCCGCCCGCTCCGCGCCGTCGGCCACCTTGGCACCGTCGGCGGCCACCTGCTCGGCCTTGGCGTCCACGCCCGCGGCGAGGCCGACGATGTCCCTCGCCTGGCCCGCGACGCGCCTGGCCTCGCCCGTGATCCGCTTGGCCTCGCCGACGGCGCGCCTGGCCCGGCTGACGAGGGCTCCGCCCACGGCGGCGTCGCCGGCCTGGGAAACGCCCTGCCCGGCCATCGCGCCGGGGGCGAGCCTCGCGGCGTTCAGGGGGACCGCCGGGGTGGGGGTCACGGGGACGAGCGCGCTGCTCGCGTTGGTGTCGACGTTCCTGAGCACGTTGCGGCTGTCGTTGCGGTTGTTGATCTCGATGCAGGACTCGCCCACGGCCTCCGCGCAGGAGTCGGCGATGTCATTGGCCTCCCTGCCAAGCGCGTCGGCCTCCCTGGCGAGTGCGTCGGCCTCGTCGGCGGCGTCCTCCGCGGAGCTCAGGAGAATGTAGAACGGCGGGTAGGGCGCTGAGTTCGGGGCGACCGTCAACGGCGGAGGACCGGTCCGTGCCGTCGCCGTGCCCATGAGGCCGAGCATCGGGCCGCCCCCGGTCATCACCGCGAGAAAGATATACGTCATATATTTTCTAGGCATTAAGGGCTCCCATAGCAATGGTTCAGGCCATAGAACAAGGCGCTCGGAACACAAACGACATGTCCCCAGAGCCTGTTGTATTCGCCCATGGAGCGATGGCCTCTCAGCCCTCCCGCCTTCTTACCAAACGATCACCAATCGTTCTTCGAACATTGAACCTGGCGAAGCGGACCCCGGCCCGCAGACAGGATCACGGGGCGGCCTCGATCCGGTAGACGGGCCCCGACAGGCTGAGCGCGTACAGCTCGCCGTCGTGACCCTGGCCGAAGGACGACAGCTGCTCCACCGTGCCGAGGTCGTCGCCGCCCCCCGACCCGCCGGGGGGCGCGGCCTTGACCCAGCCCGCGCAGAAGTCGCCGTAGACGAACCGTCCCTCCAGGCCAGGGATCTTCTCGCCCCGGTAGACGTATCCGGCGATGACCGAGCAGTTGCCGCCCTCGCCCAGCGGATACTCGATGACCGGGTCCACCGTGTCGCCGCCGTCGCCGTCGCCACCGCCCTCGAAGGGGTGGGTGCCCTCCTTCAGGTTCCAGCCGTAGTTGCGGCCCCCCTCGCCCTTCGGCTCGACATCGACCTCCTCCCAGGCGTTCTGGCCGACGTCGCCGATCCACATGTCACCGGTCTTCGCGTCGAAGGTGAACCGCCAGGGATTGCGCAGGCCGTACGACCAGATCTCCGGCTTGGCGCCCTGCCTGCCGACGAACGGGTTGTCGCGGGGGACCTTGTACGGGGTGCCGCGCGGGTCGATCCTGAGGATCTTGCCGAGCCAGGTGTCCAGGTTCTGGCCGTTGCCCTGCGGGTCTCCCCCGCTGCCGCCGTCGCCGAGGGCGATGTAGAGGTACCCGTCGGGCCCGAAGGCGAGCTGCCCGCCGTTGTGGTTGGCGTACGGCTGCCGCTGGGTCAGCACGTCCCTGCGGCCGGTCGCCTTCCCCCCGGCGAAGGCCCACTCGGTGATGTGGGTGTGCCCCTCGCGGTCGGTCCAGTTGAGGTAGAGGAACTTCCCGTCCGGATGGAAGGCCACCCCGAGCAGCCCCTGCTCGTTGCCCGTGCTGATCTCCCCGGAGAGGTCGACGACGGGCGCCTCGGCGACCTTCCCGTCCGTCACGGCGCGCAGCCGTCCCGTCTGCTCGGCGATGTAGAGCGTCGGGTCGTCCTCGCGCAGGGCCATCGCCACCGGCATGTCGAGCTGGGCGAACTCGGTGAACCGGACCTTCGGCGCGGTGTTCGCGCCCGCCTCCCCGGTGGGTCCGGCCGAGGAGGCCGTGGCGGCGGGCGGAGCGGATCCGGAACCGGCGGAGTCGGCGGATCCGGTGGTCTCGGCGGAGGAGCAGGCGACCAGCGCCGCGCTCAGCAGGGCCAGGCCCAATCCTGTCCGGCGTCCTGTCCTGCGGGAGATCGGCACGGTTCTCAGCCTCCTGTGTTCGTCACCTGCTTGGACCATCGTCTGTACACGCCCGCCGCCGCGAAGGTTCCGGCCGCGCCGGGCGATTCCCGTACGCCCCTGCCCTCCCCCGGCCGCGTACCCCTATTCTCGCCGGTTCGTCCGTGCCATCGCCCAACGCGTCAAGTGATCACGGTTCTTGCGGGTGCCGTCCACATCCACGACGACCAGCTCGTCCGGAAGGTCGAACAGGCGGACCCGGTGATCCCCATCGGCGCTTTTCGAGACCGGCACCTTGAGACGGCGAAAGCCCCCGGCTCCGGCCGGAGGCTTCACGTCGCGCGGTCACCTACGCCGGAAGGTCCCAGCTCGGCCCGTCCGGTTCGCCCAGCCAGACATACTGCCGGTCTCTGGTAACAGTGAGGCCGAACCCGGACTGGTGCGGGCTCCCGGCCCCCTGCCAGGTCAGGATGACCTTCTCGACCTCGTCCCACAACTTGATCGGCCCGTGCTGGTACACCGTCCATCCGCCATCGGGGTCCGGCCTGACGTCGGCCTGTGCCCCGGTGCTGACATCGCGCAGCGTGAAGATGTCCTCGGCCCAGCCGTGCTGGGCTTGGGGAACGGCGAGCTGGGCAACCCACAGGGCCGTTTCGTCCTTCAGGATCGACGGATCGACCCTGCCTTCGCTCACGGCCCCGCGTCCCATCACCAGGCACGACTGTGGAGGCGGCAGGTGAGGCCGGGCGGTCATGAAGTACACGTCGTCTTCGAGGAAACGACCGCTCGCGGAGCCGTCCTCGGCGACCTGGAGATGCGCGAACGCGACACCGTCCGTCCATCCCCGCATGGGGGCGGTGATGGTCCCTCCCGCGCGGACCTGCCACAGCCACATGAGCGGGATCGTACGCACCGCGCAGGTCGCGATGAGCCGGTCGTAGGGAGCGTTGGCGTCATACCCCTCCAGTCCGTCCCCCACCGCGAGATGGGGTGCGTACCCGGCCCTGGTAATGGCGGTCTCCGCGCGGGCGGCGATCACAGGGTCGTATTCGATGGAGGTCACGGCCTCGTCGCCGAGCCGATGACACATCAACGCGGTGGAGTAGCCGGTCCCGGTGCCGACCTCCAGAATCCTGTCACCTTCACCGATCCCGGCCGCTTCGAGCATCAGCACAACCAGCCCCGGGAAGGTGGACGACGACGTGGGTCGGGTGATCAGCACCGGTTCGGTCGCGTCCTCGGCGAGGACCCCGTTGATCTGGGTCACCCATGTCTCGTCGGTGTAGGCGAGGACGAGCCAGTCTTCGGCGCTCATCTCCGAGCGGTGCACCGGCACCCAGCCGGGACCGAACTCGTACCGGTAGACGCCCTCTCCGAGGAAGAGCTCGCGCGGCACCGTCTTCAGTGCCTGCCGCCAGCCGGGAGAACCGACCTGATCCGCCAGTGCGAGACGCAGCTTCGCGGCCACAACGCCGTCGCTCATGCCCACCGTCCTTTCAGGAGTACTTCGGCGAAGGCGCCCGCCATCGCGAGGGAGTCGGGCAGCCAGCCCGGCTAGGCCCGGACGGTGGAATCGAACTCCTCAGGCGTTGGCTCCTGAAGCGGGACTTCGGCCCACACAATGCAGCCGAGCGGATTTTGGATGAAGGTGACTCCCCAGAGCACGGAGTACTTCTCCACGATGAAGAGGCCCCTGCCGCCCTCTCTGACCGAATTCTCGATGTCGCTTTGCGGAGCGTCGAGCTTGGGATATGCGTGTTTCGCGCCCGAGTCCTGGACCTCGACGCGGACGGCTTCGCCGACGTCGTACAGGCGAAGCCCAATGCCCTTCGAGGTGTAGAGGCTGGCGTAACGGACGGAATTCGTTACCAGCTCGGAAACGACAAGCCGGACATTGAAGCTGGCGGGGTGATTTTTCCCCAGCCACTCATTCACGACCGTTCTCGCCGTACCGGGGGACTCGTGCTCACAGGGAAGCTCTATCTCGCCTATCAGAGACACCTGAAAAGGGGTCGCACGCATCAGACTTTGTCCCATCTGTCTTTTTTGCGGCCCATTAGCCGCTATGACCCCGGCTGGGACTCCAACGGTGCGCCGCTTGTGTTTTCTGCCCGTTCGGGGATTCCTAGGTTGCACGCTGGGCTTCGGACCTGACCACCTAAGGCCAACTACATCTGTGTGACACCTTGGTTGTGGTAGACCTGGTGGTCGCGACTACATGGGTAGCCTGGAATAGGAGTCCGAATGCCGCGCAAAAAACGGGATATGTCGAACACCCCCGAGGAGCGTCTCGGACAGGAGTTGCGGCGATTGCGCGAGTCACTGGGCTGGTCACAGGATGATCTGGCGGCGAAGATCCAGTTCTCCTCGGCCATGGTCGGCTTCTTGGAGCGGGCCGAAAGGGCACCAAAGGAAGACTTCTTTCTTCGATGCGAGGCCGCACTCGGTGCCGTCGGCAAGCTGATGCCGTTGCTCGCCCAGTGCGAGAAGACGTCACCTCGCTGGTTCCGGCCGTGGACGAAGATCGAAGCCGAGGCGCGAGTCCTGCGAATGTGGGAGCCGCTGGTCATGCCTGGGCTTCTTCAGACACCGGACTACGCCCGCGCGGTGCTGCGGTGCGAGCCGGGTGTGTCGGAGCGCGAGGTCGAGGAGCTGGTCACCGCCAGGATCCAGCGTCGGAAGATCTTCGATCGTGCCACACCGCCGATGGTCTCGGTCGTCATCGACGAGGGCGTCCTGTACCGGCCGGTGGGCGGGAGAGAAGTGATGTACCACCAGCTGGAGCACCTGCTTGAGCTGATGGCCCGGCCTTACCTCACGGTCCAGGTGGTCCCGGTTAGCATCGGGGCCACGACGGGCCTGTCCGGGGCCTTCGCCCTCGCTCAGATAGCCGGACAGCGAGATGCGGCCTACCTGGACAGTCCCATCAATGGCCAGGTAACCGATCGCGCCGACGAGGTGCATGCCGTTACGCTCAAGTACGACGCGGTTCGTGCCTGGGCACATCCACTCCACGTGTCTGAGCAAGTGATAAGAGAGATGAAGGTGAAGTATGAGCCTCAAGGATGAGCTGGCGACGGCGGCCTGGCGGACCGCCCAGAAGTCCAGCTCCAACGGTGGCAACTGTGTGGAAGTCGCCCCCCTGTCCGGAGGGCGTGTGGCCCTGCGAGACACCAAGGACCGGGGCACCGGCCCCGTACACGTCTTCACCCCCGGTGAGTGGGACGCGTTTCTCGATGGCGCCAAGAAGGGCGAGTTCGACTTCTAAGCCGGACAAGAAGAAACCCCCTGGCCTTCGCCGCCAGGGGGTTTCTTAGTTCTCGGGGCTCTCGTCGGCCTCGGATGGTTCGTAGTCGTTCGGGTAGTTGATCGAGTCGAATACCTTCACGCGGATGGGGGTGTTTCGGAATGATATGTCGTACGCAACAAGGTCCCCGTGACCACCGGGGACGCTTTCTGCCCTCATGAAGCCTTGGGCGTCAACCACGAGCCTGAACGGACAGTCCCTAATCAACGTCTCGTCTCGGTCGTAGATCTCGACCAGGTAGACGATGATGTCGATCGTCAGGACTTGGAGCGTGTGTTCACCGATGCGAACCGGCACCCACTTACCGTCCGGGGTGGGGTTTCTTTGTCGAGGGATGGTCATCGCCACACCATAGAACGACTCGGTTCGTTCATCTTCTCCCCTCCGACTACCCCTTGATTCAGGTGTAGTGGTGGCCCGGCGGACTCGGCTAGGCGGGATCGCCAGCTGCCTTTAGCGTCTTGGGCGAATCATCCAGAGCCCAAGAGGGGAAACGCGATGGGGAACCTGACGCTCCAGCCGTGGGGCCTGACCCGAGCGACCGAAGTCCATGACGATGATCCGCCGTTCTACGCGTCTGTTGAGGACGTCAGGCCGGACCCCGACGGCGGATGGAGGGTGCGTCAGCACAGGCCGGTCAAGTTGTGGGACGAGGTCAAGAAGGTCATCGCGCGACGGCTCTTGGGGCCGCGATGCGAGGATGGAGAGGTGATCAGTTTTACGTCGTATGACGGGACCGTGCTCGTCTGTCATGAGCGGGGAGAAGGACCGGCGCTGGTCTGCCTGCCGGGCGGGCCGGGGCGGTCCTCGCGATACCTGGGGGATCTCGGTGGTCTGGCGGCTCAGCGTCGGCTCCTCTTGCTGGACAATCGAGGAACCGGCGAATCCGCGGCGCCACGTGATCCGGACACGTACGCGATGGACCGCATGGTCGCGGATGTCGAGGCGCTGCGGGTGCGTCTGGGGTTGGAGCGGATGGACCTGCTCGGGCATTCGGCGGCCGGAGGGCTGGCGTTGCTGTACGCGGCCCGGTATCCCGAACGGATAGGGCACCTGGTGCTGGTCACACCGAGCGTGCACCCGGCGGGGATCGAGATAACCGATGAGCAGTGGTACGCCCAGATCGAGCGCCGAGCCGGTGAGAGCTGGTACGAGAGCAGACTGCCAGACCTCAAGGCGTGGGACGCGGGCGACGAGAGCCGGCGCCTGAGGGCGCAGCCGTTCTTCTACAGTCCCTGGAACGAGACCGCCGAGGCGCACGCCACCCGGTTCGCCGAACGCTCGGTCGAGGCGGCGAAGCGCTTCCACACCAACGTGCCCGCTGCCGAGAGGACCCGGGCGAGCCTGGCGAAGGTCACCACGCCGGTCCTGGTGATCGCGGGAGAGCAGGATCCAGGACCGTTGCCCGCGCACGCGGCCGAGCTGGCCGGGATCTTCCCGCGCGGGACCAGCATCGTGCTGCCCGGGGCTCACTACCCCTGGGTCACCGCTCCGAAAACCTTCGCCGAGGCAGTCGAGAGATTCCTCGACGGCTGACTGACCGGCAGCACATTTGAACGTGTCGTAACCGGTCTGCCCGGCCGCGCGTGCCCGGTCGCGTCGTCCCTAGACTGCAGGTATGCCAACCGCACTGATCACGGGGGCGACGGCCGGCATCGGCGCCGCCTTCGCCCGCCGCCTGGCCGCCGACGGGTTCTCGCTCGTCCTGGTCGCCCGCGACGAGAGGCGTCTCGTCTCCGTCGCCGAGGAGCTACGCCTGCGCTACGGGGTGAGCAGCGAGGTGCTCGCCGCCGACCTGG
Source organism: Streptosporangium oxazolinicum (assembly GCF_039537505.1). Lineage (NCBI taxonomy): Bacteria > Bacillati > Actinomycetota > Actinomycetes > Streptosporangiales > Streptosporangiaceae > Streptosporangium > Streptosporangium oxazolinicum. The sequence continues at coordinate 111,694 of NZ_BAABAQ010000016.1, forward strand.
TGACCGACGAGGGGTTGGAAGCGGTGGAGCGGCGGCTCCACGAGGGGGTCGATCTGCTGGTCAACAACGCGGGTTTCGGCCACCGGGGCCACTTCCTCGACGTACCCGTGGAGGAGGAGCTGCGGATGCTCAAGCTGCACTGCGAGGCGGTGCTGCGGCTGACGCTGGCCGCGCTGCCCGGGATGAGGGAGCGCGACCGGGGCGCGGTGATCAATGTGGCGTCGGTGGCGGCGTTCTTCACCCGGGGCTCCTACAGCTCGTCCAAGGCGTGGGTGGTCAACTTCAGCGAGTCCACGGCCATGGAGATGGCAGGCAGCCGCGTACGGGTCATGGCCCTGTGTCCCGGGTTCGTGCACACCGAGTTCCACGAGCGCGCCTCGATGGACAAGTCGGGCATCCCCGAGTTCTTCTGGCTCTCGGCGGACAACGTCGTCCGCGAGGCCATGCGTGATCTGGCCCGTGGCGTGCGGGTGAGCGTCCCGGACCTGCGCTACAAGGTCATCGTCAGGGTCGGCAAACTGCTCCCCCTCGGCCTGATCGGCCAGTTCTCGCGCCGCCTCGCCCGCCACCGCTGAAGGAAGGCCGCCGACAAAAAGCCGGTAGAAGACCGACGACGGAAAGGGCCCGCGCCACGGGAGGGGGTCGTGGCGCGGGCCCTTCCGGCCTGCGATGGTGGTACGGCGACGAGCCTCGCGGCCCACGAGGTGGATCAGACGCGGGCGTTGGCCTCGTGACCGATCGCCAGACCCGAGACCGGGTCGAAGAAGTGCAGGTTGTGGGTGTCGACGATCAGCTCGATGTTCTGGCCGGGACGGACGTGGCTGCGGGAGTTGACCCGGGCGGTCCACAGCGACTTGTCGCCCACCAGCGGCAGGGTCGCGTCCTCCTCGCCGTCGTCGGCGGCGGCGGCCACGGTGTCCTGGTGCTGGACCGGCGGGGCGTCGATCAGGAACAGCACGTTGATCTCGGAGCCCAGCTCCTCGGTGACCTCGGCGCGGACCGGCAGGCGGACCCAGCCGGAGGAGGAGCCGTTGGCGGCGACCGAGTCGTCGAAGTCGGAGGGGCGGATGCCCAGGATGATCTTCTTGCCGAAGTACTGGTCGAGGCCCTGCTTCTCGGCGAAGGTCTCGGCGGGCACCGGCAGCTTGAAGCCCGCGAAGGCGACGGCCGCGCCGCCGTCACCGCGCACCAGCTCGGCGTTGACGAAGTTCATCGACGGGGAGCCCATGAAGCCCGCGACGAACAGGTTGACCGGCTTGTCGAAGAGGTTCTGCGGGGTGTCGACCTGCTGGAGCAGGCCGTCGCGCAGCACGCAGACGCGGTCGCCGAGGGTCATGGCCTCGACCTGGTCGTGGGTGACGTAGACGGTCGTCACGCCCAGGCGCTCGTGCAGGGTGTTGAGGGAGGCGCGCATGGAGACGCGGAGCTTGGCGTCCAGGTTGGACAGCGGCTCGTCCATGAGGAAGGCCTGCGGCTCGCGCACGATGGCGCGGCCCATGGCGACACGCTGGCGCTGGCCACCGGAGAGGGCGGCGGGCTTGCGCTTGAGGTACTGGTCGAGGCCGAGCATCTTGGCGGCCTCGCCGACGCGCTTGGCGATCTCCGCCTTGGGCATCTTGCGGAGCTTCAGACCGAAGGCGAGGTTCTCCTCGACGGTCATGTGCGGGTAGAGCGCGTAGTTCTGGAAGACCATGGCGATGTCACGGTCCTTCGGGGGCAGGTGGTTGACCACCCGGTCGCCGATGGCGATCTCGCCGCCGCTGATGTCCTCAAGCCCGGCGATCATCCGCAGGGCGGTGGACTTGCCACATCCGGACGGACCCACCAGCACCATGAACTCCCCGTCCTTGATCTCAAGGTCGAGGCCGTTCACGGCTTTGACGCCGCCCGCGTAGATCTTGTCGACTTTGCTGAGAACGATGGATGCCATGGAAGTCCTTGTCGCCTCGGGCCAACCCCGCGTTCACCCGATATTGGATACGTTTTCATGCATCTCATCGGAAACGGACATCCGTGTCAAGAGGTTGCCCGGTTCCGGCCTGTCAGCAGGACAGTCATTCTCGTTCCCCACTGGATTGAGCCCGGAAATCATGATGGAATCGTTTCCATGAACATGCGTCGCACGACGATCAAGGACGTCGCCGGGGCGGCCGGGGTGGGGGTCGCCACGGTGTCCCGGGTTCTGTCCGGCGGGTCGGCCAGCCCGGAGACCAGGGAGCGGGTGCTGGACGTCGCCGCCCAGCTCGACTACCGGCCCAGCGCGCTCGGGCGCAACCTGCGCCAGCGGCGCTCGGGCGGCATCGGGCTGCTGCTGCCCGACCTCACCGACACCTTCTACGGCCGGGTGGCCGACGGCGTGCTCGCCTGCGCGCGCTCGGCGGGCGAGCCGGTGATCGTGGGCGCGACCGGCGACGACCCGGAGTGCGAGGCCGAGCTGATCGGCATGCTGCTGGAGCAGGGCGTGGACCGGGTGATCGCGATCCCCTCCGGCGACGGCGACAGCTGGGCGCCGACCCTGCGGGCCGGGGTGACCACGGTGTTCGCGCACCGGCTCTCGGCCGGGCGCGACGACATCCCGGCGGTGGTGGCCGACGACCGCGCGGGGGTCAGGACGGCGGTCGACTACCTGACGGGGCTGGGACACCGGCGCATCGCCTACCTGGGCGGCCCGGGGCAGGAGCGTCGCCTGTCGGTCTTCAGGCAGGCGCTGGGCCCCCTCGTCGACGAGGAGCTGATCGTCGTCGCCCGGGGCAGCCGCGACTCCGCGTACGCCGCCGCGGCCGGGCTCTTCCAGCACCGGCCCGACCTGACCGCCGTGCTGGCCGGGGGCAACCCGCTGGGCGAGGCGGCCGTGCTGGCGGCGCGGGAGCTGGACCTGCGCATCCCCAGGGACCTGTCCCTGATCATGTTCGACGACGTGCCCTGGGCGGAGCTGTGCTCACCGCCGCTGACGGTGATCGCCCAGCCCGCCAGGGACATCGGCTACCGCGCCGCCGAGCTGGTGTTGCGCGGCGGCGCCAGGAGGCCGCGTGGCGTGCTGCTGCCCACCGAGCTGATCGTCAGGGGCAGCTGCGCGGCTAGAGGGACTTCTCGATCGCCGCGATGAGGGCGGGGTCGTCGGGCTGGACCTTCGGCCGGAACCTGGCCAGCACCTCCCCGTCCCGCGCGACGAGGAACTTCTCGAAGTTCCACTCGACGTCACCGGCCCTGCCCTCGGCGTCGGGGGTGCCGGTCAGCGCGTCGTAGAGGGGATGCCTGCCCTCGCCGTTCACCTCGGTCTTGGCCAGCAGAGGGAAGTCGACGCCGTAGGTGGTGGAGCAGAACTCCTGGATCTCCTCGGCGGTGCCCGGCTCCTGTCCGTAGAACTGGTTGCACGGCACGCCGACGACGGTGAAGCCCCGGTCGCCGTAGGTCCGCTGGAGGTCGACGAGACCCGCGTACTGGGGGGTGAGGCCGCACTTGGAGGCGACGTTCACGACGAGGACGGCCCTGTCCCCGGCCAGCTCGGCCAGGGTGGTGGGCGCGTCGGCGAGAGTGTGAATGGCGATATCACGGATTCCCATGATCCACACCCTAATCCCCTTGTCACATTTGAGAGTTATGTCGTCCATAAAGTGAAATGTGACTGACGCCACAGGTGAGACGCCGCCCGCCTCGCCAATGCTTTGATCATTCTCTTACCGATCATTGACAGGACTCCTGACAGGCGCTGTCGACTGGCCCGCCGCCGAATCGCCGGGCATCGTGTCGGCCGTCCCCCGTCCCCAACGCACAAGGGAGTCCCATGTCGACGCTCCGCCGTACCGGTGTGCTGGTGATCACCTCGGTGCTCACCCTCGGCACCACCACGGTCGCCCAGGCGTCCTCGGCACGAACGGGCAACCAGGCCGTCGCCAGGCCGCTGGTGTCCGCGCACGGCTGGAACAAGAGCCAGTTCAACTGCCTCAGCAGGCTCTGGACCAGGGAGAGCAACTGGAACCACCGCGCCTACAACCGCTCGTCGGGCGCGTACGGCATCCCGCAGGCGCTGCCCGGCGGCAAGATGGCCAGCGCCGGGCGCGACTGGCGCACCAACCCCAGGACGCAGATCCGGTGGGGGCTCGGATACATCAAGCAGCGCTACGGCTCGCCGTGCCGGGCGTGGGCGCACTTCACGACGCGAGGCTGGTACTGATCAGGGAGCGGTGATCTGAAACCCCATGGCAGGGTGATTTTCACATCGTCTCCCCGTATGGGTGATTCGCCGGTCGTAATCGGCCCTTCCCCGAACCACCCGTAAATCCCGAAGTTCGGGCAAACACCTTTCCTTCGCGTGTCCCATCCGCCGTTCGGCGCTCCTCTCGCGTACTAGAAAGCCGCCTAGAGAGATCGCCGCGGCGTCTCATGCCGGAAACAGGCCGGAGAGACCGCGCGGACGTCCCCGTCCGAGCCACGGGCGCCGGATCGTCAGGACGCGGGAGAGCACCACGTGCCTCCCGCACCTTCCGCACGCGGCCCGAGGACAAGGATCCATGTGAACAGCTACCGCGTTCTGCGCAACACCGTCGTGACCGTGCTGGCCGCCTCGACAATGGTCGGCCCGACAACGACGGGACAGGCTGAGAGCACCTCCGAGACGTCCAGGAAAGGGACGGCGAAGACGGTGCACCGCCTCACCTGGTCCACCCAGGTGAAGCCGAGGGTGAAAGCGGTCGCGAGGACCGCCAAGAGCAGGAACAAGACGATCGCCTATCGTCTCGTGTCCCGCCGAGCGTGGCCGCACAGCCAGTTCCGCTGCCTGGACAGTCTCTGGACCAGGGAGAGCAACTGGAACCACCGCGCGTACAACCGTTCGTCGGGTGCGTACGGCATCCCGCAGGCGCTGCCCGGCTCGAAGATGGGCGGCAGCGGCAGGGACTGGCGCTACAACCCGAGCACGCAGATCCACTGGGGTCTGAAGTACATCAAGAGCCGCTACGGGTCACCGTGCGGCGCGTGGGGTCACTTCCGGTCGAGCAACTGGTACTGACCCACCCGGAGAGTGTCCAGGGGAAGGGAGCACTCTCCTGACGCCCGGGGCCCAGGCCCCGGGCGTCACCCTCCCCGGCCACACGGCCGCGCACCCACCCCCGTCCACGGCCACCCGCTGGACGCCACCCTCCCGAGTCGCACGGCAGCGCACCGGCCCGGACCCGGCCGCACTCTCCACGTGGACATCTCCGGATTTTCCCCTCCGTGACACGACCCTTCTCACGACCTCGGGGCCTCAGGGTTTCAGGGCTTCACGGCAGGTCGAGGGCGCTCAGGCCCAGCAACAGGGCCTGCCGGTCACGGGTGCTCAGCGTCTCGTACGGCCGCGCGGCGCGGCGGTTCGTCTCCGCCTCGATCCGGTCGCGGACGGGCCCCGGGGGCAGGGCGAGGATCTGGTCCGCGGTGAGACCCTCCCGCTCCCAGGCGTCGGCGTGCGCGTCGGCGCGGTGGTAGCGCAGCGCGGCCAGCCGGTTGAACAGCAGTACGCCGGGCGGGGTCCCCACCGGCTCGTAGGGCGGCGCGGCCTGGGCGAAGGCCGCGCCGCCATCGGCCGCACCGGCCCTCAGGAGCCTCCCCGCGAGATCGGCCAGCTCGGGCAGCCGGTCGGACTGGGCGGCCCACAACTCGCCGGTCACCGCCGCGTGCGCCTCGTACAGGGAGGCGATGAAGGACAGCGCGGTCGCGGTCGCGTGCAGCGCGCCGTCGTCGACCAGGGTTCCCTGGCCGATCTGTACGTCGATCTCCGCCCGGTCGAAGGGGTTGTAACGATAGAGGGCGGCCAGCCCCCCGGTGGTGAGCGGCCTGACGGGGAGCACGAATCGGAGATCGACCAGCAGGTCCGTCTGGAGGCCGGACCGCTCGGTGAGCTCCCGGCTGAGGGGCCTGCTCGCGATGTGAACGCCGAGATTGACCGCGTCGATCAGCGAGGCGATCGACGCGGCGTAGCCGGGCAGATCGTCGAAGCGTGACATGCTGCGATATCTTGCCGCATTTTTTTACCTTCCGAACCTTTCCAGAACGAAGGCGAAGGCACCGGCCACGGCGGCGAGCGTACCGATCCAGGCGATGAGGGCGTCGGCCCGGTTGTCGAGGGGGTGGTCCCCGTGCAGGGCCTCCTGGGCGCGCCGGTAGCGGATGCCCGTGTGGGTGAGCAGCAGGACGGCGCAGAACACGGCCGGGACGAAGGGGAGGATGACCGGCACGGGTATGCCGGTGCGCAGGGCGACGCCCGCACCGGCCAGGCTGGTGACGGCGAGCATGGCGGCGGTGCGGACCCAGGCGAGGCGGGTCCGCTCGCTCTGCAGGCCCGCGTCCCAGGGCCCGTTCACCGGGGGCTCACCGGGCAGCTCATCGGGACAGCAGGATGAGGATCAGGGCGAGCACCGCGACCGCCGCCACGCCGTATCCGAACAGGGGCGCGAGGGCCGGGGGCGGGAGCGGGGCGGAGCTGCGCAGGGCACGCTGGACGCGGCGCCAGCGGGGGTAGGCCATCGCGGCGGCCAGGGCGGACAGCGACACCAGGACCACCGCGAGCAGGGTGCGCATCCACGGGACGAAGACGTCGGCGGAGACGGCGGCCATCGCCACGCCCCCCGCGCTCAGCGCGAGCGACGTACTCAGCCAGGTCAGATACGTGCGTTCGTTGGCGAGGGTGAACCGGGGATCCGGCTCGTGGTCCGGAGAGTTCATGAACTTTCCTGGGTCTTCATAGGAACGACGGTATTTCAACCACTTTTCCCCTAGAGAACCCGGGATTTCCGGAGACGCGCTCGGGCACCTCCCGCCCGCTCGGACGGAAGGTGCCCGCCACCGGGGCGAAGGCTCCGATGGCGGGCGAGCCGCGCCGCGTCGAGGCGGCGGAGACTATCCGCAGGCGTTGGTCAGCTGCTGGACCCACTGCACCGAGTCGGTGGCCACCTTCTGCGCGGCGTCGACGGCGCTGTTGGCGTCGTTGACGTTGAAGCCCTCCAGGGTGCCGGAGACGTTCTCGGCGGCCTCCTTCAGCGAGGTGTTGGCCGCGTCGTTGGCCAGATCACCCAGCTTGGCACCGCCCTCGTTCAGCGCCTGCTCCATCGCGGCGGGGTCGTTGAGCAGCCCGGAGACCTTGGCGGCGGTCTCGGTGACGATGCCCGCGGCCTGCACGCACTGCTGGGCCTTGTCGATGCCCTGGCTCACCTCCTGGATCTCGGAGCAGCCGGTGGTGACGAGGGCGGCGGCCAGCACAGAGGCGGCGAGGACGGGAATTCGTCGCGGAAGGGGTCGCATGTCCCGACCCTACCCAACGAGCCGGTTCGGCAGGCGCCGCCGTACCGGCTCGTTACCCACCCTTCCTTCCCCCTGCGGGGAGGGGGCGGAATCGGACACTCCCCTCTGGTCGTACGATCATCAGTAGTCACACGAGGGGGAGATCATGAAGAGCTGTGAGCATCTCGCCGAGGCCCAGGACGCGCCCGCGCGCACGCCCGAGGGGTGCGAGGAGTGCCTGGCGGCGGGGAGCCGCTGGGTCCACCTGCGCAGGTGCCTGGCCTGCGGGCACATCGGCTGCTGCGACTCGTCGCCCAACAAGCACGCCACCGCCCACTTCGTGGGAGACGGCCACCCGGTCGTCGCCTCGTTCGAACCCGGCGAGGACTGGCGCTGGTGCTACGTGGACAGCGTGATGGGCTAGAGCCTGTTTTGTCCTACCGCGGTCGTCCAGGCGGCGCCGTCGCCCATGACTCCGGTTATCTCGCGGGGCATCCACCTGGACGATCCCCGCCACGGCGAAGATCCACAAAACAGGCCCTAATCGCGCTCCAGGGTGGCCTCTTCGAAGTCGATCTCGTGGAGGACCCGGCGGAGCACCTCGTCGTCGATGCGCCGCTCGTCGCGGAGGCTCACGAAGACGTCGCGCTCGACCACGAGCATCTCCCGGCGGAACCGCCGGTAGACGCTGCTGGGCGTCTCCTCCCCCTCCGGCCCCGTGCCGCCGCCCAAGCGCTCCCAGGCGCTGAGGGTACGGCGCTCGGCGCGGGTCCTGAGCTGGTCCACGACCTCCCGGTGGAGCTCGTCGACACCGTCCGCCACCAGCTCGTCCAGCCGGGCCAGCGAGGCCGTGGCCGCCGCCTGCTGCGCGGCCGCCTCCGCCAGGTTGTCGGTGTAGGTCTCCCGCTCGTTGGAGACCTTCAGCCTGCGGATCAGCGCCGGGAACGTCAGGCCCTGGACGAGGAGGGTGCCGATCACCACCGAGAAGGTGAGGAAGAGGAGCAGGTCACGGCCGGGGAAGGTCTCCGGGATGGCGAAGGCCGCGGCCAGGGAGACCACGCCGCGCATGCCCGCCCAGCTCACGATGGTCACGTTCTGCCAGGTCGGCGCGTGGGTCTCGGTCCTGCGGATCTTCTTGGACAGGATGCGGGGCAGGTAGATGCTCGGCACGACCCAGACCACCCGGGCGATCACCGCGGCGGCGAAGACGGCCAGCGCCATCCCGGCGAGCTTCCACCCGTCGCCCCACTCCAGGCCCCTCATGATCGGCCACATCTGCAGGCCGATCAACGCGAAGACGATCGTCTCCAGGAAGAAGTCGAGGACCCGCCAGACCGCGTCGGACAGCAGCCGGGTGCCGAAACCCGCCCTGGGCATGCGGTGGCCGATGTAGAGGCCGACGATCACCACGACGATCACACCGGAGACGTGCAGGCTCTCGGCCGCCAGGTAGACGGCGAACGGGGTGAGCAGCATGACGGTGTTCTCGACGAGCGCGTCGCGCAGCCGGACCAGCACCCAGGCCAGCACCCAGGCGAGCGCGAGGCCCATCACCACACCGCCCGCCGCGGAACGGGCGAAGTCGAGGGCGGCGTCCTGCCAGGTGAGGCCCTGCCCGACCGCGGCCGCGATCGCCACCCGGTAGGCGGTGAGCGCGGTGGCGTCGTTGAACAGGCTCTCCCCCACCAGGATGGTGACCACCTTGCGGGGCAGCCCGAGCCTGCGGGCCACCGCGACGGCGGCGACCGCGTCGGGCGGGGCCACGATCGCGCCCAGCGCGAACGCGGCGGCGAGCGGCAGCTGGGGCAGGAGCAGGTGGGTGACCCACCCGATGACCAGCGTGGTGAACAACACCAGGCCAACCGAGAGCAGCGCGACCGGCCTGCGGAAGTCCTTGAGCCTCAGGTAGGAGCTGTCGATCGCCGCCGAGTAGAGCAGCGGGGGCAGGAAGACCAGCAGGACCAGCTGGGGGTCGAGCTCGTAGCCGGGGACGAACGGCGACAGCACCACCCCGGCGAGCACCAGCAGCAGCGGCGACGGCCAGCCCTTTCGCCGGGCCACCGCGGCCACCGCGATCCCGACGACCGACACGGCCAGCATCTGCAGCACCGTCGACTCGTCCACGCCACCCCGCCCGATAGGGATCGATCAGATTACGTGCCCCGGCGCGCCTCGCGAACCGCCCGGGACGGCAGGAACCGTCACACGGCGCCGGAGCACACCGGCGGACGCCACACGTTATCCCCTCGGGCACGAACCTCGCGAACGGGACGCGACGGTGCCGCGTCCCGGAGGTCCCGGAGGTCCCGGAGGGGAGGTCACCGGGTCACCAGTCGCGCTGCTCGTCCCGGTCGTCGCGGCGGCGGCCCTCGCGGCGCCTGTCGTCGTACTGGCGCTCGTCGCGGCGGTGGTCGTCGTACCGCTCGTCGTAGCGCTGCTGCTCGTCGTAGCGCTGCTCGGGACGGAGCCTCTCGCCGGTGGTGTAGGGCGGCTCCTGGACGTAGGGGCGGGGCAGCCTCTGGTCGGGCGCGGCCTGACCGCGCAGGCCCAGCGGGTCGGACGGGTCGACGTCCTGCTGGGGGTACGCGGACGGCGGGCCGTACAGGTCGCGCAGGTCGGCGGGGTGACCGGCCTGGTGCGGCTGCTGGGCGCCGAACGCGTAGGGGTCGGGCTGCGCGGGAGCCGGGTAGCCGCCGTACTGGTCGGCCTGCGGGCCTCCGTAGGCGGCCTGCTGCTGGGCGGCGAACCCGAAGGGGTCGGTCGAGTTCTGCTGGCCCTGCCCGTAGGGCTCGGGCTCCGGCCGCCGGCCCGGGTCGGTGAGTCCCTGGGCGGGATCGACGAACCGCCCGGCGAACTGGTCGGGGCGCGGCGTGAACGAGGTGGCGGGCTTCCGGCGGCCCTCCGGGGGCGCGAACGGGTCGACGGGCCGGGGCTGGGGCGGCACGCCGTACTGGTCGGGCCGCTGGCCGCCGAACCGGTCGGCGGGCCCGGCGTAGGGGTCGGGCTGCGGCTGGGCCGGGGCGGCGTACGGGTCGGGCTGCTGGGCGCCGTACGGGGCGGGCTGCGCGGGCGGGTAGCGGTCGCCGGGCAGCTGGTAGGCGGCCTCGCCGGTGGCGGGACCCGCGCCGAGCGGCTCGGCGGGCTGCGGCTGCCCGTAGGGCAGGGAGTCGTTCACGATCATGTTCTCGCGCGGCACGGCGTCCGAGGAGCCGTACCCGGGGGGCATCCGGTCCTGCGGCCGCTCGGGCCGGTCGGAGCGGTCGGAGCGCTCGGGCCGGTCCGTGGGCGGTGGCACCGCGCCTCGCGCGACGAGCACGTCGTTCGGGCCGAGGGCGGCGACCTGGCGGGGCTCGTCCAGCGGCGAGGGGGCGTGGCCGGCCGGGTCGGGATACTGCTGCGGCTGGGCGTAGTCCTCGGGGCGGGGCCGGGCGTACTGGCCGGTGCCGGGATACTCGCCGGTGCCGGAATACTCGCCGTAGGCCTGCGGCTCGTCCTGGGGGGGCTGCGCGGCCTGAACGGGCTCGCCCACCTCGTCGGGGTACTGCCCACCGGCCTCGACGAAGCCCTCGTCAAGGGTGTCGACCAGGCGTCCCACATCGTTCATGGGCATGCGGAAACTCGCGGTGCACATCTCGCCGCGCCACAGGCTCAGCACCAGCGTGCCTTCGTGCCAGGTGACCCGGAGCACCCGCTCCTGGCCACGCTCGTCAAAGAACACCTCGCCGAACGACGGCAACGGGACAACTTCCGACATGGAGGACATAGTGCGATAACCAGCCTTTATTCGTCCACTCGACCTCGGGAAACCCTACCGAAACGGTCTTTCCATCCCTATCTTCCGCCTCAGCGGCACCAGAACGGTAGACCCTCCCTTGACCTTACGAGGATTGATGAGCCGGGTGATCCAGCCAGTTTGCCATGTGACGTGAACCTCGGGTTCCGGAATACGGGTATGCGTCCACGCGGCGACTCACCGGAGCAGCCGCGATTGTCGGGACGAGCGGGTACGGTTGGCTGTCGTGCCGACCGACTCCATCGCCCCATCCGAAGACGTCTCCTCAAAGGTGGATATTCCCCCGGTTGAGGATTTGCTGAGCACCGCCGTCGAGGCGGTGGGCGGGGTCGAGCGCCCCGGGCAGATCACCATGGTGAGGGCGGTGCAACACGCGATCGAGTCGGGTGACCACCTGGCCGTCCAGGCGGGCACCGGCACCGGCAAGTCACTCGCCTACCTGATCCCCTCGATCAGGCACGCGATGACCTCCAAGGGCGCCGTGGTCGTCTCCACCGCCACCATCGCGCTCCAGCGCCAGCTCGTCGACCGCGACCTGCCGCGCCTCGCCACGGCCCTCGCCCCGAAGCTGCCGCACGAGCCGTCGTTCGCGATCCTCAAGGGCCGCCGCAACTACCTGTGCCGCTACAAGGCGAGCGCGGGCTGGCCCGACGAGGAGCAGGAGCAGCTCTTCGACCCCCGTGAGGTCAACGCGACGGGCCGGATGGTCCAGCGCATCCAGGAGTGGGCGAACGAGACCGAGACCGGCGACCGCGACGAGCTCGTCCCCGGCGTCAACGAGCAGGCCTGGCGCCAGTTCTCGGTCAGCGCCAGGGAGTGCCTGGGGGCCGCGCGCTGCCCGAGCGGCATGGAGTGCTTCGCCGAGCTGGCCCGCGCCCGCGCCGGTGAGTCCGACGTGGTCGTGACCAACCACGCGCTGCTCGCGATCGACGCGATGGAGGACTTCCCGCTCCTGCCCGAGCACGAGGTGGTCGTGGTCGACGAGGCCCACGAGCTCGTCGACCGCGTCACCTCGGTGGTGAGCGGCGAGCTGTCGGAGACGATGGTCACGGTGGCCGCGCGGCGGGTCGGCAAGCTCATCGAGCAGCACCTCGCCGACCGGCTGATGGAGGCGGGCGAGGACCTCAAGGCCCTGCTCGCCGCCGCCCCCGCCGGGCGCCTCGACGAGCTCCCCCAGGTGCTCGGGATGACGCTCGCCCTGGTCCGCGACGCGGCGTGGGCGTGCATCACCGCCCTCGGCCCGCGCAACGGCGACAAGGACGACCCGGAGGGCGCGGGGCTGCGCAGGGCGGCCTTCACCTCGCTGGACGAGGTCCACGACACCGCGCAGCGCATGCTCGACGCCTTCGGCCACGCCGAGGAGGTCGACCGGGCCGAGGTGGTCTGGCTGGAGGAGGGCACCGACCGGCGCCCGCCCCTGCTGCGGGTGGCGCCGCTGACGGTGGCGGGCATGCTCCGCGACAAGCTCTTCGGCGACCGTACGGTCATCCTGACCTCGGCCACGCTCGCCCTGGGCGGCGCCTTCGACGGCCTGGCCCGCCAGTGGGGCCTGGGCGGCGGGAAGGGCGCCGCGGAGGACGAGACGGCGGGAGAGGAAGAGGGGAAGAAAAAGCAGGGGAAGGGCGGGCAGGGCCGGGCCGGTTGGGCCGGGATCGACGTCGGCTCCCCCTTCGACCACCCGCGCAGCGGCATCCTCTACGTCGCCAAGCACCTGCCCCAGCCGGGCCGCGACGGCCTGCCCGAGGCGTACCTGGAGGAGATCACCGAGCTGATCGAGGCCGCGGGGGGCCGCACTCTCGGGCTGTTCTCCTCGATGCGTGCCGCGAAGGCGGCCACCGAGGCCCTGCGCGACCGGCTGAGCGTGCCGCTGCTCTGCCAGGGTGACGACTCCACGATGCTGCTGGTCAAGCAGTTCGCGGAGGACGAGCCGACCTGCCTGTTCGGCACGCTGTCGCTCTGGCAGGGTGTCGACGTCCCCGGCCCCTCGCTGCGCCTGGTCATCATCGACCGCATCCCGTTCCCCCGCCCGGACGACCCGCTCAGCTCCGCCCGTCAGCGCCATGTCGCCGCCAAGGGCGGCAACGGGTTCATGTCGGTCGCCGCCACCCACGCCGCGCTGCTGCTCGCCCAGGGCGCGGGCCGCCTGCTGCGCAGCCAGCACGACAAGGGCGTGGTCGCGGTGCTCGATCCCCGGCTGGCGACGGCCCGCTACGCCGGGTTCCTGCGCGACTCCCTGCCGCCCTTCTGGCCCACCAACGACCCGGCGAAGGTACGCAGCGCCCTCAAGCGCCTCAGCGCCTCCTGAGACCGAGGCCACCGGCTGTTCTCCGGCCGTCGGCCGCGCGCGGGCACCCCGTCGGCGAGGTGTCCCGCGCGGGCCCGGGATCAGGAGACGGGCGGGATCAGGAGGTGGTCTCGGCGATGGCCCGCAGGGCGAGCACATACGACCTCAGGCCGAAGCCCGCGATGGTGCCGGTCGCCACGGCGGCGACCACCGAGGTGTGCCGGAACTCCTCGCGGGCGGCCGGGTTGCTGATGTGCACCTCGACCAGGGGCGCGGTGCGCTGGGCGATGGCGTCGCGCAGCGCGTAGGAGTAGTGGGTGAACGCCGCCGGGTTCAGCACCACGGGGATCCGGCCGTCGGCCGCCTCGTGCAGCCAGCCCAGCATCTCGGCCTCGTCGTCGGTCTGCCGGACGTCGACCGACAGGCCGAGCTCCCTGCCGGTCTCCCGGCAGAGCGCGGCCAGGTCGGCGAAGGTCTCGGCGCCGTAGACATCCGGCTCGCGGGTGCCGAGCCGCCCCAGGTTGGGGCCGTTGAGCACGTAGACGGGTCTCATCGGGTCACTCACCGCTCCTTGGTGGCCGCGCGCCTGCCACGCGGCCGACGTCACTCCCCCGGCGCGCCACCCGGCACCGCCCCGCCGGACCTCGCAGCGCCCCCCGCCCCTGCCCCGGCCCCTGCTTCGCGGACACACCCGGGCCACCGGGCGCGCCCGCCTTCCCTGCGGCGTACGAGGCGTACGGACCACCGCGCGCCGGGAGTGCCGCAGGCGTGCGGCTCACCGGGCGACCTCGTGGTAGGCCGCCTCTAGGAGCTCCTCCGGCGGGTCGACCAGCGGGGACACCTTCGCCAGGTCGTCGAGCAGGACGAAGCGCAGCTTGGCGCCTCGGCTCTTCTTGTCCAGGCGCATGTGGTCGCGCAGCTCGGGCCAGGCCTCGCGGCGGTAGGCGGTGGGCAGCCCGACCGAGGTCAGGATGGACCTGGTCCGCTTCACGACGTCGGCGCCGATCCTGCCGTCCAGGCGGGACAGCTCGGCCGCGTAGACCATGCCGATCGCGACGGCCTCGCCGTGGCGCATCCGGTACTCCTCGACGCGCTCGATGGCGTGCGCCAGCGTGTGGCCGTAGTTGAGGATCTCCCGCAGGCCGCCCTCGCGCAGGTCGGCTCCGACGACGTCGGCCTTGATCTGGATCTTCCGCTCGATCAGCTCGCGGGTGTGCCGCCCCTCGGGGCGCCTGGCGCCGTCCGGGTCGTCCTCGATGAGTTCGAGGATCCGAGGGTCGGCGATGAAACCGCCCTTGATGATCTCCGCCAGGCCGCCCACGTAGTCGTCGCGGGGCACCGAGATCAGTGTCGCCAGGTCGCACAGCACCCCGGCGGGCGGGTGGAAGGAGCCGACCAGGTTCTTGCCCTCGGGGGTGTTGATGCCGGTCTTGCCGCCCACCGCCGCGTCGACCATGCCGAGCAGGGTGGTCGGCACCTGCACGACCTTGACGCCGCGCAGCCAGGTGGCGGCGGCGAACCCCGCCAGGTCGGTGGTGGCTCCCCCGCCGACGCCGACCACGGCGTCGGAGCGGGTGACGCCCGCGCGGCCGAAGGCGGACCACAGCGCCGCGGCCACCTCGACCGTCTTGGCACGCTCGGCGTCGGGCACCGGCAGCGCGACGACCTCGTACCCGGCCGCCTCGATCGCGCCGCAGACGGGGCGGGCGATCTCCGGCAGGCTCTCCGGGTGGATCACGGCGACGGTGCTCACCCCGGCGCCGAGCAGGGCGGGCAGCTCGCCGAGCACCCCGGTGCCGACCACCACGTCGTAGGGGCTCTCGCCGGGGACCTCGATCCTGGAGATCGTCACGGCTTCAGGCCCTCCACGATCTCCTCGACGATCTGGCCGGGCTCGCGCTCGTCGGTCGCCACGATAATCGTGGCGAGCCCCTCGTAGACGGGGCGCCGGGCGTCCATCAGCTTCTTCAGCTGGCTGCGCGGGTTCATCACGAGCAGGGGTCGCGCCGAGGCCAGGCCCACCCGCTGGACGGCGTTGGAGAGGCCGACCTCCAGGTAGACCACCGGCTGCCCGGCCAGCAGCTCGCGGGTGGCCTCGGCGAGGATCGCGCCGCCACCGAGGGAGAGCACGCCGTCGTGCTCGGCCAGCGCCCGCCGTACGGCGTCGGCCTCCAGCTCGCGGAAGACCTCCTCGCCGTCCTCGATGAAGACGTCGCTCACCGGCTTGCCCGCCGTGCGCTCCACGTCGGCGTCGGTGTCGCGGAAGGCGACCCCGAGCCGCTCGGCCAGCAGCTGCCCGACGGTCGACTTACCGGACCCGGGGGCACCGATCAGCACTGCTCGGGGACTCATGCGATCTCCTTCGACGTCGGCCCGCCCACCGGGGACCCGGGAGCGCCCTCGCCCGGACGCCGACTCATTTGATCACCAGCGAGGAGAGGTAGCCGGACAGGTTGCGGGCGACCTCCTCGACGGAGTCGCCGCCGAACTTCTCGATCGCGGCGTCGGCCAGGATCAGCGCGACCATCGCCTCGGCGACGATCGCGGCGGCCGGGACCGCGCACACGTCGGAGCGCTCGTGGTGGGCCTTGGCGGCCTCACCGGTCAGCACGTCGATGGTGGCGAGCGCCCGGGGGACGGTGGAGATCGGCTTCATCGCCGCGCTGACGCGCAGCGGCTCGCCGTTGGTCATGCCGCCCTCGACGCCACCGGCCCGGTTGGTCATCCGGCGTACGCCGTCGGCGGTGTTCTCGATCTCGTCGTGGGCCAGGGAGCCGGGGCGGCGGGCCGTCTCGAACCCGTCGCCGACGCCGACGCCCTTGATCGCCTGGATGCCCATCAGACCGGCCGCGAGGCGGGCGTCGAGGCGGCGGTCCCAGTGGGTGTAGCTGCCCAGGCCCGGCGGCAGGCCGTAGGCGACCACCTCGACGACGCCGCCGAGGGTGTCGCCGTCCTTGTGCGCCCTGTCGATCTCGGCGACCATGGCCGCGCTGCCGTCGGGGTCGGCGCAGCGCACCGGGTCGGTGTCGATCGCCTCCAGGTCGCCGGGGCCGGGCACGATGCCCCGGGTGGCGACGGCCCCGCCGATCGAGACGACGTGGCTGACGATGTCGACGCCGAGGGCCTGCTTGAGGAAGCTCCGCGCCACCTGGCCGAGCGCGACGCGGGCGGCGGTCTCGCGGGCGCTGGCCCGGTCGAGCACCGGGCGGGCATCGTCGAAGCCGTACTTCTGCATCCCGGCGAGGTCGGCGTGGCCGGGACGGGGGCGGGAGCGCGGCGCGTTGCGCGCCTGCCCCTCCAGCACGGCCGGGTCGACGGGGTCGGCGGCCATGACCGTCTCCCACTTGGGCCACTCGGTGTTGCCCACCCGGATGGCGACGGGACTGCCGAGCGTCCGGCCGTGGCGGACCCCGCCCGCGATGGTCACGACGTCCTGCTCGAACTTCATCCGCGCCCCGCGCCCGTAACCGAGGCGGCGACGGCGCAGCGCCTCGTCCAGCTGTGCCGTGGTCACCTCCACCCCGGCGGGCAGGCCTTCCAGGATCGCGACGAGCTCGGGGCCGTGGGACTCTCCGGCGGTCAACCAGCGCAACATGGTGACAAGTCTTCCACGTGTCGCCCACTGGAATGGCCTTCGTTCACTGGTTGAGACATCCGTCGGTGATCGTCACAGCGGGTGGTGCGTCAGAGGGCGGTGAGGACGGCGGCCAGGGCGCCGACGGCCATGAAGGGGCCGAAGGGGATCTCGCTCTTGCGGCCCGCGCGGCGCAGCACCATCAGGGCGGCCCCGTAGAGCCCCCCGGCCAGGAGTCCGAGGAAGGCCCCGGCGACCAGGGTGTCCCAGCCCAGCCAGCCGAGGGCCGCGCCCAGGCTCGCCGCGAACTTGACGTCGCCCAGTCCCATGCCCGCCGGGTTGACCAGGAACAGCACCAGGTAGAAACCCGCCAGGGCGAGGCCGCCCAGCCCGGCGCCGAGCAGGTCTCCGAAGCGGCCGTCGGCGAGGGCCGACACGGCCAGCGGGACGACGGTCCCCAGGTAGGCGGCGAGGGTGAGCCGGTCGGGCAGCCGGTGGACGGCGGCGTCGACGAAGGACAGGGCGACGGCGACCACCGCCAGCCAGCCGAAGGCGAGCAGCTCCCCCGCCCTCCCGAGCGGCGTGATCTCCGCCGCCCGTCCTCCCGGCCACGCCGCCGTCCCCGCCGGTGCTTCCGGCCACAGCGCCCGCAGCGCGAGGGCGGCCAGCACCGCCGCGGTGACCGCCTCCACCGCCCCCGCCACGGGAGGGGGACCGTGCCGCTCCCCCTCGGCCCCCGAATGGCGGGCCACCACGCGCCGCGTCCCGGCCCCGATCGCCAGACCCGCCAGGGCGGCCAGCGCGGGGAGGAGCAGAAGGGGCACCGGGGGGTTCATGGAGCCGACCATAATCCGCGACCCCCTTGCGCGCCGGGGATCCGGCCCACTCCGGCCCACTCCGGCCCAAGGGTCGCCGAGGGCCGGATGACCCCGGAGGTCATTGACGGGAACCGCGATGATCACGGAGGCTGTAGGCACTCCTACCCCCGGAGGGCCGGATCGCGTGGACACGGATCGCTTCAGCAAGCTACCCGCGGTCATCGCGTCCCTCGTCCTCCTGCCGGTGCTTCTCGAACTCCTCGCGTGGTACATCGAGGGCGAGGAGTACGACGTGGCCCGCGCGGTCACCGTGGTCCTGGTGATCGTGGCGCTCGCCCTCATCGCCACCGTGCTCGGCCGGATCAGGGCGCGGCTGCCGGTGCTGCTGGTGGTCGGGCTGACGGTCACCGCGGCGGGCGAGGCGGTGCTGGGGTTCGTGGCGGCGTTCGGCCCCGTGCTCTGGCGGGGCGGGGTGCCGGGCGAGCTGCACGGGCTGATCACCGCGGGGGTGAGCGCGTTCGCCGTCGCCACCGGCGTCTACCTGCTCGTCCAGTACCGCCGGGGCCTCTACCTCCCGTACCTGGAGGCCGGGATGGGACCGCTGCCCACCGCCACCAAGCGCAGGGTGATCGGCGAGTCGGAGATCCTGATCCGCACCATGCCGAACATCGGCCCCTCGGTGGAGAAGGCGCTGGCCAGCTGCGTGTCCATGGTCGACCAGGACGACCTGCACTTCGT
Source organism: Streptosporangium oxazolinicum (assembly GCF_039537505.1). Classification (NCBI taxonomy): domain Bacteria; kingdom Bacillati; phylum Actinomycetota; class Actinomycetes; order Streptosporangiales; family Streptosporangiaceae; genus Streptosporangium; species Streptosporangium oxazolinicum. The sequence goes on from NZ_BAABAQ010000016.1 coordinate 130,155, forward strand.
GGCCTACTTCGCCGACCAGAAGTGCCGCTTCTACACCGACGTGCTGGAGGACGGCGACCTGGCCCACTTCTTCCACGAGACCGACCAGGAGGAGCGCAGGAAGATCTACCTGCGGGCGGGCAACCAGCTCAACTGGCTCACCCAGCGGCTCAACCAGCAGTTGCGCAGGCTGGAGGGCGGCATCCTCATCCGCACGGTCCTCGACGTGGAGCGCGGGGCCATGTTCTTCTACTGGATCGACGAGACCCGCTATCTCATCGGGGTGACCCTGGACCAGCGCAAGGTCGACGTCTCCGACGACAAGATGGCCAGGCTCGTGGACACGATCCGCGGGCACTTCACCCTGCCCCCGATCAACCAGCGAGAACGCCCTCAGAAGCCCCAGGGGCACCTGCGGTCCATCCCAAGGAGTGAGCGGTGGCCCGAATCGGGCTCTTGATCGTCGTCGTCGGCCTCGGCTGGCTCGCCGCCGACCTGGGCGGCCTGCGCGACATGGAACACTCGGGCGCGTACGTGCTGTTCAGCAGCCTGCTGCTCGCGATCGGCCTGTACGGAAGCACGCACGGGATCGACCGCGCCGAGGCCAGGGAGCACTCCCGGCTGATCGTGCTCGCGGTCACCGTCGGGGTGCTGCTCAAGACCGCGTTCATCGCCGGGGTCGTCTACCTCGTCTCCGGCGACCCCCGGGCACTGATCATGGCGGTGGTGGTCGCCCAGATCGACCCGCTCTCGGTCGCCGGGGTGATGCGGGACGACCGTCTCTCCAACCGGGCGAAGACGATCCTCGGGGCGTGGTCCTCCTTCGACGACCCGGTGACGATCATCCTGGCCGTCTACGCGGCGGCGCTGGTGAGTGGCTCGGGCGGGGGTGGCCTGTCGGCCGCGTACTTCGCCGACCTGGGGTTGAACGTGTTGTTCGCGGGGGTGGTCTACCTGCTGTGGCGGCTGATCAGGAACGCCCCGCCGGTGCTGACCTACGTGACGGCGGCCGGGGCGGTCGTGTCGGCCGCGTGGACCTCCCTCATGCTCGGCCTGGCGACGGCCGGGCTCTACCTGCGCCTGCCCGACTCGCGCTGGCTGGGCAGGGCGGTGAGCGCGGCGTTCGCGCTGTCGGCCTTCCTGATGGGCCTGCTGCTCGTCGGCGGGACGAACATGGGCATGGGCGTGCTGCTCGGGCTCGCCGCGTACGCCGCGCAGATGGTCGCCGCGCTGGTGCTCACCCACGGCCTGCCGATGATCGACCGGGTGCACCTGGGGCTGGCCCAGCAGAACGGGGTGACGGCGGTGATCCTCGCCCTGGTCTTCGAGCGCGACTTCGGCGGGTTCGTCGCCGTGATCGCCCCGGCGATCCTGACGGTCAACCTCGTCCACGCCGCGGCCAACCGAACCGCCGACGCCTGGGGGACTCGGCGATCTCTTCCATCCGCGCCACGGTGACGCCGGGCGCCTCGGCTCCCAGCCGGTCGAGGGTGCCCGACTCGACCGCGGCGAGCGCCCGCAGGAGATCGCCCTCGATCACGAAGGGCACCGGGCCCGCGACGTCGACCACCACCGCCGCGGTGCTCTCGTGCACCGCGGCCTGGCAGACCTGAAGGATCGTGGCCTGGATGGGCCTGGCGTCGGGGCGCCAGCGCCGCAGCGGCTCCGTCCCGGTGAAGGCGAGCACCGCCTCGCGGCCGTCCGCGCCGACGAGCTTCGGGAGGGCCATCTCGCTCTCCTTCTCCTGCCGCAGCCCGTGCGCGCCGATCTCCGACTCCTTGAGCAGGGCGACCACCGGCACGAGCAGCCGGGCCCCGCTCAGCGCGGCGACGACCTCACCGGCCTGGGCCTCCCCCGCGGCGAAGGCCGCGAGCGCGGATGTCACGGCGACGTCGGCGGCGCCGTCGTCGCCGGGGACCAGGGGCTGCGGAATGCTCGGCACGAACCGGGAGCCTACCCGCGCGGCCGGGACGGGAGGACGACCGCCCCTCCCGGCATCACCCCTGGCACTGCCCCGGCCTGCGCCGGGGGGGCACCGAGCCGGATCGAGCTCGGCTCGGCCTGATTCAGCCTGGTACGGCGAGGTCGGGCGGGGTCGGCCGTACCGGATATGCCGGATATACCGGGAATACCACCACTGGCGGCAGGACCCAGACGGCCTGGCCGGGGTCAGGGGCTCACCGCAGGAGGCGGAAGAAGGCCCGGATGTCCCCGACGAGCAGGTCGGGGGCCTCCATCGCGGCGAAGTGGCCGCCGCGGTCGAACTCCGACCAGTGCACGACGTCGTGTTCGCGCTCGGCGATCCGCCGGACTCCGGCGTCGCCGGGGAAGACGGCGACGCCGTGCGGCAGCGCCGAGTACTCGGCCACCGCTCCCCAGCCCTTCTGGCCCTCCTTGTAGAGGCGGGCGGCCGAGGCGCCGGTCCCGGTGAACCAGTAGACGCTCACGTCGGTGAGCATCTGGTCGATGTCCACCGCGTCCTCGGGCAGCTCGCGGGCCGGGTCGGTCCACTCCTTGAACTTCTCCACGATCCACGCCAGCTGAGCCGCGGGCGAGTCGTGCAGCCCGAACGCGAGGGTCTGCGGCCGGGTCGCCTGGATGATCGCGTAACCGGAATGGTCCTGGTCCTGGTACTGGCCGAGGCGGGCGAGCTCAGCGGGGGTGAGCCCCTCGAACTCGGCCGGGTCGCCGGTCGGGAACCCGAGCGCGCCGTTGACGTGCACGCCGACGACGTTCTGCGGCACGGCGCGGCCGAGCATCGGCGAGATGACCGAGCCGCTGTCGCCGCCCTGCGCGCCGTATCGCCGGTAGCCGAGCCGCTCCATCAGCTCCGCCCACGCCCGCGCGATCCGCTCCAGGTCCCAGCCGGTCTCGGTGGTGGGACCGGAGAAGCCGAACCCGGGGATCGACGGGGCGACGACATGGAACGCGTCGGACCGGTCGCCACCGTGCGCCGCCGGGTCGGTGAGCGGGCCGATGACCTTCAGGAACTCGGCGACCGAGCCCGGCCAGCCGTGCGTGACGATCAGGGGCAGCGCGTCGGGTTCGGGCGAGCGGACGTGGAGGAAGTGAACGTTCTGCCCGTCGATCCGGGTCGTGAACTGCGGAAAGGTGTTCATCAGCGCCTCGGCGGCACGCCAGTCGAAACCGGTGCGCCAGTACTCGGCGAGTTTCTTCGCGTAGCCGACGGGAACCCCGTAGGACCAGCCCACACCGGGCAGTTCGTCCGGCCAGCGGGTCGCCGCCAGCCGGCCGTGCAGGTCGTCCAGCTGTGCCTGCGGGATGTCGATCCGGAACGGATGGATTCGCGTGTCGTCGTTCATGTCCGTCAGGCTAGGCACCTGCTAGGACAGCTTCGGTCCTAGGATCGGCGTCATGCTGGAGACATCGGCACGGCTGCTGCGGCTGCTGTCGCTACTGCAGACCCCCAGGGACTGGCCGGGCACCGAGCTGGCCGAACGGCTCGGCGTCTCGCCCCGCACGATCCGCCGCGACATCGACCGGATCCGTGAACTCGGGTACGTCGTGCACGCCACCGCGGGCACACCCGGCTACCGGCTCGGCGCCGGTGCCGGGCTCCCGCCGCTGCTGCTCGACGACGACGAGGCGGTCGCGGTCGCCATCGGGCTCGGCACCGCCGCCGTCTCCAGCGTGGCGGGCATCCAGGAGACCTCGGTCCGCGCCCTCGCCAAGCTCGAACAGGTCCTCCCGCCCCGGCTCCGGCAGCGGGTCGGCGACCTGCGGTCGGTCACGGTCCCGCTGGTGGGCCCGGACGCGGCCGTGGACCCGTCCGTGCTCACCGCGATCGCCTCGGCCGTACGCGGCAGGGAAAGCCTGCGGTTCGACTACCGCTCCCACGACGGCACCGGGGATCTCCGCGCCGCCGAACCGTACCGGCTGGTGAACTCGGGCCGCCGCTGGTACCTGGTGGCGTGGGACACCGGCCGGGACGACTGGCGCACGTTCCGCGTCGACCGGCTGCGCCTGCGCACCCCGAACGGGCCACGCTTCACCCCCCGCGAGCCGCCCGGCGCCGACCTCGCCCTCTACATCTCGGAGCGGATCTCCGTCGACCCGTACCGCTACCGCGGCCGGTTCACGGTGCGGGCCCCGGCCGATGTCGTCGCCGCCCGGATGCCGCCGACGATGGCGGTGGTCGAGCCGGCCGGCGACGGCGTGTGCGTCCTCAGCACCGGATCGAACTCCCTCGACGAGCTGGCCATGTGGGTCGCGCAACTCGGCGTCCCGTTCGAGGTGCACGAACCGCCCGAACTCATCCAGCACATCCGCGCGCTCGGCACCCGCCTCGTCGACGCGGCCCGGCATCACACACCTCCTGACAAACCCGCCTGACCCGTACGCGCTTATAAGCGTTGGCGTCGCGGTCTTCGGGCGGGCTAGCGTTGCCTCCGTCATGCGGCGGGCGGAGGTGCCCTGTCCGCGCCCGTGAGCCGGCAGATTGGAGACGCGGGATGACCTCTCAGCTCGTCGCGCTCTGCTTCGACGCGAACGACCCGCTCCGCCTGGCGCGCTTCTGGACCGGAGTCCTGGGCTGGGAGATGACCGACGATCCCCGCGACGGCATCACGCTCCTGCCGAGCGATGACACCGGGTTCCGGATCCGATGTCTTCCGGCCCGGGAGGAGAAAACCGGCCCGAACCAGATGCACTTCGATCTGACGAGCACGTCCCTTGAGGACCAGCGGCAGACGGTGGCGAGGTCGCTCGAGCTCGGTGCGCGGCACATCGACATCGGGCAACGCCCGGAGGAGGACCATGTGGTGCTCGCCGACCCCGAGGGCAACGAGTTCTGCGTCATCGGGCCGGACAACAACTTCCTCGCTGACTGCGGATTCGTCGGAGCGCTCGCGTGCGACGGTTCGCGGGAGGTCGGATACTTCTGGAGCGAGGCCCTGGGCTGGCCGCTGGTCTGGGACCAGGACGAGGAGACCGCGATCCGCTCGCCGCACGGCGGTCCGAAGATCACGTGGGGCGGTCCGCCGGTGGCGCCGAAGACCGGGAAGAACCGGCTGCACTTCGACCTCGCCCCACCTGCGCACGGTGATCAGCGAGCGGAGGTCGACCGTCTCGTCTCCCTCGGGGCGACTCGAATCGACGTCGGCCCGCGCGAGGCCGGTCAGGTGGCGATGGCCGATCCCGATGGCAACGAGTTCTGTGTGCTGACCCCCCGGCAGGCCCTCCGTCCGGGTCCGCGACCGGCCGCGGGCGGATGACGGCCCGCGGCCCGCACGCGGAGGCACGCGCGGGCGGCGCGTGCCTCCGCGTGCCGCCCGTCAGCCGAGGTCGGCGATGGCGGCCACCGGGCCGCCGCCGCTGGGGCCCTGGTGGACCGCCGCGACCGAGACGAACACGGCCGGGTCCCCGGTGACGCTGGCCGCGACACCGCCGACGGTGGCCTTGATCTGGCGGTGCCAGTGCACGTCGGAGTCGTCGAGCATGATGTTGCGGCGGCCCCGCACGCTGCCCGACGGGTCGGCCTCGCACTTCATGAAGACGTTGACGAGCCTGTCGCCCAGGTCGGACGGGTGGGGGCGCTCGGGCAGCTCGATGCCGCTGGAGCGGATGGCCTCCCAGATGCCGTCGGCGTCCAGCGCGTCCTTCATGACCGAGTGACCGATCCGGTACCGGCCGCCGATCCCCCGTACGTTGCCGACGACCACGATCTGGGCCCGGTCCAGTTCGACGCCCGAGGAGCACGAGGCGACCGAGGAGTAGAGCGACAGGTCGCGGTGGATCTGGTCGGCGGCCGGCATCTCGATCTCGCCGAGGGCGACGGCGATGCCGAGGGCGGTGGTGGAGTTGGAGATGTCCATCGACGGGCCGGTGTCCTCGATCACCACGTCCTTGCCGCGCGACTTGGCGTCGTTGATCGTGGACAGGGTGAGCAGCGGGGTCTTGGTCTGGACGTAGTGGACGTCGGCGGGGTCGTCGATCCCGGCGAGCTTCATGGCCTCGCGGACTCCGGCGGCGACCTTCTCCACCATCGCGGGGCGGCCGATGTCCTCGGGCAGGATCACGTCGCTCATCGCGATGCCGACGCTCACCCTCGGCTCGTCACCCGGCTCGGCGTTCGCGGTGGTGGCGAAGATCGTGGCGTGCGGGCTGAGCACGCCGTCGGTGCCGCCCGACCACACCAGCGGCACGCTCTCGGGGGACGGGTGGCCCTTGGCCGCGAGCACCCCGCGGAAGGCCGTGTCGGCCAGGATGCGGGTGTAGTCGTTCACCCCGCCGTTGCCCTCGGTCTTGCCGATCACCGCGAGCACCCGGTGCGCCTCGATCACCCCGTCGTCGATGAGCCGGGCCAGCCCGGAGGCGTCGGTCACACTCTCGATGGGCACCTTGCGCACTTCAATGGGTTCGGGCATCGCTGCCACCTTTCGATCGCGTCGTGTTCACTGTCGCACCACGGTGCCGGTCTCCCCGGTGAGCGCCGCTCCCATGTCCTCGAGGGAGGTGATCACCGATCGGTCGCCGCCCTGCTCGACGAAGCGCAGCGCGGCCTCGACCTTCGGGCCCATGCTGCCCCCCGCGAAGTGTCCCGCGGCGTGCAGCACGCGCAGTTCGGCCGCGGTGACGTGGCCCAGGGGGCGGGCCCCGGGCGTGCCGAACCCGACGACGGCCCGGGGGACGTCGGTCGCGATGACCAGGACCGTGGCCCGCACGGCCCTGGCGAGCACGGCGGCGGCCAGATCCTTGTCGATCACGGCCTCGACCCCGGCCAGCCGCCCCTCCGCGTCGCGGGTCACCGGCACGCCGCCGCCCCCCGCGGCCACGACGGTGAATCCCGAGGCCACCAGCGCGGCCACCGCGGGCGCGTCGAGGATCTCCAGCGGCTCGGGGGAGGCCACCACGCGGCGCCAGCCCCGCTCGAAGCGGCGCCAGGTCTGGCCGAGATCCTCGAAGCGGCGCGCCTCCGCCTCGCTGAAGTAGCGGCCGATCGGCTTGACCGGGTCCTGGAAGGCCGGGTCGGCGGGGTCGACGAGCGTACGGGTGACCACGACCGCCGCGCGGCCGTCGAACGCGTTGAGGATGAGGGTGCCGATGGTGGCCTGCGTCTGCGCCCCGCACCAGTCGAGCGGCACCGGGGGCACGACGTGCGCGGCGAGCTGGTTCTTCAGGATCAGGTTGCCGACCTGGGGGCCGTTGCCGTGGGTGAGGGTCACCTGGTGGCCGTCCTCGACGAGCGCGACGACGTGGCGCACGGCCTGCTCGACCGCGCGGTGCTGGTCACCCGGCGAGGCGCCGCCGTCGGGCCCGGTCATCGCGTTGCCACCGAGCGCGATCAGTACTCGTTCACCCACCTGGCCGACGCTAATGGCCTCCCCGTTCCACCTCATGGGCACTCATTGCCCAAGGAGGACCCTTCCTTCGACACAACCAGCCAACCGGGCGGCTCGCGTGGGCCTCGCGGGGGCGGACATGACCCGGGACCGGTACGGCCTCTACCGTCCGAAGCCCGTACCGGGACGTTCCCCTGTCCTTCCTGTCCGCGCGTCGCGGCCGCTCACCCCGCTCATCCCGCTCACCCCGCGAGGGTCCGGGCGATCTCCTCGACCACCGGCGCGCGTTGCGGCTGCAGGTAGAAGTGGTCGCCGGGGAAGACCGTCAGGGAGAAGTCGGAGCTCGTACGGGCCTCCCACGACTTGGCCTGGACGGGGGTGACCACCGGGTCGGCGTCGCCGACGAGGGCGGAGATCGGGGTGTACAGCGGAGGTCCGGGACGGTGGTGGTACGCCTCGACCAGGCGGAAGTCCGCGCGGACGTAGGGCAGGATGATCTCGCGCATCGCCCGGTGGGACAGGACCTCCACCTCGGTGCCGCCGAGTTTCGCCAGCTCGGCCACGAAGCGGTCGTCGTCGTACTCCGAGATCTCGGGCCGGTCGCGGGGGGCGTGCGGCGCCCTCGCGCCGGACACGAACAGCCGCGCCGGGGCGATTCCCCGGGCTTCGAGGCGGCGCGTGACCTCGTAGGCGAGCGTCGCCCCCATGCTGTGCCCGAACAGCGCGAAACGCCGGTCCAGCAGCGGCAGCATCGACCCGGTCACCTCGTCGGCCAGCGCGTCCATGTCGTCCGGCAGCGGCTCGGTGAACCGGTCGGCCCTGCCGGGCAGCTGCGTCGCGTGCAGCTCGACGGACGCGGGCAGCAGCTCCGACCACGTGCGGTAGGCGTTGGCCGACCCGCCCGCGTGCGCGAGGCAGAACAGCCGCGTGGTCGCCCCCGGCCGGGGGAAGGCACAGCGCAACCAGGTCATGTGACCATGGTCGCACGCCCCGGGCGACCGCATGATCGCGGATGGCGCCCGCCCTTTGACCGGGTCACGAGGAGCGTCCGCGCACCGGGCGGAAACCGGATCGAGCGGCGCGTCCGGCCCCGTCCCGAACGCGCCGCGCCGACGTCACCGCGATGTCACCGCGACGGCGCCGGGGCGGTGCCGGGGTCTCCCACCCCGAGACAGGCCTCGAAGACGGCGGTGAGCCGGGCGACCACGGTCTCGTGGTCGGGGGCGTCGCCGGAGTCGGGGCCGTAGAGCTGGCGCATCGTGCCGCTGCCGGTGACGAGCGCGGTGGCGACCATCGCCCGGAAGGTCGCGTCGGGACCGGAGAGCCGCGCCGACAGGGGGCCCAGGATCGCCGAGCTGACCCGGTCGCGGATGATCTCGTGGATCTCCGGGGCGCTGGACGACCGGATGAGCGCGGCCAGCACCACGCTCCCCTGGTCGGAGCGGAGCCGTTCGGCGACGTACTCGGCCAGGCGGCGGGGCAGCTCCTCCTCGGGGCCGTCCAGGACGCCGGGGAAGCGCCCCTGCATCGCGAGCACCTCGGCGAACAGGTCGCGCTTGCTGCCGAAGTAGCGGTTGATCAGCGCGATGTTGGCGTCCGCCTCCGCGGCGATCATCCGCATCGTCACCTGGTCGTACCCGAGGTCGGCGAACAGCCGGCGGGCGGCGTCGAGGATGCGCCGCCTGGTGCCCTCCCTGTCGCGCTGCCGTATCTCATCCACCTACGGGATCCTTTCAGATTTGACGAGTAAACAAGCGTCTACTAACTTCATGTGTACTGTACATGCATTGGGGGACGGTTCATGCTGACCGAACAACGGATCCAGGCCGAGGCCGAACCGCGTTTCACCCACAGACAGGTGCTGGAGATCCTGGCCGGGCTGATGCTCGCCATGCTGACGTCGATGATCTCCACGTCCGTGGTCGGGACCGCGCTGCCGACGATCGTCGGCACGCTCGGCGGTCAGGAGCAGCTCGCCTGGGTGGCCAGCGCGACCCTGCTGACCATGACCGCCTCCACCCCGATCTGGGGCAAGCTCTCCGACCTCTACGGCCGCAAGCTCATGTTCCAGGTCTCGCTGGTCGTCTTCGTGCTGTCCTCCATCGCCGCCGGGTTCTCCCAGGACATGGGCCAGCTCATCGCGGCCAGGGCGCTGCAGGGCATCGGCGCCGGCGGCCTCGCCGCCCTGCCGCAGATCATCCTCGGCGACGTGGTCGAGCCCCGCGAGCGCGGGCGCTACTCCGGCTACATCGGCGCGGTCTTCGGCGTCTCGACGGTGGCCGGCCCGCTGCTCGGCGGGTTCATCGTGGACAACATGTCCTGGCGCTGGACCTTCTGGTTCTGCGTGCCGCTCGCGGTGGTCGCGTTCGTCGTCATCCAGAAGGTGCTGAAGCTGCCGCTCGTCCGGCGCGACACGAAGGTCGACTGGTGGGGCGCGACCTTCATCACCGGCGGCACCACCGCGCTGATGCTGCTGCTCTCCCTCGGGGGCAAGGAGTTCGGCTGGAACTCCGCGTGGACCTACGGTCTGGGCGCGCTCAGCCTGGCGATGTTCGGCCTCACCGTCGTCGCCGAGCGCCGGGCCGCCGACCCGATCCTGCCCCCGCACCTGTTCCGCGACCGCACCTTCGTGCTCACCTCCGTCGCCTCCCTGCTGGTCGGCGCGGCGATGTTCGGCGCGCTGATGTTCCTGCCGCAGTATCTGCAGATCGTCAAGGGCATGAGCCCCACCGGCTCAGGCCTGATGACCCTGCCCCTGGTGCTCGGCCTGCTCACCTCCTCGATCCTGACCGGCCGGTTCGTCAGCAGGACGGGCCGCTGGAAGATCTTCCCCGTGGTGGGCATGCTGCTGGTCGCGCTCGGGCTGTTCCTGCTCTCCCGCCTGCACGTCGACAGCTCGCTGGTGATCGTCGGCCTCGACAACGCGGTGCTCGGCATCGGGCTCGGCGCCTCCATGCAGATCCTGATCCTCGCCGCCCAGAACGCGGTGACCCGCGCGAACCTCGCCTCGGCGACCTCCGGGGTGTCGTTCTTCCGCTCCCTCGGCGGCGCGGTGGGCGTCGCGGCCTTCGGCGCGATCCTGTCCAACCGGCTCACCGCGGAGCTGGTCTCCCTCGCGAAGGCGGCGAACCTGCCGCTGAGCGGCGGCGCGGCCCCCAGCCTCGGCTCCCCCGAGGCCATCCACGCTCTCCCCGCGCCGATCCTGGAGATCATCCTGGAGGCGTTCACCCGGGCGATGAGCGCGGTCTTCGTGGTCGGCGTCCCGATCGCCGTCCTCGCCGCGGTGGCCTCCCTGATGCTCAGGGAGATCCCGCTGCGCTCGGCGCGGGCCGCCACCCCGGCGGCCTCCACCGACCCCGCCACCACCTCGCCGGTCATCGCGGGCAGGCCGTAACCCCCGTAACACCCCCGCGCCGCCCGGGGCCGGTCCGCTCTCCGGCCGGCCCCGGGCCCTTTCCCACCCGCCTCGCGCGAGCCTGCCCTCCCCCGGCGGGAGCGGCTCCCGCTCGCCACAGGTCGCGCGCTACCTCGGATACACCGCCGCCGGGCCGGTGCCGGTCGGCGAGAACGCCCGGCGACACCGGCTCCCCAGGTGGCCCGGCCGCAGCCGGTCGCCGCGTCGCGAGAACACCGCGAACGACGCGTGCCGCCCTCGGACGGCCGTCAGCCCTCGGACGGCCGTCAGAGCGTCCACTTCTGGTTGGCCCAGCCGTTGCAGTTCCACAGCTGCACCTTGGTCCCGTTCGAGCCGATGGTCCCCAGGTCCGCGTCCAGGCAGCGCCCGTTGTACATGCTGTAGATCGTGCGGCTCGTCGCGTCGTAGATCCATTTCTGGTTGGCCCAGCCGTTGCAGTCCCAGAGCTGCACCTTGGTGCCGTTCGCGTTGATGGTCCCGAGATCGGCGTCCAGGCAGCGGCCGTTCTCCTTGCTGTGGATCGTGTGACTGGACACGTCGTAGCTCCACGACTGGTTGTCCCAGCCGTTGCAGCCCCACAGCTGCACCTTGGTCCCGTTCGGGCCGATGGTGCCGAGGTCGGCGTCCAGGCAGCGCCAGTTCTGGTGGCTGCGGACGGGCCCCCAGGCGGCGGAGTCCGAGCCGGAGGCGGTCGCCGCGCCCGGGACGAACCCCACGCAACCGAGTGCGACCACCACCGCCGCCAGCACCCTGAATCCCCGTCGCATCGTCGATGCTCTCCTTCCTGCGAATCACGGGAGTGGAGAGCGGCGCGCGTCATCGGGAGGGAACCCGCCCGCCCCACCCGTTCCGCACCGTGCGTACCGCCCTCGCGGGCACGCCCGTCGACCACTCTCCGCAGCAGAAGGTACACGCAGGGAGATTGATTCCGGGCCGACGACACGGCGACCGGCGTTTCGTGAGGGAACGCGCCCTCCGCGCGGCCACGGAACGGGTGGCCGCCATGAGGCGGCGCCGGGCCGGTAACGGCGGGCGGGCGGCGTCGGACGGCTACCGGGCGCCGTCCTCTCCGGCGGCACCCGTGGCGCGCTCGGCCGCCGTGATCGCGTTGCGGAACAGCATCGCGACCGTGGTGGGCCCGACCCCGCCGACCCTGGGGGTGATCGCCCCGGCCACCCGGGCACAGGACTCGTCGACGTCGGGCAGCAGGCGCCTGCCCTCGTAACGCACCCCGCCGCCGACGACGACGGCGCCGGGCTTGACGTGCTCGGGCCGGACGATCCCCGGCACGCCCGCGGCGGCGACCAGGACGTCGGCGCGCCGCGTGTAGCGGGGCCAGTCGCTCACCCCGGTGTGCACGACGGTGACGGCGGCGTTCGCCGTCGGGCGCTTCTGCGCGAGGAGGATCGACAGGGGACGGCCGAGTGTGGCCCCGCGCCCGAGGACGACCACCTCCCGGCCCGCCACCGGGATGTCGTAGTACGCGAGCAGCGCCTCGATCCCGGCGGGCGTGCACGGCAGCGGGCCGGGGAGCTCCAGCGCCAGCCGCCCGATGTTGAGCGGATGCATGCCGTCGACGTCCTTGTCCGGATCCATGACCTGCAGGGCCCGGTCGTAGTCGAGGTGCTTGGGGACGGGGTGCTGGACGAGCAGCCCGTGCACCGCCGGGTCGTCGTTGAAAGCGGTGATGACCGCGTGCAGGTCCGCCTGGGTGGCGCTCGCGGGCAGGTGCTCGTGCGGGGAGGCGAAGCCGAGCTCGGCGGCCTGCCGCTGCTTGATGCGGATGTATCCGGCGCTGGCGTCGTCGTCGCCGACCAGGACCGTCGCCAGGCTCGGGGTGATCCCCCCGCCGGTCAGGGCGGCCACCCGGGTCGCCACGTCGGCCAGGATGCTTTCGGCGACCGGGCCGCCGGGAAGCAATCGGGCCGACGGCGCGCTCTCGGACTCGGGACCGTTCGATGCGGGCTGGGGCATGCGCGTCCTCTCGGCGTGGGCGCCCAGGCGGTCGACTCCCACGACGGGCTCCCCGATGGTTGATGCCATCCTCTTGCCGCCAGTCGCTTCACCCCCAGGATGCCCGATCAACCCCCCGTGGGTCGAACCGCCCCGAGCCCGGCCAGCCGGCTCACCGCCTCGTCGATGACCTCGTCCCGCTTGCAGAAGGCGAAGCGGACGAAGTGACCCCCGCGCTCGGGGCGGGCGTAGAAGACCTGGGTGGGGATGGCGACCACGCCCGCCAGCGACGGCAGCTCGCGGGTCAGGGCGAGGCCGTCGGTGAAGCCCAGGGGACGGATGTCGGTCTGCACGAAGTAGGTGCCCGCGGGACGGTAGACCTCGAAGCCCGCCGTGGACAGCCCCGCCATCAGCCGGTCGCGCTTGGACTCCAGGTCCGCCCGCAGGGCGGAGACCCAGTCGAGCTCGTGGCGCAGGCCGTGGGCGACGGCGAGCTGCCAGGGCGCGGCGGCGGTGAAGGTGAGGAACTGCTTGACGGTCTGCGCGGCCCTGACGAGCTCGGGCGGCGCGCAGATCCAGCCCGTCTTCCAGCCGGTGACCGAGAAGGTCTTGCCCGCGGAGGAGATCATCACGGTGCGCTCGCGCATGCCCGGCAGGGTGGCCATCGGCACGTGCTCGACGCCGTCGAAGGTGAGGTGCTCGTAGACCTCGTCGGTGACGGCCACCAGGTCGCGCTCCAGGCACAGCCGGGCGATCTCGTCGAGCTCGGCGCGGGTGAGGACGGTTCCGGTGGGATTGTGCGGGGAGTTGACCAGGACGGCCCGGGTACGCGGCCCGGCGGCGGCGCGCAGCTCGGCGGGGTCGAAGGTGAAGCGGCCCTCGACCGGGCGCAGGGTGACCGGGCGGAGCACGGCCCCGGCGAGGGCGACGGCGGCGGCGTAGGAGTCGTAGTACGGCTCGAAGGCGATCACCTCGTCGCCGGGCTCGCACAGCGCGAGGATCGTCGCGGCGATGGCCTCGGTGGCGCCGACGGTGACGAGGACCTCGCCGTCGGGGTCGTAGTCGAGCCCGTAGTGGTCCTTGCGGTGCTCGGAGACGGCCTGGCGCAGCTCGGGCACCCCCGGCCCCGGCGGGTACTGGTTGGAGCCCTCGCGGATCGCCGACACCGCCCGTTCCAGCATCGCGGCGGGCCCGTCGGTGTCGGGGAAGCCCTGCCCGAGGTTGATCGAGCCGGTCCGCAGGGCCAGCGCCGACATCTCGGCGAAGATGGTCGTGCCGAACTCGCGCATCCGCGCCACCAGAGGATCACTCACGCGCTCCAGCGTAGTCCCGCCCTCTTACGGCATCTCGTGACCACCGCCGCGTTCCTCCTACGGGGGTGCGGGCTCCGGCATTTGCCCCCGACGTAAGGTCATGGTTTCCACTGGGGGCATGAAGCCCGTTCCCCTGATCTACCTGGCCTCGTACGCCCTGTCACTGCTGGGAAACTCGATCGCCGCGGTGGCTCTCCCCCTGATCGTGTTGCAGACGACGGGAAGCGTCCTCTCCGCCGGGATCCTGTCGGCCGCCACCGCGGTACCGGCCTTCGTCTCGGGTCTGGTCATGGGTGTCGTGATCGACCGGATCAACCGGCGCACGTCGTCGGTGATCACCGATCTGATCTCCGCCGCGTCGCTGGCCGCCCTGCCCGTCGTCGATCTCGTGACCGGGTTGAACCTGGGGTGGTTCATCCTTTTCGGCATCATCGGCGCGGTCGGTGACGTGCCGGGGATGACGGCCCGCGAGGCGATCCTGCCCGCGATCGTACGGGCCGGCGGCGTCCCCGCGCACCGGCTCATGGGTGTCAGGGAGAGCATCGGCGCGTTGATCATGGTGATCGGCCCGGCCGCGGCCGGGAGCCTGCTGGTCCTGTTCGACGGCTCCATGGTGCTCTGGATCACCGCGGGCACCTCGTCCGCGGCGGCGATGCTCACGCTCCTGATCCCGAGGCACGTCGGCGTGATCCCCGCCGGGACCGATCCCGCGTCCTCCTCGCCCGCTTCGGGGTGGGGGCTGTTGAAGGAGGGCTGGCGGGTGCTGTTCCGGCGCGACCGGTTCCTGCTCGCGGTCACGATGCTCAACCTGGTGCTGATCACCGTGATCGTCTCCCTGCAGGGAATCGTCCTCCCCGCGCACTTCACGCTGATCGGCCGGATGGAGACGCTCGGTTTCGTGCTCACCGCGATCGCCGCGGGAACCCTCGTGGGCGGCGGCCTCTACGCCGCTCTGGGGGCACGCGGGTCACGCCGGGCCTGGTTCGTGACCGGGCTGCTGGGCACCGCCGTGGGCATCGGTGTCATCTCGGCCCTTCCCCCGATATGGGTCGTCTTCACCGGCGCGTTCGTGCTGGGGCTCTCCTCGGGACTGCTCGGCGGCCTGCTCGGGGTGCTCATGATCGAACGAATCCCCGAGGACCTGCGCGGTCGCGTCATGGGCACGCAGAACTCCCTCATGATGATCGCGGGACCGGCGGGGATCCTCGCCGCCGCGCTCATCGGCCATCTCGGTGGCCTGGCCGCCGCGGGAATCACCATGGGCGTCGTCTGGGTCGTCACCGTCCTGGCGGCACTCCGCGCGCCCGCGCTGCGTAACCTTGGGGCGGGACAGGAGGTGACCGGGCGTGCGAAGTAGCGAGCTGGCGTCCCTCGCGGACGTGACGGTCCGTACGCTGCGCCACTACCACCGGATCGGCGTCCTGCCCGAGCCCGGCCGCGACCCGAGCGGATACCGGCGCTACACGATCCACGACCTGGTCAGGCTGTTGCGCGTCAAACGGCTCGCCGCGCTCGGGATCCCCCTCCACAAGGTGGCGGGCATCCTCGACTCGGAGGAGGACCACCATGATCTGCTGAGCGACCTCGAACGCGAGCTCGACGCCCAGATCGCCCGCCTCACCAAGCAGAAGACAATGCTGGGGATTATTCGCAAGCACCGCACCCTCCCCGACGTGCCCCCCGAGCTCGCACGGTTCTTCGCGGCCTTCGCCCTGTCGGGCGTCTCACCGGCGATGAACAGGATCGACCGGGAGCAGTCCGTCCTTCTCGCGCATCTCGTCGGCGAGGCCGGCATCGAACACCTCACCGGGTTCTACGAGCACATCGCCGCGCCAGGCACCGCCGAGGTGGTGACAGGGCTCGCCCGGCGCTTCGACCGGCTGGACGCGGACGCGGGTCCGGCGGTCGTCGACCGCCTCGTCGACGACTTCACCGAGCGGGTCGGGAGGATCGTCGTCGAGTTCACCGGGCGGAACGGAGGCGCCGATCTCCTCGACAGGGAGTCGTACGGCCTCTTCTACCAGCACATGCGCGATGCCCTGAACGCCGCGCAGCGGACGGCGCTCTCTCGGATCATGGAAAGGCTGGAGGCGCTCACCGGCCCGCCGGTGACGATCTCGAACCGCTCCCCGGACGCCCCCCGGGAAACCTGAGCGGAGACGTCCGAACCGGCGGGTCGCCCCGCCGGTTCGGGTCATCGGCGATCGGCCGACGACGGTACGAGATCCCGGCGGTCAGCCGGTGACGATCTCGAACTGCTCCCAGGGGCCGATCGCGTCGCGGTTGGCGATGAGCGGCTGCGCGCCCCCGCCATCGGCGCACACGTACTTGCCGTTGACCTGGGCCCGGAGGCTGACCGAGCCGTCCGGGTTGCTGATGATCTGGAAGGTCTCCCAGGCACCGGCCGAGGGACGGTTGGCGATGAGCGGCTGCGCCCCGGCGCCCTCGGCGGCCACGAACTGGTTGTTGAGCTTCGCGCGCAGTCCCACGTTGCCGTTGCCCAGGTCGACGCGCTCGAACTGCTGCGCGGTCCCGACGGACGTCGCGTTCGCGATCAGCGGTGAGCCGTTGGCGGCGGTGACGTAGCGGCCGTTGGCCTTGGCCCGCAGGCCGATCACCGACGGGACCGGCGTGCCCGGCGTCCCGAACCAGCTGAGGTTGACCGCGTTGGCGGCGGCCTGCAGGCCCGCGTCGTTGGGGTGCAGGTGGTCGCCGGTGTCGTAGGCGGGCAGGAACATCGTCGGGTTGGCCGGGTCCCTGAGCGCCGCGTCCTGGTCGAGCACGCCGTCGCAGCCGCTGCCCGCGCCGCGGACGAACGTGTTGTAGGCGACGCGCTGGTTCTCGGCGTCCTGCGACCAGGCCGACCAGCCTCGGTACGGGGTCAGCGTGGAGCAGAAGAACTTGACGTTCCGCTGGTGGGCGCGGTCGATGAGCTGCTTGAGGCCGTCGATGAGCTGCGCCGCGCGGGTCGGCGGCGAGGTCGACGTCAGGTCGTTGATCGGGTCGTCGGAGAAGATCACCCACCGGACGTCCGGCTGGGAGAGCACGTCGCGCTCGAAGCGGTTGATCGCGCTCTGCCCGGCGCCGTCGGCCAGCAGCCGGTTGCCGCTGATGCCCTGGTTGAGCACCCCGACCACCCGGCCGGAGTCGGCCAGGCGGGCGGCCAGCCGGTTGGGCCAGCGCCGGTTGGCGTTGAAGCTGGAGCCGACGCCGTCGGTGATCGAGGCGCCCAGCGTGACGACGGCGCCCTGCGAGGCGGCGTTCTGCACGTCCAGGTTGGCCAGGAAGTAGTAGCTGCCGACCTGCTGGGCGTTCGCGAGGCTCGCGTTCCCGGCGACGTTGCCCGAGGCGATGTAGTTGGTCTGGGACGACACCTGGTGGTAGGTCGCGGGACCGGTCTGCTGCGGCAGGTAGATGCTGACCGCGATGTCCGACTGGGCGGCGACCGTGAAGGCGATGGAGTCGCTGACCGCCAGCCCCCCGGCGGGGACGGTGACGGAGCGCTGGCCGCCGAAGGTCACCACCCGGTCGGTGGCGAGGTCGACGCCGGAGTCGGAGGTGCGCCGGGCCACGTGCACGTTGTCGAAGGTCACCGGCCGGTTGCCGAACGCGTTCGAGAGCTGGACGCGCGCCACCGTGCCGCCGATGCTGGTGCGCACGATCTGACGGATGGTCTGCTGGTTGAACGTGGTGCCGCTGCTCTGCGGCGAGGCCGCCCAGGTGCCGGTCCAGGCGGGGGCCGCGGCGGCGGCCGGGCCCGCCGTCGTACCGGCCGTGCTCGCCGCCAGGACGGCCGCGAGGGCCACTGCGAACAGACGGGAAAAGCCGCGTCGTCTCATGGATTCTCCTGCGAACCGGTGTTACCGCGAACCGAACCCGCGAGACGGCCATGTTACGGACACCCCTCGCCATAGTTCAGCACTTGAATTAACCAACGCGAGATTAGAGCGGTGTATAAACCCCGTCAAGTCATAGATAGGAGGTATTTCTGGCCCTCCACGGGAAGGACTACCCGGTGCTCCGTTGCACCGTTCCCATAAGTACGGTTTTCCGGACATCCCTCCCGGCAGGTCCGGCACATCCGCCCAGATCTCCGCTGATAGGTCCGACCTATCGAGGACTCAGCACCCCGGCCCGAACCGCTTCGTCCGCAGCGGGCCCACCGCCCCATCCGGCGCGCCGTCCACCGCTCGGGCCGTCCGGGCGCCGGTGAACGGGCCGGGTCGTCTATGCGTAGTCGATTATCGAGTGGTACGTCTATTTCCTGTGACCCGACTGACCCGACCGATCGGACCGGCGGAACCGACCGGACCGACCCGGCTCCACGAGCTCGACGTGCTCCGCGGCTTCGCGGTGTGCGGGATCATGGTGGTCAACACCTGGCAGCACACGCGTGACCACCTGAAGGATTCGGACCGCAACGCGGTCGACTGGGCGATCGACAACCTGCTGCAGGGCAGGTTCTATCCGATCTTCTCGTTCCTGTTCGGGCTGAGCTTCGTCCTCTTCCTGAGGTCGGCGGCCGGGCGGACCGAGCACCCCCGGGCCGTGCTGCTGCGCAGGCTGGCGGTGCTCGCGGCCTTCGGCCTGGTCCACCAGTTCTTCAACCACGGCGAGGTGCTCCTGCCGTACGCGATCTTCGGGGTGGTGGTGCTGCTGCCCGCCTCGTTCTTCCCCCAGCCCGCGGTGGTGGTGCTGGGCGTCGCCCTCACCGCGTGGGCGGTGCACCAGGGCGGCGGGACGATCCTCATCCCCGGCGTGTTCGTGCTGGGCATGGCCCTGATGGAGCGCCCGCCACCCGGGTGGCTGCTGCTTCCCACGTTCGTCGCGAGCGTGGTGCTGGGCGTGACACTCACCTGGCTCTGGGTCCGCATCGCCAGGGATCCCGCCCTCTTCTACGGGGCCGTCTACCCGGCCGCCGGGCTCGCCGCCGCCACGGCGTACTGCACCGGGCTGCTGCTCCTGCTGCGGACCCGGCTGCGCGACCCCCTGCGGGCGGTCCTGGCCCCGCTCGGCCGGATGGCCCTGACGAACTACCTGATGAGCACCCCGATCATCCTGCTCTTCGTACCGCTCCTCGTCGCGGACACGACCCGGCTCGCCGGGGTGGCGCTCTCCGCCGTCACCCTGGTGCTCCAGGTGCTGTTCAGCCGCGTGTGGCTGGCCAGGTTCAGGTACGGACCGCTGGAATGGGCGTGGCGGAGCCTCACGTGGATGGAACGAGTGCCGAACAGACGGATAGGGTCACACCCGTGACACGCATCGCCCTCTGCCAGATCCCGGTGGCCGAAGATCCCGCCGCCAACCTGAGCCGTGCCCTCGACGCCCTCGCCGAGGCCGCCGAGGGCGGTGCCGAGCTGGCGATCCTCCCGGAGGCCACCCTCACCCGGTACGGCAGGCGCGTCACCGAGCTCGCCCAGCCACTGGACGGGCCGTTCGTCACCGGGCTGACCCGGGCGGCGCGGGAGCACGGCCTGGCGGTGATCGCGGGGGTGTTCGAGCCCGCCGGAGGCCGGGTCCACAACACCGCGGTCGCCATCGGCCCCTCGGGCTCGATCGAGGCCGCCTACCGGAAGATCCACCTGTTCGACGCCTTCGGCGCCCACGAGTCGGAGCTGGTCGCGCCGGGGGACACCCCGGTCGTGGTGGAGCTGGCCGGGCTCCGGGTGGGCCTGGTCACCTGCTACGACATCCGCTTCCCCGAGCTCACCCGCGCCCTGGTCGACCGGGGGGCCGAGATGTTCGCGGTGATCGCCGCGTGGGGTTCGGGGCCGATGAAGGAGGAACACTGGACCACCCTCGTCAGGGCCCGCGCGATCGAGAACACCACCTGGGTCGCGGCCGTGGGCCAGGCGCCGAATCCGGAGGCCCGCGACGGCTTCGGGATCGGGCGGAGCATGCTGGTCGATCCCATGGGAGTGACACGCACCGACGTGGGCAGCACCCCCGCCGTGCAGACATGCGAAATCGACTCCCAGATCACGATTGCCACCCGGAATGCCGTGCCGTGCCTGGAACACCGGCGGCTCCAGGTCGGCGGATCGTAAAATGCCGACCGTGAGTGAGCCACCTGGGCGTAGAACGCAGATGCAGAAGGTCATACCGCCTCGGCTGCTCGTGCCCTATCTGGCCGGCAGACGCACCGTGATCTCGGGGTACGTGTACCGGGTTCAGGACTGCGCGCGGCTGACCACCCCCGCGCAGCTCTTCGCCGGTCTCGACCTGGGGTTCGAGGGCTCGGAGCTGACCGAGACGGTCCCGGAGATCTACCTGATGCGCTGGTTCGCCCGCGACATGGACGCCTACGTCGTGCCGTACGGCCCGCACATGGGTGGTGACTGGAACGATTCACCGCCCTTCGCCGGAAACGGCTTCACCACCTCGCGGGAGCACGTCGTGCCGCAGTTCCACACCACGCCCATGCCGATCCCCGCCGGGGCCGAGATCATCCACGTGGTCTCCGGCGAGGAGCGGCGCTTCGGCCTCTACGACGGCCTGAGCTGGCGGCCCGCCTCATGAGCGCCGAGATCGAGCCGGTGGCCTCGGGGTTCGCCGCCCGCTACTCGGGCCGTACGTACGCCGCGGCCCTCGGTCCCGGCGGCGCCGAGGTGGTGCTGTTCAACGAGGAGGCCCAGAAGGGCTTCGAGGCGGCCTCCGGCTACTGGCGGCTGGTCGTCGACCGCGAGGAGCTCGACTGGCTGGTGCTGGTCCGCACGGTCGGCGCGTTCGGCGGGGAGCCGTGCCTGGTCCTCGACGTCTCCGAGGAGAACGGCGAGGAAAGCCTGCACATCGCCTACACCGGGCACAGCGGGATGAAGGCCGAGGCGCTCGGTTACTGGATGGTCGACCACGGGGCGTACGAGGTCGTCGTCCCCCGCGACGAGGTCTTCTCCATCAGGATCGAGCGCCTGCCCGTCCCCCTCGCCCCGGAGGGCGCGGAGCCGTAGCGGCGGGGGACGGCCACGGAGCTCCCGGCCTCGCGGGGTGGGGGACGTCGGCCGGAGTGCCTCAGCGCCGGACGTCCTCGCGGAGCAGGATCACGACCAGCAGGGCGATCCCCGCCATCAGGACGGCGTTGATCGCCGCGGTCAGGTGGAAGCCCTGGACGAACGCGGCGCGTGCCGTGCCGAGAAGCCCGGACGCGAGACGTTCGGGAAGGCTTTCCGCGACCGCCACCGCGGCGCTGAGGCTGTCGTGTGCGACCTCGGGCACCCGGGCCACCTCGGGCACCTGGGCCGATGAGATCCGCCCCCGGTAGACCGCGGTGATGACGCTGCCGAGGACCGCGATGCCGAGCGCGCCGCCGAGCTGGGGCACCACCGAGGCGATCGCCGCCGTGGCGCCGGACCGGTGAGGCGGCGCGGAGCCGATGACCAGGTTGGTGGCGAGCGCCATCATCGGCCCCAGCCCCGCGGAGACGACGACGGTCCCGGCCACCAGGACGGCGAGCCCGTCCGCCCCCTGCGTCCGGGTGAGCACGAGATGGCCGACGGCGGACACCGCCAGTCCCGTGGCGATCACGACGGAGGGGCGGACCCTCCGCGCGATCCGGGGAGCCAGGAGGGATCCGGCGATGACACCCGCCGCCGAGGGCGCCGTCCACAGGCCCGCCTCCAGGGGTGACAGGCCGTGTACGAGTTGCAGATACTGCGCGACGGCGTAGTTGGAACCCCACAGGACGAAGATGCCGAGTGCCAGCGTGCCGGCCGCGGCGCTGAACGTCCGTCCGGCGAAAAGGCGCAGATCGACGAGGGGATCGGCGAGCGTGCGCTGCCTGCGGACGAAGGCCCCCGCCAGCGCGAGCCCGGTCACGACCGCGACCGCGGACGTCACCTCGGGGCCGTCGGCCGCGATCTGCTTGAGCCCGTAGACCACCGGCAGCACCGCGCCCAGTGACAGCAGTGCGCCGGCCACGTCCAGCCGCCTCGTGACGGCGTCCCGGCGCTCCGGCAGCAGCGCCGGACCCGCGATCAGCAGCAGCGTCATGAAGGGTACGGCCAGCAGGAACGCCGACCCCCACCAGAACCGTTCCAGCAGCCACCCTCCCACCAGCGGGCCGATCGCCGTACCTCCCGAGACGGCGGCGACGATGACCCCGATGGCCACCGCCCGCTGTCGTGGATCGGCGAACATGGACGTGACCAGGGACAGCGTGGACGGCATGAGCGTCGATCCGGCGACCCCCATCAGCGCCCGTGCGACGATCAGGCTCCCCGCGTCGGGCGCGTAGGCGGCCAGGACCGAGGCCACGCCGTACGCCACCGCCCCGATCAGCAGCAACCGGCGGCGGCCGATCCGGTCACCCAGCGCGCCCATGGTGACGAGCGACCCGGCCAGCAGGAAGGCGTAGACGTCCACGATCCACAACAGCTGGGTGCCGCTCGCCGCCAGATCCTCGCCGATGGCGGGTAACGCGAGGTTCGTCACGGTCAGTTCGAGGGAGGCGAGGAGGGCGGGCAGTGTCAGCACCGCGAGGCCGGCCCACTCCCGCCTTCCCGCCGTGGCCGGATTGGTCATGGTCATGGTCATGGCCATCAGGATGGAACCTCAACCATGATTGAGGTCAAGCGCCGACGGCCGTGCCGTGACGCCGGAGGGCGACCGGTGCCCGGACAGGTGAGACCGATGCCCACCGGTGCGGGACCGGCGGGCATGACGCCCGTTCCCCCAGCTCACGCTGAACCCGCGATCCCTCAAGCTCACGCCGAACCCACGGCAGCGGGTCCCTCAGCTCACGCCGAGCCCTCGGTAACGGGCCAGCCGGGCGGCGAGGCGGTCGGCGGGGGCCTGTCCCAGCAGTCCCGCGATCTCGTACTCCAGGGTGCGCGCGACCCGGACACAGAACGCCTCCGGCTCGTAGGCGGCGTCGGGGAACTCCGGGATGATCCGGTCAACGAGGCCGTTCCGGCGCAGGTCGGTGGATCTCACACCCTGCGCCGCGGCGATCTCCGAGGCGAAGTCGACGCTCCGGTACAGCAGCGCCGAGGCCCCCTCGGGAGACAGCGGCGACAGCCAGCCGTGCTGGGCGCAGAGCACCCGGTCGGCGGGGAGCAGCGCGAGGGCGGCACCGCCCGCGCCCTCCCCCAGCAGCAGGCACACGGTCGGGGCGTCGAGCATCACCAGGTCGGCCACGGAACGCGCGATCTCCGCGGCCAGGCCACCCTCCTCGGCCGCCTTGGACAGCGCGGCCCCGGCGGTGTCGATCACGGTGACCAGCGGCAACCCCAGCCCGGAGGCGAGACGCATGCCCCGCCTGGCGACCCGGAGCCCGGCCGGGCCGAGCGGGGCGTCGATCCGCTGGTGCCGCCGGTCCTGACCGAGCACGACCGCGGGAGCCTCGCCGAACCTGGCCAGGGCGAGGATGAGCCCGGGGTCGTTCTCGCCCACGCCGGTGCCGTTGAGCGGGGTGACGTCGGAGGCGCCGAGCTTGAGCAGCGCCCGGACCCCGGGGCGGTCGTCGCGGCGGGAACGGCTGATCGCGTCCCACGCCTGGACCGTCGGGACCCGCTCGTCCGGCTCGGGCCCCGGATCCAGGCCTCGACGGGGGGCGCACAGCACGGCGAGCGCCCGTACGGCGACCCGCCGGGCGTCCTCCGCCGACACGACGGCGTCGACCAGGCCGTGGGCGAAGAGGTTCTCCGAGACCTGGACGCCCTCGGGGAACGGGTAGCCGTGCAGCGACTCGAACACCCTCGGCCCCAAGAAGCCGATCAGCGCGCCCGGCTCGGCGGCGGTGACGTGCCCGAGCGACCCCCAGGAGGCGAAGACGCCGCCGGTGGTGGGATGGCGCAGGTAGACGACGTACGGCAACCCCGCGGCGCGGTGCGCGGCCACGGCGGCGGTGATCTTCACCATCTGGACGAAGGCCACCGCGCCCTCCTGCATCCGGGTCCCGCCAGAGGCGGGGGCGGCGAGCAGCGGGAGTTTCTCGGCGGTGGCCCGCTCGACCGCGGCGGTGAGCCGCTCGGCGGCGGCCACCCCGATCGAACCGGCCAGGAAGGAGAACTCGCACGCGACGATCGCCACCCGGCGCCCCTCCAGCAGGCCCTCTCCGGTGATCACCGACTCGTCGTATCCCGTCTTGGCCCGGACCGCGGCCAGCTCCTCGGCGTACCCCGAACCGGGCGCGGCGGGATCGGCGGGCGGTTCGTCCCACGACACCCACGTCCCGGGATCGAGAAAGGTGTCGATCAGCGTGCGCGCGTCGGGCCGTGCCGGGGTCATGCCCGCGCCCCGCGGGCGCGGAGGAGGGACACCCGCGCTATGTGGAACGGCACGTGGGCGTGAGCAGACGATGCCCGCGCTATGTGGAACGGCACGCGGGCGCGGCCGGAGGACACCCGCGCTTCACCGGACGGCACACGCACGCGGAGAGGGGATACCCGCACCCCGTGGAACGGCACGCGGGCATGAGCGGAGGGTGCCCACGCTCCACCGGAAGGCACGCGGGCGTGGGCGGGGGGTGTGCCTGTCATCGCTCCCGCTCCTCCAGCCAGGCGAGAACCTCGTCTCCGTGCTCGCCGAGGGCGGGCGGGGCGGTGTGGCGCACGGGCGGGTCGCCGTCGAAGCGGAGCGGCGGTCCGGGCAGCTCGATGACGCCGAGCACGGGGTGGTCCACCTCGACGACCAGGCCCTGGGAGCGGGTCTGGTCCCAGGCGTAGACCTCGTCGAGGGACCTGATGGCCCCGGCGGGCACCCCGGCCTCGCCG
The DNA here is from genome assembly GCF_039537505.1 of Streptosporangium oxazolinicum. Taxonomy (NCBI): domain Bacteria; kingdom Bacillati; phylum Actinomycetota; class Actinomycetes; order Streptosporangiales; family Streptosporangiaceae; genus Streptosporangium; species Streptosporangium oxazolinicum. Next base: position 154,825 of record NZ_BAABAQ010000016.1, read on the forward strand.
AGCGCGACCAGCCAGTGCCCTCTGTCGTGCTTGACGAGCGCCTGCTCCATGTCGGCGATCAGCTCGTCCCGATGCGCAAACCTCTCCCTGTTGGTCGCATATTTCGCGACATATGGGTCGATGTCCAGCAAGGCGGCGACCTTGCGCCACTGCGCGTCGTTCGCCGCCGCGATCTGGATCATGCCGTCGGCACAGTGGAAGGCGCCGTACGGGGCGATGGAGGCGTGGTGGTTGCCGCCCGCCCGCGGCACCTGGCCGCCCACCGTCCAGGCCGTACCGTGGTAGGAGTGCACCCCGGTCACCGCGGCCAGCAGCGAGGTCCGCACGACCTTGCCCCGCCCGGTCCGCTCCCGCTCGTAGAGCGCGGCGACCACGCCGTACGCGCCGTGGATGCCCCCGAGCAGGTCCGCCACCGAGGCGCCCACCCGGTACGGCTCCTCGGCCGACGGGCCGGTCAGGCTCATCAGCCCCGCCTCGCCCTGCGCGATCTGGTCGTAGCCGGGCCTGCCGCCCTCCGGGCCGTCATGGCCGAAACCGGTGATCGACAGGACGACCAGGCGGGGGTTGAGCTCGTGCAGCCGTTCGACGGAGAAGCCCAGCCGGTCCAGGACCCCGGTGCGGAAGTTCTCCACCAGCACGTCGCTCTGCCGCACCAGCCGCTCGATGAGCGATTTGCCCTCGGCGGACTTGAGATCGACGGCGATCGACTGTTTGTTGCGATTGGCCGCGAGGAAATAGGTGGAGATGTCGTGGTCGGGGCCCACGAACGGCGGACCCCAGCCCCGCGACTCGTCACCTCCCGCGGGATGCTCGACCTTGATCACGCGGGCGCCCAGGTCACCGAGCATCTGCGCGGCGTGCGGGCCCGCGAGCGCGCGAGAGAGATCGAGGACGACGATGTCGCCGAGTGCTCCCTGCAAGATCAACCTCCGGTACGTGGTGGCCGAACCCGGTCGGAAAGACGTCTCCCCCGCTCCCGGCTTGCTCGTCATCAGACCACTTGGCACGATATCCGGACGGAGGAACACCCATGATCTCCCATACCATCACCGGACGGGACGGGAGGGGGCGAGATCACGAGGATGTATCAGTCACGATCCCCCTCCCGTACGACTCCCGTACGCCTCCGGCCGGAGAGCCCGGGGATCACCCACGCACCGTCTCGCTCAGGCGCAACACCAAACCCTCCGCCTGACCACCACAGACCGCCAACCAGAGATCCAAAAGCCTTTCCATGCGGCACTTCTCCCAAAAAGCGGAATTTTCCCCATCGGCGGAAGCGGCACGAGAGACCTACGATCTCGTTCGACTTCGTTACAATGCCAACATCTAGATCGTTTCAGAGAATGAACATCGCAACGACGAAGCATCACCCCCCTGAGCAACTAAAGAATTTCCCCCCTCTCCCCTCATAGAACCGCAGGTCAACAAGCGTCGACAGCTTCCTCGTCAACGGAGCACCGGCCACCCTCATAGCGTTCATCGGTTGACAAGGAAGCTGTTGGTACGACTCGACAGCTGAGAAGCCACGTCGCCAGTGAGTGAGTTGTCCCGCCCCACATGTAGACGACGGCAACCTTTTGCCGAACAGCATGGTCACATTCTTTGTGATGTCCAGCCGGCATCTCGCGGAAAATCACCATCAAGCAAAGCGCCGAAGACTTTCCTGATTTGCCGCATGATGGCTTGTACGTCTATTCCGCTCTTGATGCCCTCTCGGATGGTCGGCTACGAGCCTGCCCTCGCCCGTCCTGTTCTTCCCGCCCCTCTCGGTGCGCCGGCATCGGAGACTCGGCCGTTGACGGGAGGGCCGCGGCGATGCAGTCGAGGACACGCTGGAGCCCGGACCGGAACTGGTCGTCGCGACTCAGGTGCGGCCGGCGCGCCTCCATCACAATCTTGGTGAAGATCGGGTACTCCCCGCTCTTCACCAGTCGATCGACGTACGAGTAGCTTCGCGCCATCCACTCCGACTCGCTGAGCCCGCTGCGGCGGAATTCCTCGGCCGAGCTGATCTCCTCGCGGACGGTGCCCTCAACGTAGCTGTTCAGCATGGCCACGAGGCCGAGGTTCTCGTCGATGGAGACGAAGGCGTCGAGCACTCCCATCAGCCGTTCGATCAAGAGCAGCTGGTTGGGGCCCAGGCCGGGGAGTGATCGCTGCACGGTGGCGATCCACGGGTGCCTCAGCCACATGGCTCGCAGCCCGTCGGCGTAGCGGGTCAGGTCGGCGCGCCAGTCGCCCGAGGGCATGCCCGCGACGTCGATCTCGCCCATCAGCCGGTCGGCCACGAGCTCGACCAGGTTGTCGCGGCTCGGGACGTACCGGTAGAGGGACATCGCGCCCGCGCCGATCTCAGCGGCGATCCGCCGCATGGTGGCGGCCTCAAGCCCTTCGGCGTCGGCGATCCGGATAGCCGCCTCGGTGATCTGCGCGCGGCTGTAGACCGGCTTCGGCCCGCGGGCGGGGCGTTCGGGCCGCATCCAGATGTTCACGTACTCGGCGTCGGCCACCGTCTCCTCCTCCCCAGTTGCGTACATGGTACCCAGTAATCTAACCTGACCCGAAATCGCGTACAACGTACCCAGTGGAGGGGTCATGTCTGATCCGATCGTGGTCGCCGAGGGGCTGCACAAGTCCTTCGGCGACACCCATGCGTTACGGGGGCTGGACCTGAGCGTCCCGAGAGGAACGGTCTGCGGCGTGCTGGGGCCCAACGGCGCGGGGAAGACGACCGCGGTGCGCATCCTGGCGACCTTGTCCGATCCCGATGCCGGGCACGCCCGCATCGCCGGATACGACGTCGTCCGCGAGGCCGGCAAGGTGCGCGCCAGGATCGGGCTCGCGGGCCAGTACGCCGCCGTGGACGAGAAGCTCACCGGCCGTGGCAACCTGCGCATGTTCGGGCGCCTCTCCCACCTGTCCCGGCGCGAGGCGCACCGGCGGGCCGACGAGCTGCTCGAACGCTTCGGTCTGATGGACGCCGCCGATCGGCAGGTCACCGGCTACTCCGGCGGCATGCGGCGCCGCCTCGACCTGATCACCAGCCTCATCCTGCGCCCCGAGGTGCTCTTCCTGGACGAACCGACCACCGGCCTGGACCCGCGCAGCCGCGGCGAGATCTGGGACAACGTCCGCGAACTGGTGGCGGACGGCACCACGGTGCTGCTCACCACGCAGTACCTGGACGAGGCCGACCGACTGGCCGACGACATCGCCGTCGTCGACCACGGACAGGTGATCGCCACGGGCACACCCGACGAGCTGAAGGCCACGATCGGCGACCGCCTCGACGTCGTCCTCGAAGACCCCGCCGCCCTGCGTCCGGCGGCGACCGTGCTGAAGGCCCTGGCCGGGACCGATCCCACGACGACCGGCGCCGACCGGCTCAGCGTCGCCCTGCCGGGCGGCGGCTTCCGGCTCGCCGACATCGTGCGCGAGCTCGATCGCGCCGGGGTCGCCGCAGCCGACGTGCGGCTGCGCCGCCCCACCCTCGACGAGGTGTTCCTACGCCTCACCGACCGGAAGGAGCTGGTCCGATGACCGGCCTCGCCCCGCCGCTGGGCCGCCGCCTGCGGTGGACGTTCACCGACGGGCTGACCCTGGTCGGCCGCGAGCTGGGACGGCTGCGACACGATCCCGGCGAACTCGTCGTGGCGCTGATCTTCCCGGCCGTCATGGTGGTGCTGTTCGGGTACGTCTTCGGCAGCGCGATCCAGGTGCCGGACGGCGGCGACTACCGCGAGTACCTCATGCCCGGCCTGTTCGCGATGGTGACCTTCTCCTCGGTGATGGGGGTCATGACGCGGATGGCCACCGACGCCTCCCGAGGCGTGATGGACCGGTTCCGCTCCATGCCGATGGCGCGCTTGGCGGTGCCGTTCGGGCAGACCGGCGCCGACCTGCTGATCGGCCTGCTGATGCTGGCCATCATGGTGGGCGCGGGCCTGCTGGTGGGCTGGCAGCCGCACCGCGGCCTAATTCCCACGGCCCAGGCGTTCCTGCTGATGATCGTGCTGCGGTACGCGCTGAGCTGGGTGGGCGTCTATGTGGGCCTGGCGGTGAAGAACGACCAGGTCGCCGACGCGATGGTGCCGCTGTTCCTGCCGTTCACGATGCTGTCGAACGCGTTCGTCCCGACCGACGGCATGCCGGGCTGGCTGCGCTTCCTGGCCGACTGGAACCCGGTGAGCGCGCTCACCGCCGCCTCACGGGAGCTGTTCGGCAACCTGGGCGCCCCGTCGGGAAACGTGGCCTGGCCACTCGCGTATCCGGTGACCGCCGTCCTGCTCTGGTCGGCCGCGCTACTGGTGATCTTCGTCCCACTGTCGCTCCGCGCCTACACGCGCAGAGGACGCTGAACGCTCCAGGCATCTGCAGACCGCGTGTTCTCCCCCGAAAGGCATCAAAATGGCACAAAACATCCACGAAGAGGTGCAGCAGATCCTGGACTGGGCCGCCGAGGACAGCATTCCCGGTATCGTCGCCGAAGTTCACGACGCCGACGGAACATGGTTCGGCGCCGCGGGAATGGCCGACCTCGCCACCGGGCATCGGCGTCAGCCCGGGGAGCACCTCCACATCGGCAGCTCCGGTAAGGCCTTCACCGCCGCCACCGTACTGGCCCTGGCAGCCGAAGGCAGGCTGAGCCTCGAGGACCCGGTGAACACATGGCTGCCCGGCGTCATGGAGACGGGCGGCTACGACGGTGACAAGATCACCATCCGACATCTGCTCAACCACACCAGCGGCCTGTTCCTCACCGGCCTCGCACCAGAACTACAACACAGCATCGCCGCGCGACCAACCCGCATCTGGACCACCTCCGAGCTGGTGAAGCTCGCGGTGTCCCAGCCGCCGGTCGGCGAGCCGGGCGAGCGGTTCATCTACTCCAACGGCGGCTACTACCTGGCCGGCGCGATCATCGAGAAGGTCACCGGCAACACCTACGCCGCCGAAGTCGAACGCACGGTCATCCGGCCGCTCGACCTGACCCACACCTACGTACGGCCCGCCGACGCCACAGGCTATCTCCACCCGCATCCCACGGCCTACGTCGCCGGCGCCCTCAAGGATGGCGTCGACCCGGCGACGCTCACCGCGGAGAACTGGGCGTCAATGATCGACCATGACAAGCCGCCCGTCGACGTCACCGCGCTCAACACCTCATGGGGCTGGGCGGCCGGCGGCATCGTCTCCACCACCGAAGACCTGACCCACTTTCTCAAGGCGATCGCGACCGGCGGCCTGCTGCCACCGGCTCAGCACCACGAGATGTGGACCATGGTCGCCAATGACAGCGTCGTCTGGTTGCCGCACGCCCGCTATGGCCTCGGCGTGATCGAGTTCGACAGCGCGGGGATGGACGGCCTGACCGTGCGTGGCGTCAGCGGCACACTCCCGGGATCCTTCACCCTCGCACTGAGCACCGGCGACGGCCGGCGGAGCGTCGTCATCCACACCAACATCGAGCCGAAGACCTTGGACATCCCCATCAAGATCATCAAGGCGATGTACGGCGTCGCCCTCGGCTGACCCGGCACTGCGACCACCGACAAGATCGAGACCCACAACGCTTCCTCCCAGTGGCTCGGGTTCGGCGACAACGGCGTGATCGCTCACAATGACCCCGACGAGCGGGAAAAGCCGATCAAGCTCAACACGCCGCAACGCCCTGGACCTGATGGACATGGTGCACACCCTGGCGGCCGGGTGGCCGCCGTGTTCGGACGGCCTGTCGGTCCCGCATCTGCGGGAATGCTCCTGCTTTTGGCGAGATGTACGCCGTGAATGTCCGTTATCACTGCGCCTGCGGGACAGTCCGCCACCGCTCGGACTTTCCCTTCGACCACGTCCCCGACACCGTGCCCGCAGAGACGGTATTCACTTAAGTCACCGATTGTCGTCGGATCGCCCCGCGAGGGTGCTCCCGCCCCCGGCACCCCGTGAATCACGGTGTACGGACAGGGATGCAAAACGAGCCGGGGCCCGCACCTCGGAAGAAGTGCGGGCCCCGGCCCGTGATGTGCAGGTGCTACTAGACGGGAACGATGTTCTCCGCCTGCGGGCCCTTCTGGCCCTGCGTGACGTCGAAGGAGACCTTCTGGCCTTCCTGCAGCTCACGGTAGCCCTGGGTGGCGATGTTGGAGTAGTGGGCGAAGACGTCGGCGCCGCCGCCGTCCTGCTCGATGAAGCCGAAGCCCTTTTCGGAGTTGAACCACTTAACAGTGCCGGTCGCCATAATTACTCTCCTTCGATAGGGGGCAGAGCCGGGATCCACACCGCGTGGATCCCGCGTCGCCGCGATAGCCCATCCGGAGATGACCGGGAAAACAAAATGCACCTGAAGGGTTATCCGTCAGGTGCACACAAAGTTTCATGGGTACCACAACCGCAACTACGCCCAGGCTAGCACCTGTCCGGAGCAACCCACGAGCCCACCCCGGCCGGGATACGGAACCGATGACGATCATCCGCCGCCCGGCCGTTCCCCACGCGCCGATGCCCGCTTGCGCGCGCCCGGAAGCATGATCACGGCGTCCAGGAGCACGATCACGGCGAAGGCGGCGATCGTCGCGATCTCCGGTGCCCTCGTCCTCGGCGGTCTCACCGTCACCCGTACCCTCCGTCACCGGGGATGAGCCGTCCCGCGAGTGTCACCTGAGGTCCACCTCCGCGTACGGCAGGCCGCCCGACAGGGTGGGGAAGCCCGGACCCCGGTCGAAGAAGGGCCGGGCCGCCGGATCGGCCTGGAGGAGGGCGCGCAGGTCGGCGCGGCGGGTCTCGGTGGCCTCGGTGTCCACCCGGAGGTCGTCGGGGTCGCCGTACAGGACGACCCCGTAGTCGTCGCGGGCGCCGTCGGCGGAGACCTTGCCGTCGCGGACGTCGGCGGCCACCAGGGCGGGGTCGCGGTCCAGCGGGGAGCCCCAGCCGCCGCCGCCCGTGGTGCGCACCCGGATGATCTCACCGGCGCGGACCGGCGAGTCGTCCACCAGGCCCTCCATCTCCCTGCCCTCGATCTCCACGACGAAGGGCCGTCCGGCCCGGCCGCCGTTCACGCCCCAGCACGACAGGATCGAACGGTCGGCGATGGACATGAACGAGGCGTCGCGGAGCATCCGCAGGTGCTTGTCGTAGCCGAGGCCGCCCCGGTAGAGGCCGGGTCCGCCGGAGTCGCGGGCCAGACCGAGCCGCTCGACCCGGAACGGCCAGCGGGACTCGGCGAACTCGACCGGGATGTTGCGCGAGTCGGGCACCACGTGGATGGTGTCCTCACCGTCGGCGTACCACCGGCCGCCGGAGCCACCGCCGAGAACCTCCCTCATCAGGTACGGGGTGCCGTCGGCGCCGTCGCCGTAGACGCCGGTGTAGCGGATGGTCTCCTGGTCGGCGGGCATCCGGCCGCCGGTCGCCTTGGCCAGCACCCCCGCCAGCACGCCCAGCAGGCGCAGGATCACGAACGTGCGGGCGTTGGTGGGGGCGGGGAAAATAGGGGTGAGCAGGGTGCCCTTCTCGGGGAACCGCATCTCGATGAGGGGCACGACCCCCTCGTTGACGTCGAGTTCGGCCATCCGCTCGGGGGTGTCGGCCAGGTTGCGCAGGATCGGCGCGAGCCACTTCTTCAGGAACACCCCGTCGGCGTAGTCGCCCGCGTGGTTGATCGGGCCCTTGGCCTGCGGGGAGGTGCCGGTGAAGTCGATGATCAGAGGCGAGTCGGCGGAGTGGTCGACGGTGAGGGTCATCCGCTGCGTGTGCAGGCGGGGCTCGTCGACGCCGTCGTGCTCGGCGTAGTCCTCCCACACGTGCGTGCCCTCGGGGATCTTGGCCAGCAGTTCCCTGCGGAACGTCTCGGTGGTGTTGGAGACGATCGCGTCGAAGCACGCCTCGACCGCCTCGCGCCCGTAGCGGTCGAACAGCTCCCCCAGCCGCCGCGCGCCCATCAGGCAGGCCGAGCACTCGGCGTCCAGGTCCCCGGCGAGGGAGTCGGGCATCCGGGAGTTGCGCGTCATGATCGTGAGTGCCGCCCGGTTGGGCACGCCCTCGTCCCACAGCTTGATCGGCGGGACCATCAGCCCCTCCTCGAACACGCTGCGCGCGTTGCTCGGCATGGAGCCCGGTACCGCTCCGCCGATGTCGTCGTGGTGGCCGAACGCCTGCACGAAGGCGACGACCTGCCCATCGTGGAAGACCGGGACCGTCACGCACAGGTCGGGCAGGTGGCCGATGCCGCCCTCGGACAGGTAGACGTCGTTGTGGAAGAACACGTCGCCGGGTCTCATCTCGCCGACCGGGAAGTCCCTGACGATCGGCTGGACCAGCGCCGAGTAGGACCTGCCGGTCAGTTTGCGCAGCCGTACGTCGTGGATGCCCGCGCGGAAGTCGTGCGCGTCGCGGATCATGGGTGAGCGGGCGGTACGGGCGATGGCCGTCTCCACCTCCATCTCCACCGACGCGAGCGTCCCCTCCACGATCTCCACCAGCACCGGGTCGGCCATGCTCACCGGCCGCCCGTCCGTGGTCGCCGGTCCCTCACCGCGCCGGGTTCGCTGTGCACTCATCGGTCGCTCACCGCTCCTCGCTCACTGCACGGACTACTCGCCCCTCGAGGACCACTCCGCTTATCGCGCCGGGTTCGTCGCGCGCTCATCGGTCGCTCATCGCGCCGGGTTCGCTCCGCGTCACGCACGGCGTACCTCCAGGTTTCCGAACTCGTCCACGGTCGCGGTGAAGCCGGGGTGGAGCGGCAGGGTGGAGCCGTACTCCTCGATGACCGCCGGGCCGGTGATCTCCGCTCCTGTGGCCAGGTCGGAGCGGCGGTGGATGGGGACGGTGACCCACTCGTCGTAGAAGACCTCGCGGAAGGCCGTGGGCTCGGGCCTCCGGTCGCCGTGGGGTCTGCGGCCGATGACGGGGCGGATGATCGGGCCGATGCCGGAGACGCGGAGGTTGACCCACTCGACACCGTGCCGGGGATCGTCCCGGTAGCCGTACCCGTAGAGCCTGTGGTGCTCGGTGTGGAAGCGGTCCAGCACCTCGGCCCGCCACTCCTCGTCCGGCGGGCCGGAGGGCGCGGGCACCCTGACCTCGTACGCCTGGCCGTAGTAGCGCAGGTCGGCGCTGCGCGCGTAGACGTGCGCCTCGGTGGCGAAGCCCTCGCGGTCCAGGGCCGAGGCGGCCTGCCCCTCCAGGTCGCCGAAGATCTCCTGGGCGGCCTCCGGGGAGAGGTCGCGGGTGACGAAGGTACGCACGTAGTCGTTCTTGACGTCCACGGTGAGCAGCCCGAAGGCCGAGACGTTGCCCGGGTCGGGCGGGACGATCACCGATGGCAGGCCGAGGATGTCGACCAACCGGCAGACCAGCAGCGGTCCCGAGCCGCCGAAGGCGACCATGGGGAAGTCGCGCACGTCCAGGCCGCGCTTGACGGTGATCTGGCGGATCGCGTTCGACTGGTTGAACGCGCTGATCTCCAGGATGCCCGCCGCGGTCCGTTCGGGGGACAGCCCTATCTTGCCCGCGAACGCCTCGATCCCCTCGCGGGCGGCGTCGGCGTCGAGCGGGATCTCCCCGCCGAGCAGGTGCGGGGGGACCCGGCCGAGGAAGACGTGCGCGTCGGTGACGGTGACCTCGGTGCCGCCCCGGCCGTAGCAGAGCGGCCCCGGGTCGGCCCCGGCCGATCTGGGGCCGACCTTCAGCGTGCCCTCGGGGGAGATCCACGCGACGGAGCCGCCGCCCGCGCCGACGGTCACGATGTCGATCATCGGGATCTTGCAGGGGTAGCGGCCGATGCTGCCCTCGGTGGTCAGGGACGGTTCCCCGTCGACGACCACCGCGACGTCGGTCGAGGTGCCGCCGCCGTCCAGGGTGATCACCGAGGGGCGGCCCGCGGTGGAGGCGATCAGCGCGGCGCCGAGCGCGCCCGCGGCCGGTCCCGAGAGCACGGTGGTGATCGGCTGGTGTACGACCTCGGCCGCGGACAGCACGCCGCCGTTGCTCTTCATGACGGAGAACGGCATGCCGTCCGCGTCCCGCGCGCGGCTCGCCGCCTCCAGGCGTTCGGCCAGGTTGGCGATGTAGCGGCGCATGGTCGGTTTGACCGCCGCGTCGACCAGGGTGGTGACCGACCGCTCGTACTCGCGGTACTCGCGCAGCACGTCACACGAGATCGAGACGACGGCGTCCGGGTGCTCCCGTTCGAGGATCTCCCGCATGCGCAGTTCGTGGGCGGGGTTGGCGTACGAGTGCAGGAGGCACACGCCGATCGCGGTGACGCCGCGGTCGCGGAACCACCGGGCCGTCGCGACGGCCTGTTCCTCGTCGAACGGCCGTACCTCGGCTCCGGTGTGGTCCAGGCGCCCGCCGATGGTCCTGACCCGGTGCACCGGGACGATACGGGGTGGTTTCACCCAGAAGTAGGAGTTGCCGTAGCCGTCCGGCACGCTCTGGCGGGCGATCTCCAGGATGAACTCGAAGCCCTCGGTGGTGACGAAGCCCAGGTCGGCGATGCGGTCTTCGAGGAGCTGGTTCGTGGCGACCGTGGTGCCGTGCACGACGGCCGACACGGCCTCCATGGTCACGTCCTCCGCACCGGCCGCCTTCCGCAGGACTTTCCGCACCCCCTCCATGAACCCGTCGGCCGGGTTGGCGGGGGTGGAGGGAGTCTTGGTCGTGGTGATCTCACCGGTCTGTTCGTCCACCGCGACCACGTCGGTGAACGTGCCTCCGGTGTCGACCCCGATACGGACGCTGCGCATGACCCCGTGTCTACCCAGTCCCGGCGAGTCCACAAATCGGCGGACCCTGCCGAAGCTGCGCCCGATCCTTGGGCAGTGCTTGGGCAGGGCTCAAACAGGGCTCGGACAAGGCTCGGGCAGTGCTTGGGCAGGGTCGGCGGGAGGCGGCCTCTCCGGAGACGCTCCCGCCGTCACCGGTCACGGGCCGGGAGGCCGCGGGAACGGACCCTAGCGGCGGCGGGGACCCATGGTGGTGTTGATCACCGCGTCGGCGTCGTGCGCGTGGATCTTGGCGGCGAGGCGGATGGCCATCTCGTTCGTACGGCGCAGCTCGGCCTCGACCCGGTCCTTGCCGGACTGGCCGACCTGCACGCCGAAGTAGGCGCCGATGATCGCGCCCGAGACCCCGACGAGCCCGGCGAACGGCGCGGCCGTGTCGCCCTCGCGCAGCGCGATCACCACGAAGCCGATCAGGATGACCATGAGCCCCGTGACGACGACGTAGAACCCGTACCGCCAGCGAGCCGCCTCGGCCTGGGCGGCGACGGCCTCGTCCTCGGTCATCATCGCCGCGAGCGCCGCGGGCATCTCCGTGGTCTCCGTACTGGAGGGGCCGGAGGGTCCGGAGGTCACGACGGCCGGTGTCTTGCCGAGGGGTGGAGCGGAATTGTTGGTGGTCGTCACAGATTCTCCCACTTTTCGATGGACCAAAAGGAATCTCCCACGGTTTTCACCGTCAAGCCAAGTCGGGTCATGTCATGGCCTGTCAACCGAGGATCACCCACTCCTACCAGCGCATCTTCCTGCTAAACGTCCCCATACGGCTCACAGTTCACTGTCATGTGTAGATCGTTATCTTTCGGGCGGACGTACGAGGACGAACCACCATGAAACATGGAGATCACGATCCGTGAGCGGCCCACTAAACCGCGATCGGATGAGGTAGAAGACATTCACCTACTTTCATCCGGTTCTCAGAGGTATCTGTGACGAAGCTCCCCCGGCTCCTGCGGCTCCTCGTGGCGCCGCTGTCCGCCGCCGCCCTCCTTCTCACCGTGTTCTCCACCCCCGCCCGTGCCGACACCGACCCTGTGCTCGCCGCCCAGTGGCAGATCGCGTGGGACACCTACAGGTTCTACGAGTGCCTGGCCGCTCCCCTCCCGATAACAGGACGCAGCCAGGTCAAGCGCGACATATCCATTGAGATCAACGCGCCGGTGGAGCACGTGTTCGACGCCTACTCGAACATCAACAACCACATCGGCATGCACTCGTTCCTGAAGCGGGTCGTCACCCACGCCGACCGGACCGAGGCCGGGACGCGCTACGTCGACTTCACGGCCGTGGAGGACATCCCGGTCGCCGGGGTGCCCGTCACCGCCAACACGCACGCGCAGCAGCGCATCCACCGCGACGACCTCTACTACGAGACCGACACCTGGACGCTGCCGAACGTCGTCACGCACCAGAGGATCGTCTTCGAGGACCTGGGCGACGGGCGGACGCGCGTCACCGAGCATCTCACCTTCGAGGCGAGCATCCTGCTCATCGACTTCACCGTGACGAACGGCGTCTCCTCCCACCAGGCGACGCAGGCGGGCCTCAAGGCGGCCATCGAGAGCGGCGAGCTCTGACCCACCGGCCGAGGGGGCCCGCCCCCTCGGTTCTCCCGCCCTTCCCAGCCCCCGGCTCCCCCGGCTCTCCCGGGCGGGCCGGAAGCCTCTCCCCATGAGACCGGAGACGTCCCCGCCGTGCCCGGCGGGAGATCCCGTACGCTCCGAGCGGCAGATCGATCATCAGGGGTGGAGATCGCGGAGCGTAGCCGCAGTACTAGGCTGGCGCCCCGTGACCGAATTGTCTGCCCTCTCCGCCGTTCCCTCCGGTTCCCGGGACGGAGTGTTGCGCTTCTACTTCGGGCCGATGGACTGCGGCAAGTCCACGCTGGCCCTGCAGATGAACTACAACCACGGCCGCCAGGGCAGGCGCGGCCTGGTGCTCACCAAGCACGACCGCTCGGGAACACCGCAGGTCACCAGCCGGATCGGCCTGGGCAGCGAGGCCGTCGAGGTCGTCGACGACCTCGACCTGGTGGCCCTGGTCCGCGCGCACGAGCCCATCGACTACGTCATCTGCGACGAGGCGTGCTTCTACACGGTCGCCCAGATCGAGCAGCTCGCCGATCTCACCGACGGCTACGGCGTCGACGTCTACGCCTTCGGCCTGGCCTCGGACTTCCGCTCGCGGATGTTCCCCGCCGCCCAGCGGCTGTTCGAGCTGGCCGACGAGATCAGCCGCCTGCAGGTCGAGGTCCTGTGCTGGTGCGGACGCCCCGGGCGCCTGAACGCCCGGGTCGTCGGCGGCAGGATGGTCCGTACGGGCGAGCAGGTCGTCATCGGCGACACGGGCGCCGACCCAATCCGCTACCAGGTCCTGTGCCGCCGCCACCACCGCTCCGGCGAGCTCGGCCTGCCCGTCTGATACCCGCCGGGCGGGAGGAGCGTCCCGACCGGCGGATGTCAGACGGGGCAGTATCCCTCGTCGTCGCAGGCGTCTCCACCGGTCGTGGCGGCCTTGACGGCCCTGGCGGCAGGTGACTGGCCGGTGCGCTCGGCGACCTCTTCGAGGGCGGCGAGCAGGGTGTCCTCGGGCTGGGCGCCGGACACGGCGAACTGACCCTCGAAAAGGAACAGCGGCACCGAGCTGACGCCGATGGCGCGGGCCTGGGCCAGCTCCTCCCGCACCGCCGCCGCGCCGTCCTCCCCGTCCAGGTCGGCCTGTACGCCGACCTCCCGGGCCAGCCCGGTAAGGACCTCGCGGGAGCCGACGTCGAGGCCGTCGGTGAAGTGGGCGCGGAAGAGGGCGTAGAGCGCCTCCTCTCCCTTACCCTGCTCCCCGGCGAGCCGGATGAGGCGGTGCGCGTCGAAGGTGTTGGCCTGGATCGAGTGATCGAAGTCCAGCACCAGCCCGTCCTCGGCGGCGACCCCGGTCACCCTCTCGAACATCTGGGCGGCCTGCTCGGCCCCGCCGAACTTCGCCGCGGCCCAGGTGAGCGTGAGCTCGCCGTTGGACTTCGCGTCCGGCGCGAGCTGGAACGGCCTGAACTCGATTTCCACCTCACCGCCCTTGGCCCGGTAGCGCTCCACGGCGCGGGCGAAGCGGGTGTGGCCGATATAGCACCAGGGGCAGACGACGTCTGAGTAAATTTCAACCTTCACACAACGCTGCAACCGGCACGGGAACCCACTGATTCCGCCGATTCGCCTCGCCTGATTCGTCCCGTCACCCACCGGCTGGAACGGTGGGGTGTTCACGTCCGGCGACGGGGATCAGTAGGGCAGCGGCCTTCCCGACGGGCTCCGCAGGTCCAGCACGCCCCGGGCGGGGCGTCGTGGACGCTTGCGGATCCGGATCTGACGGTGCATCGTTCGGGACTCCTGTCGTGTGCGTGTACGGGCCTGGCCTGCCGATTCCCATCGTGCGCCGCCGTCCGGGCGGCGCGAATCACTCATATCGCCTACGTCGCCTATATCGTTCAAGCCGTCCGGATCGTTCAGGTCGTCCGGATCGTTCAGGTCGTCCGGATCGTTCAGGCCGCTCGGATCGTTCGGTCTATCCAAATCGTTCAAGCCATCCAGATCGTTCAGGCCATCCGGATCGTTCGGGCCGTCCATGAGGAGGGATTCTCCTGTCGCGGCGGGTTCCGGTGAGGTTCCCCGGCCCCCTCAGGCCGCCGTACCGTCGGGATGCGCGGGGGCGGCCAGTTCGAACCAGCTGACCTTTCCCATGGGCGTGCGGTCGCTGCCCCAGTGGTCGGAAAGCATGTCGATCAGTTGCAGCCCGCGCCCTCCCTCGTCGTCCTCACGGGCGTCGCGTGGGCTGGGCAGGGCCGGATTGGCGTCACCCACCTCGCAGCGCAGCGTTCCGTCCCGGTAGGAGATGGTGAGCCGGATCGGCCCCCACGCGTGGCGCAGCGCGTTGGTGACGAGCTCGCTGGTGAGCAGCCGGGCGATCTCGCCCTGCCCGTCGATCCCCCACTGGGCCAGCCGGTCGCCGATCAGCCACCGGGCCCTGGGCACCGAGGCCGGGATGGGAAAGAGCGGCCAGGACGCCCTCTTGGGACGGGACCGGGGGAACGGGACGGCGACCGCGCAGAGGGCGAGAACGGTGAACGGTCTCATACCGGCCTCCCGCAGGGGCCGCGATGGGCGGGAATACCGCGTCCGTCGGGCAGGAGCTCCCCGGTGTCATCGAAGACCACCACACCGTTGCAGAGCAGCCCCCATCCCTGCTCGGGATGAGAGATCATGAGACGAGCCGCCTCATGATCGCGAGCGTCCGCGGGCGGACAGGCGGGCATGTGCTGACACACGGCTCTACTCCGATCTTGATTGGCCACGAAAGGGACCTTACGCAAGCCCGAGCGAGGGATCGTCCTCACCGGCTCGCCTCCGGCTCAGCGACGACGAGATCGGTTCCCTCTCCGGACGGGAGGGGGACCACCCCGCTTCCACTCCCCGGCGGCGGCACTTTCGCGCGCTCGCGCCTCCGTGCACTTCGGCGTATCTCGGCGCGGCCGGTTCGCGGCGGACGGTTCCGGCTGTGACCAGGCCCCGTCGGCGGCCACATCCACCCGTTCGATGACCTTTACGTGACGTGGAATCTTCTGTCACGATCCCCAGGCGAACACGGTGTTGATTTTGCCGCCGTTTATGTGTTGATTCATCTGTGTTTACACCCGTATGTGTTAAGCGTCGATAGAACTATGGTCTTGTCCTGGTAGAGCATTCTTTGCAGTACGAGATTCTTCCTGCGCCAGGTAAAGGCGGACGACGGCGAGGGGTCCCGGACAGGCCCCGAGGGATGAGGCTCCCCGCCGACCCCCACCTGCGGGGCGCCCTTCCGCGGATCCACAGCCTTCATCCCGCCCAAAAACCAGAACAGGTTTCAGGAGGTGTAGACGACGGACCAGGGGCGATTCGACGTGAAGGACAGCCTGCTCAGTCCGGTGAAGGGCGGGGAGGTCCTGGACTTCGGCGACTACGTCGTCGAGGTGGTGGCGTCGCTGCACAGCCGCAACGCCAATTACTCCGTGGTCTTCCCCGGGGTCCGGCTGACCAGGCCGGAACACAGGCCGGAGAACATCTCCGAGCTGCCCGAGGGCGACACCCTGGCGTTCCAGGTGACGGTCAAGGGCGGCCCGTCGGTTTTCCTCATGGGCGACAGCGACTTCGTCGAGCGTAACCTCACCGGTCTCGCCCCGGACGTCGCGATGATTCCCACCACCACCTCCTCGTCGTCCACGTACGACCACGTGCCGCGCCTCCTGCGGGCTCTGGACATGCCGCGGGTGGTCGTACCGGTGCACTGGGACAACTTCGAGGTGGAACTGCGGAACCCATCGCGGACCGACGAGAAGTCGAGGAAGAGCCTCGCCGAGCTCGTCGCGGCGGTGCGCGGCGTCAGTCCCAAGGCGAAAGTCGTGATCCCGGACTATCTGACACCGCACACCTTCGGCTGACACCCGCGCCAGAACGGGCACCTTCCTCCACGGAGGCGGGGCCCCACAAGGGGGAGGGAATCACGGGGCGAGGGAAACCGTGGCCCCCACCGACGGCCCGCCCTACCGATCCGCTTCACAGTTTCGCCCTGCCACCGCGCCCTTTGTCAGTCCGCTCCACCACCCCGCCCTGCCGATCCGCGCTAAGGGACGGAGACGATCTCCTCCAGGCGGGCGGCCAGCTGCTCCGGCTCGCCGTCGACCAGGGCGGACACCCCGCGCCACCAGGCGAACCACTCGCCGCTGCGCCACATCCAGTCGATCCGTTCGATGGCGGCGACGACGTCACCCTTGTCGCGCCACACCTCACCGGCCTGGTCGGCGGAGGCGCCGTAGCGCAGTGCCCAGGCGTGCAGGGTCGCGGCGGCCTCGGCGTCGACCGGCTGCGCGTACGGGTCGGGGTGCTCGTCCAGCCGGTGGGGGCCGAGCCCTGCGGCGACGCCCCAGCTCCACTGGGCCTCGGCGGGGCGGGAGTAACGGAGCGAGTCGAAGTCGAGGTTGGAGCCGAGCTCGTTGTCGGGGCGGCGCAGGACCACCGCGTCGAGGCGGCCACCCGCGTCGAAGGAGACCACGACCCGCTGGCCGGGGTGCGCGTCCTCGGGCAGCTCGACCCGGTCCTCGGCCTGCCAGGAGTTGAGGTCGGTGACGGCGGACGGACGGCCCCAGGTCTCGTCGGCGGCGTCGTCGGCGATCCAGGCGGCGAGCATCTCCAGGACGGTCAGGTCGGTCCACGGTTCGATCGCCGTGGAGGTCCGGAGCACCTCCTCGGGCGCGGGCAGCTTGTCGCCGCGCTCCCGCCGCCACCACTCCTCGCCGAGTTCGCGGGTGCCGACCAGCAGACCGGCCAGCGCGGCGAGTTCGGTGGATCTGCGGGTGAGGGGGGCGCCGCGTACGAGTTCGACGGAACGCGCGACGCGGTCGGCGCCCAGCGCCGCGCCCGCCTCCCTCAGCAGCAGGGCGGCGTCCGGCCGCTCCTCGCCCAGAAGGTCGCGGATCAGTCGTCTGGCCTCGGTCCTGGCGTCCTCCGCACGTGCATCACGCATACCGACACGGTACGCCGGGAGATCCTTAGGCGCGAGCGTCACCGAGTGGTACGGCCGTGCCGTCGTCCCCCGGCGACTCGGCGAGACGCACCGCCCTCCCCGCCGGAGCCGCCGTGGGAGACGGCCCGCGCGGTTACCGCTTCCTGCCGGTACGGCCGAGCAGCCAGCCAATTACCGCGCTGCCGAGCGCGATGCCCGCGCCCATTCCGAACGCGGCGAGAAGTGACCAGGCGGGAACCCCGGGCCTGGCCTGCTTGACCGGGGCCGGGCGCTCGAAGACATGCGCGGATCCGGCCTCGCTCGCCGCGACCGGCGATCCCGGTACGGCGAGCGGGGTGGACGCGGCGGGCGACGGTCCGCCGTCCGGCGCGATCCGGGCGAGAGCACTGTCGGCGAGAGCGGGAGCGGGGAAGGGGGCGGCGGGAATCCCCCCGGAGGCGAGGTGGCTCTCCACGGCGGAGAAGAACTCCCCCGCCGTCTTCCTCGCGACGGAACCCAGCATGCGCTGGCCGACGCCGCCGATCATTCCACCGATCACGGCCTCGGCGTCGTAGTCGATCCGGGTGCCACCCTCGACCTCGCTGAGGCGGATCTCCACGGTGGCGTCCACGGTTCCGGGAGCGCCCTGGCCTCGGGCCCTGAGCACGAACCGTTCCGGCGCCTCGGGCTCCGAGAGGGCGACCTCGCCCTGGTAGACGCCCTTGATGGAGGCCACCCCCGCGGTGACGGTCATCCGGTAGGTGTCCGGCCCCGTCTCCTCCAGGCGCTCGCACCCCGGGATCGTGCGTACGAGCACGGCCGGGTTCTGGAGCGCTGACCACACACGATCTCTGTCGATGCCGAGTACGGCACTGCCTGCGAGCTTCACACCAAGCACCCTAGGCAATCGCCGGGCGGGCGGATAACAGCAACATCTGCCCGTCGCCGCGACCCGCCCTTGTCAGTCCGGGACGCGGAATGCCTCGCGGAACGAGCGGAACACGGACTAACCGGCCACGGGACTCTTCGACCGCAGGGACGCGCCCACGTCGTACAGGTGCCGCAGTGCCTGCGCGTACGAGCTGACGACCCCGGACTCCAGGTAGTCGACCCCCAGTTCCTCGCAGTACGCCCGGACGATCGGCTGGGCGCGGCGCAGGTTGGGCATCGGCATGCTCGGGAAGAGGTGGTGCTCGATCTGGTAGTTGAGACCGCCGAGCACGACGTCGAGGACCACGCCGCCGCGTACGTTGCGCGAGGTCAGCACCTGGCGCCGGAGGAAGTCGAGCTTGTCCTCGCCCCTGAGCATCGGCATGCCCTTGTGGTTGGGGGCGAAGGTGCAGCCCAGGTAGACGCCGAAGATCGCCTGGTGCACGAGGAGGAAGACCACGGCCTTGACGGGTGACAGCACCGCGAACAGCGCGCCCACGTACAGCACGACGTGCACGGCCAGCAGCGCGGCCTCCACGGCCCGGTGCTTCATCGTCGGGCGCAGCAGCGCCCGGACGCTCGCCACGTGGAGGTTGAACCCCTCGAACGTGAGCAGCGGGAAGAACAGGAACGCCTGCCAGCGGCCCACGAACCTGGGCAGTCCCTTGCTCTTGGCGGCCTGCTCGGGCGACCAGACCAGAAAGTCGGGGTTAACGTCGGGGTCGTGGTCCTCGTGGTTGGGGTTGGCGTGGTGGCGGGTGTGCTTGTCCATCCACCAGCCGTAACTCATGCCGATGGCGACGTTTCCGGCCACCAGCCCGGCGATCTCGCTGGAGCGGCGGGAGCGGAAGACCTGCCGGTGGGCCAGGTCGTGGGCGACGAGCCCGATCTGCGCGAACACCACCGCGAGGAAGGCCGCCACCAGCAGCTGGTACCACGAGTCACCGAGGGCGAAGAAGGCGGCCCAGCCGCCGACGAAGGCGGCCGCGACCAGGCTGAGCCGCGCGGCGTAGTAACCGGGACGCCGGTCGAGCAGTCCCGCCTGGGCGATCCGGCGCGACAGGCGGGCGAAATCACTGCCCCGCTC
Organism: Streptosporangium oxazolinicum; assembly: GCF_039537505.1. Taxonomy (NCBI): domain Bacteria; kingdom Bacillati; phylum Actinomycetota; class Actinomycetes; order Streptosporangiales; family Streptosporangiaceae; genus Streptosporangium; species Streptosporangium oxazolinicum. Next base: position 174,151 of record NZ_BAABAQ010000016.1, read on the forward strand.
CCCGTTACCCGGGACGGCCGGAAGATCCGCGTCATCGATCGCGGTTGAGTTGGTCACGGTTCTCCTCAGGTGGGCCGGATCACTCGACATGATTACGTCAGCGAGGAACGCCACAGATCGGCGTCAAGCAGGACGGCCATCCCAGGATTCCGTGGCCGCCGTGATCGCAAACCCCCGCTCCCACCCCAGCTTGTGGTAGTGCTGACCCTACCCCGGCAGATGCGTGGATTTATGGATGATCACAAGATAGCCACGGGAGTAACCGCTTTTAGGAATTTCGTCCACTTCAGACCCTTCAGACCCGCTAGGTCGGACTCCTGACTGCTGGCAGGATGGTCGCCCATGGCATCGGGGACATACTGGACGATCAGTGCGACGGCGGCGACGGCTCTGGCGGTGAGCACCGGGTGCGCCACGGGTCTCGACGGTGGCACCGAGGACGGTGCCGCCCCCGCGCCGGGTGCCTCCCGGGCGTCCAAATCCCCCTCCGGCGCGGGCGACCGGGCGGCGAGACCCACTGGACCGCCCGGGGTGACGCCCAAGCCGGGCGAGGTGGGCAGGCTCCCCCGCCCCGGCGACGGCCTGCCCCCGGTGATCAGCTCCATTCCCACCCGGCGGAAGGTCGTCTTCCTCACCATCGACGACGGCTGGGAGCAGGATCCCGGCTTCGTGGCGCAGGTCCGCGACCGGCGGATCCCGGTGGCGGCCTTCGTCACCCGCGACGCCGTGGAGGCCAGGGGCACGGCCGACCCGACCGCCCAGGGCGGCAGGTTCCTCGGTGCGGGCAAGTGGGAGTACGTGCGCGAGCTGCGCGACGCGGGGGCGACGATCGAGAACCACACGCTGACCCACCCGAACCTCCCGGCACTCGGCTACGAGGGCCAGAAGACCGAGATCTGCGGCGTCTCCAAGCTGATCCGCAGGCACACCGGCACCGCGCCCACCCTGTTCCGGCCACCGTTCGGCAACCACAACACCCTGACCCGCAGGGCCGCCAAGGACTGCGGCATCGACGCGCTCCTGCTCTGGACCGCGACCGTGCAGCCGGGCGGGAAGATCGCCTATCAGGTGCCCGACAAGCGGCTCCGCCCCGGCGACATCCTGCTGCTGCACTTCCGCCCGAACCTCGCGCGCGACTTCCGGATCCTCGTCGCGAAGATCAAGCGCCGGGGTTTCGAGATCGGCAACCTCGACGCGTACCTGAAGGCGGCGACCCGCTGAGACGGTGAACCGCCGCCCCGGCCCTTCCGGACGGTGGATGTCGGCCCGTGTCCCAGGTCGCGGCTCTTGGCCCGGTGGTTGGCCGAGTGACGGCAGCCCCGGTTCCCGCTGTGATCGCGGCCGGACACGACCGACATAGCCAGATATAGCCGGATAGCCGTACGCGGCCGTGGCCCCGCCGGGAAGAGACGGGACGGGGCCGGGAGCGCGGGAAAAGCGGCGGGTCCGCCGCCCGGCGTACCCGGAAATCACCCCGAAGGCGGACGCCCCGGAGGGGGCGCCCGGCCCACCATGGAGTCACACCTCGGGGGAAGGCGGGCGCGGGGGCGCCCGTGCGGCGGGACGGATGTCCCCGCAAGCGGAAAGGGGCATCCGGAGAGGATCCCCGGGGTGCGGGGGAGAGCCGGCGTCGCGAGCCGACGGAGACGATCTCGGTCCGGCGGAGAAGTGCGGTCTCCCACCGGACCATGTGACAAAGATCGCAGTGGCTCGCGACGCCTCTCTCACTCATTGCTCTACAAGTCGTAGTACTACTAGAAGTAGAACTACAAGCTGTAGAGCTCCAGGCCCGCGAAGGGAACGCGAGGGAAGATGGAAGCGCTAGACCTGGCCCGGTGGCAGTTCGGGGTGACCACCGTGTACCACTTTCTGTTCGTACCCCTCACGATCGGCCTCGGCGTCTTCGTGGCCGGTCTGCAGACCGCGTGGCACCGGACGGGCAAGGAGCACTACCTGCGGCTCACGAAGTTCTTCGGGAAGCTCTTCCTGATCAACTTCGCGATGGGCGTGGTGACCGGCATCGTGCAGGAGTTCCAGTTCGGCATGAACTGGAGCGAGTACTCGATCTTCGTGGGCGACGTCTTCGGCGCCCCGCTGGCGCTGGAGGCACTGCTCGCGTTCTTCCTGGAGTCGACCTTCATCGGCCTGTGGATCTTCGGCTGGGACAGGCTGCCGAAACGTGTCCACCTGGCCACCATCTGGGCCGCGGTCATCGGATCCAACCTGTCGGCGTACTTCATCCTCGCCGCCAACGCCTGGATGAAGCACCCGGTCGGGTACGAGGTGGTCGACGGCAAGGCCAGGATGACGGACCTGTGGGCGGTGCTCACCAACTCCACCGCGCTCGCCCAGGTGCCCCACGTGATCGCGGGGGCCTTCGTCGTGGCGGGCGGCTTCGTCCTCGCGGTCTGCGGCTACCACCTCCTGCGCGAGCGCCGCACCGCCTCTGACGGGACCGGTGGCGCGAGCGTCTGGCGGACCCCGATGCGGGCCGCGCTGCTGATGACGGCGATCGCCGGGATCCTGGTCGCGGGCAGCGGCGACATGTCGGCCAGGCTGCTGTACGAGCAGCAGCCCATGAAGCTCGCCGCTGCCGAGGGACTCCGGCACGACACCGCCGGAGCGCCGTTCTCGCCCGTCCCCGGTCTGGAGGTGCCCCAGCTGCTCAGCCTCCTGTCCACCCACGACCCGAACGCCGTGGTCCAGGGCACCGAGGACCTGCAGGCGCGGTACGCGGAGCGGTTCGGCCCCGGCGACTACCGGCCCAACCTCCCGGTGGTCTTCTGGTCCTTCCGCGTGATGATCGTCTTCGGCCTGTCCACGGTGGCCCTGTCGGTGCTCGGCCTCTGGCTGACCCGGCGGCGCCGCGAGGTCCCCGGCTGGTTCGCCAGGGCCTGCGTGCTCGCGCTGCCGCTGCCGACCATCGCGGTGATCTCCGGCTGGCTGCTCAGCGAGATCGGCCGCCAGCCGTGGACCGTCCAGGGCGAGCTGCTCACAGCCGCGAGCGTCTCACCGGGCGTCAGCCTGGCCGAGGTGGCCGTCTCGCTCGCGGTCTTCACGGCGCTGTACGGCGTGCTCGCACTGGCCGAGGTGGTCCTGCTCACTCGCCACGTCAAGGCGGGCCCCGAGCCCGTCACCCCCGCCGCTCCCCTCACGCCGCCCTCCCGCGGTGACGACGAGAGCGCGGACGCCCGGCTCCAGCCGACCCTCATGTACTGAAGGCGACGACGATGGAACTCACCACCTTCTGGTTCGCGGTCATCGCGTTCCTGTGGACCGGCTACTTCGTGCTGGAGGGCTTCGACTTCGGCGTTGGCATGCTGGCACCGGCGCTGGCCAGGAACGAGGCCGAACGCAAGCAGGTCCTGGGCACGATCGGCCCGGTCTGGGACGGCAACGAGGTCTGGCTGATCACCGCGGTCGGCGCCATGTTCGCCGCCTTCCCCGCCTGGTACGCCGGGCTGCTCAGCGAGTTCTACCTGCCGATCGTGCTGGTCCTCGTCGGGCTGATCGTCCGCGGCGTCGGCCTGGAGTGGCGCGGCAAGGTCCGGCACGCCTCCGACCGCGCCTGGTGCGACCTGGGCGTGCTGGTCGGCAGCGCCCTGCCCGCGTTCCTGTGGGGCGCGATCTTCGCCGACCTGCTGCGGAGCAGCGCGACGGCCGCCCTGGTCGGCGGGGTGTTCTCGCTCTCGGTGTGCGTACTGCACGGGGCGGTGTTCGTCGCCCTCAAGACCACCGGGCCGGTGCGCTCCCGCGCCCGGCGCGCCGCGATGATCGCCTCCGCGGTGGCACTGCCCGCCGCGGTGGCGGCGCTGTCGCACATTCCCGTCGCGGGTACGGCGATCGGCGCCTGGTCGGCGGCCCCGTGGCTGTGGGCGGGCGCGCTCGCCGCGATGGCGGCCCTGGCCGCCGGGGTCGCGCTGACCTGGCGCGGCCGGGACGGCTGGGCCTTCGCCGCCACGGCCTCGTCCATCGCGCTGGGCGCCGCCGCCCTGTTCGGCGCCCTGTGGCCGGCCCCGCTCCCCGGCCTCACCGTCGCCGAGGCCGCCTCGGGCCCGTACACGCTGAGCGTGCTGACCTGGATCGGCCTGGTCGCGCTGCCGTTCGTGCTCGGCTACCAGGCCTGGTCGTACTGGGTCTTCCGCAGGCGCCTGGTCGCCGAGGTGTCCTGAGACCAGTCGGCCGTCTCGACCGGCCTCAGCTGGGCGGCTCAGTGCATGCCGAGCCGGGCGAGCGGCTCGACGAGCTCCCTCTCCTCGTACGACAGGTGCGACAGGAGCGTGTCGGTCAGCAGGTCCATCGCGGCCCGCAGGGCCTTGTGACCGTCCGGTTCGGCGACGAAGGCGACCAGCGCCCGGTCGACGCCCTCAAGGACCTCGTGGATGGCGTGGTGCTCCTGCTCCAGACGGTCGACGACGGGCACCAGCCTGGGGTCCGCGCGGCGCAGGTGGGGAAAGAGGGTCTGGTCCTCGATGGTGTGGTGGGTCGTGACGACCCGGCAGTAGGACTCGCAGTACACGCCGACCGTCCAGTTGTTCTGGCGCATCGTCATCGTGTTGATGTGCGAGCGCGCGACGCCGGGATCCATGGCTCCGGAGGTGACCTCCTCGACAAGCCGCCGGACCTCGGCCAGCTCCTGGCGGAGGTGATCGTGGACGTCGACGAGATGGCGTCCGGCCGCCTGCTCCCCGGGGGTGTAGGTGCGGGCCGGATCGGGGGCCGGGCCGGTGGGACGGGTGGTCTCGTCCCAGACCTGGACGTCGGCGAGCCGGGTGCCGTCGTCCGGGGTCGGCGTGACCCCCAGGGCGGGAGGGACCCCGCCCCCGGTGCGGGCGGGCACATCAACAGGCACATCAACGGGCGCATCGGCGGGCGTGGTGGCGGCCGGTGAGGCGCTCCGCGCGTCCGCCGTCGTGCCCACCTCGGCGGGCAGGGGCCGGTCCACGGCGGACACAACGGCGGACGCGCTCGATCCGGCGCGCTCGGCGTCCACGAGCTCGCGTACGCCGGGAACGACCTCGGCGGCGAAACGCCGGATGTCGTCGGGGTCGTCACTCGCGAGGATGTAGGCGCTCATCCCCTGCTCCAGGGTGAGCTCGGCGAGCTGCTCGACCCAGACGTCCGCCGGTCCCTGGAGGAAGGCGCGGCCGGACCCGGTGAAGGTTCCGGCGATGTTGTACAGGCGCCGGACGTCGGCGGGTGAGCGTCCCGCGCCGAGAGCGGCCTCGTCGATGATGGTGTTCATGGCCGGGAGGGCGTCCAGACCGGCGTAGGCGTTGCTGGGCAGCCAGCCGTCCGCGAGCCTGCCGGTCATGTCGAGCATGCGCCTCTTGTAGGCCCCCAGCCAGATGCCGACGTCGTGGACGGGCGCCGGACCGGGGTGTGCCCCCCAGACGCGGTGGTGACGGCCGTCCACCCGCACGGCTCCGCCCCCGGCCTCCCACATGGCGCGGATGACCTGGATGCCCTCCTCCAGCGCGTCGACCCCCTGGGCGGCGGTCAGCCTCGGGCCGCCGACGGCGGCGATGCCGTCCCAGAAGGCGCCCGCCCCGAGCCCGAGTTCGACGCGGCCACCGCTGAGGATGTCCAGGGTCGCGACGCTGCGGGCGAGCACCGCGGGCGGGCGCAGCGGCAGGTTCGCCACGTTCGGCGACACCCGCAGCGTCGAGGTACCGGCCGCGATGACCGAGAGCAGCGTCCACGTGTCCAGGAACCGCGCCTGGTACGGGTGGTCCTGCACGGTCACCAGGTCCAGACCGGCCTGCTCGGTGAGCCGGGCGAGCGCGACGACCCTCTCGGCCTGGTCGGCCACCGGCGTCAGGAAGGTCCCGAACAGCAACTCGTGCCCGTAGTCGGCCATATCCGTCTCTCCTCGGTGCGTCATCTCGGATGCGCGGCACGCGTCCCCCGGACGCGCGGCACCGCGATGGTGCGGCAGGACAGATCGTATGTAAAACAGATGAATTGTCAAACAGAATGTCTCACAGACCGTCGATCCTGGTAATCTCGTGGCATGCCGCCAACCCGACCTTCCAGTGCCGAGATCCCGGACGCCCTGGACAGCGACCTGGGCTGGACCCTCGGAGTGGTCTTCCGCTCCTACGTCAGGACCGCGAACGCGCTGGTCAGCCACCTCCCCGGTGGCCCGCGCGGCTACCAGGTGCTCGCCGCCGCGGCCCAGGGGCTCCCCGGCGGCCAGGGCGCGCTGGCGCAACGCCTCGGCGTCGACAAGACGGTCATGACCTACCTGCTCGACGACCTGGAGAAGGCCGGGCTGGTCGAGCGCCGCCCCGACCCCGCCGACCGGCGCAACAAGCGCGTCGTCGCCACCGAGCGGGGCAGGGCGACCTGGACCGACACGCAGACCCGGCTGGAACACGCCGAGGACCACGTGCTGGCACCGCTGGACCCGGCCGACCGCTCGGTGTTCCGCGAGCTGCTGCGAAAGCTGGCCGCCCAGGCCAACAGCCTGGACCCGGTGCACGACACCTGCCGGCTCGTCGAGGAGCTCGCCTCCGACGTCCCCGCCAAACCTCGGCGTTCCCCCCGAGGCTGACCACCGGCCGCCGCACGAGCCCCGCCGGATCACACAAAAGCCCCGGAGCAACCCGGAGCGGCCCGGGGGTGCGCCCACCCCCGGGCCTGAACGGATCCGAACGACCCCGGACGCGGGTCAGCCGGTGGCCAGGATCAGCGTGGAGCTGTAGGCGGAAGAGGCTCCCGCACCAAATCGCTGGTTGTTCACCACCGAGCCGTAACCGGCGCCGCTCGCCCAGTGGAACCTCATCACCGGACGGTTCCCGCTGAAGTCGATGTTCCCCACCACCTCGGTGAAGTTACTGCTGCCGCCGATCCGCGACGAGGCGTTCGCCGCGAAGACCCACCTGTTTCCCTGCCTCTGGAACCGGCCGCGCAGGGGGTAGAGGTCCGAGCAGCACTCTCGCCGCCCTTCCCCTTCTCCTGTTTCCCCTGCTTTCCCGTCCTCCCCTTTCCCTTTCCCCGGATCCTCCCTCGGACCTTTCCCCGGACCGCGCCCCGTCCTCGTCCTCCCCCGGACGGAACCGACTCCTCGACCCCATGAAATCCATGCCGATCTCCCTCCCGGCACCTTCTCCACCTCTGTATCCCACCCGGCGGGAAAAGATACATTGCTGACTACAGGAGTAGGGTAAAACGTCGATCGGCCTTCGCGAAAGCGAAACATGAGGCAATCAGAAGAAGTAACACGATACAGGCGATGAAATCCGGTACAGACCTCAGCCGTCTTCATGATCAATGCACTATTTGTTGATATTGCCTATAATTTAGCTGACTATACTTCCGGGCCGTCCTCACCGTGCCGACAGAGAACGTCGATTCACAGACGCGCCTGCGTGGACGCGAGGTTGACCTCAAGAAGGCTTGAGGTTGAAGGATGACCGCATGCCTCTCATGGACATCGGAGTGATCCTGCCCACCGTCGCCGCACAGCGGGCGCAACGGCTCGACCTGGGCACCGCCGCACGGCACGCGGAGGAGGCGGGGCTGGACGGCGTCTGGCACGGTGACCACCTGGCCACCGGGACGGCGTCGCTGGACTGCGCCGTGGCACTGGCCGTCGCGGCGGGGGCGACGACGCGGATCCGGATCGGGGCGAGCGTGTTCATCCCGGCGATCCGCCCCCTGGCGTGGGCGGCCAAACAGGTCGCGAGCCTGCAGCACGTCTCCGACGGGCGGCTCGTCCTGGGCATCGGCTCCGGCGGCGGCGCCGGGCAGTGGGCGGCGGCCGGAGTGCCGTACGGGGAGCGCGGCAGGCGCACCGACACCGCGCTGGAACTGCTGGCGCGGCTACTGGCCGGGGAGACCGTCACGCTGGTGGACGAGCCGGCGGAGGTACGGCTCGAACCGGCCGTGACGCCCCCGCCGATCTGGGTCGGCAACGCGTCGGCGGTGGCCGTGCGGCGGGCGGCACGGCACGGGGACGGCTGGTTCCCGTCGATGATCTCCCCGGCGGCGGTGGCCTCGGGCAGGGCCAGGCTGGCCGAGCTCGCCGCCACCCACGGACGTCCGGAACCGGTCGTCGTCATCGGCGCCGCCGGTGTCCTCGGCTCGGCGCCCGACCTGCCCACCCGTGAGTCCATCGCCTCGGGCATCACCGGGTACGGCATCCCTCTGGGGGAGGCGATGAGGCTCCCCATCACCGGCGAGCCCGCACGGGCGGCCGAGCAACTGGCCGCCTACCACGAGGCCGGGGCGCGCCACGTGGTCCTGGGATTCGCGGGCGGCGACTGGCGCGAGCAGTGCGACCTACTGGCCGAAGCCCGCGCCCTCCTGACCTGACCTGGCTTGAGGTTCTCCCCCGTAGCGCGGACAACGGGTGTCAGCCCGGCTGACTGTTGTCCTTGTGCGCGCCCCAGCCGTGCCAGCCGTCGATCTCGATCCAGGCGCTGACCCGGCTGCGGTTCCGATCCGGGTACTCCCTCCCGAGATACTGGCGGGCCAGCCGGTCGATGTCGGCCAGATCCTTGTCCTCACGCATCTCGGCGACATGCCCGATGATGCTCACGTGGGTGTACCAGTCGCTCTCGTCGAGCACGGTGAGGGAGACCCGGGGATCGTCGCGCAGGTGCTCCAGCCGCTTGCGGCCCTCGTCCATGTTGACCAGGATCCGGCCGTCGTCCCAGAGATACCAGGTGGCCGTGGACACAGGCCGGCCGTTGGGCCGAAGCGTCGTGATGACGGCGTGGTTGGGCCTCTTCAACATGGCGACTGCTTCTTCGGGAAGCGGTGGCTTTGACATGATCGCTCCTCTTCGCCTCGGCGTCCCCTGCGGTGAAGGTGGCGCGCGCGGTTCACGAGATATACGTCCACGGTGCCACATCCCGGATAGCGACGACCCGGCAACCCTCCGTAAACACCCGCCTGGGAGCCCCGCGACGTCACCGAGACGATCGTGGAGACCGCCGAGAGCCACATTCGGCTGGGACTGACCCCGCCGGACGGCCACAGCCTCCACGCGTGACCTCCGGAACGCGTACCACCAGCCCAGGAACGCGCAGCAGCCCCAAGGGCAGCGGAGGACCGTCGCCGCGCCGCTCGATCGCCACGAAAGCCGCCGGCGGCAGCGCTCCGGCCACGGCCGCGACGATCACCGGCGGGGACGACCGGCCTGACTCCGGGCCCCGCACCAGCGCGACCACGATCGGCGTGGTGCCGGCGGTGGCCGAGGCGGACAGGGCATGCGGGTCGGTGACGTACACGATGGCGCTCCTTTGGCCCGGCGGACGTCGGTCTCCGTTTCCGCGCGTTCGCCCAGTCCGCCCACGATCTCATCCAGAACCGAACCGGGGCGGACCCCACTCCCGCTCGTGAGAACGTCACAGCTGACCTCTGGCGGTGACAGCGTCACCGTCGGCTTCCCGTCCCTGGGGTGCGGACCTCGGGGAGGTCCTCGCGCGGGCGGTAAGCGCGGGTGAAAAGCGAAGGTTGGTCATGATCTCACGGGCGCGGAGTCCTTACGGTTCGGCGGGCCGGCCGCTTCCTCCTTCGGGTGCAGGGCGTCGACGATGAGGCCGAGCAACCGGCCGGTCTGCCCGGGTGTGTCGCCGGCCGCTGTGGAGAGGAAGACCCCCAGCAGCATGGTGGTGACGTCCTCGGGGTCGACGTCCGCGCGGAGTGAACCCTCATCCGCTCCTTTTGTGAGGATCGTCGCGATCGCGGCGGTGACGCGCTCCCGCGTGGTCGGTGTGGCGATTTTTCCCGAGGCCCAGCCGGCCCGCAGCGTGTCGATCATTCCGCGTTTGGTCGCGACGAACGCCGCGTAGCCATCCATCCACGCGCGCAGCGCGACATCGGGCGGGAACCGATCGAGCAGGACGGGGACGCTGGTGGCGATGTCGTCGAGTTCGGCGCCGTAGACGGCTTCGACGAGGGCTTCGCGGGTGGGGAAGTGGCGGTAGAGCGTGCCGATGCCGACACCGGCCTCGCGGGCGATGCTCTCCAGCGAGACGGTGTCGTCGGCGGCCGCGAAGGCCGCACGGGCGACGGTGATGAGCTTCTCGCGGTTACGCCGGGCATGGGCGCGGACCGGGCGATAGGCGTCGGCGGGCTGCTCGGCGGGGACACCGGCGGGCGTCGGTTCGGACGGACTCAAAACGGAGGTGCCTCCGATAGTGCTACAGTCGAAATGCCGGAGGGGCCTCCGGTTTCTCCATCATCGCACGAGAACGGGATTTCCATGACGCCGGACATCACTCCGAACCCCGAGACCACACCCACCGGCACACCGCGTCCCGCGGGCGCCGGTCTGCTCGCCGGCCATACCGTTTCCCGGATCGGATACGGCGCCATGCAGCTGGAGCGCCTGCACGGCGACCGCGGCACGGCCCTCGCGATTCTGCGCCGAGCGATCGAGCTCGGTATCGATCACATCGACACCGCCCAGTTCTACGGCGACGGATTCGTCAACGGACTCATCCGCGAGGCCGTCCACCCCCACGACGGGGTTCTCGTCGCCAGCAAGATCGGCGCCGACCCCAATCCCGGCGGCCCCGTCCCGATGCGTCCGGCGCAGCGTCCGCAAGAGCTCCGGGCGAGCGTCGAGGACAACCTCACCAGCCTCGGCCTCGACCGGATACCGCTGGTCAACCTGCGCCGCATGGACGCCGCGCCAAGGATTCCCCTCGAAGCCGACCAGGTGGTCGACCTCGATGACCAGCTCGCTGAGATGACCGCGCTGCGCGACGAGGGCAAGATCGGCGCGATCGGGCTGAGCAGCGTGACCCTGGAAGGCCTACGCCGGGCGATCCCCGCGGGCATCGCCTGCGTGCAGAACGCCTACAGCCTCGTGGCGCGCGGCGACGAGGACATGCTTCGGCTCTGCGCCACCGAACAGATCGCCTGGGTGCCCTACTTCCCGCTCGGCAGCGCCTTCCCCGGCCTTCCCAAGGTGACCGACGAACCCGCCGTCATCGCCGTGGCGCGGACCCTGAGCCGTACCCCCTCGCAGATCGGCCTCGCCTGGCTGCTCCACCACGCCCCGAACATCCTGCTCATCCCGGGCACAGCCAGCGCCGGGCACCTTGAGGAAAACGTCGCCGCGGGCGCGATCACTCTCGACGAGACGACGCTCGCCACACTGGACGCCATCCCGACACGATCGGGAGACATCACGCTCGGATGATTCATTCCGATCACCGGACCTCCAGCGCTAAGAGGGCGTTTTGTCATGGTCCATAGGGCTTAGCAGCCTATGTCCGGTGGAGTATTCGCGCGGGTTCGTCTGGAATCTGTGCATCCGAGGACCGTCGGCCAGAAGCTGGCGGGAGATGGCCCGGGCCGTGGCCCGTACGGCCGGCCCATAACCAGCGTCGGTGAATCCGGTGCTGGGTGCCACCACGGACAGTGCCGCCACCACTCCGTCTTCGTTCCGTAGCGGTGCGGCCGCGGTACTCAGCGGCCAGGGCCGGCTCTGGCGGCCGAAGGCGTAGTCGCCGCGCCGTACCTCCGCCAGCAGGCGGCGCAGGTCGGCGGGGGTGCGGACGTCGTCGGGCCCGTGCTCGGGCTCGTAGGTGGCGATGGCCTGGTCCTGGACACGGGACGGCGCGAAGGCGAGCAGCACGAGTCCGACACCGGTGGAGGTCAGCGGAAGCCTGCCCCCGACGCGGTAGTGCACCGGACTCGCGTCCAGCGCCGAAAGCCGCTCGACCAACAGCGCCTCCCCCTGGTCGCGTACGGCGAGCAGCACATGTTGTCGGGTGACGTGAAAGAGATCTTCCATGAAAGGCATCGCGACGGAGCGTAATCCGTGACCCCGCGGCGCCAGGGAGGCGATCTCCAGCAGTCGCAGTCCCACGACGAACCGGCCGTCGCCGAGGCGTTCGAGCGCGCCCACCTCGACCAGTGCGCGGGCGAGCCGCAGCGCGCTGCTGCGGGGGATGCCGCTCCGCTGGGCGAGCTCGGCGAGGCTCTGGGCACGATGATCGCTGCCAAACGCGCTGAGCAGCGCGAACGCCCGGTCGATCACCGGCTTTCCCTCGACGGGCTTGCCTCCGCGACGCGGCCGGGGGTGGTCGTCAGAGATTGGCGTTTCATTCATTGGAATCATCGACGCCATTGTACGACCATCGTTCTTAGGCTGAGTGTGTACGGACCCGCAACAAGGATGGCCCCTGATGGCACCGACCGGACTCATCGACGTCCACACCCACTTCGTCACCGACAGTTACGTCGCGGCGGCTCGTTTCGCGGGCATCGAACACCCCGACGGGATGCCCGGCTGGCCCACGTGGAGCGTCGACGGACATCTTGAGCTGATGGAGGCCGCTGGAATCGAGAAGTCCTATCTGTCGCTGTCCTCCCCCGGCGTGCATTTCGGAGACGACGCCGCAGCCCGCGCCCTGGCACGTGAGGTCAACGAGTCCGGTGCCCGTGCCCGCGCGAGGCACCCGCGGAGATTCGGTCACTTCGCCTCCCTGCCGCTACCCGATGTCGAGGGCTCACTCACCGAGACCGCCTACGCGCTCGACACTCTCGGTTCGGACGCGGTGACGGTGGAGAGCAACCATCACGGCCTCTACCTCGGCGATCCACGCCTGGAACCACTGTGGGAGGAACTTGACCGTCGTGGCACCGCCGTCTTCGTTCACCCGACATCGCCACCCCACGCCGCGAACATCTCCCTGGGCCGGCCGAGGCCGATGCTTGAGTTCCTCTTCGACACCGCCCGCACCGCGAGCGACCTGCTCTTTCACGGCGTGCTCGCCCGCCACCCGCGCATCCGGTGGGTGCTGACCCACGGCGGGGGCGTGCTTCCGCTGCTGGCCGACCGGATGGAACTGTTCCGCCCTCTGGTGGGTGAGATGCCCGCGGACGCGCCGACCGCCGTCGAACAGCTCGGGCGCCTGTGGTACGACATGGCCGGCACACCGTTCCCGCGCCAGATCCCGGCACTCGACGCGGCCTTCGGCACCGAACGCCTCCTCTACGGCAGTGACCAGTGCTGGACTCCCGCCGAAACGGTGCTCGCCCAGGTCAGATCCGTCGATTCCGCGGTGCAGCCCTCCACCGTCGAAACGTGGCGGGCACTGACCACCCGCAACGCCCGCCGCCTGTTCGCCACGGCCGCGCGGTGACGATCCGCCACCCCGGGAACCCGAGGAACCCGAAGGAAAGGAAAGGAACACCGTGCCCGCGCACCCGCCCCTGCTTCTGAGATCGGCGACCGTCGTCGACACCCGCGACGGCTCGCTCCACCCGGAAACCGACGTGCTGATCCCGGACGGCGTCATCGCCGCCGTCGGACGCGGCCTCGCCGTACCTGACGGCACGACCGTCGTCGACGCCCACGGCCGGTACCTGGTCCCGGGATACAACGACATGCACGCCCATCCACTGGGACGCGGCGGTGACGTGGCCGCCGCGCTGCGCCTCATGCTCGCTCACGGCATCACCGGCTACCGCCAGATGTCCGGAGACCTCGGCCTGCTGCACGCCCGCGCGTCGGGCAGGCTGAACCTCCCCCGGGAATCACCCGCGCTGCTCGCGATGCCCGGCCCGCTCCTGACGACACTGAACACCGCCACCGCCGGCCAGGCCGCCGCCCGCTCCATCACACCGGTAGGCCGCCTCCGCCCACGGACGGGCCGACGCGAAGCCACATCGTGCGCGCCCACCCGGGCACGGCCGCCCGCGAGCGCCGCCGCCAGGTCGTCGCAGGTGCATACCCGCTGCGCCGCACCGACGGCATCGTCCGCGCCGCCCTCGACCTGACGGAGTGATCCCATCTCGAGAGGCCGGAGCGGACATCGACGCTGCCACCTTCGCTTCGACGCCTTATGTGGGACGCGGCCGACTCGTGACGAGCATCCACCACGACGCCGCAGAGCGACGTCCGCCACGTCCTTGATCTTCCGGAACGTCAGGTAGTCCTCGTCGTCCCACTGGGTCAGCCCGCGATCTACGCGCTGGAGCCATTACGCCTGCTCGGCCGCGAAAGGACCCTTTTCAGGACGAGGTCGGCCTGTCGTAGCCCTCGTCCTGGCCGTAGACGTCGGCGTCGGGATCGTCTTCCGGTTGGCCGGCCGGATCGGTTGGCGACGGAGCGAACTCATCGGCGAAGTCGGGCTCGTCATGGATGTCCTGCTGATCCGCCCGGCGGTCCGCCAGCGGAGCATCCTCATGGTCAGATCCGGAATGCGACATGATTCCCCCCCGGGATATGGCCGTGCCGTGCGATGAAGCCGTGCTCGTGCGATGAAGGTGACACCGGGGCGCGGCCGGTGAGCTCGACAGCACCGGCCGTCCACAGGTGGCTCTCCCCGTCGGAGGAGAACACCATCACACTACCCCGCGGCGGTCGCCGCACCTGGGAGCAGCACCGCGGGACGGGGACCACGCTCCTCCATCTGACCGAAGGCGGACGCGGCCGTTACGGCGACCTCAAGATCGAACTTCCCCGCGTCCCCCACCGTCCGCGCCCCATACCCCCTGTCACCGGTCCGCTCCGGCCTCCTTCGTGACAGAGCACGGGCGGCATCCGTGCCATTGACGGTCGTACGGTCAAACAGTGCGGATGGCCATCCGGGAACCTGCGGCGTGACCTACCCCGGTGACGGAAGCGTGGGGCCGCCGGTGCCGGGGCGGCGAGTGCTCACCGCCCCGGCACCGGGTCCAGGAAGCCGCGGATCAGCCGCGCCGCCACTTCTGGTTGGCGCCGCCGTTGCACTCCCACTGCTGCAGCGGCGTGCCGGTGCCGCCGAAGCCGGTGACGTCCACGCACTTGTTGGCCTGCGGGTTGACCAGGTCACCGGCGCCGCTGAGGACGAACTGCTGTGCCGGGTTGCCGCTGCAGGTGGCGAGCTGGATGGCGGCGCCGTTGGCGGTGGAGCCCCAGGCCACGTCCATGCAGAGGCCGAAGGCGCGGACGGTGCCGTCGCCGGGCCACGTCCAGTTCTGCGCGGCGCTGCCGTTGCAGTCCCACAGCTGCAGGCGCTGGCCCGCGACGCCGTTGCTGCCGGGGACGTCGATGCACTTGTCCTGCCAGCCGATGAGCCGGCCGCCGCCCCCTCCGGTGGTGGTCAGGGTCAGGCCGTACGCGCCGAGGATCTCGTTGACCGGCTGGTAGAAGGTGTTGCCGCCGGACGAGCAGTTGCCGGAGCCGCCGGAGGTGACGCCCTGGGCCTGGTCGCCGGTGATCCAGGCGCCGCCCGAGTCGCCGCCCTCGGCGCAGGCCGTGGTCTGGGTCAGGCCCTGGACCAGCGACCCGGAGTAGTTGACGGTCACGTTCTTGGCCTGGATGACGCCGCAGCGCCAGCCGGTGGTGCGCCCGGACCGGCAGATGGAGGCGCCGACCACGGCCTCCTGGGAGCCCGCCACGGCGACGTTGCCACCGCCGTAGTTGTTGACCCACGGGCGGGGCGTCCAGTTGCCGTTGGTACGGACCCAGGCGTAGTCGTTGCCGGGGAAGGAGGACCCGGCGAAGGTGCCCTGGGCGACGTTGTTGTAGCCGAGGGTGGGGCTGCCGGTGCCGCCGCAGTGCCCGGCGGTGACGAAGCCGCCGTTGTTGACCGAGAAGCCCACCGAGCACAGCGTGTTGCCGTTGATGACGTACTGGTCGCCGCCGCGGATGTCGTACAGGGGCTTGGGCGCCTGGCTGACGGAGATCCGTACCTCGGTGGCGTCGACGGCGCTCGCCTTGACGAACCGTTCGGCGGCGGCGGGGGTGGCCGCCGACACCGTCACGGTGTTCGCGGCGACGTCCACGTACCAGCTGTGGATGTCCTTGCCCGCCGCGGCGCCCGCAGCGCGGTCAAGGGTGGCCTTCGTGGCGGCCAGGTGCTTCTCGCTGCGGGGGACGGGCACCGGCAGGGCGCCCGCCGCCCGGACGGTGTCGGCGTCTTCGCTGTTCAGGACGCCGACGCTCAGCCGTCCCTCGCCGGGGGTGAACCACGCCCCGGCGAAGCGGTCGGCGAGACGGGTGCGAAGCTGCCGCTCCACGACGGTCGCCCCGGCTTCGTGGGCCTGGCGGACGCGGGCCTGCGTGGGGGTGAGACCGAGGTCTCGACGCATCGCCTGTTCGGCGGTGGCCGCCTTGGACGGATCGGGGCCGGGCTCGGGTACGGCGGCGGCCTGCGCGGTCGCCGAGGGGACGACGAGCGAGGCGGCGAGTACCGCCACGCTGGTCAGCATGGTGAATCTCACGGCTGTCCTTGGGGGGCTGGGGGGTGGACGAGGCGTGAGAGCGCTCTCTGGAAAGAGACTTTACATTTACCGTGACCGAAGTCAAGGAAGCCGGTGACAAAACCTGCCCGAATCCGATCAGTAGGTTCCGAATCCATCCACTCCCCGACCGCCGGTCGGGTCAGCCACTGAACTCGATCACGATGAAGCTCTCGGCGAGCCGCCCCAATCCCGCGATTACCAGTGCAGAAGGTCGCTCACCTGGCATCTGCGATGGCAATGGCACCACCGAACGTCCGCAGGGCCGCCGGATCCGTGGCGCCTACGAGCGGCCAACAGACCCAGGAGTCATCGAGGAGCACCAGGCCGGTGAAGCACCGATTCTGCCGGTGTCCGCCCGTGCCACCGACAGCCCCCAGGGAGAAAGCACTGGTCAACAGCGTGGACTGGAGACAGACGCCGGTCCCGGTGCCCGCACTGCGGAGCGCGCGCCCGGCTACACCGCCCTTCCGGCGGCAGGTGTACCGTTCCGGCTATCGATTGACCTAACTTCGACATCAAAAATCATACTTATGCTTGACCACCGCCATAAGCCTTCTTATGATCCCGAAACATGGAGGAAACAGGCCGTGGACCAACGCATGCGCCCCAGTCGCGAGCGGAGATCGTTGACATAGGTTTCATGGGCGGCGTCCACGCCCGGGCCGGACGACGCCGACCGTTTCCAGGGATCGGCTTTCTCCCTCGCCGGTCTGAATGATCTTGACTTCGAACGACTTCCTTTACAATGTAGATTCTTTAGGTCGGAAATCGCGTCAGACGGCGACCGTGATGTCCACCATCTGAGGAGCGAGGACGTGCTCGATCACCATGACGGCCGCCCCGATGATCCCCGCGTGGTCCCCCAGCTTGCTGGCCTGGATGCGCAGGTGCCGTGTGGCCAGCGGGAGTGAGCGCCTGTAGATCACCTCGCGGACCCCGGCGAGGAAGTGCTCCCCGGCCCCGGCGATGTCGCCGCCGATCATGATCGCCCCGGGATTGAAGAAGTTGACGATCAGAGCGAGGACGTCGCCGGTCTCCCGTCCGGCCTGGCGTACGAGACGCACGATCTCGGGATCGCCCGCGCTCAGGAGGCGCACCACGTCTCGGCCGTCCTCCGCGGGCACGCCTGACGCGGTGATCCAGGCGGCCAGGGCGGCGCCACCGGCGACGGCTTCGAGACAGCCGGTGTTGCCGCAGTGGCACACCACCTCGTCGCCCGCGCCGGCGACGCGGACATGCCCGATGTCGCCCGCGGCGCCCTGGGCGCCCCGGTGCAGCCGCCCGTCGGAGATGATGCCGCAGCCGATGCCCGTGCCGACCTTGACAAAGATGAGCTGGTCGGCCTCGGGGTGCCCGGCCCACTGTCCGGCCCAGTGCTCGCCAAGCGCCATGATGTTGACGTCGTTGTCGACGAGGACCGGCACCCCCAGCCGCTCCTCCAGCCGCTCAGGCACGGGAAAGTCGTCCCAGCCCGGCATGAGAGGCGGGCTGACGGGACGTCCCGTTGGATATTCGACCGGCCCCGGCAGGCCGATGCCCGCTCCGCCCACGTCGGCGAGGTCGTACCCGCTCTCGGCGAGCAGTTCGGTGAACGTCTGCGCGAGCCACGCCAAGGTCGGCTCCGGCCCCTGGTCGATCGGGACATCGGCGGTCCGTTCGGCGAGCACGGTGGTGCCCAGGTCGGTGATCGCGACGCGATGGTGGGTGACGCCCAGGTCGGCGGCGAGCACGAGACGCGCCGCCCTGTTGAAGGCGAACGTCGCCGCCGGGCGCCCTCCCGAAGTGGTGGAGGCGTTGGCGGCCACGACCCAGCGGTGCCGGAGCAGGGCATCCAGCCGCTGGGACACCGTGGTCCTGGCCAGGCCGGTGAGCTCGACCAGTTCGGTGCGCGTACGGGCAGGTCCCTCCCGCAGGACGGACAGCAGCGCGCCGGCCCCGATGCTCGTGCTCGCACTGTTGGGTGTGTCCTCAGCCACACTGGCCCTTCCCCGGTGAACGAACCTCTTCAGACGACATTAAGTATACTTCTGACGTCCAAAATCATATTTATGCTTGATCTCCATCATAGTTTCTCCTTGTGATTTCGAAACATGGAGGAAATAGGCCATACACCGACGAATGTGCCCCAGCTTCGAGCAGGAATCGTTGGCACAGGTTTCACAGGCGGCGTCCACGCCCGAGCCGCCCGGCTCGCTGGCGCTCGCATCGTCGGCGTGGCCGGCCGCCGCGGGGCCGGTCAGCGCGCGGTTCGTACCGGAAGTGTGCAGCCGACGCGGCAATAGCGCACATCACCGCCATTGACGCTATCCATGACATCTGGCTAACTTCATAACCGATTCCCTGTTAGGCCCGCTTGCTTTCGAAGACACTCCCCATTGTGACAACGTTGTCAGATTGCCTGTCTGACAACGTTGTCAGGCCCTCGGAAGGTATCCATGCGCCTACACCGCCGACCTCCCACGCCGGGAGGCTCCCCGCTCCCACTCCCCGCTCTCATCGCGGCTGCCTCTCCGCCTCACCGGTCCAGGCCGTCACCGGCGGCCGCGTCGCCTCTCGATCCGCGGGCGCCGGGCACGGAGGCGCCGGTACGGCGGAAGGCGGCGCCTCTCCGGCCGCGTCGCCCCAGGATCCGTACAGCCGACGCCGCCCAGGCACGGCCGGTCACGCAGAACACCGACGTCCAGCCGTACGGCATCGCGGACGTCTGTCCGCGCTTCCCCGGCTGCAGCGATTCCAAGGCGAGCCGCCCCAACGCGTCCGTCTGGCCGATGGTGCGGGGAGAGAGGAAGGACCCGCACGTGGTGGGACACGGTGACGGTACTCCGGCGCGGCTGGCCGGATCGGGAACCACCGGATCCCCTGTGACTCGCATCTCCACCGCCGGGCTCGCCCCCCTTCGGGGCGTTCCGCACGGCACCGAGACAGCCGACACCACCGACACGAGGGAGGGCGCCGCGTGAACGCGCCAGACGACATCGACCACCTCCTGCGGGACCTGGAACGCGAAGGCCTCATCCTCCACCTCGGCGTCGGCGACGCCACCGTGTGGTTCGCCACCGAGTTCCGCGAGCACGTGATCGCCGAACGGCTGGCGATGCTGCCCGACGAGCCCATGGTGAGCGTCGCCACGGCCGCCGCGGTGCTCAACGCCCCGCACTCCCACGTCATCGCCGAAGTCCGCGCCGCCACCTTGGCCGGCCACGACAGCGGCCAACGGATCTGGGTGCGACGCGAGGCCCTGATGCGGCGCCTCACCACCCTGGGCCTGCCCCGTTCGGCCCCTCGCCCGGCCCATCCGAACTCCCTCGGCGGCTCTGCGCCCGGCCGCGCGCGTCCGTGAGCGAGCGGGACGCCTTCCCCACCGGCACCACCTCGGCGATGGACGGGAGGAACCCGGTGAGGAGTGACCCGCACGGCTCCGGGAGCCGGAGCGCGGCGACGCGCTCCGGCTACCCGGCGAGGGCCGGGTCGTGACGGTGCCGCACTCCGCTCAGCCGCGCCGCCACTTCTGGTTGGCGCCGCCCGTGCACTCCCACAGGTTCAGGGGAGCGCCGTCGTCGCCGTTCCAGCCCTTGATGTCGACGCACTTGCCGGCCTGGGGATTGACGAGATCGCCGGCTCCGTTCAACACGAACTGCTGCGCCGGATTGCCGCTGCAGGTCGCGATCTGTATCACCGCGCCGTTGTCCCGTGACCCCCAGGCCACGTCCATGCACTTGTTGTTCTGTGTGCGCAACGTGCCGCCGGTGAAGGTCCACCTCTGGTTGGCGCCGCCGTTGCACCCGTAGGCCACCAGCTGCACGCCGTCGCTGAAGTTGCCGCCCGGCACGTCGACGCACTTGTTGTTCCAGTTGCTCACCAGCGCGCTCGTGTCACCACCGGGATCCGAGGGACCGCCCGCCCCGAAGGGGCTCAGGACGATGGCGGCCGAGCGCGGGTTGCCGTCGTGCACCAGCGACTCGAAGTTGCCGACGTCGTCGAAGGGGAACCCGTACGCCTTGCCGTCCACCATGTTGGCGTGAATGATCCGCGAGTAGTGGTTGGTCAGCGAACCGCGGTAGAAGTCGGCGGCGTTGTAGCTGGGCTGGGTGTCGACGGTGCCGAGGGTGGAGCGCTGCAGCGCGGCGCAGATCGTCCGGGCGATCGGGCCCTGGACCTGGTCGTTCGGCGCGTTGAGGGCTCCGCTGCACCCCCACACGTCCCCGGTGCTCGGCTTGTTGATGGAGTACACCTGCCGTCCGGAGGTGTCGGTGAAGTTCATGACGTTGCCGGACGTGCGGCCGAAGTATCTGGTGTTGGGCTGGGCCTGGAACGGCACGACGGTCAGTGTCCTGCCGGTGTAGGCGTTCCAGGCGCTGGTGATGTACGGGTCGAGGTAGTTCCTGTCGAACAGCCCGGCGTCGGCGGCCTTGCCGGGCGCCAGCACCCGCAGCACCGTGCCGTCGGAGCGGGTGCGGACGGTGTTCGCCCAGCCGGGCTGCGCCCTGACGGCGTTGATGATGTTCTGCCGGCCGTTGCCGACCACATCACCGGTTCGCCTGGTCACCCCGTCGCCGCCGGTCACGCTGACGGCGTGCGGGATCGCGAACTGGTCGACCTGGGAGCTGTTGAGCCACAGGCCCGCGTCGTTGTAGGTGAACTCGCTCCAGTCCAGCAGGATGTTGTGGTTGGGGTCGCCGGAGGCCCAGGGTGCCGGCTGCACCAGGCCGTCCGGGGTGAGGAAGAACTTGAGCCTCTCTCCGATGGAGAAGTAGACCCGGGCCGACAGGAAGCGCGGGAAGTGGATGGTCGTGCTCCCGCCGTTGCCGGGGCCCGGGATCGACACGTCGGGTGCCGGGGACGGTGGCAGCGAGCCGGCCGGCCACGGGGAGAACGCGCCGCCCTGGTTCACGTAGCCCAGCCGGCCGCCGGGCCGGATGTCCTGGCCGATGACGTACAGGTAGACCGGTTCGTTGCGTCCGGTGTTGTTGGTCACGGTGACCGGTAACAGGTCCGGCCCGGCCGCGTGCGCCGGGGCCGCTGCCGTGACGACGGCCATCGGCAGGCCGACCGCGACGGCGGCCAGCCAGGTGAGCAGCTTTCTTCTGATGGACTTTTGTTTTGCGTACATCGGCGGCTCCTGGACAGGGGGCGAATCATTGGCCAACTCGCCGTTGAATCGGATGAAGGCGGGTGGACGGGCCGCTCTCCAGACGGTGGACCCGCGTTTGCGAAACCCGAATATTGTGAGAGCGCTCTCTTTACATTTTGATGACAGAGGGGTGATTGTCAACAGGGTGCTTACGCGACTTGACGCCGTGATGTACGGTACGCCCCTGGCCGCATCGCCACGATGACGTCTTCGCTTGAAGCGGAGACGTCATCTCAGAACACGACAGCCGGAATCCGATTCCGGCGGACGGGGGCCGCCCCGTGGCGGGGTGCCAGCGGGCCGACACGAGGCGAAGTCCAGGTGATCCGCGTGGGAGCGCTCTCTCGTAAGGGCCAACATAAAGTGAGTCAATGTGCAGCTCCAGGTCTTGACAGACGTCCGGCGTTCTATTGATAATTTTTCTGAGAGCGCTCTCACGCTTTTTGCACTAACCATTCCCTGAGCACGGTTATTTGACCTTTCACGCCCTCTTCGGCATTACGGAAAAGCCTTCCGGGCTATGGGCCGCAGGAGCGGGCGGCCCTCACGTCGTCACCTGGAACTGAGGATCACGCGGTGGTCGGGCGCCCATTCCCTCCGCGACACGAACGCCTCTCCCCGCCGAAAGGGCGCGGATCGGAGAGAAACGGTGCACAGCCGCCGACGGGTTTCGGGAACGATGTCATAATCCGTCGTATGACAGCCGACGCGCCGCTCAAGCAGCCCGGTCGCCCGAGCCTGATACAGGTGGCCGCGTTGTCGGGGGTGTCGGCGAAAACGGCGTCGAGGGCGCTGAGCGGTGAGGGATACGTGGCGGCCAAGACCCGTCAGCGGGTTCACGAGGCCGCCGACCAGCTCGGCTACCGGCCCAACGGGGTCGCTCGCGATCTGCGCCGGGGTGCCAAGGCCTCCACGCTCGTCGGCCTGATCAGCGGTGACCTGGCCAACCCGTTCTACTCGCGGCTGGCCAGCGGGCTGGAGCGAAAGCTGCGGGTGAACGGCCTGCAGCTCATCACCGCCAGCACCGAGGAGAACCCGGAATGGGAACGCCAGCTCACCGACACGCTGCTGGAGCGTCGTGTCCGGGGGCTGGTGATCGCCTCGACCATGGCCGGACACGACCACCTGGCCGGTGAGAGGATACATGGCATCCCGTTCGTCTTCGTCGATCGCCCGCCGGTCGGGTTGTCGGCCGACGCGGTGCTGCTGGACAACCGCGGCGGTGCCCGGCAGGCGGCGCGGCATCTGGTCGAGGCCGGGCACCGGCGCATCGGAGTGATCGGAGACCTGTCACGGTTGTTCACCCACCGGGACCGGATCGGCGGGTTCGCCGAGGTGGTGGAGACGGCAGGGATCACCGGCTGGGCCGACTACCTGCTGGAGGACGCGCACGACGTGGCCACCGCCGAGCGGGCGGTGCGGGAGCTGCTGGGCCGCACCCCGGCACCGACCGCGCTGTTCACCCTGAACAACCGGATCACCACCGGTGCCGTGCGGGCACTGCGGGGACATCCCTCACCGCCGGCGTTGATCGGCTTCGACGAGCTGGACCTGGGGGACTTCCTCGGGGTCAGCGTGATCACGCACGACCCCGAGGAGATGGGCCGGTGGGCGGCGCAGCTGCTGCTCGACCAGCTCTTCGGTGACGCCGACGAACCGGCCCGGCACGTGGTGCTGCCGACCCGCCTGCTCGTCCGCGACTCCAGCGAGCGTCCGCCGCGCGACCTCGGCGGCTGATCGCCCGCGGCGCTCACCTCCCCGGGCGATCGTCAGGGGGCGGCGTTGAGCAGGTCGAGCGCGCTGTGCTGGCAGCTGTGGTTGGTGGGGACGAACGGGCCGGCCCAGTGGCTGCCGTAGCTGTCGAGGCTGTCGCGGTTGCCGGCGTAGGCGGTGTCGGCGTTGCGCCGTAGGTAGGTGTTGTAGGCGCCGCCGGTCACCGTGTTCAGGGCGCCGAGGCCGCGGATCGCCGCGCCCTTGAACGAGGCTCCGTCACCGCTGCAGGTGTTGCTTTCGTTGGGTTCGCGCAGGATGCCGTTGGGGCTGAGGTAGGTGCTGGTGGTGAGCGCGTCGCCGATGCGGCGGGCCGTGGCGAGCGCGTTCGCGTCGCCGGTGAGCCGGTTGAGCTCGACCAGCGCGTTGATGAGCACGCCCTGGTTGTAGGTCCAGGTGGTGTCGCCGTTGTTGCGGCAGGTGTTCAGGTTGATGCCGTCGTTGACCAGGTTCGAGCCGTTGAGCATGCCGGTGCTCTGGAACCAGTTCCAGGCGGCCTGCGCCCGGCCCCGGTAGAGGGTGTCGCCCGGGATGCGCTGGGACAGCTCGGCGTTGAGCTGGATGTAGAGGCTGTTTTCGATGGCGTTCTTCTGGGCCCGGTCGGTCTTCCACCACACGCCGCCGCCGCAGCGGTTGTCCCAGTAGGCGTACATGAAGTCGGCATCGGCGCGGGCGGTGTTCAGGTAACGCCGGTCGCCGGTCACGTCGTAGGCGGCCACCCACGCCAGGCCCCACCAGCCGGTGTCGTCGAGGTATTCGTTGCGGAACTGGCCCTGGTACGCGTTCAGGTTCTTGTCGTAGGTGTTGGCGATCGCGTAGCGGTAGCTGCCCATGCCGCTGCGCTGGATGTTCTCGATGAGCGCGGTGAGCGCGTTGGCGCCGGTCCACCACCCGTTGCCGTCGAAGAGACCGTTGGCGCGGTCGTAGCGCATCATCAGCGCGGTGGCCGCCGCAGTACGCCGGTCCGCGGCGTTCCAGGTGCTGCGCGCCCACGCCGTGCAGGTGATCTCGGGCCGGTTGCCCGCCTTGCCGCAGGCCCGCAGCGCGCCGACACCCTGGTTGGCCCAGTCGTCGACGTTGAACATCGCGGTCCGCGTACCGGACGCTCCGGCCGGGATCGTCGTGGCGCCGAGGCGGCTGTCGACCCAGGTGCGGCCGCCGTCGAACGAACGATCCAGCCACACCTCGTCCGTGGCGGTACCACCGTCGACGGTGGCCCAGGCCATCGAGTCGGTGTCGTTGACGTGCACGGTGAACCGCCGACCGTACAGGGTGCTGGAGACCGGCTGCCGGTCGGACGGGGAGAGCGCCGGATCACGCCCGTCGCAGTAGCGGTTGCAGATCGTCGCGGCGGCGCCGCTCACGGCCTGGGCCGGACCGGCGAGAGCGGGCGCGGCCGTCGTCACGACGGTCAGGGCGGCCAGGGCGCTGAGGGCGGTCAGGACCGCCAGCCCGCGCAAGGACTTCATCATGATTCCTCGATTCACTGTGGCGGAAGTGGTGCGTGCCGATGACCGGCGGTGCGCGGCTCCGGCGTGGGGGCCACCGGAGCCGCGCACCGGGTTTTCCGGGAACGGGCGGCGCCGGTCGTCACCGGCGCGACCCGCTCACGCGGGGGGCAGTGTCCAGCGCTGGGCGGGGGAACCGTTGCAGTCCCACAGTTGCAGCCGGGTGCCGTCGGTGCTGCCACCGCCCGCCACGTCGAGACACCGTCCGGATTGCGGGTTGACGAACGCGCCGGTGGAGGACACGTAGTTCCACTGCTGGTTGGCCCCGCCGCCGCAGTCCCACAGCACGACGGCCGTGCCGTTGGCGGTGCCGTTACCGGTGGCGTCGAGGCACCTGTTGAACAGGCGCAGGGTCCCGTCGCCGGAGATGTGCACTCGCTGCGCGGCTGACCCGTTGCACGACCAGATCTGGATCTGTGAACCGTTCGCGGTCGAGGCGGCGTTGTCGTCGAGGCACTTGCCCGCGATGGCGGACGGCACCGCGCCGGTGCGTGACGTCGGCAACGTCCACCTCTGGTTGGCGCCGCCCGCGCAGTCCCAGATCACCACCGGGGTGCCCAGGGCGGTGTTGCCTCCGGAGACGTCCAGGCAGCGGCCCGACTGCGGGTTGCGCAGCGCTCCCGAGGACGGGACGGGGGTCCACTGCTGCCCGCCGCTGAGGTTGCAGTCCCACAGCTGCACCTTGGTGTTGTTGGCGCTGCCTCCGGCGTTGATGTCCAGGCACTTGCCGAACAGCATCACCGTGCCGTCACCGGGCAGGTGCCAGCGCTGCGCCGCGCTGCCGTTGCAGTCCCAGATCCGGGCCGCGTTGCCGCTGGTGCCGTTGGCGCCTTCGACGTCCAGGCACTTGCCGGCCAGGCCCGAGGCGAGTGCCCCGGTCGGGCCGATCACGGTCGCGGGCGGGTGCGCGCCGCCGTTGCCACCGTACGAGGGCGGCGCCGACGACGCGGAGCTCCCCCACGAGGTGTTCGCGGTGGTGCCGAGCGTGAGGTTCAGCGTGCCGCCGCTGATCGCGAACGACGCCGGGAGATAGGCGTTGTTCCACGTCGCGCCGTTGAGGGTGGCGCTCTGTACGTAGGGGGCGTTGGTGGCGGCCTGCGGCGCGTTGACCGTGATCGTGCCGCCGCCGCCGAGCGCGACCTTGACGGTGGTGAACAGCGGGCTGCCCAGCACCAGGTCAGAGGTGCCCGGCGTCATCGGGTACATGCCCATCGCCGACCACACGTACCAGGCGCTCATCGTTCCCAGGTCGTCGTTGCCGACGCCCCAGTTGGCCGGCGAGTTGGGCCACATCTCGTTCTGGACCTGCCGGACGATCCGCTGGGTCTTCCACGGCTGCCCGACGTAGGCGTACTCCCAGGGCAGCCCGATCGACGGCTCGTTGCCCATGTCGGCGTGCTGGGAGTTGTTGCTGGAGCCGCGCAGGTTGGACAGGACACTGTCCAGGTATCCGGCCATGGCGGCGTTGCCGCCCTTGGCGTCGGCCAGGCCGCGGACGTTGAACGGCACCATGCCGGTGTACTGCCAGGACGTGCCCTCGACGAACTCGTCGCTGACGGTCGGGGTGAATCCCGGACGCCAGGTCCCGTTCTTCAGTTTCGGCTGCATGAACCCGCTGGCCGGGTTGAACGCGTTGCGCCAGTTCTGCGCCCGGTTGACGAACTGGTTCTGCGTCGTGGTGTCACCCAGCGCCCCGGCGAACGCGCCGATGGCGAAGTCGGTGGTGGAGTATTCCAGCAGCGTGGCGACCGACCCGTAGAACCCGTGCGGGTAGGTGCCGTCGGAGGGCAGGTAGCCGTAGTTGGACTGGTACTCCAGCCCGGTGCGGATGCCGTTGGGCACCGTGCCCTGGCGGACCATCGCGTTCTTCGCCGCGGTGGTGTCGAAGGTGCGGGCGCCGAAGGCGTGGTAGGCGGCGATGATGATCGGCGCGGGGTCGCCGTTCATCACGTAGGTGTCGTACTCGTTGAGCGTCCACTTGGGCAGCGTGCCGCCCTGCGCGTAGTTGTTCACCAGCGACTGCGCGCTGTCGCCCGCCTCCTGGGGCGCGACCAGCGCGTGCAGCTGCGCCTGCGTCCGGTAGATGTCCCAGCCGGAGAAGTTGCCGTACTGCGCCTTCTGCCCGCCGGAGACGGTGCGCACCTGGTGGTCGAAGCCCCGGTAGCGCCCGTCGACGTCGCTGACCACGTTGGGGTGCAGCAGCGAGCGGTAGAGCGCGGTGTAGAACACGACCTGCTGGTCGGTGGTGCCGCCGGAGATCTCGATCTTTCTGAGCATCCTGTTCCAGGCGTCCTTGGTGGCCTGCCGCGTCGCGTCGAAGTTCCAGTTCGGGTTCTCGGCGGCGCGGTTGGCCCTGGCACCGTCGAGCGACACGTACGACAGGCCCACCTTCGCGTGCACCACCCGGTTGCCGGAGGCGTCGAAGGTGACGGAGTTGCCGTTGGCGAACGAGCCGCTGGAGGCGAACGGCCGGTCGAAGACCATGTTGAAGTAGAGGGTGTAGGTCGGGCTGGACGCGCAGAAGTGCCCGGAGGTGATCGAGCCCCGGACCTCGGTGTTGCTCACCGCGGCGAAGTTCAGGTTGCCGGTGCTCGTGGCGCCGGAGCCCAGCTTGAACAGCAGGTTGGCCTGGTTCGTCGAGGGGAACGTGAAGCGGGCCATGCCGGAGCGGGTGGTGGTCGTCAGCTCGGTCTTGACACCGTTGCCGAGCGTCACCGTGTACGCGCCGGCGCTCGCCGACTCCGCGCTGTGGGAGAAGCTCGACGTCGCGGTGCCGTTGACCGCGCCGGTGGTCGGCATGATCGGGATGTCGGCCATCGCGTTGCAGCCCGGCCCGGACAGGTGGGTCAGGCTGAAGCCGGTGATGGTGCTGTCGCTGTAGGCGTAGTTGCCGCCCGGGGGCCGCGACGGGGTGTCGGGGCTCCACTGCACCATGCCGAACGGCGCGTCGGCGCCGGGGAAGGTGTTGCCCTCGTGGGAGGTGCCGAGCAGCGGGTTGACCATCGCCGCCGGGTCGGCCACCGGCGCGGCGGCCGCGGGAGTGGCGACGCCGGCCGTGATCGCCATGGCGGGAAGCAGGAGTGCGGAGATCGCGAAGAGCGACCGCCATCGAGCCTTCATGGTGACTCCGGGGATCGGACCAGACTGGGGGGAATCAGTCCGATAGGGGGGTGCGGTAACCGTAATAAAAGATGATGATCAGCGGTATGTCAACGATGTCACATCGCGGGATTGACTGTCTTTCTAACAACCGACGACCCCGTCGACCTGCGAGAACGACGAGAAACGCGTGGTGGCGGCGCCGCGGTTGACTGTTACGCCGTTAAGTCGATTTCATTGCGGTCCGTACGCTCACCCGCTGGTCACCAGCTTGATCACAGCGGCCGCCGGGTGACGGAAGAGATCTCCTTGAGCACCCGACCCGCCGCGTCAGGCCGAACGCCCGCGGAACCGGTTCCGTGGAACTCAGGGCGGGTGACACCGCGGCGGCAAGGACCGTCCTCGCCGGGCCACCGGCGTACCGTGAGCAGACGAGTCCGGGTGATGACCGTGACACCCGGCGTTACCGTCGAACCCTTGACGACGACCTGCCGGTGGTATCTCATGTCGCGCGAACCTCGTGAAACACGGACGTCACACACGAGGGTGGTTCGTTCTCGTCCGTGAGTGAGACCGGGCCTCCTCTCACCGACGTGAAGTCCCGGCCTGCCCGAAAGTCATCGTTTTCCCGGCCGGGGCCGCTGGAATCGGCCGGGCCTCCGCGGCTGGAGCACGGCCCGTCCTCGGCGAGCAGCTCTCGCCATGGGCTGCCGGTACGAAACCGTCACATCATCGCGTTGAACCGCTGCCGCAGGTCCGGGATCGGGTCGCGTTCCCCAAGGTCGCGTTCCCCAAAGGGGGAATGAGGATCGATCGCGGACCATTCCGCATCGGTGGGGTCTCCGCCACGGCGATGGCCTGCCAGAACGGCAGGCCAAAGCCGCGGGCGAATTCCTCTGATCTCAACTCCGCGCGGGTCCTAGCCGCCGAGTGTGACGCGGAGGATCCTCTCGTTGCTGTTGTTGGGGGTGCTGTCCTTGTCGCCGGTGTTGGAGGTGGTCAGCCACAGGGCGCCGTTCGGGGCGGGCTCCACGGTGCGCAACCGGCCGTAGGTGCCGTTGAAGTAGGTCTGCACGTTGGTCAGGGAACTGCCGCTGATCACCGCGCGGTACATCCGGGTGCCGCGCTGGCAGGCCACATACAGCGCCTCCCGCACGATGGCGATGCCGGAGCAGGAACCCTCCGCGGTGGGGTAGGTACGCTTGGGAGCGATGAACCCCGCGGTGCCGCACGCGCCGCTGGTGCCCTCACACGACGGCCACCCGTAGTTACCGCCCCGGGTGATGAGGTTGGTCTCGTCCATGACGCTGTTGCCGAACTCCTGCTGCCACAGCCGTCCCTGGGAGTCGAAGGCCAGCCCCTGCGGGTTGCGGTGCCCATAACTCCACACGCGGTTGCCGAACGGGTTGTCCGACGGCACGCTGCCGTCCGGGTTGATCCGCAGGATCTTGCCGCTCAGGTTGGAGGTGTCCTGCGCGTAGTTGCCGTTCTGCGCGTCACCGGTGGCGGCGTACAGCTTGCCGTCCGGACCCCACCGCAGACGGCCACCATTGTGATACTTGTTACGCAGGATCCCACTGA
>NZ_BAABAQ010000017.1:0-194291 GCF_039537505.1 Streptosporangium oxazolinicum
TTCAGGCGGGGTCGACGTTCAAGACGTTCACGTTGCTCACCGCGCTCAAGCAGGGCATGAAGGTCAACGACGGGTTCAGCGCGGGGGCGGGGTTTCGCGCGTCGGGGTATGCGGCGTTCAAGAACTGCAAGGGGGAGAACATCGGGGATCCGACCTGGACGGTGACCAACGACGAGGGGGCTCCGGGGTGGAAGACGTTGCGGACCGGTACGTGGGGGTCGGTGAACACGTTCTTCATGGAGTTGGAGCAGCGGGTCGGGCTGTGCGAGACGATCAAGACCGCGAAATCGCTGGGGATCCACCGCTCCGATGGGCTCAAGTTGCTGGAGTTCTCGACGTTCACCCTGGGCACCAACGAGATGGATCCGGTGACGGTGGCCAACGCCTACGCCGCGATCGGGGCGCGGGGTAAGTACTGTGCGCCAATGGCGATCAGCCGGATCACCGACCGCAACGGCAAGGTCACCGACTACAAGCCCAAGTGCCGCCAGGCGCTGGATCCGGAGGTCGCCGACGCGGCGGCCGATGTGTTGTCGGGGGTGTTCACCGAGGGCACGATGCGGGTCGTCGGCGGTATCGGCCGCGACGCGGCCGGCAAGACCGGCACCACCGACAGCTCCGCCACCGCGTGGTTCGCCGGGTTCACCCCGGACCTGGCCGGAGCGGTCAGCATCGGCGACCCGCGCGGCTCACGGGCCCACAGACTGACCGGGGTGACGATCGGCGGCCGATATTACGGGGCGGTGGCCGGGGCCACCCTTCCCGGGCCGATCTGGAAGGACACGATGATCGGCGCGCTGAGGAACACGCCGCCGGCGTCGTTCACGCCCATCGACTCGGCCCGGTTCGGGGGATGCTCCCAGGACTGCCGGCCCGCGCCGCGCCCCTCGGACGACGACGTCGGCGCGGCGGCTCGAAGGGGGTGACCACGGACAGGCGTCGCCGCGCGGGCTCACGGCCGGGCGGGGGGCAGCAGGGCGTGTGTCAGGCGTCGCCGAGCAGGTTCCCCGCGAGCAGGTTCCCGGCGAGCAGGTCCAGCAGCGGCTCGCGCCGGACACAGCGGGCGAGGGCGAAGGAGTCGGCCAGGGCGATCAGCTCCTCGTCGGAGCAGCCGCGCAGCAGCTCGGCGTACTCGGGGAGCATCGCCTGCGCGATGAGGATGTGCCGGATCAGGTCGTCGGTCTGGTAGCGGGCGCCCCACGGGTAGGGATCCCAGGAGGGAAACTCGGTCTCCATCAGCCGGTGCAGGGGGGCCAGCTCGCGCGCCGACTCCTCCATCGTCGAGCCCCACCGGTCGGCGCCCAGCCGTCCCTTCTTCGCGATGAAGGCGCCGAACCGGTCCATGTACGGGTCGCCCGCGCTGACCAGGCCCTGCAGCCCGACGTCCTTGTAGGTCCACAGCGACCAGCCGGCCTCGTACGAGTCGAAGATCTCCAGCTGGTCACGGAGGATCTGGTAGCGCTGCCGGTCGATCTCCGGGTCGCCGGTGTAGACGGGGCCGAACTCGCCGACCCAGATGGGGGTGCCGGTCTCCCGCTGGAAGACGGTCCGCCGCTCGAAGGAGCGCTCCAGCTGGGTCCGGTCCACCCACTCGCCACGGGTGCGGCCCGGGTAGGGGCCGCCGTGCGCGAAACCGGCCAGGGCGTAGTCGTGGCAGACGAAGACCGTGTTCTCGTACACCTCACGGAAGATCGAGAAGTCGGTGGAGTAGGTGTTGCCGTCCAGGAACAGCACGTGTCCCGGGTCGACGGCGCGGATGGCCTTGACCAGGCGGTCGTAGAAGGGGCCGACGACCCGCCCGCTCGGGTCGCCCGGCTCGTTGATCGGGTTGTATCCGGCCACCCAGGGGTTGTCCCGGTACCGGTCGGCCACGACCTCCCACAGGTGGACGGCGCGGTCCTGGAAGTGCCGGTGCTGCCAGAACGCGGCGATGTGGGTGGGGTTGTCGGAGTGCCAGTGCTGGTTCTGCGCGCCGGGCAGGGCGTGCAGGTCGATGACGCTGTGGATGCCGTGCCCGGCGAGCAGGCCGATCACCCGGTCCAGGTGGCGGAAGCCGTGTTCGATGATCTCAAAGGGGCGGTCGTCGGACTCCAGGTGGCGGTAGTTGACCGGGACGCGGACGCAGTTGACGCCGAGGCGGGCCAGCAGCGCGGCGTCGTCCGCGCCGAAGAACGAGGTGAGCAGGCGGTCGAGGAACAGCTCGGCCCTCTCCTCCCCCAGCACCTCCCGGACGGCCGCGCGCATCGCGGACTCGTTGGCCGGGTAGCCGGTGATGAAGTTCTCCATGTTCAGCCAGCCCCCGAGGCCCACTCCACGCAGCCGTACCGGGGTGCCGGCCGAATCGACGAGACGGGATCCGGCGACACTCAGGGTCATGGTGTCTCACTCTCTACACGACGATCTCTCTGTACGACGATGAATTCGGGTCAGCCCTTGGTGGCGCCCGCGGTGAGGCCGCTGATCAGCTGACGTTCGGCGACGGCGTAGAAGGCCAGCGCCGGGACCATCGAGACGATGACGTAGGCCAGGATCCTGGCGGTGTCGGCCATGTACTCGCCCTGGAACTGCTGGACGCCGAGGGGCAGGGTCCACAGGTTCGGGTCGTTGAAGACCACCAGCGGGAGGAAGAAGTTGTTCCAGCTCGCCACGATCGCCAGGACCGAGACGGTGGCCAGGGCGGGCCGGGCTATCGGCAGCAGCACCCGCCAGAAGAAGCCGAAGGCGGTGCAGCCGTCGATGACGGCGGCCTCCTCGATCTCCTTCGGGATGGACCGGAAGAACGTCCGCAGGATGATGACGGTGAGCGGAAGGCCGAACGCGGCCTGCGGCAGGATCACCCCCAGCGGGTTGTCCAGCAGGCCGAACGTGCGCAGCAGGACGAACAGCGGCAGGATCGCCACCGCGAACGGGAACATCAGCCCGATGGCGAACAGCGTGAACAGGAACTCGCGCCCCCGGAAGGCGAACCGGGCGAAGGCGAAGGCGGCCATCGCCGACAGCCCCACGACCAGCACGGTGGTCGTGACCGCGACGAACAGGCTGTTGAGCAGCTGGCGCCAGAACGCGCCCGAGCCGATCACGTCGGTGTAGTTCCCGGTGACCCACGGGGAGGGCAGGCCCAGCGGGTTGCCGGAGAGCTGGTCGGAGCTCTTGAAGCCGCCGAGCAGCCCGTACAAGAAAGGAATAACGACGAAGACGGCCGCCACCCAGATGACCACGTGGACCGGGAGCGTGCGGAGCCGGGCGATCATCGGCGCTCTCCCATGGTGGTGCTCGCCCCTTCCAGGTCCCTGCGCAGGACGAACCGCTGGTAGCCGAGGGCGAAGACGAGGCTGATCAGGAACATGACGACGCTGATCGCGCTGGAGTAGCCGATCTGGGACCGCTTGAAGCCGTACTCGAACATGCTGACCGCCATGGTCTCCGAGGCGTGCGAGGGGCCGCCGCCGGTGAGGATCCAGACCAGGTCGAAGAGCTGGATCGTGCCGATGACGGACAGGAACACGCTGATCCGGATGGTGGGGCCGAGCAGCGGCAGGGTGACGTGGCGGAACACGTCCCAGCCTCCGGCGCCGTCGATCCTGGCCGCCTCGCTCAGCTCCCTGGGGATGCCCTGCAGTCCGGCCAGATAGATGATCATGTGGAATCCGAAGTACTTCCAGGTGATCACCAGGAACAGCGAGAACATCACGGTGTCCGGCTCGGACAGCCAGGGCCAGGGCTCCAGCCCCCAGGAGGTGAGCAGCTGGTTGGCCAGGCCCGCCTCGGGCGACAGGATGAGCGAGAACAGCACGCCGGTGATCGCCTCGGAGAGCATGTACGGCGCGAAGAACAGCAGCCGGTAGAAGGCGCGCCCTCGGATCCGCTGGTTCAGCATCACCGCCAGGCCCAGAGAGAGCGGCAGCTGCACCGCCAGGCCCAGCACGATCAGGATGCCGCCGTTGCGCAGGTCTCCGGCGAGGATGTCGCTCCGGAACAGGCGGGTGAAGTTGTCCAGGCCGACGAAGTCGCTCGGCGGGCCGATGCCGTTCCATCGGTAGAGGCTGGTGTAACCGGCCACCAGGATCGGCGCCAGCACCAGGAGGGTGAACAGGACCAGCGCGGGGAGCACGAACAGGACTGCGGTGCCCCAGCCTCGTCCCCGGCGCGGGCCACCGCCCCGCCCCCGCTTCACAGCGGGCCCGGAGTGGGGGGCCGGACGTGCGTCCGGCCTGTCGTCGTCATCGTCCTCGCCATCATCACCGTCGTCCTCGTCGCCCTCGCCGTCCTCGCCCCCGTCGCACTCGCCGCCGTCCTCATCGGGGCGGGGCGGCTACTCCGACTCCGACTTGGCCGTCTCGGTGATGGTCTGGACGACCTCCTGCGGCGTCTTGGTGCCCCCGATCAGCTCGGCCACGGCGTCGTTGACCTCCTGGCCGACGGCCGGCGGGTACTCCTGGTCGAGGTAAAGCTGGAAGCCGCCCGCGGCCGACAGGGTCTCGGAGACCGTCTTGATGTGGGGGTCGGTGACGGCCGCCTCCTCACCCTGCTTGAGCACGGGCAGGACCGCGCCGGCCTTCACGGCCCTGCTGTGGTTCTCCGGCCTGAGCGCGAACTTCAGGAAGTCCAGCGCGGCGGGCGGGGCGTTGACGCCCAGGGCCAGACCGCCGCCTCCGCCGAACGCGTCGCCCGCGGAGCCCTTGCCCCCCTCCACCGTGGGGAAGGTGAAGAAGCCGAGGTCGTCGCCGAGACCCTCGCCCGCGTCCTTCTGCACGGCCGGGGCCCACTGGCCCATCAGCTCCATCGCGGCCTTGCCGTTGGCCATGGTCGCGGCCTGCCCGTCGGGGGTGGAGTAGTCGGCGCCCTGGAAGCCCTTCTGGAACGGCTGGAGGTCGACGAGTTCCTTGAGCCGCTGCCCGGCGGTGACGAAGTCGGGCCCGGTGAAGTCGTTGGTGACACCGGCCTGCTTGAGCGCGTCCAGCCCGGCCACCCGCATGGCCAGGTAGGCCCAGTAGTAGTGGCCCGGCCACTTGGCCTTGCCCGCGAGGGCGATCGGGGTGGTCCCGTCCGCCTTCAGCTTCCGCACCGCGTCCAGGTACTCGGCCCAGGTGGTGGGCGGGGCGGTGATCCCGGCCTTCTCGAACAGCGCCTTGTTGTACCAGAAGCCGACCATGCCGATGTCGGTGGGCAGCCCGTAGGTCTTGCCGTCGAACTGGTAGGCGGACAGGGCCGCCGGGGTGATGCCGCCGATGACGTCGCCCGCGTCGGACGACAGGTCCTTCACCAGGCCCGCCTCGATGTGCTGTTTCAGGACGCCGCCGCCCCAGGTGGAGTAGAGGTCGGGTGCCTTGCCGGACTGGGTGAGCGTGGCGAGCTTGGGCTTGTAGGAGTCGTTCTCGATGGCGATGTTCTTGATCGTGACGTTCGGGTGGGCCGTCTGGTACTCCGTGATGAGATCCGCCCAGAACGTCTTGAGGGGTTCCGCCGTCGCCAGGTTCCAGAACTCGAAGGTGACCTTCTCCGAACCGGTGCTCGCGCCGGGTTGGGCCCCGTTCCCGTCTTCGCTCGTACCGCAGGCTCCGAGAAGCAGCGCGGACACCGCCAGAGCCACCACGCCTCGCCGGCTCAGCATGGGGATCCCCTTTCGGGAGGTAAGTTGAAAAGTTTCACATATTCCCCGAATATTTCGTGATCCGGAGAATAGGTAAATTCGCGGTTACCCGTCAATAGCCCCGGGGTAGCGATCCCGGACGGTGGCGGCCACCTCCCCGGAAGGGCTCCGAAAGGTTTCAGTTAGTATTCGCCGCATGCCAGCCAAGCCGCGCGTGACGATCGCCCTGATCGCCGAGGAGGCCGGGGTCTCCGCGCCCACGGTCTCGAAAGTCATCAACGGGCGGCCCGAGGTCGCGGCCGAGACCAGGCAGCGGATCGAGCGCCTGCTGCACAAGCACGGCTACCAGCGCAGGACCGGCCAGGGCGACGCCCCCGTCGGCCTGGTCGACCTGGTCTTCACCGAGATCGAGAGCCCGTGGGCGATGGAGCTGGTGCGCGGCGTGGAGACCGCGGCCCGCGAGGTCGACGCCGGGGTGGTCGTCTCGGTCCTGCACAGCCACGCGGGGCCGGGCCGGGACTGGGTGGAGCGGATCGCCGCCCGGCGCACCGACGGGGCCATCCTGGTCGGCTCCCGCATCAGCGCCGACCAGCACGGCCAGCTGGCAGCCAGGTCCATCCCGTTCGTGGTGGTGGATCCGGAGGGCGAGCCGCCGCCCGGGGTCGCCTCGGTCGGCGCCACCAACTGGAACGGCGGCCTGGCCGCCACCCGCCACCTGCTGGAGCTGGGCCACCGCAGGATCGGGATGATCGGCGGCCCCGCCGGGATGCTGTGCAGCCGGGCCCGCGTCGACGGCTACCGGGCCGCGCTGGAGACCGCGGGGATCGCGGTGGACCCGGCGCTCATCCGGTACGGCGACTTCCTGGTCGGTTCCGGCCGCGACCACGGCCACGCCCTGCTGTCCCTGGACGAGCCGCCCACCGCGATCTTCGCGGGCAGCGACATGCAGGCGTTCGGCGTCTTCGAGGCGGCCAGGCAGCGCGGCCTGCGGGTTCCCGGCGACCTGTCGGTGGTGGGCTTCGACGACCTGCCGCTGGCACGTTCCGCGTGGCCGCCGCTGACCACCGTGCGCCAGCCGCTCCAGGAGATGGCCGAGCTCGCCACCCGGATGGTGCTCGGGCTCGACCGGGGCGGGCACGAGCCCCGGCGGGTGGAGCTCGCCACCGACCTCCTCGTCCGCGACAGCACCGCCCCTCCGACCGGCTGACCCCGCCGCCCGGGGACGCCCCGGCGGCCTGTCCCTCGCCCTGCGGCTCACCCCCCGCCCTGCGGCCCTCCCGCGCGCCGCCGAGCCTTCTCCACTCGTGCCCTGACCGGCTGTTGACGGCCGCCCGTGAAACATTTACGGTACTCGACACGAAATGTCTCGGCAATCTTGTGAAACTTTCGGAAAGCGGGTTTCCGCATGTCTCGGCATCACAGGGCACTGCTGGCACCGATCCTCGCGCTCCCCCTCCTCGGAATCAGCCCGGCCACCATGGAAAACGCCTCCCAGATCCGGGTGGACCATCACCGCGTTCTCCAGAAGATCGACGGCTTCGGCTTCTCGCAGGCGTTCCGGCGCAACGAGCTGGTCCGCGCGCTGCCCGCCGCCAAGCAGCGGGAGATCCTCGACCTGTGGCTCAGCCCGGAGAAGGGCGCGGGGCTCAGCATTCTGCGCCTGGGCATCGGCTCCTCCCCCACCGGCAGCCCGTACGACCTGATGGCCTCCATCCAGCCCGAGGACCCCGGCGGGCCGACCGCGCCCCCGAAGTACGTCTGGGACGGCGAGGACGGCGGCCAGGTCTGGCTCGCCAAGGAGGCCAGGCGCTACGGCGTGACCCGCTTCTACGCCGACGCCTGGAGCGCCCCCGGCTACATGAAGGACAACGGCTCCGACAGCAACGGCGGGACACTGCTCCCCGAGTGGCGGCAGGCGTACGCGAACTACCTGGTCCAGTACGCGAAGTTCTACGCCAAGGAGGGCATCAGGATCACCGACATCGGGTTCACCAACGAGCCCGACCTCACCGTCTCGTACGCCTCGATGCGGTTCACCCCCAAGGAGGCCGCCGAGTTCGTCAAGGTGCTCGGTCCCACCGCGGCCCGTACCGGCCTCAAGGTGGTCTGCTGCGACGCCGCCGGCTGGTCCGAGCAGCGCGAGTACACCGCCGCCATCGAGGCCGACCCCGTCGCGCGGCGGTGGGTCGCCACGCACGCCGGGCACCCCTACGTCAGCCCGGTGGACGGCCCGCTGCCCACCGACCGGCCCGTGTGGATGTCGGAGTGGTCGCCCAACGGGACCACCTGGAACGAGGAGTGGGACGACGGCAGCGGCTACGACGGCTTCGCGGTCGCCCAGCAGATCCACGACTCGCTCACCCTGGGAAAGGCGAACGGTTACGTCTTCTGGTTCGGCGCCTCGCGCGGCGCCACCCGGGGACTGATCCAGATCGACGAGGCCACCTCGACCTACCGCGTCTCCAAGCGCCTGTGGGCGCTGGCCGCCTACAGCCGCTTCGTCCGCCCCGGCGCGGTCCGGCTCTCCGTCGCCGCTGCCGACCCGGCGCTGAAGGTCACCGCCTTCCGCAACGCCGGGGGCTCGGAGGTCGTGGAGATCCTCAACACCTCCGCCGCCCCCGTCACCACCAAGATCACCACCCGTCCCGGCCGGGCCACCGCCTACCTGACCGACCGCGAGCACTCTCTCGCCGCCACCCCGCTCCCGGGGCTGAGGCCCGGCAGGAGCCTCACCCTCGCCCCGCGCTCCCTGACGACCGTCGTCGTCCGGTGACGCGCCGGGTTCCCGTACCCGCGCCCCTCCCTCGGCCGGAGGCCGGGGGGTCCTCCGCACCGGGAGGGGCGCGATGATCCGGGTGGCGGTCGCGGGCACCGGCGGCATCGCCGGGATCTGCCACCTGCCCGCCCTGCGCGCCGAGGCACGCAGGGCGCGGGTGGTGGCCGCCGCGGACGTGGACGAGGCGCGGGTCAGGGCGTTCTGCGCCGAACACGCCATCCCGGGGGCGTACACCTCCCTGGAGGCGATGCTCGACGCGGAGCGGCCCGACCTCGTCCACCTCTGCACCCCGCCGCACCTGCACGCCGCCCAGGCGGTGGCCTGCCTGGAGGCGGGCGCCTGGGTGTGGATCGAGAAACCCGCCTGCCTGTCGCTGGCCGAGTACGACCGGATCTCGGCGGCCGAGGGGCCCGGCTACGCCTCGGTCGTCTCCCAGCACCGGTTCGGCTCCGGCGCGCGGCACCTGCGCGCCCTCGCCCCCGAGCTGGGCCGCCCGCTCGTCGCGCTCTGCGTGACCGCCTGGTACCGCGACCACGCCTACTTCGAGGTGCCCTGGCGCGGCCGGTGGGAGACCGAGGGCGGCGGCCCCACGATGGGACACGGCATCCACCAGATGGACCTGATGCTGTCGGTCCTCGGCGACTGGTCGGAGATCCGCGCGATGACCGGCACGCTGGACCGCCGGATCGAGACCGAGGACGTCTCGATGGCCGCCGTCCGCTTCGCCTCCGGCGCGATGGCCTCGGTGGTCAACAGCGTGCTGTCGCGGCGCGAGGAGAGCTACCTGCGTTTCGACTACACCGAGGCGACCGTGGAACTACGCCACCTGTACGGCTACCGCAACGCCGACTGGACCTCCACCTCGGCGCGCTGGAACCCGCCCACGGATCTGCCGAGCTCGCACGAGGCGCAGCTGGCGGAACTGCTGGACGCCTACGAGCGCGGCGAGCGCCCGCCCATGAGCGGCCCCGAGGGGCGCCGGGCGCTCGAACTGATCACCGGCCTGTACGCGTCGGCGTTCACCGGCCGGCCCGTCTTCCGCGCCGACCTCGTCCCCGGCCACCCCTTCCACCATCGCCTGGACGGACGCGCATGGAGCTGACCTTCGTCGAGCGCGGCGTGGAGATCCTGCGCTACGTCCACCGGCCGGACACCCCGGTCTTCGAGTCGCCCAAGCCGTACTTCCACCCGATCAGGACCCTGGCCGGGGACGTGGTCAGCGCCTACCGCCCGCACGACCACCGCTGGCACCGGGGTCTGCAGCTGACCGTCTCGGACCTGTCGGGGGAGAACTTCTGGGGTGGCGGCAGCTACGTCCGCGAGGCCGCGGGGTATGTGGACCTGCCCAACAACGGGACCATGCGGCACGAGGAGTTCCTCGCCCCCGGCGTGGAGCGCCTCACCTGGCACACCCGGGGCGGCGAGCACTGGGTGGACGAGGTGCGGACCTTCGGGGTGCGGGACGTGCTGGAGGACTCGTGGGCGCTGGAGCTGTCCACCGCGATCACCAACGTGCGCGGGAAGGACCTGGTCTTCGGCAGCCCCACCACCAACGGCCGCCCGATGGCCGGGTACTGCGGCCTGTTCTGGCGCGGGCCCCGCTCCTTCGAGCACGGGCGGGTGATCGCGGAAAGCGGCGAGGGTCCGGAGATGATGGGCGAGGAGTCGGCCTGGCTGGCTTACACCGGCCACCACGACGAGGTGGACCGCTCCTCCACCCTGCTGTTCCAGAGTGCCCTGCCCGCCGTCTGGTTCGTCCGTACGACGCCGTTCGCGGCCGTCAACCCGTCCATCGCCTTCCACCGCGAGCTGGTCCTGCCGCCCGGCGCGACGCTGCGCCTGGGCTACCGGATGGTCGTGGCCACCGGCGCGTGGGACCGCCCCCGGCTGGAGGCGTACGTCGGGGAACACCCGTACCCGGAGGGGACGTGACGGCCTCGCGCCGGGTCCGGCGGGGTATGACCGGTGCCGGGCCGCGTTCACCGACGCCCGGAAGGGGCCCGGCGGAAACCCGGCGGAAGCTCGGACGGAAGCTCAGACGGAAGCTCGACAGGAGTGAGGAGCACCGGTGTTCGGCACAGGCGTGAGCGATCTGACCGTCTACGACTGGCCCGCCGAGGACGGCCTGCGCGGGGGGTCGCCCCACCTGCACACGCTGTGCGCCGAGGCGTACGCCGTGGTGGCCGGTTCCGGCGCCGTCCAGACCCTGACCTGGAGTGGGTACGAGGAGACGGCACTGGCTCCCGGTGCCGTCGTCCGGTTCACCCCCGGCACGGTCCACCGCCTGGTCAACGGCGGCGGCCTGCGCATCGTGGTCCTCATGCAGAACAGCGGCCTGCCCGAGGCCGGTGACGCCGTCCTGACCTTCCCCCCCGACGTCCTCGCCGACCCCGCCCGCTACGCCGCCGCCGTGCGGTCGGCCCCGCGCGAGCGCCGCGACCTGGCCGTCGAGGGGTTCCTCCGGCTCCGCGCCGAGGGCCGCCCCGGCTTCGCCGCCTTCCTGGAGGCCGCCGCCGGGCTCGTCGCCCCCCGCCTGGACGCCTTCGAGGCGCGCTGGCGCGACGGCCCGCTGCGCGCCGCCGAGACGACGGGCGCCCAGCTGGCGGCCCTGCGCGCCGGTGACCTCGCCCACCTGCGTGAGGCCGAGGTCACCCGGGTGCCCTCGGTGCCCCGCGACGGCATGTGCGGCCACCTGCTGACCTACCTCTCGGATCTCCCCGATCTCCCCGATCTTCCCGGCCCCGCCGAGCCCGCCGAGCACGGCCGGGACTGAGGGCCGCGAGGGGGCCCAGACCACCGGGCGGCGCGGCGGCGCGCGCCGCCCGGTTCCCCGCTCGGTTCCTTGTGACGGCCGGAGCCGGGGAATGTCGGTGCGATCTTCTAGGCTGGACCCATGGCACGAGCTAACGATGACGTCGCCGCCGCCCTGGAGGAGTACGCCGAGCTGTTCGCGATGAACGGGGGCGACGCGTTCCGGGTCCGCAGTTACCAGAAGGCCGCCAGGGCGATCGCGGGGTTTCCCGACGACATCACGACCGTGCCCGTGCGGAGCGTCTCCGGGGTGGGCGAGGCGATCGCGAAGAAGGTCGAGGAATATCTGGAGCGGGGCAGCTTCCGGCAGCTCGACGACCTGCGGGAGAAGGTCCCGCAGGGGGTGCGGCGGCTGACCCGGGTGACCTCGCTCGGGCCGAAGAAGGCCGTCTTCCTCTTCCAGGAGCTGGGCATCGACTCCCCCGAGGCACTGGTGAAGGCCATCGGGGAGGGGCGCCTCGACGGCGTCAAGGGCTTCGGCGCCAAGACCGTGGAAAACCTCCTCAAGGGCGTCGAGCACCTCACCGAGCACAGCGCCAGGATGCACACCGGGACGGCGATGGATCTGGCCGAGCGGGTCATCGCCTCGCTGCCGGGCGCCGAGCGGATCGCCTACGCCGGTTCGCTGCGCCGGATGAAGGACACCGTCGGCGACATCGACATCCTCGTGGTCGGCCCCGAGTCGCTGATGGACGACTTCAAGGCGCAGCCCTACGTCGCGGAGGTCGTCGCCTCGGGCGAGAAGAAGACCTCGATCCGCACCGCCCAGGGCGTCCAGGTCGACCTGCGCCTGATCCCCGCCGAGTCGTGGGGCGCCGCGATGATGTATTTCACGGGTTCCAAGGAGCACACCGTGCACCTGCGGGAGATCATCGTGAAGAAGGGCTGGAAGCTGTCGGAGTACGGCCTGTTCGACGGCGACCGGCTGATCGCGGCCGCGACCGAGGAGGAGGTCTTCGGGGCGCTCGGCATGGAGTGGATCCCGCCGACCCTGCGCGAGGACGCCGGGGAGATCCCCGCCGCGCTCAGGCACGAGCTGCCCAGGCTCGTCACCGTCGAGGACCTCAGGGGCGATCTGCACACCCACACCGACCTGACCGACGGCATCGCCCCCCTGGAGGACATGGTCGCCGCCGCCTCGGCCCGCGGCTATGCCTACTACGCGGTGACCGACCACGCGCCCGACCTCGCGATGCACCGGATGAAGCTGGAAAAGGCCCTGGAGCAGCGCGAGCGCCTG
This sequence comes from Streptosporangium oxazolinicum, assembly GCF_039537505.1. NCBI lineage: Bacteria > Bacillati > Actinomycetota > Actinomycetes > Streptosporangiales > Streptosporangiaceae > Streptosporangium > Streptosporangium oxazolinicum. Next base: position 12,418 of record NZ_BAABAQ010000017.1, read on the forward strand.
CGCGAGCTGCAGAAGCGGTATCCCAAGACGCGGCTGCTGCACGGCAGTGAGCTGAACATCGCCCCCGACGGCTCGGTCGACTGGCCCGCCGAGGTGCTGGAGGGCTTCGACGTGTGCGTGGCCAGCGTCCACTCGCACTTCAACCAGTCGCGCGCGGAGATGACCCGGCGCTTCGTCACCGCGTGTGAGAACCCCAACGTGCACATCATCGGCCACCCAACCACCCGCAGGATCGGCATCCGCCCGCCGGTGGACGCCGACTGGGACGAGGTGTTCCGCGCCGCGGCCCGCACCGGCACCGCGATGGAGATCGACTCCTTCCCCGACCGCTCCGACCTCCCCGCCGACCTGGTGCGGCTCGCCCACCACCACGGCGTGAAGTTCTCCGTCGACAGCGACGCCCACGCGGTTCCGCACCTCGACAACCAGCGGTTCGGCATCGGCGTCGCCCAGCGCGGGTGGCTCACCACCGACGACGTGATCAACACCTGGCCGCTGGAGCGGCTGCTCGCCTTCCTCGGCCGGTGAGGTGACGGCCGGGGACGACGGCGTGTCACCTGTTTTCCCGGTAGGAAATAGAGGTCTTCGGGGACGGAGACCCATGGGCGAGTATTTCCTTCGAAAAGGATCGTCGGGGTCACCCCGTCCGGAAGGCGTGTCTACCGTGTGAAATGGGAAGGTTACGCAGGGTGACGGTCGGCGGGTCTCCGCCCCTCGCCAAGGAGACGTCCGAAAAACGCCGGAGGTCCTACGGAGGAAACGAGAGGGAAACGTGCCGACGTGATGATGGCAACACGTGTTCTCCGATTTCTCGCATTTTCCGCCAGGAGGCCCGACCGATGCGCCAGCTGACCGCGCTCGACGCGCAGTTCCTTCACGCCGAATCGGCGACCACCGCGGCCCACGTGGCGGGGCTGGCCATCCTCGACCCCGCCTGCTCCAGGCTGGGAGCCGTCACCCGCGAGTGCCTGGTCGGGCTGCTGCGCGATCGGCTGCACCTGGCCCCGGCGCTGAGGTTGCGCCTGGCCACCGTGCCGTTCGGCCTCGACCGTCCCTACTGGACGGAAGACCCCGACCTCGACGTCTCCGGCCACGTCCACGAGGTGACCCTCGCGGGCCCCGGCGACGACGCCCAGCTCGCCGAGAAGGTGGCCAGGATCCACGAGCGGCACCTCGACCGGACCCGCCCGCTGTGGGAGATGCACCTCATCCACGGCCTCACCGGCGGCCGGGTCGCCCTGTACGCCAAGGTCCACCACTGCGCCATCGACGGGGTGTCCGGGGCGGAGCTGCTCGCGGCGCTGCTGGACCTGACCCCCGAGCCCCGCGCCGTCGAGCGGCCCGCGCCCGGCGCCCGGACCACCGCCCCCGGCCTGGCCGGCATGCTCGCCGGGGCCGTGGCCAGGACGGTGCTCCAGCCCGCCAGGACGCTGTACTCACTGGGCCGCATGGCGGCCGAGCTCGACACGATGCCGCTGACCTCGGCCCTGCCCGGCGCCCGGCAGGTGGCCGCCGCCACCCGGATGATCGCGGGCAGGGCGCCGGAGCCGGTGGAGCCCTCGGAGCCGCCCATGCCGATCGCGCCGCGCACGCCGTTCAACGGCCCGATCGGCGCCGAGCGGCGCTTCTCCTACGGGTCGATCCCGCTCGCGGACGTCAAGCGGGTGGCCAAGAGCGCGGGAGCCAGCGTCAACGACGTGGTCATGACGCTGTGCGCCTCGGCGCTGCGCGCGTGGCTGCGCGAGCGCGACGCGCTGCCCGACCGGCCGCTGATCGCCGCGGTCCCGGTCGCGGTCCGCAGCGCGAGCGCGCGGGAGGTGGTCGGCAACCAGATCTCCGTCATGGTCACCCCGATCCCGACCGACCTGGATTGCCCCCGCGAGCGCCTGCGCGTCATGGCCCGGACGATGCTCGCGGCCAAGCGGCGCTTCGCCGGCGCCCCCACGGCCTGGCTGGGCGAGCTGTCGTCGATGCTGCCCTCGGCCGTGACCGCGCTGGCGACCTCCGCGGTGTTCCGGCTCGCCTCGATCGTGCTGCCGCCGATCAACCTGATCGTCTCGAACGTGCCGGGGCCGCAGCTCCCGCTGTACCTGTGCGGAGCCAGGGTGCTCGCCTACCACCCCATGTCGGTGCTGACCGACGTGAGCGGCGGGGTCAACATCACCTGCTTCTCCTACGACGGCTCGCTCGACTTCGGCATCCTGTCCTGCCCGGACCGGGTGGCCGACGTGTGGCGGCTCATGGGTCACCTGCGGGAGGCGATGGACGAGCTGATGGAGCAGGTCGAACCGGCCGTGCCTGCCGTGCCGACCGGGCCGGCCGTGCGGATCGCCCCGGTGGGGCACCCCTCGCCGGTCAGGGAGATGGTTCCCGCCTGAGAGGGGCGCGGGCCCGCTCCCCCACGAAGCACCCCGAGATCCCCGGCTCCGGCCGCGGAAAACACTTCGACGGTCAAGAAATAGAGTTGGACCATGAGCTTTTCTGAGCTGAACCTGTTCCCTCTCTGCCTCGGCGGCAACGTATTCGGCTGGACCGCCGACCGGGACGACTCCTTCGCCGTCCTGGACGCCTACGCGGAGGCGGGCGGAAACCTCGTCGACACCGCCGACTCCTACTCGGCGTGGGTCCCCGGGCACGCCGGCGGGGAGTCGGAGACCGTGATCGGCGAGTGGATGGCCGCTCGCCGAAACCGCGACCGGATCGTGGTGGCGACCAAGGTGGGTTCCCTGAGCGGCCGCACCGGGCTGTCGGCGGCCACCATCCGCGCGGCGGCCGAGGACTCGCTCCGGCGGCTCCGTACGGACTACATCGATCTGTACTGGGCCCACATCGACGACGCGTCCACCCCCCTGGAGGAGACCCTCGGCGCGTTCGACGAGCTGGTCACCGAGGGCAAGGTACGCAACATCGGCGCCTCCAACTACAGCGCCGAGCGGCTCGCGGAGGCGCTCGCGATCTCCGAGGAGGCCGGTCTGGCGCGGTACGGGGTGCTGCAGCAGCACTACAACCTGGTCGAGCGCGGCTACGAGGGCGCGCTGCGCGACGTGGTGGCCGAGGCGGGGCTGACCAGCACACCGTACTTCGGCCTGGCCCGCGGTTTCCTGACCGGCAAGTATCGGCCGGGGGTCACGGTGGACAGCCCGCGGGCGGCCAAGGCGTCGGAATACCTGGAGTCCGAGCGCGGCCCGCGGGTGCTCGACGCCCTGGACAAGGTGGCCGCCTCCCACGGCGCCGCCCCGGCCACCGTCGCGCTCGCCTGGCTCGCCGCCCAGCCCACGGTGGCCGCGCCGATCGCCAGCGCCCGTAACGTCGAGCAGCTCCGGCCGCTGCTCGCGGTCGCCGACCTGACGCTGTCGAAGGACGAGCTCGCCCTGCTGGACGAGGCGTCCGCGCCGGCCGGGGGGTAGCACGACGGCGGGGCCCGGCCGCGACGCGGCCGGGCCCCGGGTTCCCGCACTTCCGTACGAGGTGTACGGGGGGTCGGTACGGGGTCTGTGGGGAGGGGGGCTTAGTGGGAGGCGGCCTTCTCGGCGCCGATGCCGGTGAGCGAGCGGACCTCGATCTCCGCGTACTTCTCGGCGCTGTACTCCTTGCTGAGGCGGGCGCCGATGAACCCGGCCAGGAAGCCGATCGGGATAGAGACGATGCCGGGGTTGCTCAGCGGGAACCAGGCGAAGTTCGCGTCGGGGAACAGCGCGGTGGCGCTGCCGGAGACGACCGGCGAGAAGATCACCAGGATCAGCGCGGAGGCCAGGCCGCCGTAGATGGCCGAGACCGCGCCCGCCGTGTTGAACTTCTTCCAGAACAGGCTGTAGAGGATCGCGGGCAGGTTTCCGGAGGCCGCCACGGCGAAGGCGAGCGCGACCAGGAAGGCCACGTTCTGCCCCTGGGCGAGGATGCCGAGCCCGATGGAGACCGCGCCGATGACGAAGGCCGAGATCCTGGCGACCAGGATCTCCTCCTTGTCGGTGACGTTGCCGCGCTTGAACACGTGCGCGTACAGGTCGTGGGCGAAGGAGGAGCTCGACGCCAGCGTCAGACCGGCGACGACCGCGAGGATCGTGGCGAAGGCGACCGCCGCGATGATGGCGAGCAGGATGGTGCCTCCCACGTCGCCGAAGATGGCCCTGCCGACCGCCTCCGCGAGCATCGGCGCCGCCGTGTTGCCCGCCTTGTCCTGCGCCAGGATCGCCTTGCCGCCGACCAGGGCCGCCGCGCCGAAGCCGAGCACGAGGGTGAGCAGGTAGAAGGTGCCGATGATGCCGATGCCCCACAGGACCGACTTGCGGGCCTCCTTCGCGGTGGGGACCGTGTAGAAGCGGATCAGGATGTGCGGCAGACCGGCGGTGCCGAGGACCAGCGCCAGGCCCAGGCTGATCAGGTCGATCTTGCCCGCGAGGCCCTGCGCCTCGGTGCCGTACTTGAGGCCGGAGTTGATGAAGGCGTCGCCCTTGCCGCTCTGCGCGGCGGCGTCGCCGAGCAGGCCGGACAGGTTGAAGCCGTAGCGGCCGAGCACCAGCAGGGTGACCAGGGTCGCGCCGCCCATCAGCAGCACGGCCTTGACGATCTGCACCCAGGTGGTGCCCTTCATGCCGCCGACGACCACGTAGACGATCATCAGGATGCCGACGCCGACGATCGTGAGCGCCTTGCCCGTCGGCGAGGTGACGCCGAGCAGCAGGCCGACCAGCGCGCCCGCGCCGACCATCTGGGCCAGCAGGTAGAAGATCGACACCGTGATGGTGGAGACGCCCGCCGCCGTGCGGACCGGGCGGGGGCTCATCCGGAAGGCCAGCACGTCGGCCATGGTGAACTTGCCGGAGTTGCGCATCAGCTCGGCGACGAGCAGCAGCGCCACCAGCCAGGCGACCAGGAAGCCGATCGAGTACAGGAAGCCGTCGTAGCCCGACAGGGCGATGATGCCGGCGATGCCCAGGAAGCTCGCGGCCGACATGTAGTCGCCGCCGATGGCGAGGCCGTTCTGCACACCGCTGAAGGACCGGCCGCCGGCGTAGTAGTCGGTGGCGTCCTTGGTGTTGCGGCTGGCCCAGAAGGTGATGCCCAGCGTTCCCGCGACGAAGAGCAGGAACAGGATCGTGGAGAGGGTCTGGTGGCTCATTCGTTCTTCCCCTCGATACCGTGGCGGATCTCGTCGGCCAGCGGATCGAGCTTCTTCTCGGCGAAACGGGAGTAGGCCCAGGCGATCCCGAACGTCGACACGAACTGGAGCAGACCGAAGATCAGCGCCACGTTGATGTTGCCGAAAACCTTCGTGCCCATGAAGTCACGCGCCCAGGCGGACATGATGACGTAAAGCAGGTACCACGCGAGGAACGCCGCGGTCATCGGGAACGCCCAGGCCCGGAAACGCCTCTTCAGCTCCTGGAATTGGTCGTTGGCCTGAATTTCTTCGTAGACCGATGAATCATGTTGCCTGGCGGTCACGAGACCTCCCAAAATGTGATCTGGATCACGGACAACGTAGGGGTGGACGCTACCCGTGGAGGAGACCCGTACGCGGACTCTTCGCCGAGGCGCCGACGAGTCGCGTTCAGTTGGATGGGGCTTGCGGTGAAAGGTCTGTATCGCGCGACGAACGGTTCCCGGCAGGAGCCCGTTCCGGCCGCGGTCCCCCGCCTCGCAGGGCGTACGCCCCTGCGCAGCAGGCCGTCAGACCCACCACCGCCAGCAGGAGGCGGTAGTCGACGAGCGACACCAGCACGGCGCCCCCGAGCAGGGACAGCAGCTGCGCGACCCCGGTGAGGGACTCGAAGGCGGTGGAGACCCGGCCGACGAGGTGGCCGGGGCTGCGGCGCTGCACCAGGGTCGTCCTGGCCACCCCCTCCAGGGTCAGCCCGGCGCCCGCCACCGTCATCGCCCCCAGCACGGCCACCTCCGAGGGGACCATCCAGCACACGACCGCCGCGCCGTACAGGCCGATGCCCGCGCCGATCGCGAACAGCTCGCCCCTGCGCGCGATCACCGTGGAACTCCACAGCCCCCCGGCGACCGCCCCGACGCCCATCGCGGTCGAGGTGAACGCGGTGAACTCCGGCGACCTGGCGAGGCCGTGCTCGATGACCGCGAAGATCAGCGATTCGGTCGCCCCGGCCAGCGAGAACATCAGGCAGAGCGCGACGGCCGCGCGGCGCAGCGGCGGGTCGGCGGCGAGATGGCGGGCCCCGGCCCAGAACTCCTCGCGCCGGCCCCGCGAGACGACCAGCTCCGGTATGGGTTTCGGCGCGGACTCCGGTGCGGGGAGCATCGCGAAGACCCCGGCGGCGACCAGGAAGGTGACCATGTCGAACAGCACGAGCGCGCCGAGGCCGAAGCCGGTGTAGACGGCCACGCCCAGCAGCGGCCCGAACAGCCGCAGCCCCTGCCGGGTGGTGTGCAGGGCCCCGTTCGCCTCGGCCAGCAGGTGCTCGGGCAGGATGACCTTGAGCAGCCCGCCGAGCGCGGAGAAGACCACCGCGTACGAGCAGCCCATCGCCGCCGACACCGGGTAGACCAGCCAGACCCTGTCCTGCCCGGTGACCGCGACCAGCGGGGCGAGCGAGATCCCCGACAGCACGCAGGTGACGATCAGGAGCCTCCTGCGGTCCATACGGTCGATCAGGTATCCGAAGAAGGGCGAGAAGCACAGCGGCAGGGTGAAGAAGAACAGGGTCAGACCGGCGGCGGCGTCGGAGCCGGTGAGGCTCTTGGCCAGGATGCCCGGTACCAGCAGCAGCGAGGCGTCGCCCAGCAGGCTGACGGCCATTCCGAAGTAGACGAGCCGGAACCGGGACCGGCGCAGGACCCGCGGTATCACCGCGGACCGGCGGGCCGGTGTGCCGTCCGCCTCTCGGGGGACGCGACGGACCGGAGTCCCGCCCGGCTCCCGGGGGACGCGGCGGACCGGGAGACCTTCCGCCTCTCGGGGGACGCGACGGCGGCGGCCCGGAGTTCCGCCCGGCTTCCGGGACGCGCGACGGCGGACCGGCGGAGCGCCCGGCTCCCGGGTAGCGCTGCGGTGGCGTCGCCGACCTCGACGACCGCCTCGTCACCGGAGCCGGCAAGCACCAAATCTAGTCAGAACAACCGAAATGTCGGTTCATAACCGTTATTCCGTCACAGCTCGCCGGAGCCGTCAAGAGGACCGGGGCCGCCAGTCACCCCGGTCCAGGTTGAGGATCTCGGGGGTGTGCAGGCGCACCATCGTGCGGGCCACGTTCGGCGGGATGCGCCCCGGCGTCAGCAGCGAGACCACCACCATGACGAGAAAGGCGATCGGCACCGTCCACGCCGCGGGCTGGGCCAGCAGGGCACCGACCAGGCCGGTGTGCGGCCCCCCGCCGATCGTCATCAGGACCGCGCCGCAGGCCAGGCCACCACCGGCGAGCAACCCGGCCATCGCGCCGGCCGGGGTCAGCCGCCGCCACCAGATGCCCAGCACCAGCAGCGGGCAGAAGGAGGAGGCCGCCACCGCGAACGCCAGGCCGACGACGTCGGCGACCGGCAGCGAGCGGGCGAAGGCCGCCAGAGCCAGCGGGACGATCACGGCCAGCACCGCCGCCGCCCGGAACGACCGCACCCCTCCCTTGAGGATGTCCTGCCCGATGACCCCGGCGACCGAGACCGTCAGCCCCGAGGAGGTCGACAGGAACGCCGCGAACGCCCCGGCCGTCACCAGCGCCGTCAGCAGGTCCCCGGCCACGCCGCCGATCAGCCGACCGGGCAGCGACAGGACCACCGTGTCACTGCCCACCAGCTCCGGGACGTAGATCCGGCCCAGCGCGCCGTACACCGCGGGCAGCAGGTAGAAGGCACCGAGCAGCGACAGGACCACCAGCGTCGTACGGCGCGCCGCCCGGCCGTCGGGGTTGGTGTAGAAGCGGACCAGCACGTGCGGCAGCCCCATGGTGCCCAGGAACGTGGCCAGGATCAGCGAGTAGGTCGAGTAAAGGCCGTACTCCCTGCCTGTCGCCAGCGGCAGCGCCCACGTGGCCGCGTCCCCCGCGCTCAGCCCCGGCGCGCCGTCGCCCCGCCAGGCCAGCAGCAGGAACACCAGCGGCACGGCCAGCGCGGTGAGCTTCAGCCAGTACTGGAAAGCCTGCACGAACGTGATCGACCGCATGCCGCCCGACATGACGTTCACCGCGACCACGGCCGCCACCAGCAGGCCCCCCGCCCACTCGGGGGCGCCGGTGATGGCCCGCAGGACCAGGCCCGCGCTCTGGAACTGCGGCATCAGGTACAGCCAGCCGATCAGCACGACCAGCACCCCGGCCATCCGCCGCACCGCCATCGACTCCAGCCGCGCCTCGGCGAAGTCGGGCAGCGTGTACGCGCCCGAGCGGCGCAGCGGCGCGGAGACCAGCACGAGCAGCACCAGATAGCCGCCCGTCCAGCCGACCGGCAGCCACAGCATGTCGGCGCCGTAGGTGAGGATCAGCCCGGCGATGCCCAGGAAGCTCGCGGCCGACAGATACTCCCCGCCGATGGCGGAGGCGTTCCACAGCGGGGAGACCGTGCGGGAGGCGACGTAGAAGTCGGAGGTGGTCCGCGACAGCCTGATCCCGAACGCGCCGATCAGCACCGCCGCCAGCACCACCAGCACCACCGCCGTCACACCGTACGCGGTGTTCATCCGACGCCTCCCCCGCCCTCTCCCGTGGCGTTCTCCGTCATGTCCCCCGGTATGGAGACCTCGGGCTCCGGCCCCGGGACGACCCACCGCCTGGTCAACGGGCCCTGTCCACCAGCTCGGCGAAGTGCCGCTCGTTCCGTTCCGCCTGCCGGACGTAGAGCCAGGCCCCGATCACGAACGCCGGGTAGATCAGACCGCCCAGCACCGCCCAGGGCAGCGGGATCCCCAGCACGTGGACCGCGCGCAGCTCGGGCACCAGCAGGAACATCAGGGGCAGCCCCGCCACCACACACCCCAGCACCGTGCAGACGAACAGGGCCAGGCGGAACTGGGTACGGACCAGCGAGCGCATGTAGACCTCGCCCAGACGGGTCTGCTCGTCGATCTCGCGGGTGACCGGGTAGCGGGGATGGCGGGGGGCCATGGTGCGAGGGCTGGTCACCACCTCCCGCCGCGGGCGCTCGTCCTTACGCGGGCGCTCGGCGTCCCTACGCGACCGATCGGTGTCCTTACGCGGGCGCTCGTCCTTACGAGACCGGTCGTCCTTACGCGACCGCTCAGCCTCCTTACGGGACCGCTCGGTGTCCCTGCGCGTCCGCTCCGCCTCCCCGCGCGACCGGTCGGTGATCCACCGGCGCGGCTCGGCCCCCTCCCTGGGCCCCGGGTCGCCGCTCATTCCGACCTGCCCTTGCGCGCCCTGCGGACCAGGAGATCACGCAGCTCGCGGGTGTGACGGCGGCTGACCGGGATCTCGGTCTCGCCGATACGGACCACGCACCGGCCCGAGTCGATGTGCAGCTCGTCGATGTGCTTGACCGCGACCAGATGACTGCGATGCACCCGCACGAACCCCGCCGACGACCAGCGCTCCTCCAGCGTGGCCAGCGAGATGCGGACGAGGTGACTGCCCCCCGCGGTGTGCAGGCGGGCGTAGTCGCCCTGCGCCTCCACGTACCGGACCTCGGTGCTGGCCACGAACCGGGTGACACCACCGAGCTCCACCGGGATGGTGTCGGGGTCGGCACGGCCGGACCCCTCGCTCTCCGGCAGCTCCGCGGAGACGAACACCCTGCGGATCGCCTCGGCCAGCCGCTCCGGCCGTACCGGCTTGAGCAGGTAGTCCTCGGCCTTGATCTCGAAGGCGTCGACCGCGTGCTCCTCATAAGCCGTCACGAAGACCACCCGGGGCGGGTTGGCGAACTGCGAGAGCAGGCGGCCGAGCACCACCCCGTCCAGGCCGCGCATCCTGATGTCGAGGAAGACCGCGTCGATCGGCCGCCCGTCGGCGATCGCCCGGTCCAGGACCCGCAGCGCGGCGGCCCCGTCCCTGGCCAGGGAGACCTCTCCGATGCGAGGGTCGTCCCGGAGCAGGTAGGCCAGGTCCTCCAGCGCGGGAAGCTCGTCGTCCACCGCAAGGACGCGCAGGCCGGTCACGGTCACTCCTCCAGGTCGTTCACGAGGGAATTTCTAGAGGGTGATGAATCAGACATCGCCTGTCAACTTTTTGGTAGGGGAAGGTCCGGATCAGGCGCGGGTTCAACGGGCGGAGACACCCGGATGGTACTTGGGCAGGCGGACGCTGACCTTCGTTCCCGCGCCCTTGGCCGTCTCCGCCACCAGGCCGTACTCGTCACCGTAGACCTGACGCAACCGCTCGTCCACGTTGACCAGCCCCACTCCCCCGGCCCCCGAGCGCTCGTCGGCGTCACCGGCCAGGATGCGGCGCAGGCGGTCGGGCTCCATGCCGACGCCGTCGTCCTCCACGCTGATCCGGCACTCGGCCCCGGCGTCCTCGGCGACGATCGAGATGCGCCCGACCCCGGGCTTGCTCTCCAGCCCGTGCTGGACCGCGTTCTCCACCAGGGGCTGCAGGCACAGGAACGGCACCGCGACCGCGAGCACCTCCGGGGCGATGCGCAACGTCACCTGGAGCTGGTCGCCGAAGCGGGCACGTTCCAGGGTGAGGTAGCGGTCGATGGAGCGCAGCTCCTCGGCCAGCGTGGTGAACTCCCCGTGCCGCCGGAAGGAGTAGCGGGTGAAGTCGGCGAACTCCAGCAGCAGCTCACGGGAACGGTCGGGGTCGGAACGGACGAAGCTCGCGATGGTCGTCAGCGAGTTGTAGATGAAGTGCGGGGAGATCTGCGCGCGCAACGCCCGGACCTCCGCCTCCATCAGGCGCGTTCTCGACCGGTCGAGCTCGGCCAGCTCCAGCTGCGAGTCGACCCAGTTCGCGACCTCGTGGGCGGCCCTGACCAGCCCCGCCGAGGCGTGCCCGCCGTACGCGGCGAGGGAGCCCACCACCCTGCCGTCGGTGGTGAGCGGCACCACCACGGCGAACCTGATCGGGCACTCGGGAAGGTCGCACGAGACGACCTCGGGGCCCAGGACGCGGGTCCGGCCCCCGGAGAGCGTCTTGGCGGCGTGGGCGAACACCTCGCGGGCGTGGTGGTCGCCCTCGCCGTCGTAGACCAGCAGCCGCTCCTCGTCGGTGATCGCCAGCGCCGGGGAGCCCAGCAGCTCCCGCAGGTGGCGGGACGCCTTCTGCGCCCCCGCCTCGGTCAGCCCCGCCCGCAGCGGCGGCGCGGCCAGGGACGCGGTGTGCAGGGTCTCGAACGTGGCCCGCTCCGCGGGACTGCTGCCCAGCTCCCTGCGGCCGCGCAGCACCCGCCACAGCACCAGGGCGGGTACGCCGACCAGCGCGGCGACCAGCAACACGGCGACGAGGGGTTCCACGCTCCGGACCTTATACGCCCCGCCACGCCCGCGCCTCGCCCATCGAGATCGCGCGAGACCACATCCGGCCTTCCCGGCGCGACCCCGCGTCCCGGGGATCGGGCCGCCGCGTCGCCGGGCTCCGCGCGTCCGGGGCGGGTCGCGCCTCACCCCGGCGCGTCGTATCCGGGCGGACCGCACGGTCTGTGGTCGTCAACCGGCCCGGTGCCTTTACATTGTAGATCAAGACCAATCTGTCAGAGGGCCTCGCGGACGCGGCGGGCGTAGGACTCCGCCTCGGCGGGATCGTCGTACTTCGTCCGGGGCCAGAAGAAGCCGCGCAGGCCGTCCTTGCGGTTGCGGGGCACGACATGGGCGTGCAGGTGCGGGACGCTCTGGCTGATCCGGTTGTTCATCGCGACGAACGTACCGGCCGCCTCCAGGCCGCGCTCGACGGCGACGGAGAGGACGCGGACGCGTTCGAAGAACGGGCCGATCACCGGTTCCGGCAGGTCCCCCAGCGTCTCGACGTGGGCCCGCGGGACCACGAGGACGTGGCCCTTGAAGACCGGCCGCGTGTCCAGGAAGGCGGTGGCCACGTCGTCGGAGAGGACGACGTGGGCCGGTCGCTCCCCGGCCGCGATGGTGCAGAACAGACAGTCCTCACCTGGTACCACCTCAGAGACCGGCATCACGTCAGGATAGGAGGTGCCGGGCGGCCCGGACGACCGCCTCCGGCCCGCCACCGGGCACCGGGGACCGCCGCTCCCCCTTCGCGCCCCCTTTCGCCCCTGCTCCTTCCCCGGCTCCGGCTCCGGCCCCGGTGGCCGGGAAGCGGACGGACGGGTCACGGGAACGCGTCACCACCCGATCTTGGCCGCCCCCGAGATGAGGGACCTCGCGATCACCATCCGCTGGATGTCGTTGGTGCCCTCGCCGATGGCCATCAGGGGCGCGTCGCGGTAGAGGCGTTCGAGAACGAACTCCTGCGAGTACCCGTAGCCGCCGTGGATCCGCATCGCCTCCGTGGTGGCGCGCAGCGCGACCTCGGAGGCGAAGTACTTGGCCATCGCGGCCTCGGAGTTCACCGCGCCGCTCTCCGAGCGGACCGCCGCCCAGTAGGTCAGCAGCCGGGCCGCCTGGATGTCGGTGGCCATGTCGGCGAGCTTGAGCTGGATGGCCTGGAAGTCCGCGATGGGCCGCCCGAAGGCGTGGCGCTCGCGCGAGTAGCCCAGCGCGGCGTCGTAGGCGCACTGGGAGAGGCCGACCGCGCGGGCGGCGATGTTGACCCGGCCGAGTTCCAGGGCCGACAGCGCCTGCTGCATGCCCCGCCCCTCGGCCCCGCCGAGCAGCGCGGACACCGGGACGCGCACGTCCCGCAGCACGATCTCACATGTCTCGGGGCCCTTGTAGCCGAGCTTGGGCAGGTCGCGGCCGACGGTGTACCCGGGGGTTCCCGCCTCGACGAGGACGAGGGACATGCCGTGGTGCGCGGGGTCGGTGACGGAGGTCTTGACCAGGACGGGCATCGGGTCGGCGTGCCGGGCGTTGGTGATCCACGTCTTGGTGCCGTTGATCACGTAGTGGTCGCCGTCGCGGACGGCCCGCGTCTGGATGCCCTGCAGGTCGGTGCCCGCCGCGGGCTCGGTCAGCGCGATGCCGGTACGGCGGGCGCCGGTGGCCAGGTCCGGCAGGTAAGCGTCCCGCTGCTCCTCGGTGCCGTACCTGGCGATCATCCAGGCCGCCAGGGAGTGCGAGCCGAGCACCCCGGCCACGCCCATCCACCCGCGTGCGATCTCCTCGAAGACCAGGGCGAACGACACCCGGTCCAGGGCGAGCCCGCCGTACTCCTCGGGGATCGTGATCCCGAACAGCCCCATCTCCTTGAAGCCCTCGACGATCTCCGTGGGGTAGCGGCCGGTCCGCTCCCACTCGGAGGCGACCGGCACGATCTCTCTGTCGACGAACTCCCGCAGGGTCCGGCGGAACAGCCGCTGCTCCTCGTTGAGCTCGAAGTCCATCACGGGGTCCTTTCCGCGAAGCGGCGTCAGGGGGTGAGCGGGCCGGTTCTGGCCGTCGGGAAGTAGTTCTTGTCCTGCGGCGCGTCGCGGCGGTAGACCATCACCGCGCGGCGCCAGGACATGACCTCGTCGCCGTCCTGGTTGAGGCCACGCGTCTTGCAGGTGACGATCCCGGCGTAGGGCCGCGACCGCGACTCCCGCTTGTCCAGCACGATCGACTCCGCGTACAGGGTGTCGCCCAGGAAGACCGGGTGGGTCAGCCTGATCTCGTCCCAGCCGAGGTTCATCAGAGCGGTCTGGCTGATGTCGATCACCGAGATGCCGAGCACGATCGCCACGGACAGGCCGGAGTTGACGATGACCTTCCCGACCGGGGCCCGCGCGGCGAAGTGGGCGTTGAAGTGGTTCTGGTTGGTGTTCATCGTCAGCAGGGTGAACCAGGTGTTGTCGGCCTCGCTGATCGTACGGCCGAGCGGGTGCTGGTAGACGTCGCCGACGACGAAGTCCTCGTAGTACCGGCCTAGGCCGGGTTCGTGCACGGTCACGGTCTCTCCCCTGGACGTGCGGTCCCGATCGGGTGCCTGCCGGCCGTCGGGCACGGCGCCGCACCGGCGCACAGGCCGGGCTCCCGGCCGGAACCCTCCCGAGACGACATGACGGCGCGGATCGGCGGCGGGTGCCCGGTAGGCGGTCACCTGGCGATCGTAAGGTAGGGCCGTCAGGGCAGGCGCCCCCGGAGGAACGCCGCCGCGACCTCCACCACCCGCCGCGCCTGGAAGCCCATCGCCTCCAGCTGCAGGTCGCCGGGCGGGATCGTGCCGTTGTGGGAGGTGTGGCTGGTGCCGTACGGGTTGCCGGACCGGAACTGGACGGGGTCCACGTAGCCGGGCGGCACGATGATCGCGCCCCAGTGGTAGAAGGTGTTGTTCATCGCGAGGATCGTGCTCTCCTGCCCGCCGTGAGCCGTCGAGCTGGCGGTGAACGACGAGACGATCTTGTTGGCCAGCAGGCCCTGGGCCCAGAGCCCGCCGGTGGTGTCGATGAACTGCCTCATCTGGGCGGTGGGGTTGCCGTAGCGGGTGGGCGTGCCGAACAGGAGCGCGTCGGCCCACCTCAGGTCCGCCAGCGAGGCCTCCACGACGTACTGGGTGGCGGCGGCGTGGGCGGCCCAGCCCTCGTTGGCCGCGACGGCCTCGGCCGGGGCGAGTTCCCTGACCTTGCGCAGGCGGACCTCGGCACCGGCCTTCTCCGCGGCGACGGCGGCGGCCTTGGCCAGCGCGAAGACCGTGCCCGTGGCCGAGTAGTAGATGACGGCGGCGTTGACGACCGGTTCGGTCACTCCCTCTTCGGTCATTGCCTCACATCCTTCCGGGCCCGTCCTGCGGAACGTGCCCGACAAGCCCCGGAAGAACCCATCTCGAGCTGCAAAGACTCTTTGACCCAGGTGATCACGGAATGAGCGGCGGCCTCCGCGCGCCGGGCCCGGCGGGGCTAGCATTCACGCTGATCGAGATGCCGAGATCGCGAGGAGAGGCCCCGTGGAGCAGATCGCCTACGACGAGTGGCGCGAGAGTGCCGTCGACCCCGCCTTCAGCGAGTGGATGCGCGCGCTGAGCGAGCCGGAGTGGACGGCGGTGGTGAACCACCCGTTCGCCGCCTCGATCACCCGGGGCGACGTCCCCGACGACGCCATGCGCCGCTACCTGGTCCAGGACTTCCAGTTCGTCGACTCCTTCACCGCCCTGCTCGGGGCGGCCGTCGCCTGCGCCGACAGCTTCGAGTCGCGGGTGCCGTTCGGCCGGTTCCTGGGGGAGATCGCCACCACCGAGGAGGTGACGTACTTCCACCGGGCCCTCGCCGCCCTCGGCGCCGCCCCCGCCGACCTGGCCTCCCCCGTGCTGGAGCCGGTCACGGAGGACTTCCGCGCCCTGATGGACGAGGCCAGGACGGGCCTGGACTACCCGCTCGTCCTGGCGGTGCTGTGCGTGGCCGAATGGACCTATCTGAGCTGGGCCGCCCTCGCCGAGGAGCCGCTGCCCGACAACTTCGTGCACCGCGAGTGGATCGAGCTGCACGAGGGCCCTGCCTTCCGCGCCTGGGTGCACTTCCTGCGCGACGAGCTGGACCGGCTGGGTCCCGGGCTGGACGAGGAGGGACGGCTGCGCGTGCTCGACTTCTTCCGCCGTGCCGTACGGCTGGAGCTGCGCTTCTTCGACATGGCCGACGGTTCCTGACCTCCCGCCGGGGACCCCGGCGCCCCCGCACGCGGGGAAGGGACCACTCAGTCCTGGTCCCGCCCGGGGGCGGGGATGGGGTCGGGGGCCTCGCCCGACCGGTAGACGCCTTCCGCGCCCACCTGGGCCGCGTGGACCCGCTCGTCCGGGGCGTACAGGCGGATCTGGACGCCGTCGGGGTCGGTGAAGCCCATCGCGTGGCCCGCGGAGGCCCTGAAGATCGGGCTGTGCGGGACGCCGAGCCCGTCGAGACGGGCGGCCCAGTCGTCGAGCCCCTCAAGGGTGACCTGGAGCGCGAAGGGGTCGGCGTCGAAGAGCGCCCTGGCCAGCTCGGGGTTCTCGCGCAGCGCGATCTGGAAGGACGCGCCGGGGACCGTGAAGCTCATCCCCCTGATCACCCCGTCGTCGTCCTGGAAGCTGGTGTGGTGCTCCAGCCCCAGGACCCGTTCGTACCAGGAGCGGCTCCGCTCCAGGTCGCTCACCCAGATCTTGAGGTGGTGCACACCGGTCAGTACGGCGTTCAACTCGTCTCCTCAGGGGGCCGGCGTCGTCGTGACGGTCGTGGTGAAACGGTGGTTGCAGAATCTCTCACGCGCCTGCGCCCGGCTGAGGCGGCGCCCGGCCTCCTCGCGGCCGAGCCCCTCGAAGCTGTCGAAACCGAGCCTGGCCGTGGCGTCGGCACCGGGCGCGAGGCGGGTCGTGAAGACGATCCGCCCCCGGTGCGGGACGCGGCTTCCGGCGGCACACCAGACGCCGTCGGAGTGCTCGCGGCAGCGGAGGACGGCGAGCCGCCCGCCGGTGGTGGCGTCGAGCAGCACCGCCCGGGTGGGGCCCCGCGCGCCCTTGGGGAAGCGGCCCCCCACCCAGAAGGCGCCCCAGTAGGGGGCGAAGGAGGGCGTCCACGTCATGGAGTAGTCGAGGGTGTAGGAGACCCGGCCGCCCGCATCCGGACGCGACACGGCCCCGGCCGTCAGCTCGACACCGATCAGCGGCTTCTCCTGGCACTTCCTGGCCTCGGTGACGCAACTGGCCTGGGCCTGCGGCAGCGGCGACAGGGCGGCCGCGATGAGGGCGAGGCCTACGGCGATCCCGAGAGCACGGCGCATGAGACCTCCTGTGTGTCCTGCCCCGAGAATCGTGTCCTGCCCCGAGAACGCTACATGCGCCCGGCTCTCCGCGCGTCAGAGATCAGGATAGTTCGCCTCCCGGCCCGGAAACCCTCCGGGCCGGAAACGGGGACCTGACGGGACCGGATAGCACCCGATGGGACATCGGGCATGGGAAAGCCCGGGTGGGCGGAGAGGAGGGGGTCCGCCGCCCACCCGGAAACGGTCAGATTACCCCGACAGACATGAGTTTGGCTCGCTTGAGCGCACAGGATCGGCCGGATCTCCGCGGATCCGGTGGTCACGCCGATCTCCAGGGCGGGAGACCGGCGTCCGGCCGGAACCCGAGGCGGCGTCCGGCCGGACGCCGGATGGCGTTCGCCGGGACAAGGGTGAGCCGCCCCCGCGAATCGCCGGGGACGGCCCTGCCGACGCTACTGGCCGGCCTACTTCCTCTTCTTGCCTCGCCGCAGGACGCGGAGGACGACCAGGAGGAGCGCGGCGACCGCCGCGATCGTCACGACGGGGCGCTTGCCCGCCTCGGTCGTGACCCTGCCCGCCGCGTCCTTGATCTCGACGGGAGTCACCTCCTTGACCCTGCCGACGACCTCGGGAGCCACCTCCTTGACCCGCCCGACCATCTCGGGGGCGGCCACCTTGACCCGCTCCACCATCTCGGTGGCCGTGGTGGCGGTCGCCGCCCCCACCTTGCGCAGGTCGTCGCCCACCTGGGCGGCGGTCTCCTGGAAACGGCCCTTGACGTCGGTCTTGTGCACCAGTGCCTCCACTGTGTCGCCTAGTTCGCGGCGGGCGTCCTCGATGTCCCGCCGCATGGTCTCCGTGTCGTTCCCGTCGCCTCCGACGGTCTTGCCGGTCTCCGTCGCGCCGCCGGTGCCACCGGTGCCGCCGGTGCCACCGGTGTTGGCGTACGGGGTGGTCGTCGCCGTGGTGTCGAGGAGCCGGGGAGTGCCGTCGCGCTCGGACTCGGGAACGCCGAGGTCCTCGCGGGGCGTGCCGTCCGGCTGGTTCGGCGGGATGTTCAGCGACCCGCTCTCGTCCGGCGTGATGGGCTCGTCGACGCCCTTCCTGCGGGATCCGGTGGTCCCGGCGTCGGCCTCTCGCCGGTCGGGCCCGCCCGGGTCTGTCTCGGTCATCGGTGCGCCCTCTCTTTCACCGCGTCGATGTCGTCCTTGACGCTCTCGATGGTCCGTACGGGGGTCGGCGGGGCGGCCTCGGCGACCTGGCGCTTGCCGAAGAACCCGAGCGCGCCCGCCACGGCCAGCAGCACCCCGCCCACGAGCGCGGCCGCCGCCCACGGGGGCATGTACCGCGCGAGAAACAGGATCACCGCGGCGACCAGGGCTCCGGCCCCGAACAGGGCCACGACTCCCGCTCCGCCGAACAGCCCCACGCCGATCCCGGCGTGCTTGCCCTTCTCCGTCAGCTCCACCTTGGCCAGGCGCAACTCGTCCCTGACGAGACGCGAGACCTGCTCCGACAGCTGCCGGATCAGCTCGGACGTCGGCAGCGACTCCTTGGTGTTGGTCATGGACCGCCTCCTCCCCTACAGGAGAAGACGTCTACCCTCCCCTCCTCCGGCAAACATGGCCCTGACTGCGATGATCACAGGGGGTGCGGCCACGTGCGGTCACCTGCGGTCACGTGGCGGAACCGGGGAGGCCGGGCGTCCACGGCGGTACGAGGGGTTTCCCGAGCCGGGGGCCTCCACGGCGCGGCCCGGTGGGTCAGGCGGCCGGGGGGACGGCTCCGGGCGTGTCGGCCGGGCCGCCCGGCCCGGGGACGGTGGTGGCCGACCCGCCCGCCCATGGCCGTGATCCGCGGGAGCCACGCCCCGGCCGACCGGGTGGAGGACGCCGCCGCCTGGCCCCCCGGACACGTCGATCACGTCTCACGGCCGGGATACGCCATGATCATAGGGAGGCCCGCGTGTCCGAGTGGTGGAAAAGTAGAGGTACGGGTGAAGATGAGCCTCTTGGGATGGTGCGTGGCACGATGAGCGCGATCAGGAAGGCGGCACGCTAGAGATGGCACAGATCGTCGGCGGCGGAAGCCCGGTCAACGACGCCGAGCGACGGGTCATCGCGCACCTGCGAGACAGCGCCCCGGACGACTGGCTGCTGCTGCACAACATCGAGGTGCCCCGGGGAGACGACACCTTCGAGGTGGACGTGATCGTCCTGACCGGCCACTCGCTCTGCGTCATCGACGTCAAGGGCACCCGCGGCCGGATCGAGGTAGCGGGGACCCGCTGGTTCCCGCTGCGGCGTGAGGCGTTCGGCTCCCCCGTCGCCAAGCTGCGCGGCAACGGGCGCGCCCTCAAGGGCCTGCTCACCCAGGAGCGACGCGAGCTGGACCGGGTCTACGTCGACAGCCTCGTGGTACTCACCGGGGCCGACGCGGAACTGGTCGACCCGGCCGGCCGCGACTCGCGGCACGTCACCGACCTCGCCGGGCTGATCGGCACGCTGAGTGACGTCTCCCGCGTCAGGCGCGGCCACACCACGGACACCGCGCCGTACGGTACCGCGATCATCGAGGCGCTCAACGGGAGCGTGCGGCGTTCCACGGCGCCGCCGCGCTTCGGCAGCTGGGAGGTGGAGGAGCAGCTGGGCGGCGACACCCGGGTCACCGAGTACCGTGCGATCAACGCGACGGTCCCGGGCAGTGAGACGGTCCTGCTGCGCGTCTACCGGGCCGACCCGCTGGCCGAGGAGGAGCCGAGGGCGGCCGAGCGACGGCTGATCACCAACGCCTACCAGGCCCTCACCAGGATTCCCCCGCACCCGTGCGTGGTGCGCGCCCGCGACTTCTTCGCCATCGACGACGAGAGCCGGTTCGTGCTCGTCCTCGACGACGTGCACGGCCAGGCGCTGCACCTGCACCTCACCGCCTCCCCCTCCACGCTCTCCACCGCCGCCCGGCTGGACGTGGTGGAGGACATGCTGCTCGGCCTGGCCCACGTCCACGCCAACAACGTGATCCACCGGGCGCTCAGCCCCGCGTGCGTGCTGGTGACGGAGGAGGGCCGGGCCATGCTCACCGGGTTCGACTACGCCAAGCCGGGGCCCCGGGCGCACACCGTGGCCAACGAGCTGCCCAACGTCCTCGACACCCACTACGCCGCCCCCGAGTGCCAGGCCATGCCCGAGCGGATGACGGCCGCCTCCGACGTGTACGCGGCCGGGGTGATCGCCTTCCAGCTGCTGACCGGGAAGCTTCCGCCGGTCACCCCCGACGCCGAGCCCGCCTCCGGCGAGGCGCCCGTGGAGGTCATGGACCTGCTGCGGCGCATGCGCGACCACGCGACGCACAAGCGTCCCACCGCCGCCGAGACCCTCGCCGACCTGCGCCGGGCCCGGCGGCCCCGCCCGGCGGAGCCCGTCCGCCGAGTCCCCGCCGCCCAGCCGCCCGTCCCGCCGCACCTCGCCGTACGACCGGACCCCGCCGTGTCAGGCCCTGCCGCATCAGACCCCGCCGTGTCGGACGCCCGTCCCCAGGATGTCCGGCCACGGCACACCGGCCACCCTCAGGCCCCGGCACCCCAGGGCCCCGGCGCGGCGGGCGTCGTCACGGCGAACCCCGGCGCGACGGACATCGGACGGCCGGTGAAGCACAAGCCGGAGGAGCACGGGCCCGAGGAGCACAGGCCAGGACGCCACCCTCGGGACGCCCGTCCCCAGGCACCCGCCCGGCAGGAGACCGCGCGCCCCGAGGGCGTACCGGCGCGGGAGCCGCTGATCGACAGGCTCAGGACGAGATTCCGGCGTATCACCGGAAAACAGCCGTGAAGGCGAATCGGCCGCGCGACGGAGTAAGGGTGTAACCCACAGAAGGGACACCCGGCACATGGCCGCTCCCCCTGACGCGCCGACGAGAATCGGCGACGCCGAGCTGATAGAACGATCCCGGGATCACCCCGACCTGTTCGCGGTCCTCTACGACCGCTACTTCGTCGAGATCCACCGCTACGCCGCGGGACGGCTCGGCTCGCAGATCGCCGACGACGTCGCCGCCGAGACCTTCCTGGTCGCGTTCCGCAGGCGGGAGTCGTTCGACCCCGCCAGGGGGACGGTCCGGCCCTGGCTGTACGGCATCGCCACCAACCTGGTCGCCCAGCATCGCAGAAGCGAGATGCGCAGGCTGGAGGCCCTGCAGCGGGCGCCCGTCACCGGTGAGGCCGACGAGGGACACGAGGAGCGAGTGGCCGCGCGCCTCGCCGCCGCGGGCGTGCAGGGGCCGCTCGCGTCGGCGTTGCGCCGCCTCCCGGACGGCGACCGCGACGTCCTGCTGCTCGTCGCGCTCGCCGACCTGAGCTACGAGGAGGTCTCACAGACCCTCCGCATCCCGTTCGGCACCGTCGGCTCCCGGCTCAACCGGGTGCGCAGGAAGCTGCGCACCGCGCTGGGCGGCGTCAATCCCATGATCGGAGACTCCGATGGATGAACTGACCTCGGTTCGTGACCTGCTCACCGAGCCGGAGCCGTCCCACGAGGTGATCGCGGCGGGCCGGGCCCGGCTCCTGGCCGCCGCCGACCCCTTCTCCGGGTTCTCCGAGTCCTTCGAGCCGTCCGGGCCGTCTTCCCCCGGATCTCCCTCCCCCGGATCGCCGGGAGACCGGATGATCCGGCAGGCGCGGCGCGGCCGCAGGACGGCCTGGTGGACGGCCCTGGGGGTGGGACTGGCCGGGACCGCGGCGGCCGCGGCCCTGGTGGTCACCTCGTCGACCGCCGTACACCCCCCGGCACCGCTCAACCGGCTGCCGGCGCCGGACACCTCGGCCACGGCGCGGCAGGTCCTGCTGGCCGCGGCGACCGCGGTGGCCAAGGCTCCCACGAAGGGTGCCTACTGGGTCATCCGCACCGTCAACGGGTCCCAGCGCGTCGAGCCCGGTGCCCGATACCTCGTCCTGCGGCGCCACGCCACGGAGATGTGGCTGTCGCGGACACGTGACAGGAAGAGCTGGAGGATCAACCAGTATCTCGGCGCGAAACCCGCGACGCCCAGGGACGAGGCGGCCTGGCGGAAGAACGGCTCGCCGACCCGCTGGCTGTTCGAGGACGGCGCGCTGACGGGTGGCTACATCTCCCCCGAGCACCGGATCGAGTCCGCGAAGGGAGAGCCGGAGGCGTCCTGGCTGCGCGGCGGGTGGATCGGGTCGGCGGGCCACCTGACCAAGGGGTCGCTCACCTGGGCCGAGGTGAGCGCGATGCCGGACACCCCGGAGAAGCTGAAGGCCTACCTGGGCGAGCGCAACGCCTCTCTCACCGCCGAGCGGCCGGATCCGGGCAAGCGGGGGGAGGCGGATCCGTGGATGCTGGAGGACTGCATGACCATCATCACCTCGCTCCCGGTCTCTCCCGAGACGCGCGCGGCGGCCTACCAGCTCCTCGCCTCCCTGCCGGGGATGAATTCCGAGGGAGAGGTCGTCGACGATCTCGGCCGGGTCGGCCAGGCGATCTCCTACCCGGCCAGCACGTCCATGCCGCAGGGCGAGAACAGGGTCTTCGGGAGGAACCGGCTCGTGATCGACGTGGCGAGCGGTCTGCCGCTGTCCCGGGAGAGGGACAATCTCGACCGGCTCCCGGACGGGCGGACCTACAAGGTCGCCTCGTTCACCGCGTACGAGCGGATCGGCTGGACCGACGACATGCCCGACCTGCCCGCCCGGCGCGACTGAGCCGCCGGGCGGTGGGCGTCGGCAGGGTCAGCGGCGGGTGTGGCCACCCCGGAAGCGGTCGAGCAGCCCGCGCAGCTTCTGCTGGTTGCGCGGGTCGCGGGCCATCGCCTTTGCCTTCTCCAGGTTCCGCTGCCCCTGCGGGGTGCGCAGGTAGCTTCGGATTCGGTCGATCAGCGACGCCATGGTGTCCTCCCTCTGTCGGAACCCGACGACTACCCGCTGAGCCCGGTTCCAATCACCGTCGGCACCGGGCTCAGGAGTCGACGAAGTCGTCGGGGACCATCACCCGCAGGCCGTTGGGGACGGTACGGATCGTGATGGGGGTCATCAGACGGACCTCGCCGTCGACGTCGGCGGCCATCGGCGGGTCGGTCTCCAGGTGCATCTCGCGCCCCACGACGAAGGGGCCGCCCGCCAGGCTGCGCCAGCGGCCGCTGCCGGCGCGGACCATGGTCTCCAGCAGCAGGCGCAGGCGCTTGCCCGAGCCGAGCTGGTACGCGACCAGCCGCCCGTTGTCGATGCTGATGTCCCTGGCGACCTGCCAGCCGCCGTGGAAGCGGCCGTTGGCGATGTTGAGCTGGTGGGTGAGCAGCTCGTGGCGGTGCCCGTCCACGGTGAGGAAGGCGCGGAACGGCCGGTGGCCCGGGAGGACCGTCAGGGCGGTGAGGGGGTAGGCCGCGCGGCCGAGGAGGCGCTTCACCCCGTGCCTGACCTTGCCCGCCACCTCCACCGAGACCCCGAAACTGGCCAGGTTGGCGAACTCGCGGTCTCCGGCGACGCCGAGGTCGATGTCGGCGACCTTCCCGGTGCGCAGGACCCGGACGGCTCCGGCGAGGTCGAGGGGGACACCGAGGCTGCGGACGAAGTTGTTGGTGGTGCCCAGGGGCAGCACCCCGAGGGCGACGTCGCGGTGGGCGACGTGCTTGACGGCGGCGCTGAGCGTGCCGTCGCCGCCGCCCACGACGAGCAGGTCGGGCTCGTCGGCGAGGGCCTCCTCCAGGGTGGCGCGCAGGCGCTTGGGATCGACCACCGGCAGGAAGCGGATCGAGTCGAACCCCTCGGCCCGCAGCGCGCGGACCACGGCGGGGTAGTGGCGCCGGCCTTGGCGCGAGCGCGTGTTGACGACCACGCGGACCCTGCCCTTGGTCCGGATGGCCTCGGTGTGCTCGGCCTTGCTTCGAAGCTCTCCCACGCTGCCCCTATCCGATCGGGTGGTTGCCCGTTCAAATGGTAGGGCCCCGCCGTCGGTGACGGCGGGGCCCGTGCCTCCCGGGTGCCTCCAGGGGCCTTCCGAGCGCCTTTCTGGGGGTCTCCTGGGCGGGGTGACCTACTTCTTGGGCGGGGTGACCTGCACGATCGCGCCGAGGTCGCCCGGGAGCGGGGTGATCAGCTTGAGCTTCACGCCCAGCGCCTTGCCCTCGTCGCCGGGGTTGCCGGAGCCGAGGACGTGGCCGTTGCCCATGTCGGTCCCGTACATCTCGGTGGCCGGGGTGCCGTCGGCGTTGACGACGCGGGTGCTGTACGGCTGGTCGCCCTTGGAGGGGATGACCGTCGAGGCGTCCACGTCACGGTAGAACAGGCTGGTCCCGCGCGCCTCGAACCCGGGGTACCAGGTCTTGGCGTCGGTGAACTCGGAGACCCCGCCCTGCGCGGCCACCTTGGTGCAGTACTCGCTGAAGGGCTCGCCGGGTCCCTCGAAGCACTCGGTGAAGGGGTAGGTCTTGGCGAAGGAGAAGGCGGCGTTCGAGCTCTGCGCGCGTCCCGGCATGTTCTTGAGCGTCGTGGTGTCCTTCTCGGCCGCCGCGCCGGTCCGCCGCAGCGGGTCGAAGTGGGAGTCGACGAGGAGCAGGCTGCCCTTGGCGCCGATGCTCGGCGCCAGTTCGAGGCCGTTGGCCACCGAGTTGTTGGTGTAGTTCGAGTCGCGGAGCCAGACGAGCATGCCGGGGGCGTTGTACTTGACCTTCTCCACCTTCCACGCGCCGTCACGCGAGTAGGTGGAGTTGTAGGTGTACTGCAGGCCCTTGTCGAAACCGTCGAGGTTGCGCCACTCGGCCAGGTAGAACCGGGAGACCTCGCGCTTGCCGTCGTTGACGACCCAGCCCTGGCCGGTGGTGCCGTTGAAGCTGCCGCCACTGGCCGTCCAGCCGGTGGCGCCGCTCTCCAGGTCGTCGCTCCACACGGTCTGGGTGCCGTTGGTGAGCGCGAAGTCGTCGACGTGCCAGCCGCGCGGGGTGTAGGCGGCGTCGGTGTTGTAGGTCAGGCGCAGCTTGACGGTCTTGCCGGCGAACGGGGCGAGGTCGACGTAGTCGTGCCGCCAGCCGTCGGTGTTCCCGGTGAGACCGTACTTCTTGTTGCCGAACGCGACCAGGTTGCCGTTGGGGTCGGCGTAGTCGTCGTCGGTGGAGACCAGGGCGCCGCCCTCGGTGTAGACCTTCTGCTGGGCCCAGGTCGTGCCGCCGTCGGTGGAGATCTCGACGAAACCGTAGTCCCAGTCTTCCTCGATCTCGTAGTTGTTCCACATCCGGAACTTCAGGTCGGTTCCGGCGGGCACCTGGACGTCACGGCCGATCTTGACGTTCGCCCACTCCTGGTCGAAGTTGGACCAGAACGTCTTGGTGCCGCTGTGCGGCTCGACCATGACGACCGGGGGGCTGGCCAGGTTCACCCTGACGCCGTCCTCGGTGAGCCTGGGCGTGCGCGAGGCCTGGCCGATCGTCACCACACCGGCGCGGTCGCCGGGGTTGAAGATCTTGGGGTTGGCCCAGCCGAGGACCCACTTGCTCCAGATGCTCATGTGGGTGGGCATCGACTGGAAGATCGGGCCGCTGTGCGAACCGGCGGACATCAGGTCCCAGAAGTCGACGGCCGAGGAGAACTGGCCGCTGGTGTCGTAGAGGTCCGGCAGGCCCAGGTCGTGGCCGTACTCGTGGGCGAAGACGCCGACGCCGGAGTCCTCGGGCTGCACGATGTAGTTGGAGATCTTCACGTTCTCGCCGGGAACCTGGTGTCCGCCGGCCACCGCGCTGGAGTGCGCCCAGATCGCGTAGGTGCCCTCGGCGCCGCCGTCGGAGGACTTGTCCTTGCCCGCGTGGACCAGGACGAGGTGGTCGACCACGCCGTCGGGCTCGGCGAAGTTCCCGTCGCCGTCGGCGTCACCGACGTCCTCGATGTCGTAGTCGGCCCACGGGAAGTTCGGGTTGGTGGCGGCCAGGGTGTCGACCGCGTCGATGGCGAGCTGGCCGGCCCCGCGCGGGTTGTCCGGGTGGCCGGTCATGTCCTGCACCGGCTGGCCGCAGGCGCGCGCGCCGTAGTACGCCTCGGAGTGCGGGACCTTGATCCACGGGCTCGCCTGCCCGGTGACCGTGTAGGCGCCCTTGGACATCTCCTCGTACATGTTCTTCATGGTGGAGCCGGAGATGTCGATGCCCTTGCGGCCGTCCCGGGGGTCGGTCAGGTCGGTGCGGACGCGCTGGGTGATGCCCTGCTTGCTGTAGAGCATCTTGTTGAAGTGGTCGGGGCTGAAGTCGGGCACCCAGAAGCTGTTGTTGTCCTTGTGGGACAGGGTGGCCGGGTTGGGGATCCTGTTGTGCAGCGGGCCGTTGAGCAGCGTGCCCGCCGGCTCGGTGACGCACTCGGCCGGGTCCTCGCTGTCGACGTTCCCGGGCCGGGAGAAGCCGGAGAAGTCGTCGTTGGCCTTGTCGTTGAACTCCACCAGCAGCGTGAGGAGCTTGGCCGTCTTGACGGTCTTCGACTTCTTGAAGATGAAGTCGGCGGGGTTGATCCCCGTCCTGATCGCCTGGGCCTCGCGCTTCGCCAGCACCCGCGCGGCGACCGGGTTGCCCTCCGTGTACTTCTCGGTGATCTTCTTGGAGGGGCTGAGCTTGCGCGCCCGCGCCGACGGCACGGCGGGGTCGTCGACCTCCGGCTCGTCCCTCGGGGGCGCGTAGTTGATGTAGTAGTCGGCCGCGGTCGGCTGGTACCGCGCGACCGAGGTGTCGCTCTCGGCCGACGCACCGCCCACAGCCAGTCCCGTGACGGCCAGGCCGAGCACGGGGACTATCGCGAGAAGGCGTTTGCGAGCGCCTCCGCTGCTGACTCTGCCGGACAACGTGTCCCCTTCCCTGCGCCCGGGGTGGCCGGACGCGTCCATCTCCGGCACGCCGTATGAGCGTGCCGAACCGGGACGTTAGACGAGAAGGTAAAGTCAGAGTCAAGAGACCAAATGATGTTGCGAAACTGCAATAAAGCACCGTTTGTCCGAAGAGGGCGTATCGGTTGTCCGGAGAGGGCACGGCGGGGCAGGCCGTACAGTCCAAGGTGTGACCGCTATCCCCGAACTCGTCGCCGCGCTCGCACCGGAGAAGGTGCTGACCGACCCCGACGTGACCGACTCCTACGCACGGGACCGGACCTTCCTGGAGCCGGGCAGACCGGCGGCCGTGGTGCTGGCGCACACCAGGGACGACGTGGTCGCCGTGATGCGATGGGCCACCGAGCACCGGGTGCCCGTGGTGCCCAGGGGAGCCGGGACCGGCCTGGCGGGCGGGGCGACCGCCGTCGAGGGATGCGTCGTGCTGGCGCTGCACAAAATGGCGGCCATCAGGGAGCTCTCCCCCGCCGACGAGACGGCCGTGGTCGAGCCGGGCGTCATCACCGCCGACCTCGACCGGGCCGCCCGCGAGCACGGGCTGATGTACGCCCCCGACCCCTCCTCGTACGAGATCTCCACCATCGGCGGCAACCTCGCCACCAACGCGGGCGGGCTGCGGTGCGTGAAGTACGGCGTGACCCGCGACTCGGCGATGGGCCTGGAGGTCGTGCTCGCGGACGGGCGGGTGATCAACACCGGCAGGCGCACCGTGAAGGGCGTGACGGGGTACGACCTGACCGGGCTGTTCGTCGGCTCCGAGGGGACGCTCGGGGTCATCACCGCGGCGACGGTACGGCTGCGCAGGGCCCCGTCGGTCTACCCGGCGACGATCGCGGCCGAGTTCACCTCCCTGCGGGACGCCGCCGCCGCCGTCTCGGCGATCATCGCGGCCGGATGCCAGCCGTCGCTGATGGAGATGCTCGACCGCAACACGCTCAAGGCCATCGACGACTGGCGGAACATCGGGCTGGAGGAGTCGACCCGGGCGATGCTGATCGCGCAGTCGGACGCGGTGGACGGCCCGGCGGTCTCCGAGCGCATGGCCGAGCTCTGCACCGCCAACGGCGCGGCCTTCGTGGCGGTGTCGTCGTCGGCGCAGGAGGCCGAGGAGCTGATCGGGGTCCGGCGGATGGCCTACCAGGCCAAGGAGCGGCTGGGCAAGTGCCTGGTGGAGGACGTGTGCGTGCCGCGTTCCCTGCTGCCGCACATGATCGAGAAGATCGAGGCGATCGCCGTCAAACACGACGTGCTGATCACCACGGTCGCCCACGCGGGCGACGGCAACCTGCACCCGGTCTTCATCTTCGACCACGCCCTGACCGAACCGCCGCCGCGGGTGTGGGCGGCGGCCGACGATCTCTTCAGGGAGACCCTGGAGGTGGGGGGCACGCTCACCGGTGAGCACGGTGTCGGCCTGCTGAAACGGCGCTGGCTGGCGCTGGAGACCGGTCCGGTCACCGAGGAGATCCACCACGGGATCAAGCGGGTCTTCGACCCGCTCGGCATCCTCAACCCCGGCAAGGCCATCTGAGCGGGCTCTCCGTTTTGGGGTCCCCTTTGAGGGGGTTCTTCTTGGGACGGTTTCCGCCTTGGGCGGCTTCCCCGCCGCCACGGGACTTCCGGAGTGAATCTCCACCACCGTTCGCGCTGGTAGCGTTCTTCCCCATATAAACCATTTTTGGGTTTGTTCCGGGGGAATATCGTGACAGAGCCGCTCACCGAGGAGGATCCACCGCGACTGGGCTCGTTCGAACTGATCGGACGGCTCGGCGAGGGTGGTCAGGGGATCGTCTACCTCGGGCGGGGGCCCGGGGGCGAGCAGGTCGCCGTCAAGCTGCTGCACCACGGGCTGGCCGGTGATCCCGAGGCCAGGGCCCGCTTCCTGCGCGAGGTGTCGGTCGCGCAGCGGGTGGCCAGGTTCTGCACCGCGGCCGTGCTCCACGCCGACCTCGCCGGCAGCCGCCCGTACATCGTGAGCGAGTACGTCCCGGGACCGTCCCTGCGCCTGCTGGTCGACCGGGAGGGGCCCCGGCGCGGCGCCTCCCTGGAGCGTCTCGCCGTCAGTACCGCCACCGCGCTGTCGGCGATCCACCGCGCGGGCATCCTGCACCGCGACTTCAAGCCCGCCAACGTGCTGATGGGCCCCGAGGGCCCGGTGGTGATCGACTTCGGCATCGCCAGGGCGCTGGACTCGCCGGGGATGACGGCGACCGGGGTGGCGATGGGCACCCCCTCCTACCTCGCGCCCGAGCAGCTCGGTCCCGGCGAGGTGACGCCCGCGGCCGACGTGTTCGCCTGGGGCGTCACGATGGTCTTCGCCGCGACCGGTACGCCCGCGTTCGGCCAGGACTCCATCGCCGTCGTGATCAACCGGATCCTGAACGCGCAGCCGGAGATGGGCACGCTGGAGGGGCCGCTGCGCGACCTGATCGCGGCCTGCCTGTCCAAGGACCCGCTCCTGCGCCCCACCGCCGAACAGCTCGTCAGCCACCTGATGGGCGCGGGCCCGACCACCCCGGTCCCCCGCCCGGCCGCTCCCTCCCACGCCCCCGGCGCCGTGCCTGGCACTGGTACTGGCATCGGACACGCGACCGTACCCGGGGCCGGGACGGCCACACGACACGGCGTACAGGGCGGACCGGGGCAGAGCGGTCAGGGGCCTGGCGAGCCGAAGGCTCCCCGGCCGGTGGGACTCCTGCTCGCCGGGGTGGCGGTCGTGGCCGCGCTCGGCATGGCCGCCGGAGCCGTGGTGCTTCTCCAGGGCGACGAGAAGGCCGCGGCGGCGGCCCCCGCCGTGTCGAAGGTCGCGGAGCCGGAGCCGACGCCCGTCCCCGACGCCCTGGAGGAGTCTCCCGAGCCCTCGGAAACGACCTCCGAGCGGGCGGAGGACACCGAGGTGGCCTCCGCGATCACGTCCCGCCCGTCCTGGCGCACCGAGCAGCCGCCCTCCCGCCCGAACGGGGATGCTGCCTCCGCCACGGCGAAGCCGACGCGGAAGCCCAGCAGGCCCCCCTCGCAGACTCCCGAGCCGACGGTCACCACCGCCCGGCCCACCCGGCCCGCGAAGCCGACGGCCTCCACCCGGCCGAGCACCACCCCCAAGCCCTCCTCGTCCCCGAAGCCGACGTCCAGGCCCACCACGGCGAAACCGACGGTGAAGCCCACCGTCAAACCCACCGCCAAACCCACCGTCAAGCCGCCCCAGAAGCCCAACCCCTACACGGCGACAGGCGTCTGCGGAAGCGGTTACAAGGTGGTCGACTCCAGGGCCCTGGGCAGCGCGGCGACCGTCTACCTTCTCTACAACACCGGCGAGGGCAAGAACTGCGTCGTCACCATGTCGCGGTACGTGTTCCCCTCCAAGATCGCGATGAACGCGATCCTCCAGGTGAAAGGCGGCTCCAGCGGGAGCAACCCCGGCAACTTCACCGTCTACGCGGGCCCGGTACGGCTCCCCGCCGCCAAGAAGTGTGTGATCTGGGGTGGCTCGCACGGCTCCCTGTCGTGGAAGAGCGGCTGGAGCCACTGCGGCTGAGTGCGGGGAATGTCGCGCGCTTCAGCTCGTCGTTGTCTTTCACGGCCTGACGAAACGGCGGGGGTCTTTCGCGGCTTGACGAAACGGCGGCGGATGAGCCGGGGGTCGAGAATGCTTGATCACGACGGGTGTGCCGTCGGCGCGGCCAGTTCATAGGTGATCAAGATGGGCGGGTGCCGCGCGACCGGCGCCACCCCTCCGGCCCGCGGCGGCCACGTGAGGACGGCGGTCGGCCAGGACCCGGCTGAGCTGAAGGACGCTCATGCCGAACATCAGCACGCCCAGGGGGACGTGCAGGGTCTTCACCCGCGCGATGCCCAGCGCCACCTGTGCCAGCGTGAGCGCCAGGAACCCGGCCGCGTACAGGATGGGCCTGGGCGAGCCGCCGCCCGGCCGCCACACCAGGATCGCGACGACCAGGTGCGAGACCGCCACGGTGAACACCCCGTACGCAGAAACGCTGTGCAGTGTCCGTCCGCCGGGTGAGGACAACAGCAGTCCGGCGGTGATCGGCGCGGCGAAGAGGGCGAGGGTTTGCAGGATGATCGCGACACGCAACAACACGGGTGACTCCTTGACGGCTGCGAGACGGGGTGAGGACGGCGACGATCCGTGTGCCGGACGGTGTCTCGGTAGTCCGACGAGACACCGTCCGGGAATGTGAGGCGACGCGCCGGGCTCCCGGTGCGGTGTCTCGCCGACCTGGTGAGGGCGAACGCGACCACGGGAGCCGGCGACACGGTGACCACCCCGTCCGAACCGGGAGACGGCCGGCTCGATCATGACGGTTGGATCGCTTCGACGGCCGGTCTCACCGCCGCGGCTCCACCGTCCACGGCCGGAGCTTCTCGGGGTTGCGCACCGCCCAGAGGTGCCTGATCCGGTCGCCCGCGACGTCGAACGCCATCACCACCACGATGACGCCGTCCCGCTGGGCCACCAGGCCGGGCTCACCGTTGACCGTACGCTCCAGGATCGTCAGCTCGGGCACCCTGGCGACGATGTCGATGGCGTAGCGCGCGATCTGCTCGCCGCCCTCGATCGGGTGAAGCACGGCGCTGGCCAGGCCACCGCCGTCGGCGATCCCCGTGGCGTCGGGGTCGAGGAGGCCGACGAGGGCGTCGATGTCCTTCGCCTCCCATGCCTGTTTGAAGGCTCTGACGATGTCGGCGCGCCGGGCCGCCGGGGTCGCGGGAGCCTGTGCGGCGCGGATGCGGCGGCGCGCCGAGGAGGCCAGCTGGCGACAGGCCCCCGGTGTACGGCCGACGATCTCGGCCACCTCGGCGAAGGAGTAGCGGAAGACGTCGTGCAGGACGAACGCGACGCGCTCGGCCGGGGTCATCGCGTCGAGCACGACGAGGAAGGCCATGTTGACCGACTCGTCCAGGGTGATGCGGTCGGCAGGGTCGGCCGCGGTGCCGCCCGGCCGCCCGCTGATCCACTCGGTACGGTCGGGCAGCGGCTCCGGGATCCACTCGCCCACGTAGCGTTCGCGCCGGGCCCGTGCCGAGCCGAGCAGGTCGAGGCAGACGCGGCTGGCGACGGTCGTCAGCCAGGCGCCGGGGGACTCGATGGCGTCCCGCTGCTCCCGGGACATGGCGTACCAGCGGGCGTAGGTCTCCTGGACGACGTCCTCGGCGTCGGCCAGGGAGCCGAGGAGCCGGTAGGCGAGATTGATCAGCTGGCGCCGCTCGCTCATGATCGCGTTCAGGTCCGGCTCGGACTGGTCGGACTGGGTGGTCATCGTGTCGCCGGCTCTCCTCGGTCGCGTCTGCCCTCACCAGTCCGACGAGACAAACCCCCCGAACGTGAGGTCGGCGCGTCGCCTCACATTCCCGGCGGATGTCTCGTCGGACTACCGAGACACCGTCCACCACGCGGGAAAGCCCGGCGACCCCGGCCGGTGGCCCGCACCGCGACGGGTGACCCCCGGCTGGTCACCTCGTGATGGAGGACCGGCCCCGCCGGGTCGCAAGCCTCAAAATACGCTGAGATTCGGAAGGGAAGCCCTCACCATGTCCACTCCCACGTCCACCGGGCAAGACGGTCTCCGGTCACGCCTGCCCGACCCCATCCAGTTCTTCCCCGAGATGGCGGGGATCGCCGGAGGCATGTCCAAGGCGGTCCTGAACGGTTCGATTCCGCGGGTCACCGTCAGCCTGGTGCAGCTTCGCGCCGGGCAGATCGTCGGCAGCACGTATCACACCGTCCGGCAAACCGGCGATCTCCGCAAGGCCGAGGAGGCGGAGGAGCGCATCACCGCCGTGGCGTCATGGCGGGACGCCCCCTCCTTCACCGACGCCGAACGCGTCGCACTGGAACTCGTGGAGGCCGTGCTCTCCCCGAACCCGTTCGGAGAGCGCGTCCCCGACGAGCTGTACGCCAGGGCATCCGCCCACTACGACGACAAGGCGCTGTGGACGCTCACCCTGGCGATCAGCCAGATCTGCTTCTTCATCCCCGTCGCTCTCATCGGCAGGCCGATCCCCGGCAGGAACCCCGGGGAGAACTACAGCAGGTAACGCAGACGGGCTCAGAGGGAGGACACGCGAACGTGCCTCGCCCTGCGCCCAGCCGGCTCCGAGAATCAGCAGCGCCGAGCCGCCCTCCGTGTCGTCGCCGATCGTGTCCGCCCGGATCGCGCGGTAGGTCTCGGCGCGCACCCTCGGCCGCCACTTCACCGAGCGGCTCGGCATCTCCCCCAGCCGCTGGCTGCTCAACCGACGCATCGCCGGCACCCGCGCCCTGCTGGAGAAGACCGACCTCCCGGTGGAGACGATCGCCCAGCGCGTCGGCCTGTCCTCGGCGGTCAGCCTACGCCGCCGCTTCCACAACGCACTGAACACCACCCCCGGCCGCTACCGGCGCTCCTTCCGCTGACCGGCGGCCTTACGACGGGCACGGCGCGGTTCGACGACGGCTGCGACAGGCCGTCCCACCGACTGCAACCCGAAGATTACAAAATGTCATTCCTAAAATTATGCCATCTATACGATAGAAACCAAAACCCCCATTTGATACACCCTGGCCGCAATCACTGCAAAATACCTTTATTTACGCGATGGATTTCAGCTTTGCAGGGCGGCGCCCACTGTGCACATTTCGAGAATATTTTCGAATTCACTACGGGTGACGGACCACTCAAAAGTTTTGGAGGATTTACCTAACGTAGACGTATATCCTTCGGCGAGTGGCGACTTGTGCCGATCACAGACGCGAGGTGGGTGGGACATGGAGCCGGATGACACAAAGGATTTTCCATCGAAAGCGCGAGCGCGACTGAACCTTTATCGGTACGCGACCGCCGACAAGCGCGCTTATGAGTACGTAGCGCTGATGCGACTCTTCACCAACACGTTGCTCACGGATTTGTCAGCCGTGGAGGCCGCCGGACTGCTAGGGGAAGCCGGAATCACCCTGTCGGCGGACGACGTCGAAGACCGATGCCAGCAACTCGAGTCATGGGGGAATCTGGTCCGGTCGGTGCGCGACGCCCGGGTGGCGACCGTCTCGGAGTGGCTGCGCTCCCGTTCCCGATACCAGGTCTCAAAACTCGGCGGCAAGGTGCATCGGCAGGTTGAGGAGCTGCTCTCCGCGACCGACGGCGCGCGTGAGGTGGCCCGTGAGCTGCTCGGCGGCACAGCCGAGATCCTCGACCACATCCTGGCGAGGCTTTCGGACAAGCGGCAGATGGACGCCGAAGCGCTGGCCGCCGATGTGACCACCGTCTTCAACAACCAGCGATTTTTCACCGAAAGCGTGCGAGATTTCTACGCTTACCTTCATCAAGTCATGTCCCGATATGACCTGGCGGGAGCCGAGTACGCGGCGTTCAAGACCTTGCTCCTCGAATACGTCGATCTCATATCAGCCGATGTCGCCCGGCACGCGCCCGCGGTCGCCGACCGGCTGGACAGAATACTTCCCGATCTTGACCGGCTTCTCGCGGTGCTCGCCGCACTTCCTGGACTGACCGGCCCTGATGGCAGTCCGGCCGAGCGTTCGCCCGGCCGGACTGCCGCCGAGTGGGTCGAGCTTGCCGCGTGGTATGGCGAGGACGGCCGCTCGGGGCCTTCTCAGCTGCGTGCGGCAGCGGAGCAGGCGCTCGGCCAGCTCCTCGCGAACGCGAAGCGTATGCTGGCCGCCGCGGGCACCGGAGTGTCCAGGCGCGCCGATCTCCTTCGTCTCGCGACGTGGTTCGCCGAGGCCGGCACCGAGGAGGCGCACCGCATCTTCGCGGCGGCGTTCGGCGCTTATCCTTCCCGGCACCTGCTTATGGGCCCTGACGAGGTAGGTGGCCGGGCTACGGCGGGTACCTCGTGGTGGGACGCCGGCCCTGTCGACGTACCGGTATCACTGCGGGAGCGCGGTGATCGCACGGCACGAGGGCGCACGGCGCGCGTTCCCGACCCGGGTCTCGATTACGAGCGGCTGCTGGCGGAAGCGGACGAGGAGGTCGCCCGCAAGGCCGGGGCGGCGGCTGAGCTCATCGCCGTGGGAGACCTAAGTGAGGCCAGGATCACTCGTGCG
Source organism: Streptosporangium oxazolinicum (assembly GCF_039537505.1). Taxonomy (NCBI): domain Bacteria; kingdom Bacillati; phylum Actinomycetota; class Actinomycetes; order Streptosporangiales; family Streptosporangiaceae; genus Streptosporangium; species Streptosporangium oxazolinicum. Next base: position 47,036 of record NZ_BAABAQ010000017.1, read on the forward strand.
GCCTGCGAGCTGTTACTGGACAAGCTCTCCGATCTGCTGGCCGTCACACCGGATCTGACCGGTCCTGCCGTGTCCATGGACTCAGAACTGGACCTGGTCTTGGTCGTCGTGCCCCGCCCGGGAGGCGTGACCCGCGTGTACTCCGATGACGGCCGGCTCACCGTTCACGGCTTGGGCCTGAGCGTCGCCCCGCTCGCCGACGTCGCCTTGGCCGATGACGACCAGACGGGAACCGAGGGATGACGATCGCAGCCCATGACGCCGACGAGCGGCGCATCGCAGCCCGTGCTCTTCTCGCCGACCCTGTGCTCACCGCGCATCGGCATTCCGAACAGCTCGCTCTTGTACGCAAACACTCCGGCGCGCTCAAGTCGACCTTCGCCAGGTTGCTGGGCTATGCCCTGGTGGTCGAGACCGGTTTCGCCCGCCTGGTCAAGACGCCGCTGTCACCCGACGCCCCGGTCCGTCCCGCTCGCCGCCCCTCTGGCGGTGAGTTCACGCCACGGGCGTACGCCTACCTCGCCCTGGTCTGTGCCGGTCTGCTGGCGTCGGACGTAGGGGAACAGGTCCTGGTGTCGCAGCTCGTGGAGCAGATTCGAGCGGACGCCGCCACCACGGGCATCACGATCGACGACACGCTCGCCGAACGACGTGACCTCGTCGCCGCGATCGACTTCCTACTCGCCTGGGGTGTGCTGACGGAGACGGACGGAAGTGTGGTGGCATGGGGTGAGCGCCGCGAGGAAGCACTGCTGACCGTCAACCGGAGCCTGCTGCCGCACCTGGTCGCGCGCCCCCTGTACCCGCTCGCGCGCCCCGAACTCCTGTGGGCTGACGATCCGAACGTGCCCGACCAACCCCGTCGTTCCCTCCGTCGCAAGCTGGTGGAGAACCCGGTGGTGCACCGCGGGGACCTCAGTGAGGCGGAACGCGACGTGCTGAGCAGGGAGCGCACCGAGCTCACTCGTATCCTGGAGGAGAGCTTCGGTCTGGGTCTCGAAGTCAGAGCGGAGGGCGCCCTCGCGTACGACGCCGACGAACGACTCACCGATGTCGCCTTTCCCGGCACGGGCACCGTGCGGCAAGCCGCACTGCTTCTCCTTGATGCGCTCATCGAGGTTCTCGAACCGAAGGCCACCGGACAGGTGATCCTTGATGGCCGGGCCGTGACGGGCGTGCTCGCGCCGTGGCAGGTCGTCGACGACAAACTGGGCGATCTCGCGCTCCGCCACGCCAAAGCGTGGCGGAGCGACGTCGTGAACGATCCGGCCCGCTTCCGGGACGAGGTCGTTCACCTGTTGGCATCCGTGGGCCTGGCCACCGTCGTGACCGAGGGAGTGGTCGTTCATCCGGCTGCCGCCCGTTACCGGCCCAGCGTGCGAGACGTCTCGGCCACGACACGCGCCAAGCGACGGCTCGGCGCCGATCCGCAGGAGATGCAGGACCCGTTGTTCACGGACGAGACCGGAGAGACGGCATGACCACCATGGATCGTACGAGTCCGATGTCCGTGATCGACGGGTCCTCCGGCGTCGAGCAGACTCCGCCACAACACCATCCGCATCGGTGGCGCCTGCATCGAGCAGGAATGATCAACGTCTGGCACTACTACGAGACCGAATTCGCCTTCTCCGGCGGACGCCTGGTGCTGCGAGGCACCAACGGTTCGGGAAAGTCCAGGGCCCTGGAAATGCTCCTGCCCTTCCTCCTCGACGGTGACCGCCGCAGGATGGACGCGACCGGATCGGGTCGCGTGCGCCTCGAAGACCTGATGCGCGCCGGTGGGCAGGAGCAGCCCAACCGGCTTGGCTATCTCTGGCTGGAACTCATCCGCCACGGGGACGGCGGAGAAACCTCAGACGGGGTAATAGAGCCGGAGTACATCACGCTGGGCGCGCTGGTCCGGTTCGCGAAATCCACCGGCGAGGCGAAAGCGTGGTATTTCACCACACCGCGTCGAGTCGGACACGACCTGGTCCTGCTCGGTGACGACCGCACCCCGCTGTCGCGTGACGGGCTGGCCGAGGCGATAGGCGCGGATCGCATCGCCGACTCACCGGATGTCCACCGTGAACGCGTCCGCGCCACGGTCTTCGGGTTGACGGGCGAGTCGGGCAAGGAGCGTTTCGCCGGTCTGCTCCAGTTGCTACGGACGCTTCGGGCTCCGGATGTCGGTAATCGAATCGACGAGGGCAGGCTGCCGCAGATCCTGGCCGACGCGCTGCCCCCGCCCAGTGAGGCCGCACTGTCGCGAGCGGGCGAGCAGCTCGACGGTCTCTCCGAGACGCGCGCCGCTCAGCAGAGACTGGAGACGGCGCACCGGGTGGTCTCCGGATTCCTCGACATCTATCGACGGTACGCCGTGGGTGTCCTGGGCGAGACCGCCGAGGCCGCCCAGGCAGCCGTCACCGCCGTCCGGAAAGCCCAACGACGTGCCGGAGAGCTGCACGACGAGCATGTACGGTTGGCCGACCAGCACATGCGGGCCGAGGCCAAGACGACGGAGCTGGCGACCGACGAGGAGGAACTACGCAGGAGCGCCGAGGGCATCCGCGCCTCGAAGGCGTACGGCGCCGTCCGCGATCTCGACGAGCGGGAGCGCAGGGTCCAGGCGCTCGGGAGTACCGCCGAGTTGGCGATCCGGATGGCGATCGCCGCCCGGATCGACGAGGCGGGCAAGGTGGCGGGAGCCGACGAGCGTGCCCGCGAGGCCGTCGAGGCGGCCCGCATCGCCGCGGAGGCCATCGCGGAGACGCGGGATCCGTTGCTGGGCGCCGGCGTACGCGCCACCATGCCGGGTGTCGCCTGCGTCATGGTCAACAGCGAAGCGGGCGCCACGGAAATGGTCAGACTCGCTCTGCACGCCGAGCCCGAGCCACTCACCCGCCCGGTCCCGGCACGTCTGGAGACGACCCCCTCGAACCTGGACGACGCCGTTGACCAGGTGAACCGGGTCTCCCACACGGCGACACAACGTGGCGCGCACGCGAGCACGCGCCTGGAGCAGGCGCGCCGCCTCGACGAACAGGCACGCGATGTGGAATCGGCCGACAGGAAAGCCTCCGAGGCCGAACAGCGGCTGACCGACGCCGTGACGGAGGCGGATGGGGAGGAAAGGGCCAGAGACGCCGCCGCACTCGCTCTCGCGCGCGACTGGACGGCCTGGATAACAGGTGAGCCGACCCGGACGTTGCTGAACGGCGTCGATTGGACCGCGACCGCTCTCCGACCGGTACTCGACGACATCGGCGCGCTCGTCGGCGACGACACGATGGATCTGCTCGCCGCGCTCGACCACGTGGTGAGGCCGGCTGCCGACGCGGTTCACGACCGGCTCTCCCGCGCCCTCGCCATGCTCGACTCCGAGGACCGGGCGGGCAGGGAACGACGGCAGGTACTGGAGGACGAGCGGAAGGGGTTGCTCGCCGCGCGCGATCCGGATCCGCCCCCGCCGCACTGGACGCGCCCGGTGTCCGGCGACGAGGTGCCGTTGTGGCGTGCCGTTGACTTCGCCGCCCAGCTGGACGAGGGGCAACGCGCGGGTCTTGAGGGCGCCCTGCTCGCCTCGGGCCTGCTGACGGCCACGATCACGGACGGCGGTCTCGCCGCCCCGGACGGCCGGCTCCTGCTTCGCGCCACCGGCCCCCTGGCCGTGAATCCGTTGAGCGACGTGCTGCTCGTCGAAACCACGTCCGCGCTTCCAGCGGAACTGGTGCGCGACGTGCTCGACCGCGTCGCGCTGGGCGATCGGGGCCACCCCACCTGGGTGGACACCGAGGGTGCCTGGGGCAACGGCCCCCTCACCGGTCGCCACCGGACGGCGACGGCCCGGCATATCGGCGCGGCCGCCAGAGCCGCCACCCGGGCCGCCCGGCTCACCGAGATCGACGTCTCGCTCGCCACTTTGGCCGATGCCGCCGAGAACCGGGCCCTTCGGCGGCAGACGCTGCACGACGAACGCGACGCGCTCGACTCACACCTGCGCACCGCGCCGACAAGCGAGTCGGTCCGGTCGGCCCACACGCTGACGGTCGCCGCGAGGCAGCGGGTGAAGAGAGTCGAGCCGATATGTCACGAAGCACGCAGGGCCGCCGCCGACCTCCGCCGGGAGTGGACCACCGCCCTCGCCGCGCACCGGGCGGCATGTGCCGAATTCGACCTGCCGACCGCCACTGACGAGCTCTCCGCGGTGCGGGACGGGCTCCGGGACGCCGTACGCCTGTGCAGGACAGCCGGACAGAGACTGGCGGAGCTGCGGCACCGTGTCGGCCTGCACGCGAACGCCGTGGCCGGAGCGCGGGAGTCTCGGCGGCCACGACACGAAGCCGAGGTAGCCGCCGCCGAGCGGTGGGGCACATGGCACGGGGAGGCCGCGGAGCTGGCCGCGATCAGGGAGAACATGGGTGCCACGGCCGAGCAGGCACGGGCCGATCTGCGCTCCGCCGAGGAGGGAGCGGCGGCGTGCCGTCGTGAACTGGAATCCACCCGCAAGCGCGTCGCCACGCTTGCGGAGCAGAAGGGCAAGGCCGAAGCCCAGGCGCAGTTGGCTCGGCAGGAGGCCCAGCGGGAGCGTGCCCGGCTCACCGAGGCGGCGAAGAGGCTCCTTGCTCGGCTTGCGCTTCCCGGAGTGGCGGCGGCCGCGACCGGGCAGCCTCATTTCCACGTCCCACTGGCGCACATCGATCCCCCGAACGTCGAGGCGGCCGTCGGGGTCGTAATGGCCGCGCTGGACAGGCGTGGCCAGATCGCCGACGAGAACGCGCTGATCCGCGCCCAGCAGACGGTGGAACGCGAACTCGCCGGTGGCTTCGACGTCATCCCCACGGTGCGGGACGGCATCCGGCTGATGGCGATCGCCGACGCGGCCGGTCAGCGCTCCCTGCCGGAGGCCACCGCCGATCTCCACCACCAGTGCGAAGCGGGGCGGTCGGCGCTGAGCGACCGCGAACGACGCGTCTTCACCGAATTCATCCTCGGCGGCGTCGCCGAGGAACTCCGGCAGCGGCTCAAGCAGGCCAAGGAGTTGATCAAAGCCATGAACGTGAGCCTGGCCGGCATCAGCACCAGCCACGGCATCGGGGTCACGTTGCGCTGGAACCTCGCCGAAGGCGCGGGCCCCACCGTCGCCAGGATCCGCGCGCTTGTTGCCACGGCCGGCGACATACGCTCCCCCGAGCAGGAGGACGAGCTGACCGAGCTGCTCAACGCTCGTGTCAGCGAGGAGTTCGCCACGGATCCGACTGCAGGATACGCGACCCATCTGAAAGCAGCGCTGGACTACCGGTCGTGGCATGAGATGGAGGTCGTCATCACCGGCCCTGAGCAGGGACGGGAGCGGAAGATCAGCCGACGGGCCAAGCTGAGCCAGGGAGAGATCCGGTTCGTGTCGTACGTGACGTTGTTCGCCGCGGCCGACGCCTATCTGTCCGGCCTACCGGACACGGCCCGTGCGCTCCGGCTCATCCTGCTCGACGACGCCTTCGCCAAGGTCGACAACCGCACGATCGGAGAACTGATGGGCCTGCTCGTCCGGCTCGATCTGGACTTCGCGATGACCGGCCACGCACTGTGGGGCTTCTATCCGCAGGTTCCCTCGCTGGACTGCTACGAGATCCGGCGCGGAGAGGGTACGGCCGCGGTGACCACCCACATCCACTGGGACGGCCACAATCGTCATCTGCGACCCGCCCGGTGAACCCGCCCGCCGAGACTCGACTGCCGGAACGCACCCGACGCTACCTCGCCGACGCCTGCCTCGCTCCCCTGTGGACGGCCCTACGCGGCAAGCTGGAACGCGGCAGGCTCGCCGTGACGGGAACGGTCACCGTGACACTCGACGAGAACGGCGCCGACCGGCTATCCGGCCTGCTCGGCAAACCCATCGCCGCAGGCCGGATCCGCGTCTCCCTTACCGCGCTCGATGAGGCCCTCCGATCCTCTGCGGCGGCCGCGGGCCTGGTCACGGTCATCGCGCAGCTCACCGGAGACGGTCTTGTGGATCGAGCGGCGATCAAAGAGAAGGCGCACGCCTCATGGGCCGACGTGTGGGCACAACTGGACGCCGCACTGGCGACCGCCGGAGCCGTGCGGACACATTGGGCCCCGACATTCATCGAAGGCATACGTCGCTCGGGACTCCTGACCCGGGCCGGTATCGATACCGCAGCCGTGGCGGTCACCCAATTCGCAGCCGTACTCGCCGAACTCTCGGGATCGGGTGGCTTTGGCGGCCCCATCACGCGAGATCCCGGCTGGGAGATCGCGGAGCTGGCCGGCCGCTGCCTCGGCGACGCGCATGGCCTCGACGACGGCAGGCTTCCCGGTTCGCTCGTGTTGCGTGCGGCCGCCGCCTCGTTCGGCGTCGCCGTACCGGAGACGGCCGAGGAACGGCGTGATCTGTGGGCACGGCTGGGAGTCGCGACCGACCTGGTGTCGGGCACCGTCCTCGTCTGGTCCCTACGGCCACCGGGGAGCGATCCCTGGTCGGCGATGATGCGGGAACGCGCCGATATGAAGCTGGTCACCCACCTGACCCTGCACGAACTTCGCGGCGCGGCGGCGGATGCACGGCTCGCCGCTCCCGGCACGCACGTGTTCGCGTGCGAGAATCCGCAGGTCCTGCAGGCGGCGGCGAGGGCACGCGTAGCCGCCCCCATTGTCTGCCCGGCGGGCAATCCGTCCGTCGCGGGCTGGGTGGCGTTGCGTCGGCTCGTGGACGCGGGTGTGATCGTTCGCTATCACGGTGACTTCGACTGGCCCGGGGTCGCGATCGCGGCCCGCATGTTCGCGGCCGGCCTGAAGCCGTGGCGGATGAGCGCCGACGACTACCGGAATGCTCTGGCGGCCCTCCCGCCGGACGCGAGGCTCGCTCTGACCGGCTCGCCGAACCCGACGCCATGGGACGCGGCCCTTGAGGACGCGATGCGCCGCCGAAACTCCGCCGTCCATGAGGAGATGTTGTTATCGACCTTGCTCACCGATCTGCGCGCACACGAGGCGGCTCCATCGGCCCTCCCGTCGTGAGCGACGGTTCCGGTGCGGGGTGAGCTGCCCGGATGCCGAACGGAGCGACACCACCGCCGTTGAGCGTGATCGTGGCCACCACCGCACCGAACGCCGGAGCATCCGCACCGCCGAAGCAGACGACACCTTCGCGTCTACAACATTTGATCAACCCGAAGAAGCGGGACATAATGAATCAACGCCGGGGCCCTGGCTGGGGAGTGGCAAGTTCAGCTGACGGGCATCACATAAACACGGGCGAACCAGTGGCCGATTTGGGCGCTGTGCAAATGTCCGGTAACTCCCCTATCACCTTCGACGCCCATGACCACATGAACATGCGGCTTGCCATCGACGATCTCGCCGGTCATGGCGTATTCAGTGATATTATCCGCCGTTGGATCTTTTGCGGGCATTGTGGAGACAGCGAATGAATCCGCGGCCCCGATCAAGGATACGATGGCGCCGTTCAGAACCCAACTCCTTCGCCGACCGGCTGATCTCGGAGACGAGTTCGCCTTCCTGGATCTCGATCACGTGCATGGGTCTTCTCCCTGGATTGCAAGGCCGATGGTGCGGATAGTCTCGCGCACCGGCTCGGTTCTCGGTGCACGAAGCAGCGCAGCTCTGGCGGCTTCGTCGCTCTTCTCCTCTGGAGCATGACGGCAGCACACCACCTCGCCCCCGCATCACGAGGGTTGGACAGTTCGCCAACGAGCGCCTCCATCCGGGCGCCCACACGGGAGGCAACAGTGGACAGGCGAAGTCGCCGAACCTCCACGTCCCGCAGCGTGGCGGCTGCGGCCATGGTGCAGGTCCGCGCGTACTGGTGCCGTACGAGAGCCGAGGGGGCGGATGAACCGGAGACCGAATATCGGTTCGCCGATATCCGGCAGATCGCCCGCGGCAAGAATGATGCCCGCTTATTAAGAATGGACCAGCGAGTGTGTTCATGATGAGATGCTCCGGTGACGTCCTCTGAGATGACTTCGACCGCGAAATACGCAATCGAGGCATATCGTAGAGTGGCCGAGCTCGCACAAGCCAACGCCCCCGCGCTGAACAGAGCGTCTCAGGTGATGCAGCTCAATACCTGGGTGGGTGGCGGAGCATCTTATTTCACCAAAGAACTGTTCTCCCACCGCGTACGGCTCCAGCAGGCGTTCCAGACGGCGCTGGACGAGATCGCCGAGCTGATCGTGCGCCAAGGCGGGACCGCTCCTCCACAGCTACGCGTGATCACCCCGCTCCAGACGAGCATGAGCGCGGGTGCCGAGGGGTTCAGAGGGATAGACGTCGGCCAGATGGAGCTCCTCATCAGAGAGCTCGACCGGGCCGGCGGCCCGCTGATGGAAGCCGGATCCCAACTGCAGAACGCCTGCTCGACGCTGTGCGTGGCCCCCGGCGCCGGGCCTGCGATCGGCTCCATCGGGGCCTGGTCCGAGACTCAGACCAGAGATCTGCGAAAACGTCTGGAGACCATCACCCGCGTAACGCCGATCGCCGAGAACGGGCTTCCCGTGCAGGGGCCGTTCCTCGGCATGGACACGATCGGTGCGGGAGCGGCGGCGTACGGGCTGTTCGGCGCGTTCGACACCGCGCCGAACAAGGCCAGGGACCTGCTCTCCCGCGCGAGCGGCGGTGACGCCAAAGCCCTGGAGGGGATATTGAAACTCCAGCGGGAGGGAAAAGACGCCGGCCTGGCGCAGCGGGTCAGCGCCTGGTGGAAGACACTGGATCCGGCCACCGCCAAGAAGCTGGCCGGTGCGGCTCCGGGCCTGGTCGGCTCACTGAACGGGCTGCCCTCGGCCACCCGCGACAGACTCAACCGGACCTTCCTCGACCAGGAGCAGAAGCGACTGACCACAATGCTGTCCGGTCTCAAGGAGAAAGCCGGGCGGCCCGAGTTCTCCGGCCAGGCACGCGCAGGGCTGGAGGCAGCCGCCGAGCGGGTCTCTCTCATGCTGAAGAGGGTCCAGGAGGTCAGAGCGGCCCTCGCCAAGGGCGGCCAGAACGGCTTCCCCCCGGCGTTGCTGCTCTCCTTCGACGCGGTGAACGCCCACGGCCGCGCGGTGGTGTCATACGGCGACCCCGACAGGGCACACAACATCACCACCTATGTGCCGGGATTCACCACCCAGGTCGAGAACGGCACCGCCGACTTCGACCGTGCTTTGGCCGTCTGGTCGGAGGCAGACAGGTTGGATCACAGCAGACGGACGGCCTCGATCGCGTGGCTCGGTTACGACGCGCCCCAGCTCGACATCGGATTGGTCATCCCTGACCATTCAGTGGCCGTGGACGGGGCCGCCGAGAAGGGCGCCCAAGAACTGGCCTCCTTCGCCGACGGGCTGCACGCCACCCATGACCTCGCCGTACCGGCTCGCCTGACCATGGTCGGCCATAGCTACGGCTCGCTGACCACCGGCAAAGCCGCCACGCTGCGCCCTCCCGGGACGTTCGCCGACGACCTGGTGTTCGTCGGCAGCCCCGGCGTCGGCACTCCCCAAGCCGCCGAGTTGGGTGCGGGCAGGGATCACGTGTGGGTCGGGGCCAGTGACAATGATCCTGTCGCCAAGCTTGGGCGGTTCGGTGGAGATCCGGACTCCCCCAAATTCGGCGCCACCCGCTTCCGCGCCGGGGAGGGCGGCCACTCCGATTACTGGATAGAAGGATCAGATTCCATCCGTAACATGAGCCGTGTCGTCGTTGGAAAATCCGATGATGTTCAAAAAATGTTCGTACCATTTCTCTAAATGACAGGCGTCCCCTCATGGCAGGCAAGCTAAAAAACACGCGAAGCATTGATCGGCAAGAGCTATCGGACAGCCAAATTAGTTGCGAAGGGAACCCATGGCACGGCGATTACGCTTTTTCGCGGCGCTCACTACGCTAGCGGTGCTGGGTTGGCTCAGTGGCTGCGCGAAGGAATCGACAATGAACGATAAACCGAATATTTCCAAGGCACAGGCCACCACACGGGTTGAGGAGCTCGTCCGCACAGCCGTCGCCGAGGTCAAACCTGTTCCCAACATGAAGCTCAGTCCCACCAGTCTCGCCGATCGTCCTTGTATTCCCGATGAGGGGAACGTTCTCACTGGGGAAATATATGTCATCCGATCCTATTATCTAACAGGAATTCCCAAGGAGCACCTGGTCGAGGTGGCCCGGAAGATCCAGACCAACTGGAAAAACTCCGGACACAAAATTACAAACGAATACGCATTCGACCGGGGGAAGCCTCAGCTATCCGGTAGGACCAGTGACGACTTTCGTCTCGCCCTCGACACCGTTGACGGCGAATCCGGTTTGGAAATTTCGCTGTTGGTGGGCTCGCCATGCTTTCGCCCCGACAAGCCTTCCCCCTCCCCCACCTGACCTGCCGACCTCATTTCCCCTTGCTCGCACGGCTCATCGGCCGAACTCTGCCGTGTCTCCCAGGATGGGGAGGCCAGCGTCCCGGACGAGTGGGGATCAGGTCCGTGGACACCGGCCCTTTTGTGCGGTCCACGCTCGGCAAGGGGAAGCCGCGGGCGTGGACCGACTCCGGGTTCAGGGGATCGGTGGGAAGTGAGGGCGATCCCGCCGAACCCGGAGGTTCGAGGATTCAGGGGTGGTGGGGCTGGGCTGGGAGGTCGAACCGGACGCCGGTGCCGAGCTGGCCGGTGCCGCGTAGCGGGTCCACCGGGTTGCCGCAGTGTCGGTAGACAAGTTCGATGACAACGGGCCGCCCGGCGACGACAGCGTGGTCAGCCCGGGTGTGGTTCGTGGTCTCCCGACGGGCAGGACGGGTCACACAGGACGTCGACCCAGATGTCGGCGACCGGCGCGGTGATCTGCTCGACGGCCTCGGCCGGGATCACGTCGTCGGTGACGTCGGCCCAAATCAGGCGTACCGCGGCGGCCAGCGTGACGATGTGGGTGCCGCACCCCGCACACAGGCGTACCCCGTCGGACAGATCCACGATGGGCAGCGGACCACTCACCGGGACCTCCACTCCGCGCAGACGAACCAGACGGTCTTGCCGTCCGCTGGCTTGCCCTCCGAGGCCGGTACGACGCCCCACCGGTCGGCGTTCACCAGCCCTCGACCATGCTCCTCCTCCGGACCGGCCGGGACCGGGTTCGGCCACACGGCGCTGTGGTCGGTGACCTCCCCACGGACGACCCGCCTGTACTGGTACAGGGCGAGGGTGATCGGCGCCTTGCCGTGCAGGATCGCGTTACTCACCAGCTCGGACACGACCATGGTCACGTTCTCCTCCACGGAGGACATGTCCCAGGCGGCAAGGGCCTCCCGCACGAGGCCGCGCGCCTTACCGACCGCTTCGGGATCGGCGGGCAGATCCCAGTACGCCTCAAGGGCGTTTTGAGGTGTCTTCATAAGTGCTCCAGCGAGGGCGAGGCCGACAGAGGGAGTGCCGCACTTGGCATATGCGGCACAGAGGCGCGAGACCGAAATCCGACCCAGCCAACGACTGATGTCACACAGAATCACTATCTCTTTACAAAGCATGCTCGTCTGACGCGCCTATGATGCGGCCTGCACGGCTCAAACTGCAACTCTCATTCTGAAACTCGACCGATATGTCTTCCCTTGCACCGAGTGCTCTACGATCGACATCCCTACGCCCTGGAGGTAAGCGATGACATACAGTGGCCAGAGTCCAACGGTGCGCCGACGACGTCTGGCTGCCGAACTCCGGAGTTTGCGCGAGGCCGCTGGCTTGACCATGGAGGAGGTCGCTCAGGCGCTGGACATGTCACGGGCCACGGTTTCGCGCCTCGAAACCGGCAAAACGGCCCGGCCGCGACCTCGCGACATCCGAGACATCCTTGATCTATACGGGGCGGAGGACGCTCACAGGGAAGCGGTCATGGACCTCGTCCGGGGTGCTCGCGAGCGAGGTTGGTGGGAGCAGTACAAAGGTGTCTTCACCGGCAGCTACGTGGGTCTCGAAGCGGAAGCCTCCTCAATCGACACCTTCGAGCCCCTCGTGATCCCCGGCTTGCTGCAAACCTCCGCGTACACGGCCGAACTCATCCGAGCCTCCCTGTCTTATGATCCCGCCGAACTCGATAAACGCTTGGAAGCGCGGATGCGCCGACAGGAGATCCTGCAGCGCCCGAATCCACCTCGATATCGGGCGATCATCGACGAGGCGGCTCTTCTGCGAACCATGAGCAAAAAAGAGGTGATGCGCGACCAACTTCGCAAGCTAATCGATACCCAACCGCTTGAGCACGTGACCATTCAGGTCATTCCAATGTCGGCGGGTCCTCATGTAGGAATGTGGGGTCAGTTCGTCATTCTCGGGTTTCCTGACCCTACCGATCAGAACGTTGTCTACGTTGAAACTCCTACAGACAATCTCTATCTAGAAGAACCCGAACAGCTCGAACGCTATAACCTGATGATGCAGCGCCTCGTTGCCAACGCACTTGGAGCTGACGCCTCGATCGCTTATCTCTCCGAGCTCATCGACCGATTGTGAGACACCTATGGATCTGTCTGGCGCCGAATGGAACAAGAGCAGCCTCAGCCAGGGCGACGGCAACAACTGCGTGGAAGTCGCCCGCAACCTTCCTGGAATCGTCGCGGTACGGGACTCGAAAGCCCCCGACGAGCCAAGTCTGATCTTCACGCCCTCGGAGTGGTCCGCCTTCGTCAGTAGCGTAAGAAACGGCCAGCTCGACTGACCAAAACCCGCCGCGCAGCTACAGCCGAGAGGAAATCATGAGCCTTACCCAGTCCAATCTCACCTGGCGTAAATCCTCCCTCAGCTCGGCAGAAGGACAGAACTGTCTTGAGGTCGCGGCACTCCCCAATGAAGGGCAGGCCCTACGGGATTCCAAAGACCCCTGCGGCCCCATCCTGAAGCTCACCTCGGGCGAGTGGTCCGCATTCGTCAGCGGTGTCAGGAACGGCGAGTTCGGCTGACGGGCACCGGCTATACGGGCATGACCATGACCAGTCGCCGGGCCAGGGCTTTCACTTCGGTGAGTAGCCCGGCCGGCGGCTGGTCGAGGTCGAGGGCGTGCTGGTGGATGGTGATGCGGGCGTGCCGGACGCGGTGGGCGGCGTGCGGGGCGTTGCCCTTGGCGTAGATGAGGTGACCTTCCGGGAGGTTGAGCGCGGTGCAGTAGGCGAGCATCTGGTAGAGGTCGGCGTCTGGGAAACCCCCGGGCTTCTCCGCCTTGTACTTGGCGTCGGCCACGGCGAGTGGGGTACCGTCGTCGGCGTACCAGACGAAGTCGGGAAGCATCCGGATCGCCTGACGTTCGTCGAGATAGTGAGTGGCCTGGAGAACACAGTGGCCACCGTTGTCGGCGAGGGCCTCGCGGAGCGCGACGGTGACGAAGTCCTCGAAGACCTGGGCCATGTCGAAGAGGAAGCCGTTCACGGTGATGTCGCCAGGCCGGTGCTCGACAGAGGCGCCGCGCAGTACGAGTTCGGCCAGGCGCAGCGCGTTCTGGTAGCGGACGTTGAGCCGGGTGGGCCGCCAGACGGGCAGCTCCTGGCCGCGTCCGAGCGGGGTGATCTCGGCCAGCCGGACGCGCAGTCGCAGCAGCCTGGCGCGTACGTCACCGGGGATACCGCCGGGCAACCGCAGCAGCCGTTCGCAGGCGGCGCGGAGGAGCTGGTTCTCGGCGATGTCGGAGGTGTACTCGTCGTGAGCGATCTCCAGCGGGATGAGCCGACCGTGATGCCTGCGGATCTGCTCCGCCTCGCGGATGCGACCACGTACGACGAGGGAGGTCTCCTCGGTGCTGCGATATCCTTGGAGCAGCCCCTGTCGCAGGGCCTGGTCCGCCTGCCGCTCGAAGAGACGAGCGAGGGCGGACAGCAGCTCCGGCTCCTCCCCCAGTCGTACCTCCTCGTGCCGCCACCCCTTGGCACTGAGGCTGTAGCCCAGGAGGAAGAGGATCCTGGCGATGGACATCTTTGGCTCGATCCGCACGGTGACCGCCTCGCCATCGGGCACGGCGACCGTGGCCACACCGACCTTGCCTCCAGCCTTCACCCGCCACCGACCTGGACGGTACGGGTCGGGTCCCGCCTCGACGAGGCGGGATGCCAGAAGTGCCCGGCCAGCGGCATCATCGAGTGGGACCGAGACCCCCTCGCCATACTCGGTGAGCTCGATGAACGTCATGACAGGTCGGGCTCGCCGGTATCCGGGAAGGTCGCGATGGCGGCGCGCAGCGACCGCAGCCCGTAGCGCAGCTCGACGTTCACACCTTCCCCGTAGTGATGTTCCTCCAGCAGCGGCAGGATCTTCGTCCTCCAGGTGCGTTCGAGCCCGCCATCGCGATAGACCCCCTTCTTCATCAGGTACGAGGGTCCGACACGGAAGTCCGGGTCGGCGATACGCGCGTTGAGCGCGTCGAGGAGGTCGGCGGGCTCGATGTCTCGTTCCTCGCGTTCCAGCCAGCGACGGAGCAATCCGCTGGTCGGCTCGGTCCGGGGTGAGAGCTCGACGAAGGCGAAACGGCGGCGCATCGCGGCGTCCACGAGCGCGATGGAGCGGTCGGCGGTGTTCATGGTGCCGATGACGAAAAGGTTCGGCGGGAGCGCGAAGTCGTCGCCTGAGTAGGTGAGCCGCACCGACTTGTTCCGATACTCCAGCAGGAAGTACAGCTCGCCGAAGACCTTGGCCAGGTTCGCCCGGTTGATCTCGTCGATAAGAAGGAAGTGCGGGACGTGCCGGTTGCCCTCGCGGGATGCCAGATCGGCGAGTTCACGCAGTGGTCCCGCGGTGAGCCGGAAGGCGACCTCCCGCGTCTCCGGATCCTCCTGAGGTCGGAAGCCTTCGAAGAAGTCCTCGTAGGCATACGAGGGGTGGAACTGCACCAGCTTGACCTGCTCGGGACCGCCACCGAGGAACTCGGCCAGCTTGAGCGCAAGGTAGGTCTTGCCGGTGCCGGGTGGGCCGTAGAGAACAAGCTGCCGGTCGTCCCAGAGTAGGTCACGCACCTCACGCAGCCACTTGACGTCGTGCACCAGAAGTTCGTCCGCGAGTCCTTGGGTCGGCTCAGGGAGCTCCAGCTCCCGGCGGGCGGCGAGCGCGGCGATCTCCAGGCTCGAATCACCTGCCATGTCCCGCGCCTCGTCGGCCAACTCCTCGTCGCTCCGGCCCAGCCCGGCGATCAGTGCTTGGCTGGAGGTGATGTCGACGACGTCGCGCTGGGTGGAGAGCTTCTGCTGGAGCTCCTCGGGTAGTTCGTCGTACGGGTATCCGATGCTCTGCCACTCCACCGGACGTCGCAGGTTCGAGCGTCCTCCCTCAGAGACGATCTGCTCCACCTCGCCGGTGATCTCCCCGACGTACAACAGGCCGTGGGAAGTCGTGCAGACGGTGTCCCCGAGCTTCATTCGAGACAGGAAGAAGTGAAAGTCGTCGACCAGCCGGACTCGCTGGGTATAAACGACAGACTCGTAGTCCTCCTCCACGAGACTGCGCAGACGGTTTTTACTCATGCCCGGCTTGACGCCCTCACACAGCCGTTCCGCCGCGAGGCTCACGCGCCCCTGGGAAAGCCAGAGATCCTTGACCGTACCGAACCCGGCCACATTGGTCCCCCGGACCAGCCAAGTACGGCTGGCCCCCCACCCCGCCTGGTCAACGAAGTCGCCGAGCGGATGCCCACCGTCGCTCTTCCAATCTTTCCATCCGCTGGAATTGCGACCAAGCACGATCGCGGCGGCGGCCGAGGGCGAGCCGCAGGGGATGTCTTCTACCGCCTCTAAGTAACCCGGCAAAGTTGCGGACTCTGCGATCAAGCCATCGTCGATCAATTCCTGACGGAATCTGTGCGCGGAAGCGGCTCGCTTTTCAAACGACGGCACGACATCCCGCCGGATCGGCGACCCGGCTAACACCACAAACTTCTGGCTGCCGTTGGCCCCCTTCTCGTTTAATAGCCAGCCGCGTGCGACAGGCCCATCGTCAGGCAGACGGAGTTGAAACTCGGGATGGAGGTTGGACATCAGGTCCTCTCGGTGTCGGCACAACCAATAGATGAGGGCACGTGGTCACCGCCTGGTGTGAAGGCAGCGATCTCCACGACTTAAGGCATCCAGACTCAACGTCACCGCAGGGGTTTATGTGGATCGATCACGTCACTGCCACCTGTCCACGTCATTCCACAGGCGGGGCAGTGGACGTACCAGTCTTCCCACCCGTTTCGGAATTCCAGGCGTCCCTTATGCCCGGTCCCCGGACACACTTCTGAAGTTGGAGGCTCCTTCCATATTTCAAAATCGATACGGGCGGCTTCGCGTACTTCGCCGATCACAGACGCACTCTCCGCGCCTCGGAAGGTCGTGGTGGTGATGGTCGACTGCTTGGAATAGCGGGGGCCGTGGCCAGGGGGTGGGGTGAGGGTGGAGGTGTAGTTCTCGCCGTCGACGAGGGGGACGGTGAGGCTTACGCCGGACTTTGCCAAGCGGTCGTACTCGGCGAGGACGAGATCTTTGGTGCGGTACGTACCGTACTTAGCCTCATCCTTGCGCTTAACGATCGGGAAGCTGTCAAGAATGTAGGCGGCATCGTTGCGCGATACGCTGTAGAGGTGAAAGAAAAGAGCATCAAGTTCGGCACGAATGACAGTACGACGCTCATCGTCCCAACAGAAGGGTGCGCCCGTGTCACCGAGATCGCGAGCAAAGAGGCTGATGTCGTAGGACGTATAAGTAAGTTCAATAACACGACTCGTGATGAATAAATTATGCAAAGACAGAACTGATGGTGAGGGAACAGGGAGCTGCTCAGAGGTGCTTTGCGGAACGCTGGGCTGGGTAAGGCTATTTCGCAGTACATAATCGTATACGAATGAGTTATAAACGGCTTCCAGCAGGGGCAGCTGCGCCATTTCTGGTCCAACAGAAATGATCCATCCGTAAGATGCAGCACCCCATGGAATAATGGCGGAAATCGACGTACGTTCGTCAGTGTTACGCGTAACCCTTCTATGACCAAGAAGAGCTGATCCAGTTTTCAAGCCTCGCTTATCGAGGCGCTGTCTCACTATATCCTCAGCTACCCAATACTCCGGCAACACGACGAAATTTGGATCATTCAATTCTTCGAGAGTGACCTCTTGAGAACCGGAAGAGTGGGAAAACCGATGCAAGTACTGATGCCCCATACGCCCCTCATAGAGAGGTAGCATGCGGTCACGGTCACGCGTGAATACGTTGCCACTCAACTCCCACCCCCCGTTCTCCAGCATTTGTCTCGTATGGAAAAATTCCGAGTCATCAGTCATATCAAAGAGACGCTTATAGGAGATGCGCCAGGGGTTTCCGTCCGGATCCGCTCCACGCTTCAACACAGGGGCGCTCTTGTAGATCGAAACAGTGAGGTCGGCGTCCTGACGGGTGCGGAATATGGGGAGGGTCCCGGTGTTGGGGTTGATGAGAGCAATCTCCGCCGGGCTGAGTGCGAAGATGCGTTCAGCATCGTCGAGATCAGCTGTTTCTTCGAGAAAGAAGGCGAACTTCGCCGCCGGTTCACGCAACTCCTTGCCGGTCATCGAGAGCAGGCAAAACTTGTAGCTAGAGTGCACCCCCACGAAGAGCGGTTTGCGGTTCTCGAAGTCATACAAGGAGGCGATGGCGCCGCGTCGAGTGAAGTCGCTGAAAAGATATTGTGCCCCCGCGCCCGTTGCGATGGCTGTCGGGATGATGCACCCGAAGCGCCCTTTGGGTGCGGCAATGTAGGCGAAGCGCTCAGTAAAGAGCTGGTCGGTCTGGAGTGAGTTGACGCCCTTAACCGTGAGCCCCTTGGCACACAGAGGGTACGTCTCCGAGCCGCTTGCAAACAGAAATGTCGATTTCACTTTGCGTCGCTCGGCCCGGTAGCGCTTACCCGCCTCCGTGTTCTCTTTAGCCCACTCGGCGATTCGGATACGCCGAGCGGTACCAGAGATCACGGCAATCGACGGCTCAACTATGCTGAAGTACTCCTGATCTTTGAAGTCAACCTTGTCCCACGGCGGATTGCCCAGTACGCAAGAAAAACCCCCAGCCCAGCCGGTGGCCGGGTCCACGTCCGCGCCTGAGGCATCATCCGGGACAGTGAATACCTCGGGAAATGCCAGATACCAGTGGAAAAAGTGATACTCCTGACTGAGCCGCATGATCTCATCGTGGGTCACCTGCGAGGCAGCTGTGGCATCAGGGTCCTGGAGTGCACGGAAGACATTATGAGTTACCGCAGGCGGGGCGTCCTTGACTTTGTGCCACATGAATGCCGCACACCAGGCATCGGCCAAATGCACAGCGTTGACATACTCGGCGGAGTTCTCCCAATTTCGGTAGTCCTCAGCCTGCCGATGAACCTTTTCGAGTGTATCGGAAGGAGCATTTATAATGCGGCGCAGACCAAAGGCGAAAGCGGTGTTGGCCACCTTCGTCTCCTCGGCAACATCGAACAGCCTAACCTGTCCCGCACGTTCCTTATCGTTCTGCTTCTCAAGAAATTTCGCGTAGCTGACATCGTCACCCTCGACTGCCTTGAACGCTTTGCTTGGGATGCCGTCGCGCAGCAACACCGGCGTCGCCCCGATCAGCCCGTTGCCGTGCTTGATGTGCGCGTCGAGGAAGCCGAGCGGCTTGCCCGGCTCCAGGGCCTCCAGCCAGAGCGACACCTTGGCCAGCTCGACGGCCATCGGGTTGAGGTCGACCCCGTACACGCAGCGGGCGATCACCTCGTGCAGGGCGTGCCGGACCGCGTCCAGGGTGGGTTCGGGGTTGCGTTCCCGTACGGCGGCGACGCGCTTGGCGATCCGGCGGGCGGCGGCCACCAGGAAGTGGCCGGAGCCGCAGGCCGGGTCGCAGACGGTCAGCGAGAGCAACTCGGTGACGATGGCCTCGGCCGGGTCGGGCTCACTCGCCGCCGACGCCTTCAGCTCTCCGCGCTTCTGCGCGTCGTCGATGACCGGGTCGAGGGTGGAGTCGAGCAGGGTCTCGATCAGGGAGCTCGGCGTGTAGTACGAGCCGGTCTTCTTGCGGTCGTTGCCGAGGCGGTTGACCAGCTCGAAGGTGCGATCGACGGCGCTGTGCTTGGGGACGAGCTCAAGAAGCGACTCGTAGATGGAGCCGAGTTCCTCCGCGCCCATGTTGCGGTAGTCCACCTGGCGCCAGCGGGCCGAGTCCGCGTCGCGGACCCGGTCGAGGTGGCGTACGGCCTCCAGCAGATGAACGTTGGAGAGCGACAGGCCGTGCAGCGGGGCGTCGGCGGCGGTGTCGTCGAAGAGGCCGCCGAGTCCGGGCAGGCCCAGTTTCCGGTGACCGTCCTCGTTGCCGAGCGCGTCGAGCACGATCCGCAGGGTCCGGTAGAGGTCGGTGTGCGCGGTGCCCCGGCGACGGCTCGCCTGGTGGCGCAGCCTGCGGGAGGAGAAGTAGGCGGCGTAGCGCCGACGCTCCTCCTCGCTCGCCGTGGGCGAGTGGAGCGCGTCCCGGTCCTCGGTGACGAAGAGGAAGATCAGCCGGTAGGCGAGGCGGAGCAGCGCGGCGTGGAAGGCGTCGACGTCCAGGTCCTCGCGGAGGGCCTTGTTGTCAGGGTGCTTGAGGAAGCCGGTGCCGAGCGTGGTGATGGCCTTCTGGACCCCGTCGCGATGGTGGTCCAGGGCACGCGTGCCGGAGGCGATCGCCTCGACGCGCCATTTCTCCAGCCAGCACGCCGACGGCGCCGCGTCCTCCTCGACCTTGAAGCGGGTGAAGTGCAGCAGCCGGTAGAGCAGGACGAACTCGCTGAACAGCTCGCCGTCGAAGATCGCCTCCAGGTCGAACTCGACGTACGAGGCGGTGGCGAGCGCGTTGGAGTCGCGCAGCAGGCGGAGCTGGCGGCCGTTGGTGAGGACACCCCACAGGTGCGCCTCGGTGCGGTTGAGGCACTCCTGGAGCAGGGACTGCGGCGGGACCGTGCCCGCGCCGCCGGGGCGCCTGTCCAGCGCGGCGTTCCAGGGGGCCAGGTGCAGGGGCACGTGGTTCCAGCGGTGGCTGACCGCGAAGGTCTTGCCGCCGTCGTCGGACGGGATGCCCGCCGCCCCGACCGCCGTCAGGTCGCCGAAACCGAGCTCCGCGAAGAGCGGTTCGAGCCACTGCGTGACCGCGAGACCGGTGGGGTCGGACGGGGCCTCCACCTCCGGTGCGACGGGGAGCTTCGCGCGCAGCTCCTTCCAGACCGACTTGAGGTAGTCCCAGTGGCGCTCGGCGTCGTCGCGCACCGAACGCGAGCCGACGACGCGGTAGTCGGAGGGCAGCGAGCCCTTGACGTCCCTGCCCTCGGAGATGCGGACCAGCATGTCGGCGGGGAGCAGGCCGCCGATGCTGTGCACGGCGGAGAAGACCTGGTTGCGGACGGTGGCGGACATCAGGCTGCTCCTCCGGCGACGGCGGGGACAATGACGGAGGCGACTGCGGAAGTGACGGCGTCGGAGGCCGGCAGGTAGACGTAGACGCCGAGAATGTCGGCGGGTTTCTGCGCGGTGACGTTCACACCACGGACGATCTCGCCGGAGGCACTGCGGACCCGGCGGTGCGAGGCGAGGAGTTCGGCGGCGAGTTCCTCGCCGTACGCCTCCAGACGCGTCTTCGTGGCGGGCAGGCCGTCCAGGACGCGGCTCATCGTGCGCTCGCCGAAGTGGCGGTCGGTGTTGTCGTCGGCGGTCGCGTCGAGCAGTTCCAGCGCCTTCTCGGCGGGCAACCAGACGGCGTTCGCGGGTGAGCCCTCAAAGGCGAGCAGCCGGGCGTCCTCGGCGACGAGCTCTCGCTCCCCCGATCTGGAGGGCAGCGTGAGGTGGAAGCGGTAGCGGACCAGGAGCAGCGTGGTGCGGTTACCGACGGCGTTGGTCCGGATCACTCCACAGCGGCGGGCCGGGCGGGGTCCTTCCGCCTTGCCGTCGAGGGCGGCGTTGAGTACATATCCGGCGAGCGCGCCGACCACAGGATCGGTGCGGACCAGGGCGGCCTCGCCGCGTGCCACCGCGGCCGTCGTACGGAACGGGACCGGGCGGCCCAGCTCGACGGCGTCGCCGCCGAGGACAGGGGCGAGGACGTCGCGAAGCCCGGCCGGGGCGCCGCTCACCTCCGCGGTGAAGTCGCCGCCGCTCGCGTCGTCGCGCAGGACGCCGTCGAGGGCTGCCAGGGAGTGTCGTACGAAGTCGCGGGTCTCCTCCGAGCGTCCGAGGGTGTCGCGGATCGCGGCGACCTCGCGGGCGACCTCCTCGGGGTGGATGGAACGCTGGGCGAAGCGGGAGCGGGAGGTCTTCTCACGTTCGGCGGCGGACTTCCACTCCGTCTCCAGCTCTTCGGCCCTGTCGTCGATCGCGCCGAGCTCCTCAAGGCCGAAGAGCGTCTCCTGACCGCGTTGCCGGTCGCGCATCAGCACCCATTCGACGATCGCGTCGGTCACCCCGGAGGAGGCCGCGTCCGGAACGGAGACGGAGATACCGAGGTCCTTACGGATCTGGCGGTGCTTCTTGATGAGGACTTCGAGGACCTTGCCATCGATGCCGTTGTCGCTGCCCCACAGGGTGATGACCTTGACGATGTCCCGCTTCTGGCCGTAGCGGTCGACACGGCCTTCGCGCTGGTCGTGGCGGGTGGGGTTCCATGCCAGGTCGTAATGGACGACGGCGTCGAAGTGGTGCTGGAGGTTGACGCCTTCTGAGAGGCAGTCGGTGGCGATCAGGACGCGGCGGGCCGCGCTGTCGTCGCCCGCCTCGTCGGCGAGTTCCTCGATGCGCTGCAGGCGCTGCTGCGGGGAGAGGGTTCCGGTGACGGCCCGGACAACGGTCTTCTTGCCGAGCTTGCCGTCCAGGTGTTCGGCGACGTACTCGGCGGTCGGGATGTAGCGGCAGAAGACGATCGGGTGGTAGCCCTCGTCGAGCAGCTTCTTGAGGTGCCTGATCAGCGCGGCCAGCTTCAGGTCACCGGCCGTTCCCTCCAGGAGGGCCGCCCTGTCGGCCAGTTCGGCGAGGCGCGCGTCCCCCTTTCCGGTCTTCGAGACCTCCGCGACCTCCACGCCGGTCCCCGTGATCTCTGAGACCTCCGTGATCTCCGCGCCGGGGGCGACGTCGAGACCTTCCAGGGCGTCGTTCTCCGAGGAGTCGCTGGTCAGGGGGGCACCGAGCCGGTCGGCCTCCTCGGCGGTGGTGGCCTTCGCCGCCGCCGAACGGGTGCGCAGCGTCTGGGCGGCGGCACGCGGTGAGGAGACCAGGGAGCGCAGCAGCGCGATCGCCGACCACCAGGCGATCCGGGCCTCGCGCCTCCCCTGGCCTCCGGCGGCGGCCACCCGCTCACGCGCGTAGCCGATCGCGTCGTCGAGGAGGGCCTGGTAGGCCGGAGAGAGCTTGTAGGTCTCGTCCTTGAAGTAACGGTCCGAGGGGAACGAGGTCTCCTCGGCCAGGCTGTTGTCGGCCAGGCCGTCGTTCACGGTGAGAAACTGACGCACGTCGGCTCGCTTGCGATGCACGAAGTGCGCGGCGAGCAGCTTGCGGCCTTCCTCCGAGCCGAGATCGACCTCCGCGAGCTCCGGCCTGATCAGGCCGAGCAGGTTGCGGAACGCGCTCTCCTTGCCGCTGTGCGGGGTCGCCGTCACCAGCAGCAGGTGACGGTCGACCTTGGGGTCGGCGATGCGTCGCAGCAGCTCGTACCGCAGCTGGTTCTGCGTGGAGCTGTTCTCGTCGGCGGCGACGCAGGTATGGGCCTCGTCGACGATGACCAGGTCGGGGCAGTGCCGGACGAAGTCGTCGCGGTGGCGGGTGGACTTGATGAAGTCGGTGGAGACCACCACGTGGGGGTGCCGGTCGAAGAGCGACTGGCCCAGGTCCAGGCCGCGTTCCAGCCTGGAGGCCGTGGAGGCCAGCACCAGTTCGGCGTCGATGCCGAACTTGGTGCGCAGTTCCTCCTGCCACTGCTCGGCCAGCGCGGGCGCGCAGAGCACGGCGAGCCCCTTCGCACCGCCCTGGGCGAGCAGCTCGCTCGCGATGAGACCGGCCTCGACGGTCTTGCCGATGCCGACGTCGTCGGAGATCAGCATCCGTACGGTCTTCTGGCGCAGCGCCATCATCAGCGGGACGAGCTGGTAGGCGCGGGGATCGACGGCGATCCCCGCGAGCGAGCGGAAGGGGCCGGCCCCGGAGCGAAAACCGATGCGCAGGGCCGAGCGGAGCAGGCCCGCGGCGTGGGCGTTGCCGAGGTCGGTGGCCGACGGGGGTGCGAACTCGGCGCTCGTGACCTCCTCGAAGTCGGGGAAGACAGCGGCGATGTCGTCGTCGGCTCCGCCGAGGGGACGCAGTACGAGCATGTCGGGGGCGCTCTCGGGGAGCACCACCCAGTCACGGCCTCGGGCGGAGACCAGGGAACCGACGGTGGGGGTGATCGTCATCGGGAGGGGGATCCTTGGGTAGTTGTCTCTGTCGGTTTCCTGGTTCAGGCGCCGGTCCCGAAGTAACGCCTGAACTCCGCCACGATGGCGGACCAGTCGGCGTCGTGGGGGAAGCGGACCACGTCCCAGCCCTTGTCGAACAGCCGCTCCTCCGCCTCGCGGTCGCGTTCGGCGACCGAGGCGTGCTCGTGGACGGGGCCGTCGACGAAGACCGCGACGTTGACGCCGGGCAGCCGGTAGACGTAGTCGGGTCGGGCGCCCGCCTCGGCGACGAGGGTCTGCGCCTCGTCGGGCAGGCGCAGACCATGTTCCTTGAGCCAGGTGATGAGCTTGGCCTCCAGCGTGGTGTCCGATTGCGCGGTCAGCCGCGCCAGTTGCTCGGAGCGGGTCTCGCCCCGGCCGGTCGTGCGGGCCGTCGAACCCGCGATGCGGAGTAGCAGGTCACGCATCGAGTGGCGGTCGATGAGGGCGTGGTTGAACTGGTTGCCGTAGGTGAGCAGGCACTCGTAGCAGCCCTTGGCGCAGGGACGGTCGGGGTGCGGTCCACCGAGGTCGTTGCCGTTCGCGTCGAAGTGGCAGATGGCGAGGGCCTCCGCGGCGGCGCGGGCGAGCGCTCCGGGTTCGGACTGCATCAGGCGCAGCACGCCGGCGCCGCCCTCCGCGGCCTCGGTGAACAGCATCCGGTCGCGAGGGCCGTCGTCGGGTGGCAGCAGTTCGCTGCTCAGCTCGGAGTCCTCCAGCTCGAAGGCGGCCTCGATGCCGCGTTCCAGCGCGTACATGAGCGAGAGCGCGATCGGCTCGTCCAGCGGCTCGTCCAGCTTCACGACCAAGATGTTGCGGCTGTCCTGGACGTAGGGGATGACCCGCTTCTTGCGGCGCTTCTCGTTGCCGTCCGCGTCGATGACGGGCATCTCGCCGGAGTCGCCGGAGGCCTCACCGGCGTCGCGCTCGTTCATCCAGCGGCCGTCGGCGGGGTCGAGCCAGAAGCCGTCCGGCTCGTTCGGCTTGGCCCGCACCCGGCCGACGTTGGTGATGCGGACCCTCGCCGAGTCGCCGTAGGACAGGGTGGCGAGTTTGTCTCCGGCCTCGAAGACGAGGGCGTCCTGACGGCCGGAACGATCGCCGTGATCCTGGAAGCTGTAGGAGGTCACCAGCCGGAAACCGGCCCTGCGCCGCTCCTCCTCGTCGGAGGAGATCCGCTCGCGACGCCTGGTGTAGACGGTGTGCAGCTGAAGCAGCCCGTAGGTGGTCTCGCCGAGCGGTTCCTTGCACATCTTGCAGCGGTCGTCACGGTCCTGGCTGTCGTGGTGGTAGCCGCACCCCGCGCACCTGCGGGCACTGCTGGTGACGACGTCGCCCGTCGCGTCCGGCGGCAGCTGGATGCGGGTGACCTGGTAGCGGGCTCCCTCGTGGTAGATGAGGGCTCCTGGCCCGAACTCGCGGATGGCGAGGAAGCGGGGACGCTGCAGGTAGTCGCCGTCGCCGAACCGGGACCCGGTCGTGGGGATGTAGGCGGCGAGCGGCAGGCGCGGGAAGGAGTAGCCGGGCAGGAAGCCCTCTCCGGCGAGGTAGCGGTAAGGGTTGAAGTCGGAGAGCACCGACTTGCTGTCCGCGCTCTCGTTCTTGAGGAGGTTGAGCTGGGTCTCGGCCTCCCTGCGGCGCCCGACGGCGATCTTGCGGTCGCGCTCGGAGAGGGTGTGGTCCAGGACCCGCCGGTTCTGCTCGGCCTGGTCGACCAGGGCCGCCCTGAACAGGCCGCGCCAGCGGTCGAACGCCCGGTCGAACTCCTTCGGAGCCAGGCGGATCGCTGTCTCGATCCACTGCTCGTCCCACCAGGTGGTGGCCGCGAAGTCGGTGAGCAGTCCGCCGAAGACCTTCTGCGCGGCCTTCAGCGCACGCTCCTGCGCGGCGGCGTCGCGCAGGGCCTCGTCGATGTGGTCCTGCAGGATGAGCGCGGGGTTGGGGATCCGGGCGTCCTCGGGGTAGCCGATGTCGATGATGTTGGGAATGGCGTTGCCCAGTTTGAGCCCGGCCTCGGCGAGCCAGATGGCCTGGACGTGCGAACGGACCAGGTCCTCGTTGGCGAGGTCGAGGCGGGGTGGGGCGACGGCTCCGGCGACCATGCGTTCGGAGCGGCGGAAGTAGTACTGGTCGTGGCTGTTTCCGGTCGCGCAGTAGGTGGTGACGAGCGCGGGCTGCCCGGACCGGCCCGCCCGGCCGCTGCGCTGCGCGTAGTTGGCCGGGGTCGGCGGCACGTTGCGCATCATCACGGCGTTGAGCTCGGAGATGTCGACGCCGAGCTCCATCGTCGGCGAGCAGTAGAGCAGCTTCAACTCGGCCTTGCGGAAGGCCTCCTCACGCTTCTCCCGCTCCAGGGGAGTGACCTGGGCGGTGTGCTCGCGGGCGACGAGGCCGCCGAGGGCACCGGCCGTCTCCTTGTAGAGGTCGCGGAAGAAGGCGTTGACCCTGGGACCGTCACCGCTGGCGTAGGTGCGGGTCAGCGGGTCGTGGGTGCCGGCCTCCCCCGTCCCCGCCCGCCAGATGAGGGCTGCGGCGGAGATGCGGTAGCCGGTGACGGCCGGGCCTGAGCCGCCCCGGAAACGGCCCGCGCGCTGCGGGGTCGTGACACTCTCCCTGACCAGTCCTGCCTTGGCGAGCACCTTCAGCAACTCCACGATGATCAGCTGGGCGTCGTCGACCGGCAGAGCCTGGCCGAAGTGCACCCGCCGCAGGTACTTGCCGAACTTGCCCCGTCCGGACAGGAACAGACCTGAGCGGTCCAGGCCTGGCCTGGAGCCCTGCGGGTAAGCGGTGCCGACCTTGGGTCGGTCGCTCGCGGCGAGCACCCAGGGGTCGACGAGGCGCTCCTCGCTGGCGCGCTGGAGGGTGTCGAAGTCCTCGCGGAAGTGCTGCACGTCGATGGCGAGGGCCCGGCGCATCTCGTCGAGCAGTGCCCGCATGATCTCGACACGCTGACCCGGGGTCGCCTCACGCAGCTTCCGGTGGGTCCCGGACCACCGATCCTGCTGCTCGGCGAGCCACTGCAAGTCCGCGTAGTCGATCTCCAGCAGGCCGGTCTGCTCCAGGTTGGGCATGGTGATGCGCCAGCCGCGTTCGAGATCCAGGTAGAGGCGGAAGGCGACGACGTCCTGAAAGGTCTTCGCGGCGTTGCGCGCCATCGAAGGGGGCAGATCCGCGCTGCCCGCGTAGTCGGCGACCTCCAGGCCCAGGGCGACCGAGACGCGGGAGGCGAGCTCCTCGTGGTTGACGCCTTCCTCCCCCGCCTCGACGGCCGCGCGGTAGAGGGCGCCGCGCAACTGGGTGATCTGGACGAAGTCATTGAAATGACCGGCCTGTAGGGAGGCGTCCTGCCGGTTGTCGACGAAGGTGAGCAGCTTGCGGGCCGCTTTTTTGAGCGCCTCGGTGGGGACCTCCTTGAGCGAGCGGACAATGGAGGCGGAGACGAGGGAGGTCGCCGAGGAGCGGCCCTCCTGGTCGAGGGTCGCGAGCTTGGCGAAGTCCTTCCCCCTGACCTGCTCGTAACTCACCCCGCAGTGCATGCAGAAGAGGAACGGCGAGGGGACGAAGGCCGCCTTCAGCTCGCCCTGGCCCTCGACCCCGTACGCGTCGACGGTGACGGCTCTGGGCAGCCGCAACCGGTATGAGGCGCGCACGACTTCTTGGCCCCGCTCGTCGATCTCCAGCCAGGACTCGGGCAACCGGCGGTCGGCGATGACGTCCTCCGGCGTGCTCGGCCAGGGCCGGTCGGAGTCGATGTAGAGGTAGCCGTCCCCTGCGGGGCCACCGGTGGCGGCGGTGTCGCGGCGCGGCTCGTAGACGACGCGACCGTCCTTCTCGGTGCGCCACACGGTCGGGTACTCCTGGCCGCACTCGCGGCAGAAAGCGAGCGGCAGCAGGATTTTGCCGCCCGAGCCGGGCTGGACGATCTGGTAGTCGCGCGTCAGGTGACGAGTTGACGTGTCCTCAAGGGTGACGTAGACGGTGTCTCCCTTGGAGAGGAACTGGTGCAGCCGGAAGGCGAACAGCGGGCGCTCGGTGACGGGGTTCCTCGCCTCGGAACCGGCCTCCAGCGTGCGGCGGATCGCCCGTGCGCACTCGGCCACGGTCAGCTCACTGTCTCCGGCGAGTTCGAGGGCCGCTTCCTCGATCTTGGCGGGTCTCTGCCGGACCAGGTGTCCCGTCTCGTCCGTGGTGAGACCGAAGCGGGTCTCGATCCAGCGGGCGAGAGGGTCCTTCACCAGGTCGGCGTAGGCGCGCGGGGCGCCAGGGGCTCGGAGGCGCTCGACCGGAACCGTGTCGGGTGTCTCCTCGGTGGCGCGCACGAGGGTCTCACCGATGATGTTCTCGGGTCCCACCTCGATGCCGAAGAGAGTGGTGGCGACGCGGCCGACGGCCGTTCGCTGGTCTTCCGCGGTGCCCTCGCTGGACATGGTGGCGGAGGTGCCGATGCACTGCAGACGCGTCGCCTGGCAGGCCTCACGCACCCGGCGGATGAGCAGGGCCACGTCCGCGCCCTGGCGGCCTCGGTAGGTGTGCAGCTCGTCGAAGACGAGGAACTCAAGTCCCTTGGCCATCTTGATGAGAGAGCGCCGGTCACCCGGTCGGGTGAGCATCAGCTCCAGCATCACGTAGTTGGTGAGCAGGATGTCCGGCGGGTTGTCACGGATATTTTTGCGCTGCTCCTCGTTCTCCTGGCCGGTGTAGCGGGCGTAGGTGACCGGCTCGCGGCCGGGGCCGTAACCGTCGGAAAGATACTTCTTGAGCTCCTTGATCTGGCTGTTGGCCAGCGCGTTCATCGGGTAGACGATGATCGCGCGGACCCGCTTGCGCGCCTCGGGGCCCTCCCGTTCGCGGTCTCTCAGCACCTTGTCGACGATCGGCACGATGTAGGAGAGGGACTTTCCGGAGCCGGTTCCCGTGGTCAGCACGTAGGAAGCACCGGACCCGGCGGTGTCGATCGCCTCACGCTGGTGGCGGTGCAGGGTGAGCGGGCGGCCGTCGCACACCGTGCCGTCCTCGGTCTTCCCTGACTGGAAGATGCGCGCGCACTCCGGGTGCAGCACCCCTGCGGTCGCGAGTTCGAGGACGGTGCCGCCCGAGGCGAAGAACGGGTTCAGCGACAGCCAGGGGTCGGGCCACTGGGACTTGGCGTCCAGGTCGTTCTCGACGAAGGCCGCGATCCGCTCGTCGCGGATGACCGTGCCGCCCTCGGTGAACGAGCGGTAGTCCTTGATGAGCTTGCGATGCACCCCGAAGACGTCCATACCGGTCCCGGGCGTCTGGAGCTCGGGGGTGTCCGCGGGCTCGGTGGCCGGCCGGGAGAGGCGGCTCTGTGCGCGTAATTTCGCCAGGTGTCGCACCGGGTCGAGCTCATCCCAGCCGAGGACGCGCTCCTCCCCCACGGCGAACGGCAGCAGCGCCTCGCGGACGGTGACCGCGTCGGCGGGCCGGTCGGCCGGGTCTTTCGCGAGCAGGCGTTCGATGAGCCTCTCCAACTCCGCGGGAACGTCGGAGCGGAGCAGCCGTACCGGGGGCGGCGGCTCCTTGAGGTGTTTCTCGCCGAGTTTGTGCGCGGACTCGCTGTGGAACGGCGGGACACCGGTGAGGAGTTCGAACAGCATGCAACCGAGGGCGTACAGGTCGGCCGCCTGCGTCACCGTCGAGGCGAGGAACTGCTCGGGGGCCATGTAGCGTGCGGTGCCGACCGTGACACCGGTGCTCGTCACCTTGCCGCCCTCGATGTCGTCGAGGATCCGCCCCATGCCGAAGTCAAGGACCTTGACCACTCCACCGCGCAGCAGCATCACGTTGGCGGGCTTGAGGTCGCGGTGGATGACACCGGCGGTGTGCGCCGCGGACAGCCCGTCCGCGATCTGGGCGCCCAGCGCCGAGGCCCAGCCGATGGGCAGCTGCGGATGCTCGCTCACCAGGTCTTTCAGGGTCTCCCCTTCGAGAAACTCCATCGCGATGTAGGGCAGGCCGGTGGTGTCCACGCTGCCCGCGATGATCCGGGGAAGGTTGCGGTGGTCGAGCCTGCGCATGATGCGCATCTCACGGTCGAACCGCTGGACCGCCTTGTCGTCGGCGCGCGAGTCGATGATCGCGCCGGAGCGGTTGCGCAGAATCAGCTTCACCGCGACCACGCGGTTTCGGTCCTCCGCGTCCGCCTGGAGGTCCTCGGCGCGGTAGACCTCCCCCATGTTGCCCTTGCCCACGGCCTCCAGGAGACGGAAACGACTCGCCACCCGGTCCAGGTTCACAGGCACTCCTTGTTCTCCCCATGTTCTGAGCTGGAAGCGGATCCCAGCGACCGACCACGGGATCCAAGGCCGTGGTTAGGTAAAACCCCACTATGTCCGGCTAGAGTACACGATGTTTCTAAAACGAGACAGATTTTCTCTATTGACATAGTTAACAGGAACATAGTCTGTCTGTAGTCGAATGACTCCGCATCCAAAACGGGCGGGTCGATCACCGGACGGAACGGGAGTGGAGGCGATGATAAGGAAGCCGCGCGAAGGGACCGCATGCCCGTCATATCAGCGCCTGCAGGGGTGCGGGTTACGTTGCGCCTACCGATTGTTATGAACCCGGAGCCTCCTTTGGCCGTCATCCAGCCCAAAGGGTGGGGTCGTCACGATTGCCCCGCTCAGCGGGGTGACTGTGGCCTTGCCGACGCGCCAGGCCACCTCAAGGGCGTGGTGAGATTTGGAACCACTATGTCCCCATTTTAGTCACAGCCGAAAATGTGAACGCCAGCCAGGGCAGGCCGTGACCGGCGCCCGGCCCCCGGTCATCCGCGAGGCCCGACCAAACTCCCGTGAGGACTTCGGCGGTGCCACCAGCGAAAACTGGATCGGTCCATCCCGATGATCGTCTGCCCGCACCGGCACCGACCAACTGGAGCTTTCATGGCAGGTCTCAGGAAGACAAACATGGTCACCGTCATCCAGGGGGCGCTGGCAAGCGGGCCCATCGCGGCCGATGACCTGCTCACCGCGGTCCATCAGGCCGGACTGCGGCGAATCGACTCCGGGGTGCTTTGGGAAACCTGCAGCACCCACGGTCTCGCTGATCTTCGTGACGGTATGTGGGTGCCGCGAGGATGGGCACCCACGCCTGCCCTGCAGCCCCGCCCTCGGGAGGTTGTCGAGGAACGAGCCGCCGCGGAGGCGACCCAGCTGGCCATGTCGCTCGGGCTGCCCGCGCACGAACCTCTGCCGCCTGTCGGCCCCATGTCACCCGAGTGGCCCGAAACGGCCAGAAAAGCGGCGGCCGCGCTTCGTCACGAACTGACGGCCGTGTCCAAACGCCGAGTCCAGACCGATGTCCCGCTGATCGCAGCCGCGGGCACAGCAGTGCCCGGAAAGGGCCTGAGGCGTTTCGAGGCACAGGGCGAAATCGGCGCCTCCGAGGGCACGTCGGCCATACTGATCATCGATAATCAGCAGTTCCAGGTTGAGGTCGTATCGGTGTTCGGCAGCGTGGTCACGCTGTCGACACCACCCGACGCGCCAATGGCGACCGAGGCGACACTGCGCACGGACCTGTCCTGGTTGTTGACCGAACAGAGCAAGCGGCTGAACGAGCTGGTCGAGGGCGGACCCGGTTTCAACGCCGTAGCCGCCCTGGCCGCCGTGACACCACCCGAGACCGGACCTCCCGTACGCCTGGCGAAGCCGACCGGCCCCACGGACCTCAACCGGGGGCAGCAGACGGCGGTTCATCTCGCGCTCACGCCTGGCGTGACCTGGCTCTGGGGCCCGCCGGGCACCGGCAAGACGACAACGGTCGCTGCCCTGATCACCGAACTGTGCGCACGTGGGCAGCGGGTGCTGCTGGCGGCGCCGACCAACGCGGCTTTGGATGTGGCGATCCGGTCGCTGCTCAGGCGCCGGCCCGGCTTGGCCAACGGTGCGCTCGTCCGGATCGGCCAGCCCGCCGACCCGTCCTTGACCCGCCAAATCCTCGTCGACGAGATCGCCGCCACCCTGGGGGCTCCCCTGGCTCAGCACCGCGTCGAGAAAGGCCACCAGCTACGTGAATGCCGCGAAGACCTCAACGCGCTCAAGCAGCGAGAGCTAAACCAAGCCGAGGAGACCGAACGGCTGCGGTTGGAGACGCAGATCGCCGAGTTGCAGGCGCTCCTGCGTGAGCTGGACGGCAGGCTCAAGCAGGTCCGGCGCCAGATCTGCCGGGAGGCCACCGTGGTGGCTGCCACCGCTCACCAGCTCGCGCTGGAGACCCTCAAAAACCTCAGCTTCGACGTCGTTGTCCTCGACGAGGCGAGCATGACCACGGCCGCACTCGCCATGCTCGTCGCCGGAGCAGGCAGCGGGCACACCATCATCGCGGGCGATTTCCGACAGTTACCACCTGTGGTAATCGCCGACACCCCCGAAGCACAAGAATGGCTGCACCACAGCCCGTTCGAGAAAGCGGGCATCCCTGCAGCCATCTCGGAGCGCAAGGATCCACCTCGCCTGGCCGCCCTGACCGAGCAGTACCGCATGCGTCAGACCATCAGCGACGTCGTCAGCACCGCCTTCTACGGCAGCCGGCTTTCATCAGCGCCCGGTACGGCGAGCAGAACCGTCCACAGCCGGGCGTCATGGGCCAAGGCCGAGCTCGTCGTCATCGACACCACCTCCATGCGCAGCCGTACAGCACGCAGACAGGGCAGCCTGTCGCGCTACAACCTCGCACATGCCCAGCTGGCCGCCTCGCTCACCAGCGGCGCCACAGCGACAGCAGCGGACCTCGGCCTGATCACGCCCTTCGCGCCGCAGGCCCGGCTGCTGGAATCACTTCTGCCAGAAGATCACCTGGACGATTGGGCGGCCTCCACAGTCCACCGCTTCCAGGGAGGTGAAAGAGACATCGTCATCTACGACACTGTCGACACCGGTCGTGGCGTCTCGCCGCTCAACCGCTGGTTCACCGAGGGCCACGCCGGCAGCGAGGGTGCTCGCCTGCTCAATGTGGCGGCCAGCCGGGCGCGTGACCACTTCGTGGTGATCGGCGCGCTGAACGCCCTGCACCACCGGTCTGCCGCCTCCCATGACCCGGTGTGGACGTTCTTCGCCCGCCTTATCGACACCGCGGCATCAATGCCGTGGCAAGCGGCAATCTCTACCGGAATGACCGAACTCATCGATGAGGACCTCGTAGAACGGCTGCGGACCGACATCAAACGAGCCGCGACGGTCGACATGTGGCTGCCTCGCGGCTCCCTTCGCGCTCTGCCATCGCTCCTTCCCGAGCTCACCTCTATCTGTGGTGACAGCTCGGAAGCGGTGACGATCTGGGTGGAGCCGGAGCGGGACGGTTACCTGTCCGTCGAAGCCCTCCAAGCCCGGCGGGAGGGGGTCAACATCCGGCCTTGTCTGCCCATTCTCGAATCCAGTGCCATCGTCGGCGATGTCGTCTGGTCCTCATCGACATCTTTGCTTGGGATGGAACCGGGGCTCGTGCTCCGTACCGAGCACCGTGCCTTCGCCGATGCCGCGCGCCGAGCCCAGCGTCGACGCCCCGGCTCGGGAGCCCCGGGAAGCGGGCAACTTGGTGACGACTGCGGCCGCTGCCGCCGGATGCTGATCCGCTACGAACAAGACCGTCGCGGCAGAACTGGTCTCCGTTACGAATGTGCGGCATGTAAGGCATAGCACTGGATTCGCATCATCGAGAAATGTCGGTGATCGCGGTTACGGTCCCGATCATGACCAATGCGGTGCAGGCGTACGCGTACGCCGGACCCTCAACACTCACCGCCGGGCGGCTGGCCCTGTCCACCTCGGGCGGGCGTACGGCGCGCGGCCCGCTGAGCCATCCCCGGTTCTTCAGCGGCCTGCTGACCGAGGCCGCCCCCGCCGCGGCCGGGCTGCTCGCCGTCGCGAACGTGGCGCAGGCCCGTTACGACCGCCCGGCCCCGACCTTCTCCCGCGATCCGGTGGTGACCTGCAACGGCGACCGGCTCCGGTTCGAGTCGTTCTCCGCCTGCGGCGGCGTCTACGCCCGCCTCGACGTGCTGGAGCGCGCCCTCGACGGAGAGGTGGTCGACCTGGGCACCACCAACGTCGACGTCAACGGCCCGCTGCGCGAGGCGCTGGCCCGGGTCGGCGGCGCCGACCCCCTGCACCTGGGCGTCGGGCGGGACGAGCTGGCCGTCACCACGTTGGACGGCGCGGTGGTGGAGAAGAAGGTGCCGCTGCCCGAGCGGTGGCTGCGCGGCTTCGCCGAGGTCCAGCTCGTCACCGCGGGTTTCGACCTGCGGGCGGAGCTCACCGGCCCGGAGGCGGTGCGTTTCCTGCGTACGCTGCCCCGCCGGGTCGGCTCCGCCCTGTGGGCGGTGCCCTCGGGCCGCTCGCTGCGGCTGACCTCGGGTCCGGGCCCCGGCGCCGTCTGCCTGCCGGGGCCGGACCGGCTCGCGACGATGCTCACGCTGCTGCGCTTCGCCAGGACCCTGCGGCTGTACGGCCCGGCCCGCCCGGACACGGCCGTGGCGAGCGCGTGGGAGCTGGAGTTGCCCGGCATGCGCTACGTGCTCACCCTGTCTCCGGACAGCGGGCGCTCCTTCTCCACCGAGGGTGCCGTGCTCCGGACGCTGGCCTCCGACGACGCCGCGGACGACGCCGACCTGGTCGGCGCGCTGCTGGCCTTCGAACCGAGGGTGGAGCCCGACCTGCTGGCCGAGCGCTCCGGTCTCGACGCGCCCCGGGTACGGGCCGCGCTGACCCAGCTCGGCGCGGCCGGCCGGGTGGGCTACGACACCGCCGAGGCCGGCTACTTCCACCGCGAGCTGCCCTACGACCGCGACAGGGTCGCCGCGATGAACCCGCGCGCCAGGGCCGCCCGCGAGCTGGCCGACAGCGGGGCGGTACGGCTCGACGGATCCGGCCTCGCCCTGGTGACCTCCGGCGACCGGGTCCGCGAGGTGCGTGGCACCACCTGTACCTGCCCGTGGTGGGCCAGGCACCAAGGACAACGAGGGCCGTGCAAGCACGTGCTCGCCGTACAGATCACGAAGGGAGCCCAGGCGTGAGCGCGTGGGACGACGTACGCGACCTGATCGACAAGTGCGACGCCGACGGCGTCGCGGCGCTGGTCGTGACCCTGGACGACGCCGCCAGGCGCGAGGTCGCCAAACAGCTGCCCGGACATCTCAAGCACATCCGGCTGTATCTCGACTCCTGGCGCGGCGCCGGGGACCATGCCGAGGCGCTGCGCGCGGCGGGCACCGGTACGATCGCCGCCGCGGCCTCCGTCGCGTCCTGGCTCACCCGGCGCGGCCTGGTCGGCGCCGACGAGCGGGTCGACGACACCCGGCGGCTGCTCGACCTGGTCGGCACCCGCCCGCCCGCGTGGCAGGCCGACCTGGCGGCGCGGCTGGCGGGGAAACTCCGCGGGCGTGACCCGAGTTACGAGCTGACCGCGTCCCTGATCCACCGGACGGGCATCGAACCGCCGACCGACGACGGTTTCATCGTGAACTGGGTGTCGGCGGCACTCGGCCACCAGCGGATGGCCGACGTGCTGGCCGCCGACCCGCTGCTGGACACGCTCCTGCCGCGGATCTTCCACGCCCAGGGTGTCGGTGCGGCCCTGCAGTGGGAGGGCCGCCCCACCGGCGACACCTGGCTGGGCGGGCTTCACGCGCTGGCCACCGATGGCCGGGTCGACCGCGCCATGCTGCTGGACGGGTGCGTCGGCCGGTTCCTGCGCGGCGGCACCGCACTGGAGCTGCGCTTCTTCGCCCGCCTGCACCAGGCGCTCGAACCCACCCGCGCCGAGGTGGCGCCCCGGGCCCGCGACTACCTGCGGCTGCTGCCGTCCGCGCCCGGCACGGTCGCCGAACTGGCCCTGGGCCACCTGCGCGAGCTGCCCGCCGTATCCCCCGGCGACTTCGCCGAGGCCGTCGAGGCGCTGATGTACCGGCCGGAGAAGAAGCTCGTGCGCGCCGGTCTCTCCTGGCTCGACCGGTCCGTGCGGCTGACGCCCGAGTACGCAGAGGCGGCTACCGCCGCCCTGGTGTCGGCCTTCGCCCATGAGTCCTCCGACGTGCAGGAACGCGCCGTACGGCTCGCCGTCAAACACGCCGCGCACCTGGACCCGGCGCCGCTTCGCGACGCGGCAGCCGCGCTGCCCGCCGATCTGCGCGCGCGCCTCGGCGTCTCGGAGAAGCCGGGCGAGGAGGAGCCGGTCGAAGGGGAGAGGCCCGTCCTCCTGGTCGCCCCGGCACTCCCCCGGGTCGAGTTCCCGCCGCCCATCACCACGGCGGCCGAGCTCGGCGCGGAGTTCACCCGGCTCGCGGGCGACTCCTTCCACCATCCCGGCTGGCTGAACACCGAACGGTTGATGGCGGGGCTGGTCGAGCTCACCCACCGAGACCGCGAAGCCGTACGGGCGGCCCTGGCCACGGTGCCGGTCCGCACCTGGGAGCGGAGCGAGGACGACCCGCTGGCGTGGCTGTGGGCGGCCATGCGGGCCGTCGCCTCTCCCTCGACGTCGTCGCCCGCGCCCCGGCTTCCGGCCCGGTACCGGATCTCGGTGCCGCACCTGCTGATCCTGCGCCGGATGGCCGAACTCGTCACCGCGGCGCGGGCGGACGCCCTGCCGCCGGTGCTGCTCGCCACCCCGACGAGCGCCGACGGCCATGTCGACCCCGCCGAACTGCTCGCCCGGCTCGAACGGCTGGAAGCCGCGGACATGAACCCGGCGAGCGCCGATCTGCAGCAGGCGCTGTTGCGTATCCCCCGGCGGGTCGACGCCGACGTGGTCTCAAGGGCCGCCCGGCTCACCACTCCCGCCGGGCGGCTCGTGGCGCGATGGCTGTCCGGAGAGGGACTCGCCGATCCCGTCGTGACGGTCCGGTACGGCTACGCCGAGGGCGCCTCCCACCGCTGGTTCGACGAGGGGCAACCGCCGGAGTACCACTACGACCCGCGTGCGGCCTCGTTCGTCGCGGCCTCACCGGTCGGGCTCGACCTGGTCGACCCGCTGTGCCGCGATCCCGAGACCTCCATCCACCGCCTCGGCGGGTACATGAACTGGTGGGCCGGAGTCATGCCCTCCCATCGCGAGGTCGTCGCGGCCCACCTGCTGCCGTTCTTCAACTGGGAATGGTCCGAGCGCAGCCCCAGGCTGCCGATTCTTCAGGATCTCGCCCGCGCCGACGGCCCCCTCGGCTCCGCCTTCGCGGCCATGCTGGTCTTCCACCTGAACAACGAGGACCCCGCCGAGCGTACGGCGGCCCTGGATCTGCTCCTCGCCCTCGCCGCGGCCGGGGACCTGCCCGCCGCCGACCTGGGAGACCAGCTAGGTCACCTGGTCAAGAACGGCATGGTGACGCTGAGCCGCGTCATTCCCTCACTGACCGAGGCGGAACGGGCGGGCGCGGGCGCCCAGGTGTGGCAGGCCGTCACGGCCGCTCTTCCCCGCGTACTGCCCGCCGACGGTGAGCGACCGCCCAGCGGCCTGGCCGACCTCATCGCGCTCGGCGTCAGGACCGCCCCACCCGGCGACACCACGCCGATCCCCGGACTGGCCGCGGTCGCCGCACGCGGCGGGTCGAGCCGGATGGTCCGCGAGGCACTTCGCCTTACCCGGCTGCTCCCCGCCCGACGAGAGCCGCTCCCTGCCCGACGAGACCCGACGAGACCCGAGGAGATGTGACGAGACCGGAGACCTGACGGTCGAGCCCCCGCCGTACCCGAGAGCCCGCGCTCCGGGGAGGGCGTACCGGCGGCTCGGTCGTCAGGGGTTCAGCATCCGCCGACCGGGCACCGTGCGAGCGGGCCGGTTCGCAGGGTGCCCGGCGCGGACCAGGGGTCGTTCACCCCTTGCCGCCGTTGTTCTTCCGGCCGGTCATGAAGGCCACCCCCAGGCCGGCGCCGATGGCGATCCCGATACCGATGCCCATGGCCACGTTGCCGAGCGCGACTCCCAGACCGGCGCCGATGGCGACGCCGAAGGCGACGCCAAGGGAGAGTCCGGTGGCGGCCTTCGACGCGTCGTCTGGTTTCTCATTCATGTGCTCTCGCTTCCCCTGCTTCTGTGAAACATGTGCTTACTTAGGCCGACATCTTGGTACATCGGCCGTCTTTGAAATCTAAGGTCTTCCCGGCCACATCGCGGGCCGGAAAGCGGGCGGGGGACGCGCCGTCCTGGTGGAAGCATCGGTTGTGGGCTACCGTACTTGACGTGATCGTCAAGTCTGAGACCCTCGGCAGCCGAGGGCGGCGCACCCGGGCGGCGCTCGTCCAGGCCGGGCGGGAGGCGTTCGAGGAGCGGGGGTACGACGCCGTGCGCGTCGACGACGTCTGCGCCCGCGCCGGGGTCTCGCACGGCACCTTCTACACCTACTTCGGCTCGCGCGAGGAGCTGTTCCGCGAGGTGGCGGCGGCCGTGGTGGGCGAGATGTTCACCGCCAGCGTGGTCGGACCCGCCGCCCCCGGCGACCCGTACGCCCGCATCGAGGCCGCCAACCTGCTCTACCTGCGCGCCTGGGCCGCCAACTCCCGGCTGGTACGGATGCTGGAGCAGGTCGCGGTCGCCGACGAGAGCTTCCGGGGCCTCCTGCTGGAGCTGCGCGAGGTCTTCGTGCGGCGGGGCGCGGAGGGGTTGCGGCGCCTGCAGGAGCAGGGACTGGCCGACCCGTCGCTGGACCCTCGGCTGACCGCCGTGATGCTGGGCGGGATGGTCGAGCACTTCGCCCACGTCTGGCTGGACCTCGGCGAGCACGCCGACGAGCGGACCGCCGTCGCGATGCTCTCCACGTTCTGGGGCCGGGCCATCGGCCTGACACCCGCTCCCGCGTGGGGTCCCGTTCCGGCACAAGCACAAACACAGGCACAGGCACGAACGCCAACGCCAACGCCGACGCCGACGCCGACGCCGACGCCGACGCCGACGAGCCGGGTCGTCGATGTGACGTCCGTGTCAACCCAGGGAGCGGGTTCATGAGCCGCCTGGACACCTCCGGTGAGGACTACCGGGCGCGGCGCGAGGCGATGCTCGCCAAACTGGCGGAGCTCGACGCCGAGCAGGCGAAGGCGGTGGCGGGCGGCGGCGGGAAGTACGCCGACCGGCACCGCGCGCGGGGCAAGCTCCTGGCCAGGGAGCGGATCGAGCTGCTCGTCGACCCCGACTCGGCGTTCCTGGAGCTCTCGCCGCTGGCGGCCTGGGGCAGCGACTTCCCCGTCGGGGCGAGCGTGGTCACCGGGATCGGGGTCGTCGAGGGCGTCGAATGCGTGCTCGTCGCCAACGACCCCACCGTGCGGGGCGGCTCGTCCAACCCGTGGACGCTGCGCAAGACGCTCAGGGCGGCCGACATCGCCTTCGAGAACCGGCTGCCACTGATCAACCTGGTGGAGTCGGGCGGGGCCGACCTGCCGACCCAGAAGGAGATCTTCATCCCCGGCGGCCGGATCTTCCGCGACCTGACCCGCATGTCGGCGGCCGGGATCCCCACGATCGCCCTGGTCTTCGGCAACTCCACGGCCGGTGGGGCGTACGTGCCGGGGATGAGCGACCACGTGGTCATGGTCAGGGAGCGCGCGAAGGTCTTCCTCGGCGGGCCGCCGCTGGTCAAGATGGCCACCGGGGAGGAGTCCGACGACGAGTCGCTGGGCGGCGCCGAGATGCACGCCCGCGTCAGCGGCCTCGCCGACTACCTGGCCGCCGACGAGCACGACGCGCTGCGGATCGGGCGGCGGATCGTCAGGGGCCTGAACCGGCGCGGGCCCGGCGTCTCCCCCGGCGTCGCGCGTGACCCGCTGTACGACGAGGACGAGCTGCTGGGCATCGTGCCGGAGGACCTGAGGATCCCGTTCGACCCGCGCGAGGTGATCGCGCGGGTGGTGGACGGCAGCGAGTTCGACGAGTTCAAGCCCCTGTACGGCGGGAGCCTGGTGACCGGGTGGGCCCGCCTGCACGGCCACCCGATCGGGATCCTGGCCAACGCCCGGGGCGTGCTGTTCAGCGAGGAGGCGCAGAAGGCGGCGCAGTTCATCCAGCTCGCCAACCGGGCCCGCACCCCGCTGGTCTTCCTGCAGAACACCACCGGCTACATGGTCGGCAAGGAGTACGAGCAGGGCGGCATCATCAAGCACGGCGCCATGATGATCAACGCGGTGTCCAACTCGTCCGTCCCGCACCTCACGATCGTGATGGGCGCCTCGTACGGTGCGGGCAACTACGGCATGTGCGGCAGGGCCTACGATCCCCGCTTCCTGTTCACCTGGCCCAGCGCCAAGTCGGCCGTGATGGGGCCCGCCCAGCTCGCCGGGGTGCTGTCCATCGTCGGCCGGGCCGCCGCCCAGGCGCGGGGCCAGGTCTACGACGAGGAGGGCGACGCGGCGATGCGGCAGCTGGTCGAGGCGCAGATCGAGGCCGAGTCGCTGCCGTTCTTCCTGTCGGGCCGCCTCTACGACGACGGCGTGATCGATCCCCGCGACACCCGGACGGTCCTGGGCCTGTGCCTGTCGGTTGTCGGCGACGCCATCGGCGACGCCGCCGTCCCGGAGCCCTCGGGCTTCGGCGTCTTCCGGATGTGACCGTGACCATGCCCACGCCCGTGCCCGTCCCGCCGATCCGCCGCCTGCTCGTTTCCAACCGGGGTGAGATCGCCCGCCGCGTCTTCCGTACCTGCCGCGACCTCGGCATCGAGACCATCGCGGTCTTCTCGGACGCCGACGCGGACGCGCCGCACGTGGCCGAGGCCGACCACGCCGTACGGCTGGCCGGTGTCAGGCCCGCGGACACCTACCTGTCGGTGGAGAAGATCATCGAGGCGGCCCGCGGGGCGGGGGCCGACGCGGTCCATCCCGGGTACGGCTTCCTGTCGGAGAACGCCGCCTTCGCGCGGGCCGTACCGGACGCCGGGCTGACCTGGGTCGGCCCTCCGGCCGAGGCCGTCGCCGCGATGGGCTCCAAGATCGAGGCCAAGGCGCTGATGGCCGAGGCGGGGGTCCCGGTGCTGCCGGGCCTCGTCGCGGGGCCCGGTGACTCGACGGACGACCTGGACGCCGTGCTCACCCGGATGGCCGTCCCGCTGCTGGTGAAGGCGTCGGCCGGTGGCGGCGGGCGCGGGATGCGCGTCGTGCGGTCGGCCGACGACCTGGCGGAGGCGGTCGAGTCGGCGCGCGGGGAGGCCGCGTCGGCGTTCGGGGACGGCACGGTGTTCGTCGAGCCCCTGCTGGAGGGCGCCCGGCACATCGAGGTGCAGATCCTGGCCGACGGGCACGGGACGGTGTGGGCGCTGGGCGAGCGGGAGTGCTCGATCCAGCGGCGGCACCAGAAGGTGGTCGAGGAGACCCCGTCCCCGGCGATCTCCCCGCCGCTGCGGGCGCGGCTGCTCGACGCAGCGGTCACGGCCGCGCGGGCCATCGGGTACGTCGGCGCCGGGACCGTCGAGTTCCTCGTCCGGGACGAGACGATCGCCTTCCTGGAGATGAACACCCGCCTGCAGGTGGAGCACCCGGTGACCGAGTGCGTCTACGGCCTCGACCTCGTCGAGTGGCAGCTGCGGATCGCCGAGGGCGCCCGGCTCCCCGCGTCGCCGCCCGAGCCGTCCGGGCACGCCGTCGAGGTGCGCCTCTACGCCGAGGACCCGGCCCGCGACTGGCTTCCGCAGAGCGGCGTCCTGCACCGCTTCGAGATTTCCGGGGTGGACTCCCGCTTCGCGCCCGTTCCCGGCCGGCGGTACGGCCTGCGGCTGGACTCCGGCGTCGAGGACGGCTCGGAGATCGGCGTCCACTACGACCCGATGCTCGCCAAGGTCGTCTCGTACGGCGCGAGCCGCCCCGACGCCGTGCGCAGGCTGGCCGCCGCGCTGGCGGGCGCGAGGATCCACGGCCTCGTCACCAACCGGGACCTGCTGGTCGAGGTCCTGCGCCATCCGGCGTTCCTGGCCGGGGACACCCACACCGGCTTCCTGGAGGAGCACGGGCTCACCGGGGTCCCCGGCGCTCACCCGGGACGGCCGGGGGTCGCGCGCCTGTCCGCCCTCGCCGCCGCGCTCGCGGGGGCGGCGGCCAACCGGGCGGCGGCGACCGTGCAGGCGGGACTGCCGAGCGGGTGGCGCAACGTGGTGTCGCGGCCGCAGCGCGCCGTCTTCGCGGAGGCGGAGATCTCGTACCGGATCACCAGGGACGGCCTACGGGCCGAGGGGTTTCCCGATACGGTCCTGGTCGGCGCGACGCCCTCGCTCGTGGTGCTGGAGACCTCGGGCGTGCGGCACCGGTTCGCCGTCGCCCGCTACGACGGCGTGACGCACGTGGACTCCCCCCTCGGTTCCGTACGGCTCACCCCGCTGGCCCGCCTGCCGGAACCGGTGGAACACGTGCCGCCCGGCTCCCTGGTGGCGCCCATGCCCGGTACGGTGCTGCGGGTCGACGTCGAACCCGGCGAGGCCGTCGGGGCGGGGCGGGTGGTCGTGGTGCTCGAGGCCATGAAGATGGAGCACCGGATCGCCGCGCCCGCGCCGGGCACGGTGGCGGCGGTGAACGTGACGCCGGGCCGCCAGGTCGAGGCGGGGGCCGTGCTGGCCGTGATCGAGGAGCGGACGTGACCTTCCCTCCGGGTTCCCCGGGGACCGGGGGTTTCGAGGACGGAGGGACCGAGATGAAGAGCGACGGGGGCTGGCCGGTGGAACGCCTGGTGCGCAGGGAGGTGTCCGGCGGGGTGGCGACGATCACCCTCGACTCCCCCCGCAACCGCAACGCGCTGTCGGTGCGGCTGCTGGGCGACCTGGAGGACCGGCTCAACTGGGCGCTGGCCGAGGAGAGCGTCCGGGTGATCGTGCTCACCGGGACCGGGCCCGTGTTCTGCGCGGGCGCCGACCTGAAGGAGCAGCGGGTCGCGCCGGGCGGCGCGCACGAGGCGCCGGTGACCGCGTCGTTCCCGGAGATCATGAGCCTGATCTGGGAGAGCCCGAAGCCGGTCGTCTGCAGGCTGAACGGTACGGCGCGGGCCGGGGGGCTCGGCCTGGTGGCGGCCTGCGACTTCGCGATAGCCCCGGACTCGGCGTCGTTCGCGTTCAGCGAGGTGCGGCTCGGCGTGGTGCCCGCGATGATCTCGGTGACCGTGCTGCGGCGGCTCGACCCGCGCGCCGCCGCCGAGTACCTGCTCACCGGCGAGACGTTCGACGCGGCCCGCGCCAGGGAGATCGGGCTGCT
Organism: Streptosporangium oxazolinicum; assembly: GCF_039537505.1. Classification (NCBI taxonomy): domain Bacteria; kingdom Bacillati; phylum Actinomycetota; class Actinomycetes; order Streptosporangiales; family Streptosporangiaceae; genus Streptosporangium; species Streptosporangium oxazolinicum. The sequence continues at coordinate 89,634 of NZ_BAABAQ010000017.1, forward strand.
CACCCGCGCCGTGCCCGAGGAGGAGCTGGACGCGACGGTCGCCCACTACACCGGCATGCTGCTGCGCGGCGGCCCCGAGGCGCTCGCCCTCACCAAGCAGCTGGTGCGGACCGTGCCCGAGCTGAGCGTCGAGGAGGGCATGCGCCAGATGGCCGAGCTGTCCGCGCGGCGCTTCACCTCCGCCGAGGGGCAGGAGGGGATCGCCGCCTTCATGGAGAAGCGTCCCGCGTCGTGGATCCCCGCGCCGGGAGCGAGCTGATGCCGCCGTACGGCGAACCGGGGAACGGAGTCGGGCCGACGACACGCGACGGAACCTCGCCGCGCGGGCCGGTCCGCACGATCCGCGCGACGCGCGCGCCGGTCCGCACGATCCGCGCGGCGCGCGCGCCGGTCCTCGCGGCGTGCGGCGACGCGTCCGGGACGTCCCGCCCAGAGGAGGGCTGATGCTTCGCGTCGCCAACTGCTCCGGCTTCTACGGGGACCGGCTGTCGGCCGCCAGGGAGATGGTGGAGGGCGGCCCGATCGACGTGCTCACCGGCGACTGGCTCGCCGAGCTGACCATGCTGATCCTGGCCGGGAACCGGCTGAAGGGCCGTCCCGGCTACGCGCCGACCTTCCTGAGGCAGCTGGAGGAGGTCCTCGGGACGTGCCTGGATCGGGGCGTCAGGATCGTCTCCAACGCGGGCGGGCTGGACCCGGCCGGGTGCGCCGAGGCGGTGGCCGAGCTGGCGGGACGCCTCGGGCTGCCGGTGAGGGTCGCCCACGTCACCGGCGACGACCTCACCGGACGTGACCTGGGCGGCGCCCTCAACGCGGACACCGGTGAGCCGCTGCCCGCGCCCGCTCTGACCGCCAACGCCTACCTGGGGGGACGCCCGATCGCCGCCGCCCTGTCGGCGGGGGCGGACGTGGTGGTGACCGGCCGCGTCACGGACGCCGCCCTGGTCACCGGGCCGGGAATCTGGCGGTACGGCTGGGGGCCCGGCGATCTCGACGCGCTGGCCGGTTCGGTGGTCGCCGGGCACGTCATCGAGTGCGGCTGCCAGGCGACCGGCGGCAACTACGCGTTCTTCGGCGAGGTCCCCGACCCGGCGCGCTGCGGGTTCCCGCTGGTGGAGCTGGCGGCCGACGGCTCCAGCGTGGTCACCAAGCACCCGGGGACCGGGGGGCTGGTCTCGGTGGGCACGGTCACCGCGCAGCTCCTGTACGAGATCGGGTCGCCTCGCTACCTCGGCCCCGACGTGGTCGCGCGCTTCGACACGATCCGGCTGGAGCAGGAGGGTCCCGACCGGGTCCGTGTCTCGGGGGTGCGCGGCGAGGCGCCCCCGGACACGCTCAAGGTCGCCGTCAACTACCTGGCGGGCTACCGCAACACCATGACGCTCGTCCTGACCGGGCTGGACATCGAGGCCAAGGCCCGGCTCGCCGAGGAGGCCATCTGGTCCCGGGTGCCGAAGGAGTCGTTCGACGAGGTCCACGTGGAGCTCACCCCGCTCGCCGGGACCGCCCTGCTGCGCGTCACCGTGATGGACGCCGACCGGCGGAGGGCGGGACGCGCCTTCTCCTCGGCCGTGGTCGAGACGGGCCTGGCGAGCTACCCCGGCTTCTACGGCCTCACCCCTCCCGGTGACGCCTCGCCGTACGGGGTCTACTGGCCCACGCTCGTCCCGGCGGACACGGTGCGGGCCCGCGTCTGGCTCGACGGCCGCGAGCTCCCCGACGTACCCGACGCGACCGCCGTGTCCGGCGCACACGGCGTACCCGGCACACGCGACGTACCCGCCGCGCCCGGCGTAATCGGCGCGCCGGAGGTGACGGTCGCGCGGGTCACGGGCGGCGGCGAGACCGTTCGGGTCGCGCTGGGCGCGATCGCGGGCGCCCGCTCGGGGGACAAGGGCGGCAACGCCAACCTGGGGGTCTGGGTTCGCACGGCGGAGCAGTTCGGGTGGCTGGAGGGCTATCTGACGGTCGAACGCCTGACGGAGCTCCTGCCGTTCACCGGCGGCCTGCGGGTCGAGCGTTTCGAACTGCCCAACCTGCTCGCCCTCAACTTCGTCGTCCACGGCCTCCTCGGCAGGGGCGTGGCCGCGAGTCCCCGTCTCGACGCCCAGGCCAAGGCACTCGGCGAGGAACTCCGCGCCGGGCTCGCCGACATCCCGCGGCACCTTCTCCGACCCCGCCCGTACGACCTCTGATCCCGCCCGTACGACGGCACCCGCGCCGTCCCCTGGTCTCACCGGGGAGGCGGCCCCATCCCTTTTGGTCAGGTGAGGGGAGGCGGTCTCATCGGCGCAGGCCCGCCAGGGTCACCGAGAGCAGGCGTTCGGCCCGGTCGAGCCCGCCGGGCAGCTCACTCGCGGCGAGCGCGACGCCGGTGACGAGCTGGAACAGGTCCTCAATGTCGACGTCCGGACGCGTCCGGCCCTCCCGCTGGGCCCGCAGCAGGAGACCCGTCGCCGCCGAGCGCATCGCCGCGTGGCAGTCGAAGCCGAGCTCGGCCCCGCCAAGCGTCATCGAGGCGGACATTCCTCGGTCGGTGAGAGCGTGGGCGAGCACGTCCCGCGACCACAGGGCCAGCGCCTCGTCCGGTGAGGTGTGGGCGAGCAGGTCCGCCGCCCTCGCGCACAGCGTCTCGACCCGGTCCCGGAACACGGCCGCCAGGAGCACCTGCCGCGTGGGGAAGTGACGGTAGAGCGTTCCCGGTCCCACCCCGGCCCGGCGCGCGATCTCGTTGAGAGACGCCTCGGGCCCCTGTTCGGCGATCACGGCCCTGGCGGTCGTCAGCAGGTGTTCACGGTTGCGACGCGCGTCGACCCGCATCGATACCCCCCAGGTCCTCAAACCGGTTTGCAAGCGGAGAACTTCTCCGTATTATACGGTCAGATTATCCGGAGACCCTCTCCGGATATTTCCCGCAGAGAGGCTCCCGAATGAACGACGACACCAACGACCTCGGACGCGTCGGGATCTGGACGTTCGCCTTCGACGACCAGCCCGCGGAGAGGGTCCGCGAGGCCGCGGCGGAGATCGAGGAGCTCGGCTACGGCGCCCTGTGGTTCGGTGAGGGGTTCGGCCGCGACAGCGTGAGCCAGGCCTGGTTGCTGCTCTCCGCCACCCGGCGGCTGGTCGTGGGGGCGGGCATCGCCAACATCGCCCTGCGCGACCCCATCACCATGGCCGCGGCCGAGCGCGCGCTCAACGAGGCACACCCCGGCCGCTACCTCCTCGGCCTCGGCGGGCACCGGGTCTCCGACACCCCCATCGAGATGGACGGCTACAGCATCCCCAGCCTCGGCCGGGCCGTGCACACGATGGGCGCCTACCTCGACGCGATGGACGCCATCCCGCTGGGCTCCCCCGCGCCGGGGAAGCCCCCTCGGCGCGTCCTCGCCGCGCTCGGGCCGCGGATGCTGGCCCTGGCCGCCGAACGGACCCTCGGCGCCCACCCCTACTTCGTGCCCGTGGAGCACACCCACCGGGCGAGAGAGATCATGGGCCCCGGCGCCTTCCTCGCGGTCGAGCAGGCCGTCGTGCTGGACACCGATCTCACGAGAGCCCGCGAGGTCGCCAGGGGACACCTGGGCCCGTACTTCGGGGCCGCCGCACACCAGACCGCCAACCTTCGCCGTCTGGGCTTCGGCGACGACGACCTGGCGGACGGCGGGAGCGACCGCCTGGTCGACGCGATCGTCGCCTACGGGGACGCCGACGTCATCGCCGAGCGCGTCCGGGCCCACCTGGACGCGGGCGCGGACCACGTGTGCCTCCAGGTCCTGACCGCCACCCCCACGGCGCTCCCGATGCGCGAGTGGCGCGAACTGTCCGCCCTGGCCACGACCGGCTGACCGTTACGCGTCGATTGAAACCTTCATGCAACCTTCCAAAATCTAGGATTGCACGCAATTGCTCCACAAGTGCGGTTCGGGGAAGGATTCAATCATGCGTCTCCGTTTTCTTGGCTCCACCTCCGAGGCGGGGGCCTGTCCCTCCCTCTACGAGACCGACCGCGGGACCGTCGTGGTGCAGGGTCTCCGGGTGACCGACACGGAGGCGCTGGCCGACCTGCGCCACGTCCTGGACGGCGAAACCGCCGTCGAGGTACCGCGTGAGCTTCTCGCAGACATCGCGCGCCGAGTACTTTCTGTAAATATTGGTCACGATTAGGAGTGCTCTCTGGCTTGATCCACATGCTCGGGTCTAGCGTCGTGCGCACCATGCGGGAGGCGACGTGAGCACGCGGAGAGAACCGGCGGACGACAGCCGTGGCACACGGTCCGCACGAACGGCCGAGGAGATCGTGTGAGCGGGTTCCAGCAGGCCAGAACCGAACTCGGCGTGCAGCTGCGGCACCTGCGGGAGGCCGCCCACCTGTCGGGCAAGGAGCTGGCCGAACGGCTGAGGTGGCAGGCGTCCAAGGTCTCCCGGATCGAGAACGCCCGCCAGACCGTCACCGAGGACGACGTCACCCAGTGGGCGCGGGCTGTGGACGCCTCCCCCGAGGTCGCCGGGAAGCTGGTGGAGCGGGCCACGGGCCTCCTGGACCGCCAGGACTCCTGGCGGCAGCGGCATCGCGGCGGGCTGGCGGCGCTCCAGGAGGACATCCGCGACATGGAGGCGCGGACGACCCTGCTGCGGGTGTTCGAGCCCGGCGTGGTCATCGGGCTGCTGCAGACCACCGAGTACGCCCGGAGCATCTTCACCCGGATCAAGCGCCTCTACCGGGCGCCCGACGAGATCGACGCGGCCATCCGGGTGCGCATGCAGCGCCAGGACATCCTCTACGACCAGAGCAAGCGGTTCAGGTTCGTCATCACCGAGGCGGTGCTGCGCTACCGGCTGGCCCCGCTGGACGTGATGCGCGGGCAGCTCGACCGGTTGCTCGCGGTGACCGCGCTGCCGAACGTGGAGTTCGGCGTGATCCCCTTCGAGGCGCCCCTGCCCTCGGCACCGCTCAACGGCTTCTGGGTGTACGACGAGGACCATGTGGCGGTGCCGACCAGGACGAGGGACCTGCTCCTGCGCGACCCGGACGACGTCGCCTTCTACACGCGGACCTTCGAGGAACTGTGTGAGGTCGCGGCCTTCGGCGAGGACGCCAGGGCGGTGATCGTCCGAGTACTCAGCGATTTCTCCGGACAATCGGCCGACTAAAGACCGCAATTGCTTGATTAGCATCCCAAGATCGTGCAATTCTCTGTCGGACGGAGGTGACTCACGATGCTGGACACGCTGTCTTGTCTGGAGAGATTCGTTACCGCTATACGGCTGCACGCCGACCTTTCCGTGCAGCGGATCTCGTTCGGCGATCCTGCGTACGTCTACGTCCGCAACCGCTTCAGCAACACCCTGGCCGAGACGGTGACCTGCGCCCAGGACGGCGGCTTCATCACGTCGTGGGGCTACCGGCTCGGCACCAGCGACAACATCGACGACGCCGCGGCCCGGCTGGCCTTTCTCCTCGCCGCCATGCCCACTCCCCGGGTCTGACCGGCCCGCGAAGCGGTCTGGGAAGCCCCCGCGAAACCGTCTAGAAGCCGTCGGCCGGGGCGTCGGGGAAGTCGGAGAGGTCGAGGCCGACCTCGCGGGCGGCGGCGACCCGGGCATGGTGGAGCATCCGGCTCCGTGACATGTTGCCGGTGTGCAGGGTGTATCGGACCACGAGACCGTCGAGCATGCCGTCGATCCGCTCGGCGGAGCCCAGGGGGTCGTCGCAGGCGAACTCCCCCGAGGCCACGCCGTCGGAGATCACCTGACTGAGGATCTCGATCCAGGCGCCCTCGAGCTCCAGCAGGATGGTGCGGACGTGCTCCTCGCGCACCCCGACGGCCCAGGCGTCGACCCAGAGGGTCCAGCTCTGGTCGGAACGGGAGGCCGGGATGTAGAAGCGCAGGACGCGGTCGAGGAGCTGGAGGGCGGTGCCGGGGCCCGCGACGATCTCCTTCAGCCGCTGGATCTCGGAGTCGCCGGTGCTGCGGAGCATCTCGGTGATGAGATCGTCCTTGGTGGCGAAATGGTAGTGGATCAGCCCGCCGCTCACGTTCGTCGCCCTGGCGATGTCGGCGACCCGGGTGCTGGCCAGCCCACGTTCCAGCACGACTCGCCTGGCGGCTTCAAGGAGCTCCGCTCGGCGCTGGTCGGCCTGGTCGGCGCGACTGCTGCGCGCTCCTCCTCCGCTGTGCACGGCGCAAGACTACAGCAGGGCGGGGGCACCGCTTCACTACTCCTGATTGGCCGATCAGTCAATAGCTTCACCGAGATCGGCGGACGCTCACGGGCCCGGGACGACCGGAGACCGGGTGGGAGAGCCGGGCAGGCGGACGCGGGCGAGGACGCCGCCCCCGGCGGCGTTCTCCAGGCCCACCTCTCCCCCGGCGTCGCGCACGGCCTTGGCCACGATGGCCAGCCCCAGCCCCGAACCGGGCATGCTGCGGGCCGAGGACGACCGCCAGAACCGGTCGAACACGTACGGCAGCTCCTCCCCCGCGATGCCGGGGCCGTGGTCCCTGACGGTCAGCTCGCCACCCCGGAGCCGCACGCCCACCGGGTCGGCCCGGCCCGCCGAGAACTTCACCGCGTTGTCCAGCAGGTTGACCACGGCCCGCTCCAGGGCGGCCTGGTCTCCCCGCAGGTACCAGGGGCTCAGCTCCACCTCGATCGAGGTGTCGGGGGCGCGCGGCCGCACCCTGCGCACGGCCGCCTCGACGGCGTCGTGGAGGGCGACCTCGACGTGCGGCTCGTGCTCGTCCTCCGAACGTGACAGCTGGAGCAGGTCCCCGACGAGCGTGGACATCTCCTCGAACTGGGCCTTGAGGTTGGCCAGCAGCCTGCGCTTGGGGGCGGCGTCGAGGGGACGCCCGGTGTTCTCGCTGCGCAACAGCAGGTCGATGTTGGTGCGCAGGCTGGTGAGCGGGGTACGCAGCTCGTGCCCCGCGTCGGCGACGAGCCGTTGCTGGCGCTCGCGGGACCCGGTCAGCGCGGTGGTCATCGCGTTGAAGGAGACGCCGAGCCTGGCGATCTCGTCGGTGCCCTCGACCGGGATCCTGGTGTCGAGGTCCCCGGTCCTGGCGACGTACTCGACGGCCTCGGTCAGCCTGCCGACGGGGCGCAGCGCCGTACGGGAGACGAGCAGCCCGGCGGAGGCGGCGCCGAGCACGCCGAGCGCGGTGACCCCCGCGAGGATCCAGGCGAGGGCGGCGAGGGTGGCGCGGACCTCCTCCAGGGACCGGGACTCCATGACCGCGACGCCGCGTCTGACGTTCATCGTCATCACCCGGACCTCCTCCCCGGAGTCGGTCACGCCGTTCCTGAACACCCGCCTGCCCGGGGGCCCCTGCGTCATGGCCAGGTCCGCCGGGGTGACCCTGACGGGCGCCGAACCCGCCACGCACCTCCCGCCGTCGGCGTAGACCAGCTGGATGGGCGGGAGACGGAGCAGCGACCTGCGGCCGACGACCTCTCCCCGGTCCCCCGGGACTCCCGGAACCTTCGGGACCCCCACCCCCGCCAGCCCTCCCGGACAGTACGGCCCGAGCCACTCGATTCCCTGGGGCCGTCCCTCCAGCGAGCGCTCCACCTGCCGCAGCAGCTCGGCCCGCACGACGAACCAGCACAGCGCCGCGCACACCGCGATCGCCAGCGCCACGGCCGCCGCCACCAGCAGGGTCAGCCGGGAGCGCAGGGAGCGGCGCCCGTTCACGCGGAGGTCCGCAGCACGTATCCGACGCCCCGTACGGTGTGGATCAGCCGGGGGCGCCCGCCGGTCTCGGTCTTGCGGCGCAGGTACATGACGTAGACGTCGAGGGAGTTGGAGGACGGCTCGAAGTCGAAGCCCCACACCTCGCTGAGGATCTGCTCGCGGGTGAGCACCTGACGGGGGTGGATCATGAGCAGTTCCAGCAGCAGGTACTCGGTGCGGGTCAGCTCCAGCGGCTCGCCCGCCCGGACGACCTCGCGTCCGGCGGTGTCCATCCGCAGGTCGCCGAAGGTCAGGACCGCGCCGTCGTCGGTCGCGGGCGCGCTCAGGGCGCCGCGCCGCAGCAGCGCCCTGACGCGTGCCAGCAGTTCGTCCAGCTCGAACGGCTTGACAAGGTAGTCGTCGGCCCCCGCGTCCAGGCCCGACACCCGGTCGCCCACGGCGTCGCGGGCGGTGAGCATGAGCACCGGCAGGTGCCTGCCCGCCGCCCTGAGCCTGCGGCAGGCGGTGAGCCCGTCCAGCCGGGGCATCATGACGTCGAGCAGGACCAGCTCGTACGGCTCCCTGTCGAGCGCCTCCAGCGCCGCCTGGCCGTCCGAGGCCAGCCCGACCCGGTAGCCCTCGAACTCCAGGCTGCTCTGCAGCGCCTCCCTGAGCGCGGGCTCGTCGTCCACGACCAGCACCCGCGCCGCCTCACCCTCGGCCATGGCCTCCACGGTAGACGCCCATCATGAAAGCGGGATGAACGCTTCCGGCCGTGCCCGCCGGAACCGGCCCCACCAGGCCGGGCTCAGGCCGGGCTCAGGCCGGGCTCAGGCCGGGCTCAGGTGAGCAGTGCCATGGCGGCGTTGTGGCCGGGGATGCCGCTGACGCCGCCGCCGCGCCGGGCGCCCGCGCCACAGAGCAGGACGCGTTCGAGACCGGTCTCCACACCCCACAGTCCCGGCTCCCCGTACGGCCAGGACAGGTCGCGGTGGAAGATGTGGCCGCCGGGCAGGCCCGCCTCGTCCTCCAGGTCGACGGGGGTCTTGGCCTCCAGGCAGAGACCGCCGCCGGGAGCGCGCAGCAGGCAGTCCTCGACGGGTTCGGCGAGGACCCCGTTCATCGAGGCGAGCGTGGCGCGCAGCGCGGCCTCGCGCGCGCCCGCCGGGTCCTCCCGGAACAGCCTGGCCGGCATGTGCAGGCCGAACAGCGTCATCGTGTGCGCTCCGGCCCGGCGCGGTTCCGGGCCGAGGATGGAGGGGTCGGTCAGCGAGTGGCAGTAGACCTCGGCCGGGGGCAGGGAGGGGATCCGCCCGGCCGACGCCTCCGCGTACGCGCGGGCGAGCTGGTCGCGGCCCTCGTTGATGTGGAAGGTGCCGCTGAACGCCGCCGCGGGGTCCACGCCGGGGTCCCTCAGGCGCGGCAGCCGCGAGAGCACCATGTTGACCTTGAGCTGCGCCCCCTCGGGGACGGGTTCGGCGTCTCCGAGCAGCCGGGCGAGCACGGCGGGCGGCACGTTGGCCAGGATCCGCTCGCCCGTCACCGTGTGCTCCCCGCCCGCGTCGCGGAAGGCGACCTCCCCCGAGGGGTCGACCGCGAGGACCTCGGCGCCGGTCAGGATCTCCGCCCCCGCGGCGCGGGCGGCGTCGGCCAGCGCGCCGGAGACCGCGCCCATGCCGCCGACGGGGACGTTCCAGTCGCCGGTCCCGTCGCCGATCACGTGGTAGAGGAGGCAGCGGTTGGCCAGCAGGCCCGGGTCCGAGGGGTCGGTGAAGGTGCCGATGAGGGCGTCGGTGAGGACCACGCCGCGTACGGTGTCGTCGGCGAACCGCTCGTCCACCACCTCGCCGATCGGCCGCTCGAACAGGTCGCGCCAGGCCTCCTCGCCGACGAGGTCCCGCATCGCCGCGCGGTCGGCGAGGGGTTCCAGCAGCGTCGGCGCGACCCGCTCGGCCACGTCGGCGGTCATCCCGTAGAAGCGCCGCCACGCCTCCAGCTCGCCGGTGCCTCCGGTGACCCGGGCGAAGGAGGCGGCGGTCCGCGCGGCGTCGCCGTTGTCGACCAGCAGCCCGGTGTCGCCCACCGGCGTGTACGAGGCGTACCGGCGGCGGCGCAGCGCGACCTTGAGTCCCAGGTCGGAGACGATCTTCGAGGGCAGCAGGCTGACCAGGTACGAGTAGCGCGAGAGCCGGGCGTCGACCCCGGGGAACGCCCTCGCCGACACGGCGAGGCCGCCGACGTGACCGAGACGTTCCAGGACGAGGACGCGCCGTCCGGCGCGGGCGAGGTAGGCGGCGGCGACCAGGCCGTTGTGGCCGCCTCCGACGATCACGGCTTCGTAGCGAGAGCGGAGCACGAGACTTCCCGGTGGGTGAGGTGAGGGACGCGGGGCGGGGGGCTCCGGCCGCTCAGAGACCTGTCTGCCAGTGTGGCTCGGGGCAGAGCACACCCGACGTCTCGACCATCACCATGCGCTTCACCATATCCCGAAATATCGCCAGATCGGCAGCCCCAAGCGCCCCGCCCACCCCCGCCCACCACCCCTCTGACCACCCCTCTGACCGGCCGGATCACTGCCGCTCGCGGGCGGCGGAGAGGGTGATCCTCAGGAGGGTGGCGGCGGGGCCGGTGGGGGCACGGCCGTGCCGCCAGACCGCCCGCAGGCGGCGCGCGAGGTCGATGTCCTTCGTGGGCACCTCGACCAGGCGGCCGGTGGCCAGCTCCGCCTCCACCGCGTAGCCGCTGAGCACGGCGGGGGCGGCGCCCTCGCGGGCGGCTCCCTTGACCGCGGCGTTGGAACCGAGTTCCAGCCTCGGGGGGGCGACCGCGTGGCCGGTGAGCGCGAGGTCCAGTGTCTCGCGGGTGCCCGACCCCCGCTCGCGGACGACCAGCGGGGTGGCGGCCAGCTCCGCGGCGAGCAGCGGGGTGCGGCGGCGCGCCCACGGGTGCCCCGGCGCGACCACCACCACGAGCCTGTCGGTGGCCACCACCTTCGACACCAGCCCGGCCGGGACCGAGGGCCCCTCCACGAACCCGAGCTCGATCTCCCCGCCGATCAGTTTCGCCACCTCGGCCGAGTTCTGCACGTCCAGGCCGACCTGGACCTGGGGCTCGCGGTCCTGGAGCTCCCCCAGCCATCGCGGCAGCAGGTACTCGGCCACCGTCATGCTGGCGGCGATGTGCAGGTGCGCGGCCCGGCCGTGCCGTACCGCCTCCGCCCCGCGCATGAGCTCCTCCGCCGCGGCCAGCACCTGCGTGGCCCAGGCCGAGACCATCACGCCCTGCGGGGTGAGGGTGGACCCGCGCGGGGTGCGGTCCAGCAGCGGCAGCCCGAGGCGGCGTTCCAGCAGCGAGATGCGCTTGCTCACCGACGGCTGCGCGATGCCCGCGGCTCGGGCGGCCTGGCCGAGACTGCCCAGGCGTTCCACGTCGACGAGCAGGCGCAGGGATTCGAGGTCGGGCAGCTCGCTCATAGCTCCAGGCTATGACCTTCCAGGAAGGTGACGGCTACCGGCCTCCCGGCACCGTGCCGACACTCGGGGCATGCCCGTCTCCCCCCTCACCCCTCCCCCCGGTTCCGCGCAGGCCCCTCCGACGCCCGTACGACCGGCACCGGCACCGGCACCGGCGGCGGGGTTCGAAGCGCTCAAAACGCTCGCACCGGGGCTCGGGGCCTCGGCCGTCGCGGTGGTCCTGGCGACGGCCGCGACCCGGGTCGTTCCCGGGGTGAGCGCCGCCGTGGTCGCGGTGGTCCTCGGCGTCGCCCTCACCAACCTCGGCGGCCTGCACCGGTCGCTGGCCCCCGGGCTCGGGTTCGCCTCCCGCCGGGTGCTCCGCCTGGCGATCGTGCTGCTCGGTCTGCAGATCGCGCTGCCGGAACTGCTGGCGCTCGGCTGGCGGGCGCTGGCGGTGGTCGCCGCGGCGACCGGCGTCACGTTCGCCGCGACGCGGTGGATCGGGGGCCGCCTCGGGGTGGGCCCGCGCAGGTCCCTGCTGATCGCGACCGGCGTGTCCGTCTGCGGGGCGGCGGCCGTGGCCGCCATGCACGAGGTCGCCGGGAGCGACGACGACGACGTGGCGGCCGCGGTCGGCGTGGTCGTGCTGTACGGCAGCGCCTCGATCGTCGCGCTTCCCCTGCTCGCGGGGGCGCTGGGACTGACACCGGGGCAGCTGGGCCTGTGGGCGGGAGCCTCGGTCCACGAGGTCGCGCAGGTGGCGGCCATCGGCGCGGCGGCCGGAGCGGGCGTGCTGGCGAGCGCGGTGGCCGTCAAGCTGGCCCGGGTCGTCCTGCTGGCCCCGATCGTCGGGCTCACCTCCGTCTCCCTGCGCCGCGCCGCGACCGCCCCGCGCCGCGTCCCGGCCCTCCCTCACCACACCGCGACCTCCGCGCGCCGTATCCCGGCCTCCCCGCCCCCGACCGCCGCGGACCGCTCCACGGCCGGAGGGGCGGTGCGGCGCCCGCCGGTGGTGCCGCTGTTCGTCGCCGGGTTCGTCGCGGCCGTGGCGGCGCGGAGCCTGGGCGTGGTGCCGCCCGAGATCACCCGGGCGGTTCCCGGCCTGACGACGGTGCTGCTCGCGGCGGCGCTCTTCGCCCTGGGTACCGGTGTCGACCTGAGAAGGCTCGCGCGGGGCGGGCGGTCGCTGCTCCTGGGCGGGATCGCCACGGCCATCATCGGCGGGATCTCACTGTTCGGGGTGCTGGTCGTTGGCTGATCTTTGAGTGGACGTCTCCCTGCAACCGCCGTAACGTGCTCTTTTTGGGGAAGACGGTGTCGTTTACACCGTTCCAAAAGCAAGCAATGATTACGACCTCGGACAAGGAGACAGAACCAGCTCATGCGTACCACCCGACAGTCCCTCTCCAGCGTGCTCCGCCCCTCCGGCGAGGTGGCCGAAGCGCTGGAGCGGGGTGCCCCGATCGTGGCGCTGGAGTCCACGATCATCTCTCACGGCCTGCCCCAGCCCCGCAACCTCGAGGTCGCGGTGGAGCTGGAGCAGATCGTCCGGGAGACGGGGGCGGTGCCCGCGACGATCGCGGTGCTGGACGGCGTGGCGCGCATCGGTCTGGACAAGAGCGAGCTGGAGCGCGTCGCCGGTGAGCCGGGGCTTCGCAAGCTGGGCTTCCGCGACCTGCCCGCCGCCTCGGCGCTCGGGGCGAGCGGGGCGACCACGGTCTCCGCCACCTCCTTCCTCGCCGCCAGGGCGGGCATCCGGGTCTTCGCCACCGGCGGTCTCGGCGGCGTGCACCGAGGGTGGACCGAGAGCCAGGACGAGTCTGCCGACCTCGACACGCTGAGCCGGACCCGCATCACCGTGGTCTGCGCGGGCGTGAAGTCGATCCTGGACGTTCCGGCCACCCTGCAGCGGCTGGAGACGCGCGGCGTCTCGATCGCGGGGTTCCGCACCGACGAGTTCCCCGGCTTCTACCTGCACTCCTCGGGAGAGCCGATCGACTGGCGGATCGAGACCCCGGACGAGGCCGCGGGCATCATGCGGGCCCAGGACGCGTTCGGCGGCCCGGAGACCGCGCTGATCGTCGCCAACCCGGTGCCGCTGTCCGAGCAGCTCGACCCCGAGCTGCACGACCGGGTCCTCGCCGAGGCCCTCGCCGAGGCGGAACGGCGGGGGGTCACCGGTCAGGCCATCACCCCGTTCCTCCTCGGCTACCTGGTGCGCGGCACCGACGGCGCCTCGCTGGAGGCGAACCTGGCCGCGGTGCGGGGCAACGCCCGCGTCGCCGGGCGGATCGCGGCCTCCTGGAGCCGGGGAGACTGAGGGCACCGTGGCCGGAACGGGTCTGCTGGTCATCGGCGACGTGGTGACCGACGTCGTCGCGCTTCACGGCGGGTCCGCCGGGAGCGGCCTGGCCGTCGGGACGGACACCGCCGCCGACATCGTGCTGCGTCCCGGCGGCTCCGGGGCCAACACGGCCTCCTGGGCCGCCCGGCTGGGCGCCGACGCGCGGATCCTGACCCGGGCCGGTTTCGACACCGCCGACTGGCACGCCGCCGAGCTGCGACGATTCGGGGTACGGCCGCACCTGCGGGTCGACCCCGACCGGCCCACCGCGGTGGTGATCGCCATGGTCGACGTCACCGGGGAGCGTTCCATGCTCACCAACCGGGGCGCGGGCGGGCACATCGGCACGGGCGACTGGGACGAGACCCTCCTCGACGGTGTGGGACATCTCCATCTGTCCGGATACACACTGTTCGCCGAGCCGGGGCTCCAGCTTTCCCGGCTGGCCATGGCAGAGGCGTCCCGGCGCGGGGTCTCGATCAGCGTGGACCCCGCCTCGACCGGTTTCCTGCGCTCGTTCGGCGTCGAGCGGTTCGTCCGGGAGACCCTGACCGCCCAGCTGATCATCCCCAATCTGGACGAGGCGCTGCTGCTCACCGGCGAGGCCACCGCCGAGGGGGCGGCCGAGAGCCTGAGCCTGCGCTACGGCGCCGCGGCGGTGAAACTCGGATCGCGCGGCGCGCTGATGGCCAGGGACGGAAAGTTGGCCGCCCGGGTTCCCGCGCTCACCACCGAGGTGATTGACTCCATTGGAGCGGGGGACGCGTTCGCCGCCGGGCTGCTGACGGCCCTGCTGAGCGGGGCCGCGGACGAGGCCGCGCTGGACGCCGGACGCCGCGCCGGGGCGGAGGCCGTGACGGTCCTGGGTGGCCGTCCGCGTGTCCTTCCGTCTGATTTGGGTACCAAGGAGCTTTACCCTCTTAACACCAATTGATAGCTTGCGGCGTAAGCTGCACCATTAGCCACACGCGTCACTTTGGGGAGGTTACGGTCCGCCGATGGATGCCGAGTCATCGATCTGCCTGAGTGATCTGGTCCCGGCCCTGCGCTGGAGTCGTCCCCAGCAGGTCGCCGAAGCCCTGGCCGACCCCCGGCTGCCCGCCGGCTGGTGGTCGTCGGTCACCCTGCCCAAGGCCCTCGGCGCCACGGGGCTCGACTGGGTGTGCGACAGGCTGGCCCGGCTCTCGCTGGCACGCTGGGATCATCTGCCGCTGAGCGACGTGCTGCCCGCGCTGCACGTGCACACGGTCGATCCCACCCTGCCCGGCTGGCCGGAGCCCGCGCGCGCGGCCATCGCCGGCCTGGGCGGCTGGACCCGCCTGCGCCGCCTCACCCCGGGAGACCTGAGCGGGCCCGCGACGTCCGCTCCCGAGATCGTGATCACCGCCGTGTTCCGGGAGGTGCTCAGCCGCATCCCGGGGATCGCCGAGCACACCGCGCCGGTCGCCGCCCCGGCCCAGGTCCCGCTCCAGGAGCGGGTCCAGGACCCGGAGCGGGCACCCGCGCCGCAGGTCCCCGCCCAGCCGTCCGCGCCGTCGGTGCCGTCGGTGGCGCAGGAGGAGCGGCAGGCGCAGGTCCCCGAACCGGTCGCGGCCGCCCCCGCCCCAGCTCCCCAGGTCAACCTCGGCGACTACCCGCTGGTGCGCCTGGTCGACAACATGTTCCGCGACTGGAGCCCGCTGGAGCGCGCGGTCGCCGTGGAACGGCTCTTCGCGGTCGACCCGATCAGCCTGCGCGCGCTCGCCCACAAGCTGAACGCCGACCGCGACGCGCTCTCGGCGGCACAGCGTGCCGCCGAGGAACGGATACTGCTCTGGCTGCGCTCCCCGGAGTCCGCGCCGCTCACCGGGCACATGTTCGGGCTGACCGAGTGGCTGGGCTCCGCCGCGACCAAGGACCAGCTCATCGGCGCCGACCCCGCGCACCCGATCGAGGTCCCCACCCTGCGGACCCCGCTCTGGAGGGTGCTGGTCACGCTCATGCCCGACCGGCGGCTCCAGGACGACTGGCTCGTCGTGGGCGATCTGGGCGGCCTGCGCGACAGGACCCGCCAGCTCCTGTCGAACAAGCCGATCGACAGTGACGCGCTCAGGCTCATGGAGCACCAGCTCGGCATCCGGGCCCACTCGGTCCAGCCCTGGCTGGACGCCCTCGCCGCCGCGGGCACCACGCAGGAGGCGGTCCCCCAGGAGAGCGCCTCCGAGGAGGTCAGGCAACTGCCGCGCCGTACTCCGGGGGCGAACGGCCACCACCACCGCGGCGGGCAGCCGATCCCGCAGGTGAACGCCGGCGCCATCGACCCCCGCGCGGCCCTGGCCACGCTGTCGGCCCTGGCGAGCGGAAACTCCAGGCCGCACCTGATCACCAGCCAGCGGGCTCAGCTCCACCCGCCCGCGAGCCCGTCGTCCGACCCGAGCCGCTGGCAGCGCATCGAGGTGACCAGCGACCATCTGCGGGGCGGCCCGGTGGCCGTGCCCGAGGGGTACGCCACCCGGCTGGGCATGCGTCCCGGCACGCTGCTGTCGGTCACCGGCCCCGGCGACAACGCGGTGGTCCTGGTCTGGCGGGACCACCCCGTCTTCGACTCGCTGCAACCCGTCCTGATGCGCCTGAACGCCCGTCCGGGCGACCAGGTCTACGTCACCGTGGACGGCTACCGCCTGGACGCCCAGCTGCCGGCCTGAACCCGCCCCCTCCCCCGAGAACCCCGGAAACCCGGAAACGGTCCTGAACGGTCCCGGGGGAGGGCGGCGGGTCGCCGCGCGGCGACTCGGGCCCCGGCCGCTCCGGTTCGACCGCCTCGATTCGGTCCCCCCGGTTCGGCCCCGGACGCCACCGAACGCCGCCGGGACGGGGTTTCCCGCGATGCCTCCCAAACACCGCTTTCCAGGCGCGGAAACGAACGACCTTTCCCGGCCGCTCTTCTTCGGCGCTATGCTTTTGGGACTCAAGTGACTCAGCGACACCACTGTGACCCGTTTTGGCGAATGGGCTGTCATTGGCGTTGATTTCTGCGGCTTTTTGTCAAGAAATTGTCATTGTTCACCTAACAACGGGAGTCCGTATAGCTCTCTCCCTCCATTGCCTTGTGAGGTGTTCCCTAGGACGCGGACGGGGACGGCGGGCGACCAGGTCGCGCTGGGGCCCGGGACCAGAGAGCGACTTCGAGCTAGCCGATGAGAAAATTCGCCCGCGTCTGGCTGGGGATGACGTTCTCGACCGTGGGGTCACGGGCGGTGAGTGTCGCCTATCCCCTCCTGGCACTGGCCCTGACCGGTTCTCCGGTGCTGGCGGGCTGGACCAGTTTCGCGCTGACCTTCCCGATCCTGGTCTTCTACATCCCGGCGGGCGTCCTGGCGGACCGGGTGAACCCGCGCTCGCTCATGCTCCTCACCGAGACCCTGCGAGGGCTGATCGTCCTCACCGTGTTCCTCGCGCTCGTCCTGGGCCACCCGTCGCTGGCGCACCTCCTGGTGGCGGCTTTTCTTGAGGGCACGCTGTGGGTGGTCTACTCGCTGGCGGAGACGGCGCTGATCTCCTCCCTCGTCCCGAAGGAGCAGGTCTCCATCGTGATGGCCAGGAGCGAGACGATCTCGCACCTCGCGGTGCTGGCGGGCAGGCCGCTCGGAGGGTGGCTCTTCGGGGTCATGCACGCGATGTCCTTCGCGGTGAACGCGGCGCTGTTCTTCCTCGCCCTCCTCTCCCCGCTGAGCGTGGCGGCGGGCGGGGCGGGAAGGGCGGGGAGGACGGGACGAAGGAGGGGCCGGCCGCAGCTGCACGCGATCCGCGAGATAGCCGGCGGCGTGAGGAGCCTGGCGGGACGGCACCTGCTGCGGGAGATAGCCGACGGTTTCCACGAGCTCTCCAGGCACCCGTTCCTCCGCAGGGCCATGGCCCTGACCACGGTCACCAACCTGATGATCAACGCGCTCATCATGATCTTCATCGCCGGGTCGGCGAACCTGCCCTCGTACCAGGTCGGCCTGGTCCTGGCCGCCGGGGGCGTGGGCGGCGTGGCGGGATCGGGCCTGGCCCCCTACCTCAGGCTCGAACCGAGGAACTTCACGCTCTTCGCCCAGCTGTGGATATGGGTGCTGGCGCTCTTCGTCGCGGCCTACGGTGAGGGGCCGCTCTTCTTCGGGCTCGCGATCCTGCTGACCGGGTGCGCCGGGGCGCTCAGCAACGTGGCCATCAGGACCTTCGAGGTCGACACCGTCGACAAGGGCAAGCTCGGGCGGGTGGTGAGCGTGCACCGGCTCGTCGCGCACGGCGCCGTGTGCGTCTCCGCCCCGCTCGGCGGGATCCTGGTCGCCGTGTTCGGCATCCGGATGGCGGCCGTCATCCTCACCGTCCTGATGTTCGCCGTCGCCCTCGTGGTGACGCTCACGTCACTGCTGCGGCTTCACGCGCGGCTGGGTCTCGCCGGGACGGCCAGGAAGGTGCGGGCGACCGGTGCCCACGTGGCCGCGCGGGTGCTCACAACGTGGCGAGCAACCGAGTCGCTTCGGCCGCGAGATGGGCAGGCAGGCTGGGCGCTCTCGCCGCCCTCGCCCTCAGGACCAGATCGGCCGCCGACGCGGCGTCACCGGCCAGGGCGTGGATCCGGGCGGCGTACAACAGCACCGGACCATGATCTCCCACCTCGGCCAGCACCGCCCTGATCTCCCGTTCCGCCTCGGGGAAACGCCTCAGGAAGGCCAGCGCGAGAGCGTGGGCGGCCCGGGTGGACGGCCACTGCAGCGGCCGGACCCGGTCGAGGTCGCGCAGCGCCGCCTCCGCCCTGCCGAGCCCGGCGAGGATCTCGCCCCGCGCCCGCAACGCCTCGGTGACGTTGCCCTCCCTGCCCAGGACGTCGTTGAGGACGTCGTGCGCCGCGTCGGGGTGACCGTCGTACCAGAGCGCCCAGGCGAGCTCGGTCTCGATGTTCAGGTCGTTGGGCACGCGGCGTATCGCCGAGTACAGTTCCCGGACCGCGACCGAGGAGCGTCCCTGGGCCAGCCGCAGCCTGCCGATCCCGGCGAGAAGGCCACCGACGGCCGAGGTCGCCCCCAGCGTCTCGAAGTGGACCGCGGCGTTGCGGTAGTGGGAGACGGCCTTCTCGAAGTCCTCCCGCCGGTGCGCGACGTTGCCGAGGAAGGACTCGATCTCCGCGCGCATCCTGGTGTTGCCGCCGCATCGCGCCAGCGCCTCCTCGGCCTGCTTCGCGGCCAGCGCGAACTCCCCGTCGCGGAAGGAGAACTCGGCGGCCCGCAGGTAGTCGTCGGGCAGGGACCGGCTCTCGGCCCGTACGACGACGTGGTCGTTCTGCAGGATCGGCTGGATGAGGCGCTCGTGCGACAGCTCGCACCAGCGCGTGCCGGCCTTGATGTCCTCGCGCAGGATGTGGCGGTCGACCAGCGCCCTGACCACCGCGTTCGGCATGCCGGCGGTGACGGTCTCCCCCTGGTAGACGACCTCGCGGGTGCCCAGCTCGGTGATGAAGCAGCGGCGCAGCCAGCTCCTGAGGTCGGCGACGTCGTCCCCGAAGTGGTCGTGGGCCACCTCGGCGATCATCCGCTCGGAGAAGTCGGTGAGCGACCGGTCGGCGTTGGCGAACCTGCGGACGTGGTCGGAGGAGATGACCCGTACGTCCTCGGGCAGCGAGCGCCACATGGCCGAGCACACGACCTGCAGCTGGACGGGCTCGACCGCCCTGGCGTCGGCGACGACCTCCTCGCCGAGCGCCCTGCCGACCCTGATCATGCGCAGGTCGTCCACCAGTCCCCGCGCCGCGCCGGGGGCGAACGAGCGGCCCGTCCCCTCCAGCGGTCCCTCGGTCGCCCGGACCGCGGCGGCCGGGCCGAGGGCGGTCAGCGAGAACCGGTTTCTGGCCATGCCCGCCAGTTTCGGCTCGTGGGGAAGGATCGAGGCGAGGTGGTCCTCCCTGATCGAGACGAGGAGCCGCAGGTTCGGATCGTCGTCCAGCGCCTCGACGAGCTGGCTGATGAACCACTCCCGGTACGGCTGGCGGTGGGCGAAGTCGCCGAAGAGCTCCTCCGCCTGGTCGATCGCGGCCAGGGTGAGGACCGGGTCGCCGTACGGGTCCTGGCGCGGCGGGCGCCGGCTCAGGAACTCGCGGATCGTCAGCCCGGCCAGCCGGGTGGGCGTCTCCGAGGGGGACCACGACGACAGCAGCGCGAACACGTGCGGGTTGTGCCGCGAGAGCGCCGCGGACGGGAAGGGCGAGCCGTGCGACACCCGCCCTATCGGGAGGACGTCGGTCCTGCCCGCGTCCAGCAGCGGGAGCACCCCGGCCTGGATGAGCGAGGTCTTGCCCACGCCCGACGGCCCGTACAGCACGGTCAGGCGCCCGGCCTGCCACAGGTCGGAGACCTCTCGGGCCTCCCTGTCGCGGCCGAAGAACTTGGCGCCGTCCTCGCGGCGGAAGGCCCGCAGGCCGACGTAGGGCCGGCCGTGGTCGGAGGTCACGTCGGGGGTCACGTCGGGGGTCACGGCACCGGTCCCATCCGCCGGCGCAGCTCACGGCAGAACTCCTCCGCCGTCCCCCAGAAGATGGAGATCCGCCAGTCTTCGTAGTATCTGGCCAGCTGGCGCTGGACCTCCAGCACGTCCGCCCTCGTGCTGGCGAGCGAGGGGGCGAGCTGGACGCTCACGTGCCTGCGGCGGTTGATGCCGGGGACGGCCTTCAACAGCCCGTGGAAGAGCACGCGGAACGTCCAGTCCTGCAGGCTGTATCCGATGAACAACAGGGGTCTTCTGGTCAGCGCCGCGAGAATGGAGGTGGGCAGCATTCGCTGGCCGCCCGCGACGCCGTCCACCGCGAGGTTGGTGAGAAACTCCAGATAGTCGTCCTCGGCCAGCACGATCGACGCCGGATCCTGCAGATTTCCGTGCAGGTGGTAGATGAGCGGGGCCTCGGGCCGGGGATTCCAGCCCGCCTCACTGCTGAACAGATCCTCCGCGTAGGCCAGCCCTTTGTTCCACGGACAAATGGCCACATTCGGTCTTTTTCCCACCGCTTCAAGCGAGCGCAGGATGAAGTCGTCGTAGTTCGTCGTCAGATATACCGGGAGGGGAAAACTCGCCAGCAGGGCGTGCGGTTCGAGAGGGTCGAGGAAGTTGGGCGCGCCCCCGGCGTCGAGCTCGTCGCAGACGCGCCTCTTCACATATACGGAGTCCCCATATCTCATCACCGCGAACTGCGTCACCCGGGGAAGATCGTGGTCGTCGGCGAAGGGATAGTCCCAGCGGCGCGCCATGTCACGGCTCAGCGCCGTCCCCGTCGGCAGAGTCCCCACGCACGCCCCGGACCCCAGGAAGGGCGTGCAGTCTCCGCTGTTCAACTGGTCGAGCAGGCGCTCCCACTCGGCCTCCCCCATGTCGTGCACGCAGGGCACCACCTCACGGACAAGAGGTCCAATCAGGTCATGGACTCGATGCCGTACGACTCTATTGGCACGGTCGATCCCCCCCGCACGGGAAGGCACCCCTTGTATCGCCGGTGCGACCGGAGTGGACGAATGATTCACGATCACCTTTCTGCCGCAACCCGCGTGAAACGGCAAGGTGATTCCTCAGATCGAACTCGTGAATCCCGCCGTCGGCTCCGCCGTCTCCAGCAGCAACGGCTCCAGCATCCTCCGCAACCAGGTCTCGTCGACCTCCGTGAGCTTCTCCAGGGAGAGCCCCTCAAGGTCGACGAGACCGCCTGACCTGGAATTGTCATCGCGCATGCGTGCTCCCTATGGCGTCGCGTCGTATCCGGCCCGGCCCGGCCCCGGATTTCGGGATGTCCTAAAAGGAGGATGCGACATCACTGCCGAAAGTCCCAGGGCCGCGTTTTTTCTCAATGTGATTCTGTAATACCCCACTCTTCGAATCAACCTTTAGGATGACCGTACGATCCCTTTGGCTAGAAAAAGACGGAGGCCCGAGGTGGTGGAGCTTTCACACGCGGCGAACACGGTGCCCGAGCGGCAGCCCGAGGTCTGGGAGAAGGTGCCGCCCCGCAACAGGAACTTCACCGGCCGGGACGACATGCTCGTCAAGCTCCGTCAGGGCATCAGCACCGTCACCGCCGTCGTTCCCCAGCCTCAGGCGCTGCAGGGGTGGGGTGGTGTCGGCAAGACCCACCTGGCCATCGAGTACGCCCACCGCTACCGGTCGCACTACGACCTCGTGTGGTGGATCCCCTCCGACCAGCGCGTGCTGGTGCCGTCCGCGCTGGCGGCGCTCGCGCCCCACCTGGGGCTGCCGCCCGCGTCGGCCACCGGCGTCGAGGAGGCCGCCGAGGCGGTGCGCAGGACGCTGCAGAGCGGCGTCCCCTACCGGCGCTGGCTGCTGATCTTCGACAACGCCGAGGAGCCGGGGCAGGTCCAGGAGTTCATCCCGCGCGGGCCGGGCCACGTGCTGATCACCTCGCGCAACCCCAAGTGGGAGGACCACTTCGAGACCCTCCAGGTCGACGTCTTCACCCGCGACGAGAGCGTGGCGTTCCTGAAGAAGCGCCTGCGCCGGGAGGTCCCCGACGACGACGCCTCGCGGCTGGCCGAGCAGCTCGGCGACCTGCCGCTCGCCCTGGAGCAGGCCGGCGCGCTGCAGTACGAGACCGGCATGTCGGTCGACGAGTACCTGGAGCAGCTCGGCGAGCAGGCGAGCAGGCTGCTGGGGGCGAACCGGGCACCGGGATACCCGCTGTCGATGACGGCGGCCTGGAAGGTGTCGGTGTCGCTCCTGGAGGACCGCCTCCCCGAGGCCATCACGCTCCTGCGGTGCTGTGCCTTCTTCGGCCCCGAGCCCATTCCCCGCGACGTCTTCCGCAGGGGCAACAAGGCCGTCGTCCCCCGGCTCGGCAAGATCCTCTCCGATCCGATCCTGCTCGCCACGGCGCTGAGCGAGCTGAGGCGCTTCGCGCTGGCCAGGATCGAGCCCACCACCCGCACCATCCAGGTCCACCGCCTGATCCAGGCGCTCCTGCGCGACGACCTGCCGGAGGAGGACCAGGCGGACATCCGGCACGAGGTGCACGTGCTGCTGGCCGGCAGCGCCCCCAGCGACCCCGACGAGAGCGCCAGGTGGCGCCGCTTCGAGGAGCTGGTCGCCCACGTCACCCCCTCCGGTCTGGAGGAGTGCACGGATCCCACCGTCAGGCAGTTCGCCCTCAACGTCACCCGTTACCTCTACATATCGGGCAACTACCAGTCGGCCCGTTCCTTCCTCGAGAGCTTCGCCGAGAGATGGACCGAGGTCAGCGGGGCGAAGCACCCGGACGTGCTCGTCGCGTACAAGCACCTGGGCAACGTGCTGCGAGGGCTCGGCCAGTACACCGCGGCGTACGAGACCGACCACCGGACCCTCGACGGCATGCGCGAGGTCCTCGGCCACGACCACGACGAGACGCTCCTGACGACCAACGGCTACGGGGCGTCCCTGCGGGCGCGCGGCGACTTCGGCGCCGCCAGGAGGCTGGACGAGGAGTCCCGGGCGGCCCACGTCTCCAGCCGGGGCCTCAGCCACCCGTCCACGCTGCGCGTGCTCAACAACCTGGCCCTCGACTACGCCCTCACCAGCGACTACCCGCAGGCGCGGCGCCTGCACCAGGAGACGTACCTGGAGATGAGCGACGCGGTGGAGGGCATCGGCAGGAGCACCCTGCTGCTGTCGTGGAACGGCCTGGCCAGGGCCGTGCGGCTCTGCGGCGACTACACCGAGGCGTGCGACCTGGGCGAGGAGGCCTACGCCTACGGCGTCCAGGAGCTGACACTCGACCACCACGTCACGCTGCTGACGGCCAAGGACCTGTCCATCGCCAAGCGGCGCTCGGGAGAGGTGGCCGAGGCGCTGGACCTCGCGCGCGACACGCACACCCGCTTCCAGCGGCTCTTCGGGGACGAGCACCCCGACACGATGGCGGCCGCGATCAACCTCTCCAACGCCCTGCGCACGGCCGGCGACCTCGACGAGGCGTTCGCGACGGCCGAGAGGACGGTCTCCCTCTATCCCCGGGTGTTCGGCGAGGAACACCCCTACAGCCTCGCCTGCGGCGGCAACCTGGCGATCCTGCACCGCGTACGAGGCGACGTCGCGACGGCCAGATACCTCGACGAGAGGGCGGTGGAGGGCCTGGTCGCCACGGTCGGCCAGAGGCACCACTACCCGCTGACGTGCGCCGTCGGCCTCCAGGGGGATCTCATGGTGCTGGGAGAGGTCACCCGGGCGTGCGAGCTCGGCTGGGAGACCCTCGGCCGGATGCGGGAGCTCTTCGGGGAGAACCACTTCCTGAGCCTGGCCTGCGCCAGCAACCTCGCCCTCGACCTGAGGGCCGCGGGCGAGAAGGAGCGGGCCGAGATCCTGTACGACGACACGATGCGGCGCTACGAGCGCCCGCTGGAGGTCGGTCACCCCGACGCCCTCTTCGCGAGCGAGGGCCGTCGCATCGAGTGCGACTTCGACCCCCCGCCGATCTGACCGCCGCGCCACGCCACGCCGTCGGCGGTCAGGCCCGCGCGGGCACGCCTCGCCGGTCCGGCCGCCGCCCCGTCCCGGGCTAGCCCGCCCGGAACCCGGGGTTGCGCCTCCTCCACGCGTCGAGGTGGTGCTCCGCCTCGCGGAGGGCCTGGCTCTCCGCGGCGGAGTCCACCGGTTCCGCGGCGCACTCCTCCAGCGTCTTCCTCATGCGCGCCACGAACTCCTCCCCGCGCTCGTTCAGGCCCCCGCCGGCCAGCAGCGTGCCGGTGACCGCGTAGGCGGCCCGCCGCCAGCGGGCGAGCTCCACGCGCGCCCGGAACGCCTCCTCCTCCCGCTCGAAGCGGTGCTGCCTCCGCCAGAACTCCGCCACCCCGAGATAGGCGTACGAGCCCTGCAGCAGGCCGTAGACGGGACGCGGGTCGTCCCGCCAGGGCGCGTAGTAGCGCCTGCCGTCGTCCGGCAGGGTCAGCGGGATCACCTCGGTCAGCGCCGTGAGCTTCGCGTGCTGGATCTCGTGGGCGAACGTGGCGGCGAGCCCCACGCCGTCCCACGGATCCGACATGGCGATGGTCCCGAACGTCTCACGCGAGGAGGCGCTGTTCTGTCCCCTCTCCGGGGCCTTGATGGGGGTGAGCACCGACACGGCGAGACCCACCTCCTCCGCCACGGTCCGGTGGTGGGCGATCAGGACGCGCCACGCCCCCTCCAGGTGCTCCCCCCACGCGCGGAGCCGCTCGGGCTCCAGCCTCGGCTCCGCGACCTCCTCCGCGGCCCACCGGTACGGGTCGAGGTCGTCGACGACCAGGTCGAGTCCCGGGTTCACCCGCAGCCTGTGCAGCGCCTGCCAGCCGGGCCGGTCGCCGGAGGGGTGGACGCGGACCGTCAGGCCGCCGGCGTCGAGTTCGGCGCCGTCCCCGTCCGGCCGTACCGTGACGTCGATCGTGTCTCCCGTACCGGCGGGGAGGGTGAGGCGCCCCAGGGACGGCAGCATGATCGCGCCGTCGTGGACGGGCAGCCGGACCCGGCACGCGGCCCGCGCCCGCGCCGCGGCCACCACGGCCAGCGCGCCCAGCTGCGCGGGATCGTCGTGCGTGGCATTCCCGCCTGCCAGGGACCGGTAGGTCCGCCACGCCCACGCCCCCACCGCCGGGTAGCGCAGCACGCGCTCGACCTCCTCGCCCGCCTCCCCCTCCAGGTCCGCCAGGAGGTCGTAGGCACGCGTCGCCAGGGCGGCACCGGGGTGGCCCGCCGACCGCGCCCCTGCCGCGACCCCGCGTACCAGCAGCCTGTTCTTGACGCGCTGGACCGCGCTCAGCTCGGCCACGGCGTCGGCTCCCCCCTCCCCGGCCGCCAGCGTGAGAACCGTCGTGTCGGACACCTCTCGCTCACCGAGCCTCATCGACTTCCCTTCAGCCGGGCGACATCCCTCGCGAAACCTGTACGGATATGGGTGATCAACCGATAGAGGTCGGGACAGTAGACCGAGGGTCCCCTGAAACCGGTGGCCTCGCTGTACCGGTGCGCGTACAACCCTCCGCCGCAGACCGAGCGGAGGTCGCAGGCCAGGCAGACGGGGGCCAGCGCGAGCTCGCCGATCTGCCGGGCGGCCATGGCCGGATGCCTGAGCGCGGCGTCGAAGGAGTCGCGGAGCAGGTGCAGGCGGGTCGCGGCCGCCCCGTGGTAGCTGGACTTCAGGATGTCCGACTGCTCGATGCTGCCGTCGGTCTCCACGACGGCCATCCGGGCGGGTGAGAGCCCCACCGTCTCGCTGCGCGAGGTGCCTCCCGTCAGCAGGCGCATGATCTCGCGGAACAGCCTGACCTCGGTCTGGTCGGCGGCCGAGCCGTACCAGCGGTCGAAGATCGGGACCAGCCAGTCGGCGTACGGTGTCGCCTCGGTGTCCGGGGTCCGGCCGGGCGGGGGCGCCGACCAGTTGCCGTGCGGGAGCAGGAAGTCGACGGCCGGTGGGTCGAAGGCGAGCAGCGCCTCGTAGGTCGCCAGCGGGTCGTTGCGGACGTCGACGGTGCACAGCAGGCCGCTGAACAGGTGGTGGAACGGGCCCTCGGTCAGCCTGCGAAGCGATTCCGCGACGATCGCGTGGCTTCCCCTGCCGTCCGCGTAGCGCCTGTGCCGGTCGTGGCCCTCGGCGTAGCCGTCCATGCTCACCCCGACGCGGATCTCCAGGTTCTCGAAGAGCCGCAGGTAGGTCTCGTCCAGGCGCAGCCCGTTGGTCTGCACGCCGACGCGGACGCGGGTCCCGACGTCGGCGGCGGCCCCCCTGATGGTGCGCACGGCGTAGGAGATGAGGTCGGGCCCGGCCAGCAGGGGCTCGCCCCCGTGCAGGATGACCTCGACCTCTGCCAGCTCGTGGGTGAGCGCGTGCTCGGCGATGCGTCTGGCCGTGCAGTCGACGATCGCCTTCGACATGCGCCGCGGCTGGGCCTTCCAGGACTGGTCGGCCATCTCGTAGACGTAACAGTGGCGGCAGGCGAGATCGCACCTGCTGTGGATCTTCAGGATGAACTGCCGGAAAGCCACCGGCCGCCACCCCGAGTCCAGCAATCCCCCGACGTCGAGCGTCTCGGGGAACACGCCCCGGGGTGAGGGGATTATCGGGTCAAGTTTCTCCGGCAAACGCGGCATACCTCTCTTGCGCCATTCTCTATCTGGCATGAGTTTGCCCCATTAGTCAAGTTTCAGCCCGGTGAATACCTACCCTTCCCCGACATGATCACTGGTTTTCCCCGCAACCTGGAACGGCGACCGGCCATCATCTATCGTGTAAACATCTTTCGGGCGTCACATAACGTGGTCTCGGCAGGGGGCTGATCAGCGATGCACGAGTGGCCGTCGACTCTCGATATCGGAGAGCTGATGGCCGGTGGCTGGCGGCCGACTCCGTTCCGGCAGTTCATCCTGAAGATCCATAGCAGATGTGATCTCGCCTGCAAATATTGCTACATGTACGAAATGGCCGACTCCTCGTGGCAGACCCGACCGAAACAAATGTCACGGGAGACCTTCGCCGCCACGGCCTCGAGAATCGCCCAGCACGCCCACCGCCACGGCCTGGCGAACGTGGAAATCATCCTGCACGGGGGCGAGCCCCTGCTCGCCGGCCGCGAGGCGATCCGCGAGCTCGTCACACTCGTCCGCTCGGCGGTCGGCCCCGCCACCCGGACCGCGGTCGGCCTGCAGACGAACGGCACCCTGCTCGACCTCCCCTATCTCCGGCTCTTCGACGAGCTGGGCGTCCGGGTCGGGGTGAGCCTCGACGGCGACGAGACGATGCACGACCGCGGCCGCCGCCGTGCCAACGGCCAGGGCAGCCACGCCGACGTCCTGCGCGCCCTCGGCCTGCTGGGCTCGCCCGCCTTCAGGCACCTGTTCAGCGGCCTGCTGTGCACCATCGACCTCAGGAACGACCCGATCGGGGCCTACGAGGCGCTGCTCGCCTTCGACCCACCGGCCGTCGACTTCCTGCTCCCGCACGGCAACTGGTCGGCGCCCCCTCCCGGCCGCACCCCCGACACCGAGGCGACACCGTACGCCGACTGGCTGATCCCGATCTTCGACCGCTGGTACGCCGCGCCCCGGCGGCCCACCTGGATCCGGATGTTCAACGAGATCATCCACGGGCTGCTCGGCGGCTCGTCGTCGAGCGAGCAGATAGGCCTGTCCCCGGCGGCGATGGTCGTCGTGGAGACCGACGGCGGCATCGAGCAGTCGGACGCCCTGAAGTCGGCCTACCCGGGCGCGCCGGAGACCGGGCTGCACGTGGCGCGCGACTCCTTCGACGACGTCCTGCTCCTCCCCTCGGTCGCCGCCCGCCAGATCGGCGAGGCGGCCCTCTCCCCGACCTGCCGGGCGTGCCCGGTCTCCCGGGTCTGCGGAGGAGGCCACTACGCCCACCGCTACCGCTCCGGCCACGGTTTCGCCAACCCCTCCGTGTACTCCCCCGACCTCCTCCGTCTCATCGGGCACATCAAGAGAACGGTCGAAGCCGACCTTTCGGCCCGATCGAAACGGCAGAGAAAGGGCACGATGAACCTGCGTGAGCACCGGATCGCGGCCGGGACGTTCTCGGAACTCGCCGCCGGAGGCGGGGGCGGCCCCGCGGTCGCCGAACTGTCCGCCGCACAGCACAGCAAGCACGTCCTCCTCGTCCGCGGGGTGCTGGAGACCGCGCGGGCGAGCGGCCATCCCGACGGCGCCGCCACCCGCCGCGCCTACGACCTGCTCGCCACCGTCCAGCGCCGCTACCCCGGCGTCGTCGACGCCGTCCTGCGCCACCCGTCGGTGGGCGCCTGGGCGCGCCGTACGGTCAAGATGCTCGTCGCCGGCGACGGCGACGCGGCTCCGGGACAGCTCGCGGCGCTCGCCGCCGCCGCGGCGATCCGTTCGGGCACCGCCTGCGAGATCGACGTACCGGCGGTGGAGGGGGTGGTCACCCTGCCGTCACTGGGGCAGGCGGTCCTGCCGCCGACCGTCTCGGCGGCCACGGTCGAGTGCGGCCCGGACGACACCGAGATCACCGCGGACGGGATCATCGTCCGGATTCCCCGCGACCCCCGCCAGGACGCCCCGGGGTGGCGGGGGCTGCGTTCGCTGTCCAGCGAGGCGGACGGCATGTCGCTCCGCCTGGTCATCGACGACCTCGACCCCTACCGGATGCCGGGGACGGGCAACATCGGCGGGCGTCTCACCGAGGCCGAGACCGAGCGGTGGCAGTCGGCGCTGCACGGGGCCTGGGATCTGCTGGTGCGCCACCACCGGGTCGTGGCCGAGGAGGTGGCCACGGCGATCACGGTCCTCACCCCGCTGGTCGCGCCCGCCAGGGGCCAGTCGAGCTCGTCCTCGCGGGAGACCTTCGGCTGCGTGGCCCTGTCGACGCCGCCGGACGCGTCCTCGCTCGCGGTCACGCTGACGCACGAGACGCAGCACGCGAAGCTCTCGGCCCTGCTCGACCTCGTCCCCCTCACCCTCCCCGACGACGGCTCCCGCCACTACGCCCCCTGGCGCGAGGATCCCCGCCCCGTGCCGGGGCTGCTCCAGGGCGCGTACGCCTTCCTGGGCGTGGCCGGCTTCTGGATGCGCCAGCGCGGCCTGGAGTCGGGGGAGGCGGCCCTGCGCGCGCACGCGGAGTTCTACCAGTGGCGCGAGGCCTCGCGCCTGGTCACCGGCACCCTGCTGGGCAGCGGGCGGCTCACCCCCGCGGGGGAGAGCTTCACGGCCGGGATGGCACGGCGCCTCGACGGCTGGTCGCGGGAGAGCGTGCCGGCCCGCGCGCGGGCCATGAGCCGTGAACGCTCGGACGACCACCGCGCGCGCTGGCTCCGGCGCAACGGTTAGAGGGCGGGCGGGTCGAAGTCGAAGTCGAGCCGCTCCCCCCTCAGCGCCACCGCCGTGTCGGGATGGTCCTCGCCCAGCACCCGCCGGTAGCGCTCGAAGGTGTCGGCCTCCAGCCTCTCCGCCTCCGCCAGGGCTCCCCGGACCCGCAGGTCGACGACGAGGTTGTTCGCGCAGGCGAGGGTGAGCGGGTGGTCGACGCCCAGCAGCTCCCGCAGCTGGGCCAGGGTCTCCTCGCCCAGCCGCCCGGCCTGGGAGGTCTCTCCCCTGGCGGCGAGGTCGCTCGCGAGGTTGATCGCGCAGGTGAGCGAGTAGTGGTGCTCGCGCCCCAGCGTGCGGTCGAAGCCCTCCAGGCATCTCAGGTCGAGCGCGTTCGCCTCCTCGACCTCCCCGTTGACCCGCAGCAGCAGGGCGAGGTTCATGTCGCAGCCGAAGGTGAAGGGGTGCTCGTCCCCGTATCTCCTGGGGTAGCGGGCCGCGGTGTCGCGCAGCAGCTCCAGCGCCTCGTCGATCTCCCCCCTGGTGCGCTGCGCGTTGGCCAGGCACAGGGCGGCCGCGAGCGTGTCGGGGTGGTCGCGGCCGAAGATGCGCTCCTCCAGCTCGAACGTCCGCTGGGCGATCTCGAACGCCTCGTCGATCAGCCCGGCCCTGCGCTTGGCGATGGACAGGTCCTTGGCGGCGCGCAGGGTCCTGGGGTGGTCGGCCCCCAGCTCCTGGACGCTGGAGTCGTAGGCGTCCTCGCCGATGTCGCAGGCCTCGGAGTATTCGCCCCTGAGCCGAACGATGCGGGCCAGCCCGTTCCACGAGGTGAGGATGGACTGCTGGCTCGACTTGGAGTCGCTGGAGCGCTGCAGCGTGTAGGCGGTCTGCTGCAGCTCGCTCGCCTTCTGGTAGTCGCCGAGCAGCATGTAGTCGAGCGCGAGGTTGTTCATGGTGCGCAGCGTCCGGCGGTGCTTCGGGCCGAACAGCGCCCGGTGCTGGCGCAGCGACCCCTCGTCGTGTGCCAGGGCGGCCGCGAAGTCGCCCCGCATCCTCAGGTCGCCGCCGTGGCTGTTGGTGAGCAGCAGGGTCTCCTCGTGGTCGGGCCCGAGGACCTCCCGCATGCGCGCCAGGGTCACGCGGTTGAGCTCGAAGGAGGCCCGGTAGTCGCCGAGCTCGCGCAGGACGATCCCGGAGTGCCGGTGCGCGGAGAGCACGTGCTGGTCCTCCTCGCCGCTGTCGGCCCGCCATCTCTCGATCAGGCGCCCGACGAGACTCCTCGCCGACTGGTAGCCCCCCGACGAGTAGAGGTAGCGCACGACGTCGAGGGCGAAGCGGCGGATGCGGGGGTCGCGGCTGACCTCGATCTGCGCGGGGGTCACGTGGCTGAGCAGCTCCGCGTAGCGCGGCCACAGGACGTTGTCGTCGGGAAGGCCCGGTGACGCCGCCGCCAGCAGCAGGTGCACCTCGTGGCGGAAGGAGGCGTGCTCCTCCTCGCTCAGCTCGTCGCGCAGCAGCGCCTGGATCAGCCGGTGCACCTGGATGGTCCGGTTGTCGGAGTCGATCCTGGCCAGGGCGTAGCGTCCCAGCTCCTTGATGCCCTTGCTCAGCAGGATCGGGTTGTCGAGGAGCGGGCCGAGGCGCGACCCGGGCGCGAAGTCGTCGGGAAGCACCCCGAACACGTCGCGGGGGATGGGATCGGGCCCGAAGAAGGCGCAGCAGCGCAGGAGCTCCACGGCCTCGGGCAGCTTCGCCTTGAGCTGGGACACCGACAGCGACCACGCCGCGGTCATGGACAGCGGGTAGTCGGGCGCCTTGTTGGCCCCGAGCAGCTGGGCCGTCTGCTCCTGCAGCAGCCGGAGGTACTGCTCGACGGACATGCCGGTCTCGGTCTGCAGGGCCCCGGCCTGCTCCAGGGCGAGCGGCAGGTCGCCGAGCTGGTCGGCCAGCCGGTTCCTGTCGTCGAGGCTGGTCGAGCTGGGCACCCGCTTGCTGAGGAACTCGATGCTCTCCGCCCGGGTGAAGACGTCGACGGGCAGGGTGTCGACCACGCTCTGCCAGGCGTGGTTGCGAGAGGTGATCAGGACGTGCCCGGGACCGCGCGGGACGATCTCGTTGATGTCCTCCGGCTGTTCGGCGTTGTCGAAGACGAGCAGCCAGCGGGAGTAGGGCTCGCCTCGGCGCAGGGCGTCCAGCACGGCCGCGGAGGCGTCCTCCACGCCCATCGCGGAGGAGGAGGGCACCCCCAGGTGCGGGGCGAGCGCGGCCAGCGAGGAGCGCACCAGCATCGGCTGGTCCGCGGGGATCCACCAGACCAGGTCGTACTCGTGGCGGAAGCGGTAGGCGTACTCGATCGCGACGTGGGTCTTGCCGACGCCGCCGAACCCGTGGAGGGCGTGCGGCACCACCGCGGTGACCTCGGAGGTGACCCCGGTGTGCAGCTTGTCGAGAAGGTCTTCCCTGCCGGTGAAGTTCTTGTTCTGCTGGGGGACCTTTCCCCAGACCTGGGGCTGGCGTCCCGTTTCCCGGGAAGCCCCCGACGACTGTGAAATGGGCACGCGACCGCCTCCACTCGCCCGATTTGGGATCAGCCTAGACGTCCGGTCCTCGCAAGCGCATAAACGAAGGGGTCAGAGTCTTATGGCTACGCCCCAAAGGACATCACCGTCACACCCTAAAAAGGATTATTATCCGTATACCATACTGCCCGGTCTTCAAATTATCGCCCGGAGCGCTCGCCCGGTCATCGGAAGAGTGTAACGATGGCCTCGGGCGGGGACACACGGAAGAGCCGGGAACGCGGGGGTGTGAGGGAGATCCGCATGAGCGACGAAGCCGTCATGGCCGACGCCGATTTCGGCAGGGGTCTGATCGACCTCACGAAGATGAACCTGGCCGATCTTGACGGGATCGGCGATTCCGTCCTCGGTCTCGCACTGCGCGAAATAGTCGAGGACGAGGACACCGGTCCGGTGGCCGGATTCGATTCGTTCATATCAAAACCTTTGTAACAACCCACCGATGTGCGACATTGGAGTGCGAGACTCACGCTCTTTGTCGACAAACATGGTGGAGCCGTGGACGACACCGACTGGGAACGTTTGATCGACCAGCTCGGCAGGGGTGATTGCGCCCCTTTCCTCGGGGCGGGAGCCTGTGCCGGCACCCTTCCCACCGGCACCGTCCTCAGCAACCGATACGCCCTCCGCTACGGTTACCCGTTCTCCGACGCGGGCGACCTGGCCCGGGTGATGCAGTACGGCGAGGCCGTGGTGCGCGATCCCGTCGACCTCAAGGAGGCGGTCTGCGGCCACCTGCGCTCGCACGGGCGGCCTCCGTCGGGTGATCCCGGCGAGCCGCACCGGCTGCTGGCCACCTTTCCGCTGACGACGTTCCTCACGACGAACTACGACGACTTCCTGGCCGAGGCGCTGCGGGCGGAGGGCAAGGAGCCCCACGTGGCCGTCTCCCCCTGGTGGGACACCGACCCCACCTCGGCCCCTCTCCTGCCGGAGCCGACGGTGCAGCGGCCCATCGTCTACCACCTGCACGGAAGCTGGGCGGAGCCCGCGTCGCTGGTGCTGACCGAGGCCGACTACCTGACGTACCTCGTCAACATGGTGGACGCCGTCGCGACCGACGGGCGGCACCCGCTGCCGACCCCGATCCTGCGGGCGATGACCACCCGGCCGCTGCTCTTCGTGGGCTACAGCCTCCAGGACTGGACGTTTCGGGTGCTGTTTCACGGCCTGGTGCGCAACACCCCCCGCAGCAACAAGCGGCGGCACGTGAGCGTGCAGCTCATGCCCGAGGTCGGCAGAGGTGGCGGAGGCGGCGTGGGCGCCGAGAGCGCCGAGAGCGCCGAGAACAAGGCCAGGCGCTACATCACCCACTATCTCGACCGCTGGAACATCTCGATCTTCCTGGGTACCGCCTCGGAGTTCTGCGCGGAACTCCGGCGGAGAATGGGACGGACGCCATGACGACCGCGACTCGCGCCGGCGACGGGACCGTCCGGCCGTACGTGGGACTGCGCCCCTACGACCGCAGCGAGCACGCGCTGTTCTTCGGGCGGGAGCGCGAGGCCCGCGACATCGCCACCATCTGGCAGGCCACCGGCCTCACCGTGCTGTTCGGGGCCTCGGGGGTCGGCAAGACGTCCCTTCTCCACGCGGGCGTCCTGCCGCGCGTCGAGCCCGAGCGCGCCGACGTCCTGCCCATCGCCCGCGTGTCGCCGCGCGGCATCACCTCGCTGCGCCCGAAGGTGCCCGGCAACCCCTACGTGCTGGCGCTGCTGTCGGCCTGGGCGCCGGACCGGCCGCTGCCGGCGCTGGCCGGGCTGACGGTCTCGGACTTTCTGGCCGAACGCCCCGAACGCACCGACAGGTACGGCGACCCGGTGCCCGTGCTGGTCGCCGTCGACCAGGCGGAGGAGCTGTTCGGCGGCCCGCTCGACCGTGAGGAGGAGCGCCACGGGCTCCTGCGTCAGCTGGCGAGGGCGGTGGAGGAGCACGACGGCCTCCACCTGCTGCTGTCGCTGCGCGAGGAGTATCTGGCCTCCGTCCTGCCGCACGAGCGTCCGCTGGGCCGGGGCTCGCGGGCGCGGTTCCAGCTGCCGCCGCTCACGCGCGCCGCGGCGCTCGACGCCACCACGAGGCCGCTTGAGGGTACCGGCCGGTTCTTCGCCCCCGGTGCCGCGGAACGGCTCGTCGACGACCTACGTACCGTCCCGATCTCCAACGACGAGGGGCAGACGACCACGCTGACGCTGAACACGGTCGAACCGGTCCAGTTGCAGGTCGTCTGCTCCGCGCTGTGGGAGTCGCTGCCCTCCGGTCTCCGGGAGATCAGCGTGGAGCACGTGAACCTGCACGTGAACGTCGACCGGTTCCTGACCGGCTTCTGCGATCGGATGCTCGCCCGCGTCTCGGCCGAGTCCGGTGTCACCTCCAGCGAGATCCGCTCCTGGTTGCGCAAGACCTTCGTCACCGAGCACGGGACGCGCAACACCGTCTACGAGGGCCTCCACGAGACGGCCGGCATGCCGAACGCCGTCGCCAAGGCGCTGGAGGACTCCCACATCCTGCGGGGCGAGCACCGGCTGGGGATCCGCTGGTACGAGCTGCAGCACGATCGCCTGATCGGCTCGGTGCGCCAGTCGCGGCCCCCGGCGGCCTATCTCGGCGACGCGAGGCTGGCGCTGGCCAGGGGCGGGTGGGAGACGGCCCGCGGGCTCGCGGAGGAGGCGGTCCGCGCCTCGGGGGGCGCTGAGACGTGGGTGCGGGCCGAGGCGCTGCTGATCCTGGGGGAGGTGGCGTCGGCGGAAGGCGAGGTGGAGAGCGCGCGGAGCCGGTTCGAGGAGGCGGCCGACCGGTTCGCGACGCTCCAGCGGTTCAACGGGGTGGCCTCCGCGCTGACCGGGGAGGGACGGCTCTGGCTGTCGCAGGGACGGTACGACAGCGCGGTCGAGCGGCTGCGCGCCGCCCTCTCCTGGGTTCCCAACGACCTGCCCGCGCAGCTGGCGCTCG
Organism: Streptosporangium oxazolinicum; assembly: GCF_039537505.1. Taxonomy (NCBI): domain Bacteria; kingdom Bacillati; phylum Actinomycetota; class Actinomycetes; order Streptosporangiales; family Streptosporangiaceae; genus Streptosporangium; species Streptosporangium oxazolinicum. The sequence continues at coordinate 124,431 of NZ_BAABAQ010000017.1, forward strand.
GGCAGGCCCTCTGGCACCTGGGACAGCCGCGCGCCGCCCTCGCCCTGCTCAACGGGGCCGTCGCGCTCGCGGACGAGCCCCCCGCCGAGGCGCTCGCGCTGCGCGGCGAGATCCTGGCCGACCTCGGAAAGCCCGCCGAGGCCCTGCGCGACCTGGACCTCGTCCGCAGGCACCAGCGGCCCGCCACGATCGCCGCCAGGGCGCTCGCCCTCGCCCTGGAGGAGCGGTTCGACGCCGCCCAGCAGGAGATCCTCGACGCGCTCGCCGGCGAGTCCGACAGCGGTCCCGTCCTGGTGCGGGCCGCGCGCGTCCACGCCCTGCTGGGGCGGCCCGCGATGTCGGAGGGGCTCGCCTCGCGGGCGCTCGGCGCGGTCACTCCTGGGCTTCCACCGCATCTGCGGAAGCAGGCCGAGGAGCTCCTGCGGAAAACGGCGTGACGTCGTCGCGTCTCGCCGCCTCCCACATGTGGTCGAACTGGTTCACCCAGTAGGTGTACCAGCGCTCGTCGCGGCCACGGGTCAGCTCCAAATGCATGCGCGAGGAGGTCGAGGCGTTGTGGAAACCGTGAATCTCCACCATGACACGGCCCCTGGGGGTTTCCGGGTCGACAAGCACGAGGCTGAATCCCGGGCTGTAGGAAAGCAGGCGGTATTCGAACTCGCCCGCGGTTTTCCAGCCGCTCATCAGCCGGAGGCGTTCCATCGTGCTGTCCAGCGCGGCGGGAAGCCGCTGGACGGGAAACTCGATCGAATCGTCCAGCTGCTTCGCGGCCTGCCGGACCGCCGTCTTCTCCATGGGGTCGAGAATGACGATCCTGGCCTTTCCCCTCTCCCGCGCGAGCACCGTGTTGCGGATGAGCTCACAGGTCTGCGCCGAGAGCAGGTTGACCGCGGACGGCGCGAACACGCGCACGTCACGGGCCTGGGCGAGCAGTGAGGAGAGCGGCACCGCGTCGTACACGGAACGGTCGTGCAGAAGACCGGCAGGCGATTCCGAGGGCTCCGCGGGCAGAGTGAGCCGGTAGAGGAGCAACCCGACCCCGGAGAACAAGACGGCCCATCTGAGGTCGACGTCCAGCTTGTCGCCGAAGATCGAGAGAAAGGCGAAAGCGAAGAGAACGACCGTGAGAGCATACGCGTCGATATGCTGCCTGGCCTTGAAATCCCTGCCGATTCTTTGTAACCAACGCACACCGACCCCCAGCTCTTGGGCGCTGTCGAGAACAGCTATGCCCATTGTCCGGGCCGGGATCTCTTAATGCCCGATCTTGCCGGTTCCGGTCGTCCGGGCCCTCCCGTTGGGGAAAGGCCCGGAATCCGTAATTCCGATGACCGGCCGGACCGGTGGCCCGCCAGACGGTGGCCGCCTAGACGGTGACCGGCTGGCGGCGGCGCTGCCAGAGGGTGTCGACGGCCAGGGCGCCGCCGCCGCCGAAGGCGACGGCCAGGGTGCCGGCGGCGAGGGCGAGGACGAACTCGTAGCCGCCCTCGCCCACCGAGAAGCCGTTGGGGAGGTGGACGAAGAAGAGGGCGCCGAGCATGTCGAGCGCGAGCAGGACGCCGAACACGGGCAGGGCCGCGCCCAGGATGAGGGCGATGCCGCCGACGACCTCCAGGACGGCGACCGCCGGCGCGACGACGGCCGCGAGCGGGATCCCCACGGACTCGAAGAACCCGGCGGTCTGGGTCAGTCCCGACGTCAGGAACTTCTGCGCGCCGTGGACCAAGAAGATCACGCCGAGGGCGATCCGCGCCAGCAACAGGGCATAGGGACGTACCTGGTCAAGCATGATGACTCCTCTTGTCATTCGAATTTGCACCAAACCATAGCGGTTAGTTCAAATTTGAACAAGCAGTACAATATTCCGGTGAGCGACACGAAATGGCTCAATGAGAGCGAGATGGCCGCGTGGATGGCCTATGTGGCCGCGACGCACCTTCTGGAGCGCCGTGTCGAGGACCAGCTGAAAGCCGACTCCGGCCTGACCCACGCCCAGTACGAGATCCTGGCGAAACTCTCCCAGCAGCCCGGCGGGCGGCTACGGATGACCGAGCTGGCCAACCGGCTGATCGTTTCGAAGAGCGGTCTCACCTACCAGATCGGGCAGCTGGAGCGGAGGGGGCTCGTCACCCGGGCGGCGTGCCCGTCGGACGAGCGGGGCGTGCTGGCCGTGCTCACCGAGGAGGGCACGCGCTGCCTGGAGCGCACCGCGCCGGGCCACGTGGCCGTCGTGCGCGCCTTCCTGATCGACCGGCTCACCCCCGAGGAGGTCGAGACCATGCGACAGATCATGACGAAGGCCACCGCGGCCATGGAGGCGGCCCCCGCGGGCCCGCTCCGCGCGCTCCGGCCGGGCAAAAGCCCAGGGTAACGCGCGCGACGGACCCTCGGGACCGGTTCTGCCCTTCGGCCACGCGGTCGCGGGGAAGGCGGAAGAATCCGCTACGGCTCGCGCGGGGGGCATACCGCGCGAGCCGTAGCGGATCACTGCCGCGTCACCGGGTCAGGCGGCGGCGCAGCCGACCGAGGAGGGCGCGCCGTTGCTCCCCGACCAGTTACCGGTGAACCCGAAGGACGCCGAGGCGCCCGGGGAGAGGTTGCCGTTGTGGGACACGTTCCGCACCGAGACGGCCGCGCCGCTCTGGGTGTGCTGCCCGTTCCAGAGCTGGGTGATGCTCTGGTTGCCGGGGAAGGACCAGTTCACCGTCCAGCCCGTGAGGGCCGCGGTGCCCGTGCTCCGTACGGTCACCTCGGCCTGGAAGCCGCCCTGCCAGGAGCCGACCAGTTTGTAGGCGGCGGTGCACGCCCTGCCCACGCCCGGCGTCGGGGTGGGGGTCGGCGTCGGGGTCACGGTGGGGGTGGGCGTGGGATTCGGGGTGACGGGCGGGGCCGCCATGGCCAGGTCGTAGGCGCGCTGCGGGACGAACTGCCCGGCCCCGGCGATGCAGCCGTCCGCCTCGCCCGGCAGCTTGATCCACAGGAAGGCGTCGATCACCGGGTCGCCGGTGACGTTGGTGCTCGGCGTGCCGATCGCCCGGCCGGGCGGGTCACACCACTCGCTGCCCTGCGGGCCGTTGCCGTTGCGGCTGGTGTCGATCACCGCGCGGAGCCGGGAGACGCCGGTGGCGGAGATGACGTTCTTGGCGTACGCGATCTCGGTGGAGGTCCATCGGTAGTTGGAGACGTTCAGGGCGATGCCGTCCGCGCTGTTCGCCACGTCCGCGGCGTTCAGGCGGGCGGCGGCCTCCGAGGGCGACAGCCACCCCGAGTGGCCGATGTCGAAGTAGACCCTCGCCGAGGACGAGGCGGCCTTCAGCCTCTTGCCGGCGTATGCCATGGAGGCCCTGGTCTCCTGCTGCTGGGAGGAGTTCATGCAGTTGGTCATGATCGGGAGCACGTCGGGCTCCAGGATGATCGACGCCGGGCGCCCCTGGAGACCGGCGGCGAGCTCGTCGATCCACTGCCGGTAGACCGTGTGGTTGGGCGCGCCGCCCGTACTGGCGCCGCTGCAGTCGCGGTTGGGGATGTTGTAGACGACGAGGATGGGGATCTTGCCCGCTCCGGCCGCCGCTCCGACGAACGCCGACACCTGGCCGCGCACGGCGGAGGTGTTGGTGGTGGTGAACCACCGGGCCTGTGGCACGGCGGCGATCCGGTCCCGGATGACCGGCGCCCTGGAGTCCCCGGGGTTGGCCGCGACCCACCTGGCGGCGCTGGTCTCCGGATCGACGTAGAACGGGGAGTCGGCGGCGGACGCGCCGGAGGCGACGGCGACCGCGGCACCTGACACGATCACCAGGGCCGCGCAGAGCGTGGCCAGGATCGATCTTCTTGGCATGGATCGGCTCCTTCGAGGGAGGCATGGGAGCGCTCCCACAATAGGTGGCGCACCCTGCCCGGACGTAGTCGGCACCGGTGCCGCCTCACATCGCGACACGCTGACCTGTGCGAACACCTCCGGCACCCGATGAAAGTTTCAGCACCCCGGGCCCGGCCGCCGTCGATCGGCGAGACGGGGACCTTCGGCTCCCGGACCGCGCTCCTTCACTATCGGCGTACCGAGGGAGGTCAGTACGGCAGGGACCTCCGTGGCCGGTATCCATGAGACGGGAGGCGAGGGGGATCTCCCCCTCGCCTCCCACCGGCCGTCTCAGCCGGCCGGCTCAGCCATCGAGATCGTCACGGCCGCAGCGGCCACCGCCGCAGCACGAGCGGCCCGTGACCTCCTGGCCGTCGGGGCCGGTGACGGCCTCGAAAACGAACTCGGGCCCCATGCCCTCGCGAGTGATGTCATCGTTCACGATGTTTCTCCCTCCAGGAGCGCCCGCCGGGGCAGGGCGCGGTGGCGACCCGATGCCGGGCCGGTTTCCCCGCGGTCCGGCACACCGGGTGCGCCGGGCGCGGAGGACTCGGTGACGGTGCCCGAGGGCGCCGTGTCCTCAGACCAGACCGGCCAGTACCAGCTTGGCGAGCGTCTCCGCGGCGCGGGCGCGATCACCGCCCACCTCGGCGACCACCTGGTCGGCGTCGCGGGTGCCGTCACAGCGGGCCAGCAGCCTGGCGGTGCCGTCATCGATCCGGTAGGCCCGTACGACGGGCGCCCCCCAGCGGCGCTGCAACAGCACCCGCGTCCGTACGGCGGGCAGCTCACCGATCGGCGGCCCCGCGGTGACGTCGTGGGTGTACGTCTCGACCCGGGCGGCGGCCGACAGCCGGAGCGCCCCGATCGCCCGGTCGCCGGATCCCGCCGCGGTGGCGGCGTCGCGGGCGGCCAGCACGGCGTCCCGGTCGTGGACCAGCGTGGCGCGCGCCAGCTCGTAGCGGGCGTAGGCGGTCAGCCGCGGTGTCGCGTGGCTCGCCAGCCAGGCCGTCAGCCGTTCGGACTCCCCCATCCCGAACGGCCGGTCCACCGGCTGCGGGCGGCGTACGACACCGTGCGCGAACTCCTCCCACAGGGCACGGTGGCCGCCGAGAAGCTCGGCGGCCGTGTCCGGCAGGCACGCGGCGACCGCCGACCGCAGCTTGCCCAGCACGCCGGTGTACGTCACCCGGTAGCCGTCGGGCGCGGCCCCGCTCAACATGGCCAGCTCGGCGTCGCTCAGCTCGTACCGGCGCTGCAGCCTCGCGGGGTCCTCGCGTAGCAGCGCGGACTCCGCCTCGCAGACCAGCATCGCCGCGAGCGCGTCCTGCACGCCCATCACGCGTCTCCCGCCCGCTGTGCCGTCACCCGGCCCGCCCGCTCTCCGGTGGCGCGGGGGCGCAGCGCGGTTCGCGCGCGGTCGATCTCGGCCAGCAGGTCGCCGAAGTCGTCGGGGAAGTTCTGGTCGCGTTCGACCAGCGTGGCCTTGACGCGCGTACGCGACACCAGCTCCGCCAGCAGGTCCCACACCCGGGCCGGGATCGCGGCACCGTGGCTGTCGAGGGAGAGCCGGTCCCCGTCCCCGTCGACACCACCGGCCAGGTGCACCTGGACGACCCGTTCGACCGGGATGGCGTCGAGGAACTCCAGCGGGTCGAAGCCGTGGTTGCGCGCGTTGATGTCGAGGTTGGCCAGATCCAGCAGCAGCCCGCACTCGCAGTGCTCCAGCACCTCGGTGACGAACTGCGCCTCGGTCAGCGGGGTGGCCAGGTCCACGTAGTAGGTGATGTTCTCCAGCAGGAACGGCCTGCCCACCGCCTCCTGCACCCGCCGCGCCCTGCGTCCCAGCCGCCGGGCGACCTCCCGGGTCCTCGGCAGCGGCACCAGCAGCCCGACGTCGACCCTGTCGGTACGGGTGAAGCACAGGTGGTCGCTGAACCACGGCGCGTCGATGTCCGCCACCAGCGCGGCCAGCGCCTGTACGTAGGCCGCGTCCGGCTCCCGCTCCGAACCGATGGACAGTTCCAGCCCGTGCGGCACGATCGGGAAGCGGCGGACCAGCTCCCGCAACCGCTCACGCTCGTCGGCCGGGGCGAACAGGTAGCGCTCGGTGATCACTTCCAGCCAGTCGATCCGGTCGGCGTGCGCCTCGATCGCCTCGGCCAGTTCCGTGCGATGTCCCAGGCCGGACCCCAGTGCGGGCAACCCTGTCAGCATGTGGTTCTCCCATCACTTCACAGTGATGTTCACGAGCACTTCACAACCGCTGTACCCCGCAACGTGCCCGACGGGATCCGGAGCCACGCTGGGCCGCCACGTCAAACTTCCGCAAAGCGACGGCCCGGCCGGGGGCGTCGCGCCTCGAGGTGGACGCGACCTCGGCGGGTCAGAGGCCGGAGAGCCCCAGCTCCCGGGCGATCAGCATCCGCTGGACCTCGCTGGTGCCCTCGCCGATCTCCAGGATCTTGGCGTCGCGGTAGAAGCGGCCGACCGGGTACTCGTTCATGAACCCGTAGCCGCCGAAGATCTGGGTGGCGTCGCGGGCGTTGTCCATCGCGGCGTCGCCGGCGACGAGCTTGGCGATGGCGGCCTCCTTCTTGAACGGCTCCCCCGCGAGCATCTTCTCGGCCGCGTGGTAGTAGGCCAGCCGGGCGGTGTGGGTGCGGACCTCCATGTCGGCGATCTTGAACTGGATGGCCTGGTAGTGGCCGATGGGGTGGCCGAACGCGTGGCGCTCGCGGACGTAGCGCAGCGACTCGTCCACGCAGCCCTGGGCGAGGCCGGTGGACAGGGCGGCGATGGCGACGCGGCCCTCGTCGAGGGTCTGCAGGAACTGCGCGTAGCCGCGCCCGCGCTCGCCGAGCAGGTTCCCCGCCGGGACGCGGCAGCCGTCGAAGGAGAGCTCGCGGGTGTCGGAGCAGTTCCAGCCCACCTTGGAGTACTTCTTCGAGACGGTGAGGCCGGGGGTGCCGGACGGCACCAGGATCGTGGAGATCTCCTTCTTGCCTCCGGGCAGCTCGCCGGTGATCGCGGCCACGCCGATGACACCGGTGAGGTCGGTGCCGGAGTTGGTGATGAACGCCTTCGTACCGTTGATCACCCATTCGCCGCCGTCCAGCACGGCGGTGGTCCGCATGCCGCCGGGCACGTCGGAGCCGCCGCCGGGCTCGGTGAGGCCGAAGGCGCCGAGCATCTCGCCCGACGCCAGCCGGGGCAGCCACTCGGCGCGTTGCTCGGGCGTGCCGAACCGGTGGATCGGCATCGCGCCCAGCGACACCGCGGCCTCGACGGTGATCGACACGCTGGAGTCGACCCTGGCCAGCTCCTCCAGGGCGAGGCAGAGCGCGAAGTAGTCGCCGCCCATGCCGCCGTGCTCCTCGGGGATCGGCAGCCCGAACAGGCCCATCGCGCCCATCTGCCGCACGATGTCGTAGGGGAACTCCTCGCGCTCGTAGAGGTCCCCGATCACCGGGGCCACCACGTCGCGGGCGAACGCCTCGACGGTCTTGCGAAGCTCCTCGTACTCCTCGGTCAGCTTCATGGTCACTCCTCGACGTTCTCTGCGGTGGTGCGGGACGGGTTCTCGCCCAGGGCCTGGACGACCCGCGACGGGCTGGGACGGCCGAGCCTCGCGGCCAGCCAGGTGCTGGTCTCCACCAGCGAGGAGAGGTCCAGCCCGGTCTCGACGCCGAGGCCGTGCAGCATCCAGACGAGGTCCTCGGTGGCGAGGTTGCCGGTGGCGCTCTCGGCGTACGGGCAGCCGCCGATGCCGCCGGTGGAGGCGTCGACGACGGTCACGCCCGCGCGCAGGGCGGTGAGGGTGTTGGCCAGGGCCTGGCCGTAGGTGTCGTGGAAGTGCACCGCGAGCCGGGAGGGGCCGCCGAGGGCCTCGACCAACGCGGCGACGTGGCCGGGGGTACCGACGCCGATGGTGTCGCCGAGCGACAGCTCGAAGCAGCCCAGGTCGAGGAGCCTGCGCCCGACGGAGACGACCTGCGCGACGGGCGTCGGCCCCTCCCACGGGTCGCCGAAGCACATCGAGACGTACGCCCGCACCTTCAGGCCGTGCGCCAGCGCCCGCGCGACGACCGGCTCGAACATCTCGAACTGCGACTCCAGCGTCCGGTTGAGGTTCCTGTTCGCGAAGGTCTCGGTGGCGCTGGCGAAGATCGCGATCTCCTCGACGCCGTGTTCGAGGGCGCGGTCGAGGCCGCGCTCGTTGGGGACGAGCACCGGGTAGCGCACCCCGGGGACCCGTTCCATGCTCGTGAGCAGCTCCGCGGCGTCGGCGAGCTGCGGCACCCATTTAGGGTGCACGAAGCTGGTGGCCTCGATCACGCGGTGTCCCGCGGCGGCCAGCCGGGCGACGAACTCGGCCTTGACCTCGACGGGGACGACCGCGGCCTCGTTCTGCAGCCCGTCGCGGGGCCCGACCTCGTAGATCGTGACCCGCTCGGGCAGTCCGGCCGCCCGGACCCGCTGTGGCTCGCGCATCATGCCCTCCTCACCGGCTCGCGCCACACGGTCCCCACTGCCGACGATGTCGGCGGGGTCGGCGGGGTCGCGACCTCGGCGATCCATCCGGTGGTGACCCCGCCGCCATCGTGCGTCACGGCCCATCTGACCGCCCGCGTCGCGATCTCCCGGCGTTCCCGTACGACCCGCTGTTCCCGTACGGCCCGCACGACCGGCCGCTCCCGTACGACCCGCGCGATCGACCGTTCCCGCACGGCCCGCGCGACCGGCGCGGTGCCCGTCACGGCTCCTCCCCGCGGACCACGGCGAGCACGGCGTCCATCGCGACCGCCTGGCCCGCCCGGACCCGCACCTCGGCGACGACCCCGCCGATCGGCGCGGTCACGGTGTGCTCCATCTTCATCGCCTCCACGATGAGCAGCGGCTGTCCCTCGGCGACCCGCTCCCCCTGACCGGCCTTCACCACCAGGACGGTGCCCGGCATCGGGCTGCGGACCAGCCCGTCCCCGGGGCCGCCCGCGCCGGTCCGGTCTCCGGGGTCGCCCAGGTGACGGCGGGTGAGCGCCCAGGCGTCGCCGTCGCGGCCGAGCCAGACGGTGTCGCCGTCCCTGGCGACGGTGTAACGCCTCGCGGTATCGCCGAGGGTGACGAGCAGGTCGCCCCCGTCGCCCCCGTCGTCGCGGCCGCCCTCTTCGGCCAGCCGCGCCCGTACGGGCTCAGCGCCGGGCGGGCAGACCTCGGCACCCGAGGCGGGCAGGCCGCGGACCCTGAGCTCGGAGACGCCGTCGCGGGTCTCCAGCCGGTAGACGGTCCAGGCCGCCTCGCCCAGCCGCCAGCCGTCGGGGACGTCCCACGGGTCGGCGGGCGCCCCGGCGGGCACGGCGGGCACGGCGGGCACGTGCTCGCGGTGCAGGACCAGGGCGGCGGCGGCCAGGACGTCGCCGGGGACGGCGGGGACGCCCTCGCGGGGGACCAGCTCGCCGAGGTGGCACTCGACGAGGCCGGTGTCGAGGTCTCCGGCGACCACGGCGGGGTGGCCGATCAGGGCCCTCAGGAAGGCGACGTTGGTGGGCACCCCGAGCACGACCGTGGCCGCGAGCGCGCCGTCGAGCCTTCGCAGGGCGGCCGCCCTGTCGGGGCCCCAGGCGACGACCTTCGACAGCATCGGGTCATAGTCGCTGCCGACCAGTCCCCCGGCCATCAGCCCGGAGTCGACCCGCACCCCCGGCGGCTCGCGCAGCGCGAGGACCCGGCCGCCGGTCGGCAGGAAGCCCCGGGAGGGGTCCTCGGCGTAGACGCGGGCCTCGACGGCGTGGCCGTCGAGGCGCACCTCGTCCTGGGTGAGCGGGAGGGGCTCACCGGCGGCGACCCTGAGCTGCAGCTCGACCAGGTCCAGGCCGGTGACCAGCTCGGTGACGGGGTGCTCGACCTGCAGACGGGTGTTCATCTCCATGAAGTAGTAGTCGCCGGTCTCGCCCTGGACGATGAACTCGACCGTCCCGGCACCGGTGTAGCCGACGGACCTGGCGGCCTCGACCGCCGCCGCGCCCATCGCGGCCCTGGCCTCGGCGTCGAGGAGCGGGGACGGCGCCTCCTCGACGATCTTCTGGTGGCGGCGCTGGAGGCTGCACTCGCGCTCGCCCAGGTGGATGACGCCACCGTGCGCGTCGGCCATCACCTGGATCTCGATGTGCCGGGGGTTCTCCACGAACCGCTCGATCAGCAGGGTCGCGTCGCCGAACGCGGCGGCGGCCGTACGGCGGGCGGAGGCGAGTGCCTCCGGCAGCTCCTCGGCGGAGCGTACGAGCACCATGCCCTTGCCCCCGCCGCCCGCCGAGGGTTTGATCAGCGCGGGGAAGCCGACCCGTACGGCCGCCTCGGCGAGGTCGTCGCCGGGCTCGGCGCCGCCGGGGACGACGGGCACACCGGCCGCCGAGACGGTGGCCTTGGCACGGATCTTGTCGCCCATCGCCTCCACGGCCTCCGGCGGCGGGCCGACGAAGACGAGCCCGGCCGCCGCGCAGCGCCGGGCGAAGGCCGCGTTCTCGGCGAGGAAGCCGTATCCGGGGTGCACCGCCTGGGCTCCGGTCGCCTCGGCGGCGGCGATGATGCCGTCGGCGTCGAGGTAACCGCCGGGAAGCCGCACCGCGACGTCGGCCTCGCGGACGTGCCGCGCCCCGGCGTCGGCGTCGCTGTGCACGGCGACGGAGCGGATGCCCAGCCTCCTGAGGGTGCGGGTGATCCGCAGGGCGATCTCGCCGCGGTTGGCGACGAGGACGGTGTCGAACATCCGACGAGGTGGCGGTGAGTGGGTCATGGGTGGGGTCACATCCGGAAGACGCCGTAGCCGACGGGTTCGAGGGGGGCGTTGGCCGAGGCGGACAGGGCCAGGCCCAGGACGGTACGGGTGTCGAGGGGGTCGATGACCCCGTCGTCCCACAGGCGGGCGGTGGAGTAGTAGGGGTTGCCCTGCTCCTCGTACTGCGCGCGGATGGCGTCGGGGTCGGCGTCGCCCACGGTGGACAGGACGTTGGCGGCCTGCTCGCCGCCCATCACCGAGATGCGGGCTCCCGGCCACATCCACAGGAACCGGGGCGAGTAGGCGCGCCCGGCCATCGCGTAGTTTCCGGCCCCGAACGAGCCGCCGACGACCACTGTGAACTTGGGCACCCGGGCGCAGGCGACGGCGGTGACCATCTTCGCGCCGTGCTTGGCGATGCCGCCCGCCTCGTACGCCCTGCCGACCATGAACCCGCTGATGTTCTGCAGGAACACCAGCGGGATGTTGCGCCGGTCGCACAGCTCGATGAAGTGGGCGCCCTTGAGCGCCGACTCGCCGAACAGGATGCCGTTGTTGGCGACGATCCCCACGGGGTGGCCGTGGAGGTGGGCGAACCCGGTGACGAGCGTGGCGCCGTACTCGGCCTTGAACTCGCCGAACCTGCTGCCGTCGACGATCCTGGCGATGAGCTCGCGGACGTCGTAGGGCGTGCGGGTGTCGGCGGGGACGATGCCGTACAGGTCGCGGGGGTCGTGCGCGGGCTCCTCCGAGGGCGCGCGCTCCCAGGGCGGGGGGGTGCGCGGCGCGAGGGTGGAGACGATGTCGCGGACGATCCGCAGCGCGTGGCGGTCGTCGTCGGCGAGGTGGTCGGTGACGCCGCTGACGCGGGCGTGCAGGTCGCCGCCGCCCAGCTCCTCGGCGCTGACCTCCTCGCCGGTGGCGGCCTTCACCAGCGGCGGGCCGCCGAGGAAGATCGTGCCCTGGTTGCGGACGATCACCGCCTCGTCGCTCATCGCCGGGACGTACGCGCCGCCCGCCGTGCAGGAGCCGAGGACCGCGGCGATCTGCGGGATGCCGCGCGCCGACATGGTGGCCTGGTTGTAGAAGATCCGGCCGAAGTGCTCGCGGTCGGGGAAGACCTCGTCCTGCCGGGGCAGGAACGCGCCCCCCGAGTCGACGAGGTAGACGCACGGCAGGTTGTTGTGGAGGGCGACCTCCTGGGCCCGCAGGTGCTTCTTGACGGTGACCGGGTAGTAGGTGCCGCCCTTGACGGTGGCGTCGTTGGCGACGACCACGCACTCGCGCCCGGAGACGCGGCCCACCCCGGTGATGATCCCGGCGGCGGGGGCCGCGTCGCCGTACATGCCGTTGGCGGCCAGCTGGGAGAGCTCCAGGAAGCGCGAGCCGGGGTCGAGCAGGGAGTCGACGCGGTCGCGGGGCAGCAGCTTGCCCCGCGAGACGTGCCGGGCGCGCGACCGCTCCGGGCCGCCCAGCCCCGCCACGGCGACGCGTTCCCTGAGGTCGGCGACGAGGCGCTCGTTCACCTCGGCGTTGCGCTTGAAACCCTCGTCACCCGGGTCACAGGCGCTCCGCAGCACCGGCCAGCCACTCATGGGAGCCTCCCCGTCCGGTCTTCCGGCTCTGTCACCGCTGGGTCACCGATCCCAGCTTCACCGCAGATGTTAGTCATTATTAACGTTACCGTCTACCATACGAGAGGTGACGACTGTTCAGCCCTCCACCCGCAACCGTGGCTCCCGGCGTGCGGAGATCCTGGACGCCGCGGCGGAGCTGTTCGCCGCACGCGGCTTCCACGGCGTCTCGATCGAGGACATCGGCGGCGCGGTCGGCACCTCGGGCCCGGCCCTGTACCGGCACTTCAGCGGCAAGGAGGCCCTGCTCTCGGAGATGCTGCTGGACGTCAGCGAGCGGCTGCACACCTCGGGCGCGCGCCGCGTGACCGAGGCCGCCGACGCCGAGCAGGCGCTGGACGCCCTGCTCAGCTGCCAGATCGAGTTCGCGCTCAGCCACCCGGCGCTGATCACCGTGCACGACAGGGAGCTCGGCAACGTCCCCGAGCCCGCGCGTCGGCGGATCCGCAGGCTGCAGCGGCTGTACGTCGAGGAGTGGGTCACCGTGCTGAGCGAGCTCTACCCGGGGCGCCCCCAGGCCGGGCTGCGCGCCGCGACCCACGCCGTCTTCGGACTGCTCAACTCCACCCCGCACAGCGCGGGCGAGCTGCCGCCCGCGGCGATGGCCGAGCTGCTGCGCGGCATGGCCCGTGCGGCGCTGGCAGCCACCCAGGGTTAGGGATCGCTAACCCCTGACGAAGACTTCCCCTCGCCTGGACGGGCTCCACGCCTGCGAGGGGGTCACCACGACCGTGCACGGCGCCTCGCGCAGCATCACCTGACAGACCGGGCCGATGGCGGGCTCCAGCGGGTCGTGACGCTCCCGGTCGGGGACCACCAGCAGGTCCGAACGGTCGGCCGCGTGGCGGAGCACCTCGACGTGCGGCCGTGTCTCGATCATGGTCTCCACCTCCACCAGGGGATACTTCTCCTCCCACAGCGCGACGCTGGTGTTGAAACGAACGGCCGCCGACCTGATGTCGCCCGCGTCCTCGGAACAGAGGCAGATGATCAGCAACGCCGCCCTGCGCAACCTCGCCTCCTCGAAGGCGATGCCCAGCTCCGTCGAGTCGATGCCCGCGTCCTCCACCGCGATCGCCACGCGACCGGCGCGCGGGTGGCCGGGCCGCCTGACGACGGCCACCGGGCAGTGGGCGTGCGCGGCGACCTCGACGGTCGAGCCGATCCGCAGCTCGTCGGGCCCGCCGACGCCGCGCGGGCCGATCGCGATCAGCTCCGCGGAGTTCGACAGGCCCACCAGGGCGGCGGCCGGAGTCCCCTCCACCAGCTGCCCGCGCACCGGCACCCTGGGCGCCAGTTCCCGCGCCGCCATCAGCCCGCTGTCAAGGACGCGCCTGCCCATCCGGCGGACGACCTCGGTGGTCTCGGGGGCGAGGGAGAGCCTGGGGTAGGGCCACTGCCAGGCGTGACAGACGAGCAGCGGAAGAAATCTCAGGCGGGCGTCCTCGACGGCCCATCGCAGGGCCAGCCGGCTCTCCGCCGATCCGTCGTATCCGACGACCACCGGTCGCCCCTCGTCCTGTACCGGCATTGCGGCTCCTCTCCCGCGTCACTCCTTTCCATCCTTCTCTCATCCGCCCGCCGGGAAGGGCGTGCTTCCACAAGACTCTTCTTGTTTTACGGCTCGTATCGGCAAAGATGCCTTCTCCCGCCCGGGGGCGGCGGGAGGGCGCCTCAGAACCGGCCGGAGCCGGGAGGGGGTCCGCACGGGCCGCACGAGCCCGCCGGAGCGGTACGGCGACCGGTGACCGGCACGGCCGTCGACACGGTCATCAGGTCATCAGGTCATCAGGCCATCAGCGCGATCACCGGCATGTCATCGGCGCCAGGCGGTCACGGGCGCGGGCCGATCAGCAGACCGGTCACAGGCACGAAGCGGCCACGGTCGCGACGCCGACCGGCGAGCAGAGCGCTCCCGCCCAGGCGGCCACGGCCGACGCGACCACGAGCGGCGTACCCGGCGCGGCGAAGATCACCGGGGACGGCACGGCCTGGACCGGCGGGACGGCCACCGGCGGGGCGGCATCGGGGGGAACGACGACCGGCGGGGTCGTACCGGGCGGGGTCGTGTCGACCGGCGGGGTGGTACCGGGCGGAACGGCGCCGGGCGGGGTCGTGCCGTCGACCGGTGGAACGGCGCCGGGCGGGGTGGTACCGGGCGCGGTGCCGTCGACCGGCGGGGTCGTGCCGGGCGGAACGGCGCCGGGCGGGGTCGTGTCGGACGGCGGCGGAGTCCCGGGCACCGAAGCCGCGGGCGGCGGGACGGGGGGCGGCGTCGCTGCCGAAGGTGACGAGGATGACAGCGCGGACATCGATGCGGCCCCCGGCACCGGTGGGTTCCCGGGCGCCGGTGCGCTCCCGGTGCCCGGTGCGGCGGTGGCCGGTATCCCGGGGACCGGCGTGTCGGCGGAAAGGGCCGTGACGGACGGCGCCGCATCCGGAAACGGCACGGCGGCGTGGGCGGTGGCCGGCAGCATGACGACCGCCCCCACCGCCCCGGTGAGAATCAGTTTTCCAAGCATGTGTGTCTCCACTCATGTGACCGATGGGATGGACGTGAACTCCGAAGATGCTGGCAGCCGCCGTACCCGCCGATGGCAAAGACACCCTCCGCAGGAAGTCCGCAGCGGGAACGGCTTGTGGCAACAAGGGAGGGTGGATACTCACGGATCGGAACACAGGGTCAGGAAACGAATGCGCGCGCGTCGTCCGGGGTCTCCGCGCCTTCGGCCGGCCCGTCCCGCCTGGGAGTTCCGGCTCCGGAGTTACCGCTCTTTGTCATCGGACGGATCGTAAAATCGCGCCTGACAAGCTGTCATGAATGGCGGTTAAACACGATCGGTCCACCATCATGCGCACACCAAAGATGTCAAGGTTCAGGACGGCATCCGCCGATGGGGGACATAATCGGGCTGTGGCGCGCGACACTGTTGAGACCCATTTCACCGAGGCCGTGACCGCCCTTTCTCCTGGGGCGCCGCGCGATCCCGGCCTGCCCGTACGCGAGGGCACGACCCTGACGGGGGCGCGGTGCCGCGAGCTGTTCGAGTTCCAGCTCGGCAGCAGGCTGCTGGACGTCACCGCCCGCTGGCTGCGTGAGCAGGGCCAGGGCTTTTACACGATCGGCTCGGCCGGGCACGAGGGCAACGCCGCGGTCGCCGCCGCGCTGCGCGCCACCGACCCGGCCCTCCTGCACTACCGGTCCGGCGCCTTCTACCTGACCAGGTCGGCGATGGCGGGGCGGCTGCCCGAGGAGGGGCTGCGCGACGTGCTGCTCGGCCTCACCGCCTCGGTCGAGGAGCCGATCGCGGGCGGACGGCACAAGGTCTTCGGCCACCCCGGCCTGGCGGTGATCCCGCAGACCTCCACGATCTCCAGCCACCTGCCCCGCGCGGTGGGCGTGGCCTTCGCCGTCGAGCGCGCCCGCCAGCTCGGCCTGCCGGGGCCGTGGCCCGCCGACGCGATCGTGACCTGTAGCTTCGGCGACGCCTCGACGAACCACGCCAGCGCGCTCTCCGGCCTCAACACGGCCGCCTACGGCTCGTACCAGAAGCTGCCGCTGCCGATCCTGTTCGTCTGCGAGGACAACGGCCTGGGCATCAGCGTGCGCACCCCCGAGGGCTGGGTCAAGGCCGCCCGCCACCCGTTGATGAGATACTTCGAGGCAGACGGCTGCGACCTGGCCGACGTCCACGACATGGCGGTGGCCGCCGCCGACCACGTCCGCGCGCACCGCGCCCCCGCCCTGCTGCGCGTCGGCACCGTCCGGCTGATGGGCCACGCGGGCTCGGACGTGGAGCTGTCGTACCGCACCAAGCGGGAGATCGACGCCGACCTGGCGCGCGACCCGCTGGTGGCGACCGCCAGGCTGCTCGTCGAGGCCGGGCTGACCACCCCCGACGAGCTCCTGGTCCGGTACGAGACGACGCGCGAGCACCTGTTCAAGATGGCGATGGAGAGTTCGCGGCGGCCCCGGCTGGTCTCCGCCTTCGACATCGTGGAGCCGCTGGCCCCGCGCACCCCCGTGGCCGTCGCCGCGGCCAGCGCCCGGGTGGCGGCCCCGGATGTCAGGTCGAGGGCCTTCGCCGGCAGGCTCCCCGAGCGGGAGGGCCCGCTGACCTTCTCCCAGTCCGTCAACCGCACGCTCGCCGACTCCCTGGCCGCCCACCCCGACGTGCTGGTCTTCGGCGAGGACGTGGCGCGCAAGGGCGGCGTCTACGGCGTCACGCGCGGCCTGCAGAAGCGCTTCGGCCCCGGCCGGGTGTTCGACACCCATCTCGACGAGCAGGCCGTGCTCGGCCTGGCGCTCGGCTCCGGGGTCTCCGGCCTGCTTCCGGTGCCCGAGATCCAGTATCTGGCGTACCTGCACAACGCTCTGGACCAGATCCGGGGCGAGGCCGCGACGCTCCAGTTCTTCTCCCAGGGGGCCTTCCGCAACCCGATGGTGCTGCGCGTCGCCTCCTACGCCTACCAGAAGGGCTTCGGCGGCCACTTCCACAACGACAACTCCGTCGCCGCGCTGCGCGACATCCCGGGCCTGGTCGTGGCCTCCCCGGCCCGGCCCGACGACGCCGCCTCGATGCTGCGCACCTGCCTGGCCGCGGCCCGCGTCGACGGCGGCGTCTGCGTCTTCCTCGAACCCATCGCCCTGTACAACACCCGCGACCTGTTCGAGGAGGGCGACAACGGCTGGCTCTCCCCGTACGCCCCCCCGGCCCGGTGGGCGGAGACGCACATCCCGATCGGGCGCGCCCGCAGCTACGGCGACGGCCGCGACCTGACCATCGTGACCTTCGGCAACGGCCTGCGGATGAGCCTGCGCGCCGCGGTGCGGCTCACCGCCGAGGGGCACAGCTGCCGGGTGCTGGACCTGCGCTGGCTCTCCCCCCTGCCGGTGGAGGATCTGATGCGGGCCGCGGAGCTGACCGGCAGGGTGTTGATCGCCGACGAGACCCGCCGTACCGGAGGCGTCTCGGAGAGCATCGTCGCCGAGCTGCTCGACGCGGGTTTCACCGGCAGGATCGCCCGGGTGACCTCCTCGGACAGTTTCATCCCACTGGGCGAGGCGGCCAGGCACGTGCTGCTGTCGGAAGCCGAGATCGAAGCAGCCGCCCGCAAGCTGCTCGGCTGACCCGCCCTCCGGTTCGGAATCCTCGAATCGACCCCACCGCTCCATCGGAACGTATTCAATTGGTCGCACACCGTCACGGGCCATGGCCCCGACCCGTCGACAGGTCATCCCTCCATTCCCCCGAGCAGGAGAGGTAATATGCCCGACGTGGCGACCAAGAGCACCGTTCAGCGTGTGGTGGACCTGGAGGCCTGGGCCTTCAGGACCGGCGAGGACCTGGCGGACATCAAGGAGACCCTGCATGATCTCCCCAAGATCATCCGCGAGGAGGTCATGACCTACACCGCGCCGATGTTCGAAGAGATCATGAACCGGATGGCCACCAAGGAGGATCTCTCCGCGCTCTCCGTCAAGGTGGACGGACTGGAGAGCAAGGTGGACAGCCTTGACACCAAGGTGGACGGGTTGGAGACCAAGGTCGACAGCCTTGAGGCGAAAATGGATACCCGGATGAGCTCCTTCGAAGGGCGCATGAACTCCTTCGAGGGTCGCATGGACTCCATGGAAGGCCGGATGGACTCCATGGAAGGGCGGATGGACTCCATGGAAGGCAAGCTGGACCTGATTCTGGCCAAGCTCGGCTGATCCTCGGCGACGGCCCCGGGCCGGTGGTCCGGGGCCCGGCGGCGTCAGAGCCAGTCGCGGCGTTTGAACACCAGATAGAGGGTGAGGCAGACGCCCGCCATGAGCAGGACGGCGAAGGGGTAGCCCCACTTCCAGTGGATCTCGGGCATCACGTCGAAGTTCATGCCGTAGATGGTGCCGACAAGGGTGGGGGCGAAGAGGATCGCGGCCCAGGCGGAGATCCGCTTGACCTCCTCGTTCTGGGCGTTGCTCGCCTCGGTGAGGTTGGTCATGTGCTCGTTCTGGGCCTGGGCGACCATCGTCGAGTTGACCACGAGGATGTCGTGGAGCATCTGGCGGAAGCCGCCGACCCGCTCGGCAACGGTGATCGCGTGGTCGGCCACGTCCCGCAGGTATCTCTGCAGCTCCTGGTCCACCCCGTATTTGGCGGCCCCCGCGATGAAGCCCTCGATCATGCCGAGGAGCGGCTGGGTGGCCCGCTGGAACTCGATCACCTCGCGCGACAGCTCGTAGATGCGGCGGGAGACCCCGGGCTCGTTGCCGAAGACCTGGACCTCGATCTCGTCGATGTCGTTCTGCAGGCCGGCGACCACGGGGGCGTAGCCGTCCACGACCGCGTCGAGGATGGCGTAGAGCACCGCCTGCGGGCCCTGGCCGAGCAGCTCGGGGTCGTGTTGCATGCGGCGGCGGACCTGGGACAGGTCGGGCGCCTCGCTGTGTCGTACGGTGATCACGAAGTTCGGGCCGACGAAGACGTGCAGCTCGCCGAAGTCGACCTCCTCGGCCTCGTCGAGATAGCGGGCCGGGCGGAGCACCACGAACAGGGTGTCTCCGTAGCGGTCGGCCTTAGGCCGCTGGTGGGCGACGATGGCGTCCTCGACCGCCAGTTCGTGCAGGTCGAACTCGTCGGCGACGTTGAGGATGACGTTCTCCTCCGGCCGATAGAAGCCGATCCAGGCCATGCTGTCCGGGGTGTTCTTCAGGCGCTCGAACGCCTCGGGCAGCGACTCGGGGGTGGCGGCGCGATGACCGTTGACGTAGATCGCGTTGTCGATGACGCGGGAACGGGGCGGGACAGGCCGCCCCTCGCCGGCGGACCTGGGGTCCATCGACCGCTCGGGAGACTCCTGACCGCTGCCGGGACGCCCGCGCATCAGGCTCCGCAGGCCCCGCATTCGCCGGTCGGTCACGCGTCTCTCCTCATCGGCTGCTCATGAACGTCATCGGGCGCTCATGAACTCCTGCAGCGACCGCATCGCGGTGGTACGGATCTTCGCCCTGAGCATCGGGGTCCAGCCGAGGACGATACCGACCGGCCGGCCCATCGCCATCGTCGACCAGCGCCTGAGGTCGAAGTCGTCGTGGTGGCGGACGATCAGGCCGTCCTCGAAGCGGAAGAGGGCGTCGACCTCGTTGACGACCTTCCTGCCCGCCTTGCCGAAGGTGTAGCGGCCGGTCCAGTGCGCCGTACCCTCGTGCGGGCGGACGGTGATGTCGCGGACGGTCACGTCGAGGTCGGCGCTGCGGCCCAGCAGCATCCGCCACATGCCCATCACCCTGTCGCGTCCTTCGAGGTCCTGGAAGACGGGGTCACCGAAGGTGACGTCGGGGTGGTAGCAGAGCTCCATCGCGTCGGCGTCGCGGCGCGCGAAGGCCTCGTAGAACGTCTTGATGAGCTCGGCGTTCCGGTCGTTCACGAGTTTCTCCCGGTCATCAATATCCTGCCGACCGAGTGTAGTGCGCGGAAAGGTCGAGGAGATTGTCCGCGTTGTTCCAGCACACCGCGCGGAGCCGATCGTTCCAGCACACCGCGCGGAGCCGATCGTCGCCGAGCCCGAGCCGGTGGATCGGCCGCCCCTTCCCCATCAGGGCCCCGTCAGAGGTCCGCCGTGCTCGAAATGGTGCCAGACTCGGCGTTCCGTCCGCCGGACCTGGCAGGCCAAGCCCTCGCCACCGGGTGGGGACGCCCTGGTCCGCGAGTTCCGGAATCACGTTCGGCACGGTTCCGACTTTATCGCCAGCACACCGGAAGTCGTGGGACGCTTTGCTCCTACGCCGCGAAGGAGAAACGAGCGTTGTCCGACCTCTGGGTGACCCTGACCACGACCCGTTCCGGGCCGCCCCTGTGGGTCGTGCTGCTGTCCGCCCTGGCCGCGCTGGGCGTGGTGTCGTGGTCCACCTCGTGGCAGCTGTCGCGAGGGTTGATCACCATCGCCCACGAGGGCGGGCACGCGCTGGTGGCGCTGCTCACCCGGCGCAAGCTGGAGGGCATCCGGCTGCACTCCGACACCTCGGGTGTGACCCTGACCAGGGGCAAGCCCCGGGGGTTCGGCATGATCCTGACCGCCGCCGCCGGCTATGTCGCCCCGTCCCTGCTGGGACTGGGCGGGGCGTGGCTGACCGCCTCCGGCTACGTGGCGGTGCTGATCACGATTGTGATCGGGTTGCTGTTCTGCATGCTGCTGCTGATCCGCAACCTGTTCGGCGTGGTGAGCCTGCTCGCCACCGGGGGCGCGATCTTCGCCTTCACCTGGTACGCGGCGCCCGACATGGACGCGGTCCTGGCCTATCTGGCCGTGTGGTTCCTGCTGCTGGGAGGCGTGCGGCCGATCGTGGAGCTCCAGCGCAAGCGGCGCCGCCACCAGGCGCCCGACTCCGACGCCGACCAGCTCGCCAGGCTGACCTTCCTGCCCGGCGGGTTCTGGGTGTTCCTGTTCCTGGTGGTGGCGGGCGCGTGCCTGGTGGGCGGGGCCTACCTGCTGCTGCCCTCGGCGCTCAGGCTCATCTGAGAGAGCCCCCCGAGGCGTCCGGAAAACCCCGGCCCCCCTTGCCATCGGGAAGCACGGCAACAAGATGGTCACGATTCGCGAACAGGGTATTAGACGGGCTATATCACCGCATTTCACACTGATTTTATGATGCCCCTCCCCCCCTTCCGTATCGTGCCACAGAACCCCTCTTCTTGATTGACATATAACGACTTTTTTGAGTTTATTAGCGGGGATATCATTTCTCCTGCGAGAGGCGCTCCATGCCCCACCCCGCTTACCTCGTCGGAGCGGCCGGGACGGGCATCCTGCTCGCCTCGCTGGGCGTGACGTTCGCCCTCGTCCTGCGGATCAGGCGGCTCCGCGCCGAGCGGGAGAGGGCGCTCAGCAGAGCGTACGAGGGGTTCGCCCGCGACATGCACGACGTCGTGGGGCACTGGCTCTGGCTGGCGTCCATCAAGGGAGAGCTCGCCCACCGGAAGGCGAAGGGCGACGCGCGGCTGCGCGAGGACCTGGAAGAGGTGCTGCAGGCGGTACGGCAGGCCGCGCACGCCGTACGGGACGTGTCGAAGGCCGCCCACCGGCTGTCGTTCTCCACCGAGGCCGCGCGGGCCAGGACCCTGCTGGAGGGGTTCGGGGCCTACTGCTCGGTCCGGGTGGACGTGGAGGAGCTTCCCGAGGTCGTGAGCACCGCGCTGGGCGCCGTGGTCCGCGAGGGCGTGACGAACATGCTGCGGCACAGCCAGGTGAAGCGGTGCGCGATCGAGCTGGTCGAGCACGGCGGCCGGTTGCGCCTCACCGTCGTCAACGACGGGGCTCCCCGGCAGGAGGTGCCCTCCACCGGCAGCGGCGTGGACAACCTGGACCACCGCGTGGGCGAGCTGGGCGGCACGGTGCGGGTGGCTGGCGGCGCGGGCGGGTGGTTCACCCTGATAGCCGAGGTTCCTGCTAATTTTCCCGAATGATCTTCACGTTTAACCACGAAAGCGCAGGTAGCGCACACCTTCACGGTTGGCACTGTGCGTTTCGCATATACGAGTGGTTGAGTTTGTAACTAGTGCTTTCTCGGGTTATCCGTAATTCTCTCTTCTGGAAGACAGCAGGGGAGAATGTCGTGGATGACCAGTATGAGCTTTATTGCCTGGCGGACCCGATTTTTTACGACGCGCTTGACGGTCGTCGGGGTGATCACCCCGATTTCGCGCTCGCTGCCCGGGATGTCCCGGACGGCTGGCAGCACCAGGCGACCGACACCTGGATGCACTACGCGCCGCTCGCCGGTCGCACCCCCGCCCAGGGCTGGAAGATCCACGTCTCCGCCCGCGCCGAGGACGCCGATCGCGCCATAGAGGCGGTCTGGGACTACTGCGTCCCCCGCGACATCGCGTTCAAGTTCCTGCGCAGCCTGCCGGTCATGACCATGCTGAACTCCAAGGCCGCCCCCCGTGGCGCCAGCGGGAAGCTCGTGACGATCTACCCGGTGGACGAGGCGCAGCTGGAACTCACGCTCAAGGAGCTCGACGAGCTGCTCAGGGGCGTCGAGGGACCGTACATCCTCAGCGACCTCCGCTACGGCCAGGGCCCGCTCTTCGTGCGCTACGGCGGCTTCGCCGGGCGGCGCTGCCTGGCCGACAACGGCGAGCTGGTGCTGGCCATCGAGGACGGCGACGGCCGGCTCGTCCCCGACCTGCGGGAACCCGCCTTCGGCGTGCCGTCCTGGGTGACGCTGCCCGCCTTCCTCGAACCCCACGTGGCCGCCCGCAACGCGGTCACCACCGAGGGGCTGCCGTACCGGGTCGAGAGCGTCATGCAGTTCTCCAACGGCGGCGGCGTCTACCTGGGAGAGGACCTGCGTACCGGGGAACGGGTCGTGCTGAAGGAGGCCCGCCCGCACGCCGGCCTGGACGCCGTCGGCCGGGACGCGGTGGCACGGCTGGCGCACGAGCGCGACATGCTGGAGCGCCTGTCCGGGCTGGACGCGGTGCCCGCGCTGATCGACTACTTCACCCTGGGCGGGCACCACTTCCTGGTCGAGGAGTTCGTCGACGGCAACCCGCTCCAGCGGCAGCTCGTCCACAAATACCCGCTGACCAGGGCGACCTGCGACGACGAGGCTCTCGCCGAGTACACCGCCTGGGTGCTCGACACGCTCCCCAAGGTACGGCGGGCCGTCGAGTCCCTGCACGAGCGCGGAGTGGTCTTCGGCGACCTGCACCCGAACAACATCCTCGTGACCGAAGACGGCCGCCTGACCCTGATCGACTACGAGGTGGCCACCCTCACCGAGGACCGGGGCCGCGCGGCGCTCGCCCACCCGGCGTTCGGCGCGCCGGCCGACCGGCAGGGCGTCGACGTCGACCTGTACGCCCTCGCCTGCCTCTGCCTCGGACTCTTCGCCCCCCAGCTCACGATCATGCTGCCGCTCGACCGTGCCAAGGTGACCGAGCTGGCCAGGCTCATCGGCGAGACCTTCCCCGTACCGCGCGAGGTGCTCGACGAGGCGGTCCGGACCGTCACGGGCCCCGCCCCCGCGGCGGCCACGCCCTACCCGAAGCCGGGACGCGACGGCTGGCCCCTGCTCAGGGAGGCGATGACCCGGGCCATCCTGGCGAGCGCCACCCCCGAGCGCGAGGACCGGCTCTTCCCCGGCGACGTCGCCCAGTTCCAGCCGGGCGGGGGCGTCAACCTCGCGTACGGCGCGGCGGGTGTGCTCTACGCGCTGGCGAGCACCGGGGCCGAGCGCCGTCCCGAGTACGAGGACTGGCTGCGCGCGAAGGCGCTGGCCCCCGACCCGGGGACCGGGATCGGGTTCTACGACGGGCTGCACGGCGTGGCCTACGTCCTCGACCTGCTCGGGCACCGCCAGGACGCGATCGACACCGCCGACCTGTGCCTGCGCCAGAAGTGGGAGTCGCTGGAGCTCGGACTGTTCGGCGGCCTGGCCGGCATGGGCCTGAACCTTCTTCACCTGGGCGGGACCACCGGCGAGCGGGCCTTCACCGAGGTGGCCCTGCAGATCACCGGCATCTGCTCCGACAGGCTGGGCGGGCCCGACGACGTGCCGGAGGTGAGCGGCGGCAGCCACCCCCGGGCCGGACTGATGTACGGCTCCTCCGGGCCCGCTCTTCTCTTCCTGCACGCCTACGAGCGCACCGGCGACGCGTCGCTGCTCGACAGGGCGGCCGTGGCGCTCCGGCAGGACCTGCGGCGCTGCGTCACCGGCGAGGACGGAACCCTCCAGGTCGACCAGGGCTGGCGCACGCTGCCCTACCTGGACGAGGGGTCGGTGGGCGTCGGCATGGTCCTCGCCCGCTACCTGGCCCACCGGGAGGACGAGGACTTCCGCGCCGCGCTCGACGGCTGCCGGCGCGTCACCCGGGGACGCTACTTCGTGCAGTCCGGCCTGTTCACCGGCCGGAGCGGCATGATCGGCGCCCTCGGCTGGGGCCTGGGCCCCGGGCCGGACGCCTCTCGTACCGACCACACCACAGACCTGGCCGAGCAGCTCCGCGGGCTGGACTGGCACGCGCTGCCCCACGGCGGCGGGCTGGCCTTCCCCGGCAACCAGCTGCTCAGGCTTTCGATGGACTTCGCGACCGGTACGGCCGGAGTCCTGTTCGCGATGAGCGCCGTGCTGCACGACCGGCCGGTGTTCCTCCCCTTCATCGAACCGCCCGTCGGCACGAGCGCCCCGTCAGGGGTGCCCGCGCACGGATCCGCCGGGCGGTTTGGCCCCCACGACACACAGCGGAAGGAGGTGTAACGACATGGTTCTTCTCGACCTGCAGTCCCTGGAGACCCCCGGCGGCGGTCACGGCGGCGGCGGTGGCGGCGGCAGCACCCTCACGGTTCTCGGTTGCGAGTCCGCCAAGCCCAGCAACCTGAGCGTCGTCCTCTGCCACTAGGCACTCGCTTTCCCCCATATCAGTTCGGTTCCCATCAGAAATGAGGCAATCCCATGGTTCTTCTCGACCTGCAGTCCCTGGAGGCCCCCACCGGCGGCGGCGGCCACGGCGGTGGCGGCGGCAGCACCCTCACGGTTCTCGGTTGCGAGTCCGCCAAGCCCAGCAACCTGAGCGTCGTCCTCTGCCACTAGGCACCCTGTTCCACCACGTCCTCAACCCGTATAACCCGTAGAAACGGAGCAATCCCATGGTTCTTCTCGACCTGCAGTCCCTGGAGGCCCCCACCGGCGGTCACGGCGGCGGCGGTGGCGGCGGCAGCACCCTCACGGTCCTGGGCTGCGAGTCCGCCAAGCCCAGCAACCTGAGCGTCGTGCTCTGCCACTAGTGAGACCCCGTGCCCGGGACGGCCAGCGACGGCGGCCGTCCCGGGCACTCCCGTGCCGGGGAAATCGAGGAAACCCGTGAGATCGAGGATGTTCGGGAAGTCAGGAAGGGGCTGACGTGCGGGCAGCGGACCGGCTGGTGGCCGACACCGTACGGCGTAGCGGACCCTGGCTGGCCGTCCTCGCGGTCACCTCCGTCCTGGGCGCGTTCGCGCAGCTCGCGCTCCCCCTCGTGCTGGGCAGGACGGTCGACGAGCTCGTGGCCGGTACGCCCGGCGGCACCGGCGCGGCGACCTGGCTCGGCGCCTGCGTCGCCGCGGTGGTCCTGACCGTGGTCTGCGACACCCTCGGCGTCTGGGCCGCGGGATCGAGCGGCGCGCGGTCCTCGGCCTGGCTCAGGAACCGGATCGTCGGGAACGTGCTCGGTGTCGGGCCGGTGATCACCCGCCGGTTCCCCGAGGGAGACCTGGTCACCCGGATGGGCCTGAACGCCGAGGAGATCGGGCGCGCCCCCGAGTCGATCGTCACCGGGGCCGCGCTGGTCATCCCCACCGCGGGTGGCGTCGTGGCCCTCACCCTCATCGACCCGCTGCTGACCGTGACGCTGGTCGCCGGGCTCGTCCTCATCGCCCTCGTCCTGCGGGCCTTCCTCACCGTGAGCACCTCGATAGCGGGTGACTACCAGGCGGCGCAGAGCGACATCGCCGCCCGCCTGGTCGACGCCCTCGCCGGGGCCCGTACGATCGCCGCGGCCGACACCGCCGACCGGGAGCGGGCGCGGGTGCTGACCGCCCTGCCCCGGCTGCGCGCGCACGCCATGGAGATGTGGCGGGCCAACGCGCGGGCCGGTGTGCAGGCCGGAGCGGTGGTCCCGCTGCTGGAGGTGGCCGTGCTCGGGGTGGGCGGGCTGCGCCTGGCCGCCGGGGACCTCAGCGCCGGAGAGCTGTACGCCGCCGCCCGCTACGTCGTGCTCGGCGCCGGTCTCGGCTCGGCGCTGGGCTACGTCAGCCGCCTGGCCAGGGCGCGGGCCGCCGCGGTCAGGGTGCGGGAGCTGGTCGCCGAGAGCCCGAGGGCCTACGGCACGCGCCCGCTGCCCGCCGGTCCCGGCACGCTCGAACTTCGCGGTGTCGGCGCGGACGGCCTGCGCGACGTCGATCTCGTCATCCCCGGCGGGCAGGCGGTGGCCGTGGTCGGCCGCTCCGGCGCGGGCAAGTCCCAGTTCGCCGCCATCGCCGGACGGCTGGTGGACCCGCGCCACGGCACGGTCCTCCTCGACGGCGTCCCGCTGCCCGACCTCTCCCGCGAGGCGCTGCGCCACGCCGTCGGGTACGCCTTCGAGCGCCCGGCGCTGCTCGGCGACACCGTCGGCGCCGCCGTCGCCCTGGGTCTGGACACTCCCGCCGTCACCGCCGTCACCGGCCGTCATAGCCCCCGTACCGGCTCCGAGTCCTGGACAGGGTCCGGGTCGGCGTTCGGGTCAGGTCACCACGACGGCGGCGGCCGGGAAGTCCCGCCGGACGGGAACCGCGAGATCGTGAGGGCGGCGGCGCGGGCGGCCCGCGCCGACGCCTTCGTCCGACGGCTTCCGCTGGGGTACGACACGCCGCTGGAGGAGGCGCCCATGTCCGGCGGTGAGCGGCAGCGGCTCGGCCTGGCCCGCGCCTTCGCGCAGGGATGGCGCCTGCTCATCCTGGACGACGCCACCTCCAGCCTGGACACCGTCACCGAGCGCCAGGTGGCCCGCGCGCTCTCCAGGGAACTGCGCGACCGTACGCGCCTGATCGTGACCCACCGGGTGGCGACCGCGGCGGCGGCCGACCGGGTGATCTGGCTGGACGACGGCCGGGTGCGCGCGTGCGGCCGTCATCGCGCGCTCTGGGCCGACCCGGCCTACCGCGCCGTCTTCCAGGCGGATCCGTCGCCCCGGGCCGACGCGCCTTCCCTGACGGACACCTCACGGGCGGGCGCGTCGTGAACCCTGTCGTGGAGAACCCCTCGGACGGGCACGTCGCCGGCAGACCCCTCCGGCGGGCGCTCAGGAGGGACCCGTACCAGCTGGTCAGGCTCGCGGGCTGGTCCATCGCGGAGACGGCGCCCTCGCTGGTCATCGGCCTGGCCATCGCGCGGGCGATCGACGACGGCTTCGGCGCGGGGCGTCCCGCGACCGGGTTCGCCTGGCTGGCCCTGCTCGGCGGCGCGTGGCTGCTCGCCGCGGTCGGCGCGCGGCAGGTGATATTGGCCGTCGCCTCGATCGTGGAGCCGTTCCGCGAGGAGCTGCTCGCGCACGTCGTCGACGACGCGCTGCGCCACTCGGCCGTGTCCGGGCGGGGACCGGGGGCGGCGGCGGTGGCCCGCTCCAACCTCCAGGTCGAGCTGGCCCGCGACGCCTTCGCCTCGGTCATCACGGTGGTCAGGTCGTTCGCGTTCACCGTGGTGAGCGTCGTCATCGGGCTGGCGACCCTCGTGCCCGAGGTGCTCGCGCTGGTGCTGCCCCCCTTCGTCGCGGGTCTCGTCATCTTCCTGCTGTCGCTGCGCGCCCTGGCCAGGCGGCAGCGGGACTTCATCCTGGCCGACGAGCGGACCGCCGAGGCGCTGGCCGTCATGGTGGGCGGGCTGCGCGACATCGCCGCCTGCCGGGCCGAGGAGCGGGTGGCGGGCGACGTCGGCCTGCGGGTGGCGGAGCAGGCCCGCGCGGCCCGGTCGCTCGCGCGGGTGACCGCGCTGCGCACGCTGTCGCTCGCGGTGGGCGGCTGGCTACCGGTCCTGCTGGTACTGGCCGGAACCCCCTGGCTGGTGGGTGAGGGCGCGGGCGCCGGGGTGATCCTGGGCGCCCTGGCCTACGTCACGCAGTCACTGGCGCCCGCGCTCGGCAACCTCGTGGAGGGGCTGGGCATCAACGGGGTCCGGCTGCGGGTGGCGCTGGGCCGGCTCCTGCGCGACGGCGACCCGCCGGTGCGGGCGCGCGGGCGTCTCACGGCGCGGGACGGGAGCGAGGGGGCCGAGCTGCGCGGCGTGACGTTCGCGTACGGCCCGCACGCGGAACCGGTGATCGACGGCCTGGACCTGGTGGTCCCCGAGGGGGACCACATCGCCGTCGTGGGCCCCAGCGGCATCGGCAAGTCCACGCTCGCCGCGCTCCTGACCGGTCTGCTCCCGCCGGGGGCGGGCCGGGTCCTGGTGGGCGGGGTGCCCGCCGACCGCCTCGCCCCCGCCGACCGGGTGCTGATCCCGCAGGAGGCGTACGTCTTCCGTGGCTCCCTGCTGGAGAACCTGACCTATCTGGCCGACGCCCCCCGGGAGGCGGTGGACGACGCCGTGGCCGAGGTCGGCCTGACGAACCTGGTGGCGCGGCTGGGCGGCTACGCCACCGAGATCCACTCGGGGCTGCTGTCACCCGCCGAACGGCAGCTGGTCGCCCTGGCCCGCGCCTACCTCGCCCCGGCCCGGCTGGTGATCCTCGACGAGGCGACGTGCCACCTGGACCCGGCGGCCGAGGCCCGTGCGGAAGAGGCGTTCGCCCGCCGGGACGGCACGCTCCTCGTCATCGCCCACCGGCTGACCTCCGCCCTGCGGGCCCGGCGGATCCTCGTCATGGACGGCACCAGCGTCCGGCTGGGCACGCACGAGGAGATGCTCGCCACCTCCCCGCTGTACGCGGACCTGGCCGGGCAGTGGGACCCGTCGAGCGTCCGGGAGCCGGTGCCGTGACGCCCGCACCGCGTTTCCCGTCCAGAGCCCAAGGTCTCCACACCGGAGGAATCCGATGATCTACCCTCCCGCCGAACGGCACCCCGTCGTCGACCACCTCCACGGTCACGCGGTTCCCGACCCGTACCGGTGGCTGGAGGATCCGGACAGCCCGGAGACGCGGAGCTGGACGGACGCCCAGGGGGAGCTGTGGCGCGAACACGCGGGCGCGCTGCCGGGCCGCCACCGGTGGCACTCGCGGGTGGCCGCGCTGACCGGGGCCGGAACGGTCGGCACGCCGATGTGGCGCGGCGGGAGCCGGTTCTTCCTGCGCCGTACGGCCCGGCAGGAGCACGCCGTCCTCTACCGCACCGGTCCCGACGGGGTGGAGGAGACGCTGATCGACCCGATGGAGCTCGACCCGAGCGGGCTGACCACGCTCGACCACTGGCAGCCCGACCTGGACGGCGGGCTGGTGGCGTACCAGCTGTCCAGGAGCGGGGACGAGCGGTCGGAACTGCGGGTCATGGACGTCGTCACCCGCCGGGTGGTGGACGGCCCGATCGACCGCTGCCGGTACGCGCCCGTGGCGTGGCTGCCCGACGGGAAGGCGTTCTTCTACGTCCGCTCCCGCCAGGTCCGCCTGCACCGGCTCGGCACCCCCGCCGAGGACGACGCCGTGATCATGGGTGAGGAGCGCTCGTACGGCCTGGGGATCAGTTACAACGGGCGCTGGCTCACGGTCTCGGCGATGGCGGGCGACGGCAACGACCTCTGGCTGGCCGACCTGTCGTCCTCCTCCCCCGAGCGCCCCGACCTGCGGGTGGTCCAGCGGGCGGCGGGCGCGATGACGGTGCCCGCGGTCGGCCGCGACGGGCGCCTGTACCTGCTCACCACCCTGGACGCGCCACGGGGACGGCTGTGCGTGGCCGACCCGGCGCGGCCGGGCCCCGAGCACTGGATCGACCTGGTCGGCGAGGACCCCGAGGCGGTGATCGGGGAGTTCGCGATCGCCGGGCAGGCGCTGCTCGTGAGCCGGACCCGGCACGCGGTCAGCGAGATCGGCGTCCACGACCTGACGACCGGGAGGCGGCGCGGCCCGGTGCCGCTGCCCGGCCTCGGTTCGGCGGGAGGGATGACCACCCGCCCCGAGGGCGGCCACGAGGTCTGGTTCACCTACACCGACAGCGTCACGCCCGCGGGGGTGTACCGCTACGACACGCGCACCGGTCGGACGTCGCTGTGGAGCGCCGCGCCCGGCGCCGTGGAGGTCCCCGAGCTTGAGGTCCGCCAGGTGGTCTGCGCCTCCGCGGACGGCACCCCGGTGCGGATGGTCGTGCTGGCCCGCCCCGGTTCGGGCCCCAGGCCCACGATCCTGTACGGCTACGGCGGGTTCGGGCTCTCGCTCACGCCGTCGTACTCCAGCTACGTCCTGCCCTGGGTCGAGGCGGGCGGGGTCTTCGCCCTGGCCCAGTTGCGCGGCGGCGGCGAGGAGGGCGCGGACTGGCATCGCGACGGCATGCTGGAGCGCAAGCAGAACGTCTTCGACGACTTCGCGGCGGCGGCCGAGAAGCTCGTCGCGGACGGCTGGACCACCCCCGAGCGGCTGGGCGCGTGCGGCGAGTCGAACGGCGGGCTGCTGGTCGGCGCCGCGCTGACGCAGCGCCCCGACCTGTTCGCCGCCGTCGTCTGCTCGGCGCCGCTGCTCGACATGGTCAGGTACGAGCGGTCGGGGCTCGGCCCGGCGTGGCGTTCCGAGTACGGTTCGGCCGAGGACCCCGAGCAGCTGGGCTGGCTGCTGGGCTACTCCCCCTACCACCGGGTCACCGACGGCGTCGACTACCCGGCGACGCTGCTGACCACGTTCGGCGGTGACTCCCGCGTCGACCCCATGCACGCGCGCAAGATGTGCGCGGCGCTGCAGGCGGCGACGTCGGGCTCGCGGCCGATCCTGCTGCGCCACGAGGGCGGCGTCGGCCACGGCTCCCGCTCGGCGGGCCGCGCCGTCGGCCTCGCCGCCGACATGCTCGCCTTCCTCGCCGCCCACACCGGCCTGGACACCAGCCTGGACACCGGCACCCGAACGGCCCGGTGACACGATCCCGGCGGGAATCGGCTACCGTGTCGAGCGGCGAACTGTTGTGAGGTGCTCCGCTCCGGCGGGGAGAATCGGGAAGCCGGTGTGATTCCGGCACGGGCCCGCCGCGGTGACCGGGAAGTCCCCACCCACGCGCGTACGCGCGGCCACTGGTCCGGCACGGACTGGGAAGGCGGGTGGCCAGGCGTCGATCCGGAAGTCCGAAGACCGGCCTCGCGCTCACAGCCCCGGCACGGGGCATGTACACAGCGGGAGCCTGCCCATGGACAACCGGCTTTACGACGTCATCCACCGCCGCCGCGACGTGCGCGCGCAGTTCACCGGCGCGCCCATCCCCGACGAGGTCCTGCACCGCGTCCTGTCGGCGGCCCACGCCGCGCCCAGCGTCGGCCTCTCCCAGCCCTGGGACTTCGTCGTGGTACGCGACGCCGCCATCCGGGAGACCTTCCACGAACACGTTCACCGCGAGCGGGAGGTCTTCGCCGCGACCCTCGACGCCTCCGCCGCGCGGCGATTCGCCCGAATCAAGATCGACGGTGTGCTGGAGTCGACGCTGTCGATCGTGGTCACCTACGACCGGGACCGGGGCGGCCCCGCCGTCCTCGGCCGCCACGCCATCGCCGACGCGGGCCTGTACTCGGTGTGCCTGGCCATCCAGAACCTCTGGCTGGCCGCGACCGCCGAGGACCTCGGCGTCGGCTGGGTGTCGTTCTACCGCGAGCCCTTCCTCGCCGGCCTCCTCGGCATCCCGGCCGGGATCCGCCCTGTCGCCTGGTTGTGCCTCGGCCCGGTCACCCACCTGGAGACCACGCCCGACCTCGAACGGCACGGCTGGCGTCACCGGCGCCCGCTGGGCGACGTCGTCCACCACGACCGCTGGTGACCGGCGCCCCGGCGAGGTCGGGACGGTCGTCCGGAGCCGGTCTCCGGCGAACGCCGTGACGTCTTCGCGCCCGCACGGCGGACCGTCACCCCCCGCTCTCGGCCCCGCCGCCCAATCCGACCTTCAGGTGAGCGCGGCCCGTTTCCGCTTCCGGCGGCGAGGCCCAAAGGTGGCCCGCCGTCCATCGGCATCGAAACGACGGCGATGTGTCAGTGACACTTGAATGCCGGATCCTCCCGGGAAATGCTCGCGGTGACGGACCTCACGAGGAGATGATCGTGAAGAGCGATTCCATTCGCCGATGTCTTCCAGCGACGCTCGGGGTGATCGCGCTGGGCGCGAGCATGGTCCTCCCGGCCACCGCCCACGGCGCGGCGCGGACCGCACCGGGGGCGGCGGTCGCCGGGGTGAGCCGGATTCCCTTCGGCGTCGCGTCCGACACGTACGACGGGTACGCCCAGCTCGCGGCCCACGAGAGCGAGGGAAGCGACTATCGGCGTGTCCAGCGGTTCCCCGCCAGGGCCAGGGTGGCGCATATCGCGATCCACGGAGGGGGCATCGAGGCACCCACGACCCAGCTCGCGAGCCACTCCGCGAGCTCCCGAGGCTTCGCCTACTACTCGTTCGAGGGCATCAAGAAATCCGGCAACGGTGACCTGCACATCACCTCCGGCCGGTTCGACGAACCCAGGGCGCTCAAGTTGGTGGCGCGGGTCGACTACACCGTCTCCTGGCACGGCGCGTCCGGCGCCAGGCCGACGACCTACGTCGGCGGTCGCGACGTGGCGCTGATCCGCAGGGTCACCGCGGAGCTGCGCGCCGCGGGGTTCACGGTCGCGAAGTTCGTACCGGCCGAGATCGCGGGAAGGAGCCCGAGCAACATCGCCAACAAGAACCGCAGGGGCAAGGGGGTGCAGCTTGAGATCAGCAGCGGCCAGCGAGAGCGGTTCTTCGCGGGCGGGAGGCTGAACCGTTCCTGGATCGAGAACCCGGCCAACCGCACCGGCGCGTTCTACCGATACACCGCCGCGGTCAATCGCGCCCTGGCCGGACTCTGACGCGGACGGGGCGGGCGGTCAGTTGAGCGAGCGGTAGCGGTTCAGGCCCAGGCTGGTCAGGTCGTCGGACCACAGCCAGCCCGCCTCCCTGGCGATCCTGACCGCCTCGACGCGCGTACGGGCGTCGACCTTGGTGAGGATCCGCGCCAGGTAGTTGCGTACCGTGCCGCCGGACAGGCAGAGACGGTCGGCGATCTCGCCGACCGGCGCCCCCTCGGCCGCGGCCTGCAGGACCTCCAGCTCGCGTGCGGTGAGCGGGTTCCTCTTCGCGTTGAGGGCGG
Organism: Streptosporangium oxazolinicum; assembly: GCF_039537505.1. NCBI lineage: Bacteria > Bacillati > Actinomycetota > Actinomycetes > Streptosporangiales > Streptosporangiaceae > Streptosporangium > Streptosporangium oxazolinicum. Next base: position 157,478 of record NZ_BAABAQ010000017.1, read on the forward strand.
CGACGGCCAGCTCGGGGTCGACGACCCGCTCACCGGCGGCCACCCGGCGTACGCAGCCCGCGAGCTGGCCCGCCGGAGCGTCCTTGACGACGAAGCCGCGCGCCCCGGCGTCCAGCGCCCGGCACAGCGCGGCCGGGGTCGCGAGCCCGGTCAGGATCACCGTCCCGCACTCGGGAAACCGGCGGTGCAACTCCGCCGTCGCGGTGAGGCCGTCGGTGCCGGGCAGGCCGATGTCGATGAGCGCGACGTCCGGCCGGTGGTCCAGGCAGGAGCGGACCACCTCGTCGCCGTGACCGACCTCGGCGACGACCTTGATGTCACTCTCCGTGGAGAGCAGGGCGACCATGGCCCCTCGGACGAGATGCATGTCCTCGGCGATCAGGACGCTGATCATGAATCGTCTCCCCCATGTTGCACCGCGCGCTCTCACCTGGCCCGGGGACACTACCCAAGGAAGTCGGGTGACTACCGCAAGTCCGAGTTAAACACGAAACGCGCGGCATCGGACCGTGATTCGCGCAGGTAGGAGACTTCGGCGCGCGGCAAATAGGGGCCGGCGGTCAGTGGACGCGCTCTCAAAAAGCGCGCGCTACCCACACGAAGCGGCCAAATCGGCCGCGAAAATCGGCCACGACGGGCGGCGCGCCCCCTCTCCAGAGGGACCGGACTCGCGTTCGCCGGATGCCGGGGGCGGGCTCCGGGGAGGCGATTCCGGCTGCGGTCCGTCACCGGTGCGCCACCGCGACGGACACGGTCAGACCGGGGCGGCGGCCTCGTGGTGTTCCAGCAGGACGTCGGTGAGCAGGTAGCCTCCGCGTATCAGGTGGACCAGCGGGCGGGCACGCAGTTCCCGGTAGTGGGCGGCGATCCGGATCGCCGCCGCGACCGGGGTGGCCGCACTCGTCCACAGCGGCCTGTCCCGGTCCGCGGAGATCGGGACGATCCACCAGAAACGGCACGCATCGTCCAGGCGGGCGACCAGGCCGTAGTAGACGGAGATGACGATCTTTCCGGACGGCAGGCGGTGGACGTCCGCCGGGATGTTGTGGGATCGGGCCAGCAGGGCCGCCAGTTCACGGGCCCGGAGTTCAGCTGAGGGCGGCCCGAGGTCTTCGGGGGTTCTGTGATCAACGGCCACGCTGGTGAGGGTAAGGATCCGGGGGCGCCCGCCTCAACGATGTTGCGCGATGTTGCGTGTTCACTCCTCGCGAAGCGTCACTTCGCGGGATCTCACTCCCTGAGGGACGTCATCCCGACTTCCCGCGGAACGTGCCGGCCGCGGCTCGCAGCATGTCGCGGGCCTCCTTCCCGTACACCGCGGCTCCGCTCAGCGCCTGGAACGCCTTCTCGTACACGCCCACGTCACTGGGGGCCTTGTGCTGGATCTGGCCGGGTACGGTGTCGACGCGGACCCTGTTGGCGTCGTATATCCAGAAGTTCTCCGGCGGCATGAGCGGCGGCCTGGTCGTCGCGGAGACGATGCCGAAGGACACGTTCGCGGTGCCGGAGGTCAGCTCCACCAGCCGGTCGAGCTGGGCGGCCATCTGCTCGGGGCCGACCAGCGGCATGCGCAGCGCCTGTTCCCCGACGACGAACGCGAACCGCTTGCTCCCGTTGCGCAGGATCTCCTGCTGTTTCAGCCGCGCCGCGACCGCGGCCTCGATGTCGTCGGGGATGCCCCGGAAGTCGATGATGGCGCGCAGGTGGCCGCGCGCGTAGTCGCCGGTCTGGAGCAGGCCGGGTACGGCCGAGTGCTGCCAGACACGGAACTGGTGGGTCTTGTCGTACAGCGGCTGGAACGAGCGCTGGACATGACCGAGCCCGCTCTCCTCCAGGCGGCGCCAGTCGGTGTACATCGCGTCGATGTTCTGGGCGGCCGCGATGAGGTCGACCACCTGCTCGTCCGCGTCGCAGGCCTCGCACCACGTGCGGATGTCCGCCTGGTTGGGCATCTGGACCGCGTTCTCGATCTTGGAGATCTTGGTGTGGTCCAGGCCGGTCTTCGCCGCCAGCGCTCGCCCTGTCAGCCCGGCGTCGGCGCGGAGCGCCCTGAGCCTGGCGGCGAGAATGCCTTTGGCCTCGTCGATGCGTGCTGTGGAGGTCGCCATCTCCATCACCTTGTCACCGCGGGGGGTTGGTGCTCCGACAGTACGTCGAATGTTGCGATCCGTCTCAAATGTTGCGAATTGTTGTGAAATCGTGGGCGCGTTCCCATCACGCTCCCCTGTCCGCCCACTCCGTGCCTTCCCTGCTCGTCCCCGGCCCGTTTCCGCTCGGCGATCTCACGGACAGGACGGGCCGGCGAACCGAGTCGACGCTCCCGAGGCTGTCAAGGCTGTCGAGGCCACCCGCGACCGGCTCCGGCAGGCCGAAGTTCAGCCCACGCCGGACCGGACGGCCCGTGTCCAGCCGCGTCTCCTCGCGGAGCACTTCTCGGCGGTCCAGGTCAGGATTGTCGGGCGCAAGCCTTACGGTAGGGCGCGTGCCAGAGACGAACCACGAGATCACGCTCGACTCGGCCCTCACCGAGGAGGCCGTGCTCTCGACCTACCGCCGCATGTTCGCGGCGCTCGCCCGCGACAGCGGCGCGGTGGTGGACGACCCCGCGCTGGTCGACATCGCCGAGACGCTGTTCGCGGCGTTCGCCGAGGCGGGCGAGGAGTGGCTGACCCACGAGCAGATGCGCCACGTCTGCCGGGCCTACCCCCTCGACCGGTTCGAGAACCGGCTCCGGGTCCTGCGCGGTCTCGGCGCGATCCGCGAGGTGTTTCCCAAACCCAACCAGCTCCGCTACCGCGCGTCGTTCACCAGCGTGGTGGGGCTGATGTTCATCCGCCGGATGATGGACGACGGCGGCCAGTCGGAGATGCACCGCCTGCTCGCGCTCGAAGACCTCAACGTGGCCGACCCCCGTACGACGATGGAGGAGGCCCGCGCCAGCGCGCAGAACCTGTCGCGTGCCTTCCGGTTGTGGGCGCTGGAGCTGATCACCCTGACCGGCGGCACCATCGAGGAGTTGCGCGAGCAGGCGCCCAAGCTGTGGGGCACCGAGGAGATCGCCCGGCGGGCGCAGAGCCTGCACGGCACCATCCTCACCCGCTGGCCCGACCTCGACCGCACCTGCACCGAGTTGCGCGCCTCGATTTACTCTTACAGCGACGCCTCGCGCCGCGCCGCCGGGCGCCTGGCCGACTCCGCGGGCACGACGAGAAACCTGACGCTGCTCCCCGCCGAGACGTGGCGTACCTTCGCGCAGACCGCGAGCAAGGAGCGCCTGGCCTCGGTGCTCGACGGTTTCGTCTTCGACGCCCCCGCCCCCTGGCACGACCCGGCGGCGATCGTCAGGGCCGTGGACGAGAGCCCGCGCCCGGCGCCCGCCCAGCCCACTCCCCCGCGTTCGGCCCTGCCCGACTCCGGCCCCGCCGACACCCACGTCCCCGGCACCGACGGCCTCGACCACCTGACCGCCGTGGCCGAGGCCGCGCTCGCCGGGCGCTCCACCGCCCGTCTGGAGGAGCTGCTCACCGCCGACGGCGAGTGGGTCTCCGCCCGCCGCCTGCTGGCCGACCTCGTCTCCGCCGACCTGCGTCCCGACTCTCCATACCGCCTGCGCTGGTCCGACGGCCTCACCGCCGCCCCCGGCGACGAGCCCGCCTGGCTCTCCCACGGCCGGCTCGAAAGGACCGGCGGTGTCGGCTGATCCGCGACACACCCCGGCAGTGACGGTCCCGGCGCACGAGCGGGCGACGGCGGCAGGAGCGACGTACGAGCGGGCGGCGGGACCGGCCGATGTCGAAGCCGGTACGCGGGGAGGGACGGCGACGACCCACCCGGCGAAGACCGAGACCGATACACAAGAACGGACGACGACTCACCCGGCGGAGACCGAGACCGATACACAAGGAGAGGCGGCGACAACCCACCCGGCGGAGACCGAGACCGGGATGTCCGCGCGGGTCCCGGCGGCCGACACCGAGCCGTCCCGGATGGCGCACGTCCGCGCCAGGGCGGGCGGTCCTCTCCCGCTCGCGGCCGGAGAGGCGGCCCCCGCCGGGATGGCGCGACTGGGGCGCGGCGACGGGACGGGCCTGGCGCTGCCGGTCTGGCCCGATGGGGCGACCCCGTCCCTCCTGGAGGAATACCAGGTCACGCCGGTGACGGTGGAACGATCCGGGGAGACTCGGCGGGTGCTGGCCGCGGCGCTGCGGTGCTGCTGGACCGACCTGGCCGCCGACCCGTGGCCGGGCATCCCGGCCACGGTGGATGACGTGCTGTCGGCGTACCGGGCGCTGATCGGGCGCGGCGACGACCTCATGCGCAACTGGGCGGTCGGCGCGCTGCGCCGCCTGCACGACTCGGCCTGGCTGGAGGTCTCCGACGGTTTCGTACGGCTCGGCCCCCGGTGCGCCTCCTGGCCCACCGCGTCACACGCCCAGTTGCGGGAGCTGATGCGCCGCCTGCCCTCGGGCGAGGAGGTTCCGGGTGGCCTGGAGGTGCTCCCGGTCGCCGAGGACGCCCTTGACGACGCGGAGGCGGGGGCCGGTGTCACGCTCCCCGAGGAGGTGGACGAGGATCTGCTCGGCCCGTTCGACGAGCGGCGCAGGGCCGAGGTCGTGGCGGCCTTCATGGCGGTGGAGCACGCGGCCGAGCCGGTGCACGAGGCCCGTTTCTCCGCGCTGCGCGACCCGATGCCGCGCCGTGCGCTCGCCGAGATGCTGGAGCGTCGCGGCCGGGTCCTGATCCACGACCGCGACGCGTGGACCTCGGGCTACGCGCCCGAGACGCTCACCGGAGCGGGTGTGTCCTCGGGGCCGGGCCCGGGATCGCGTTCTGGCCCGACTTCAGGTTCGGACCCGACTCCGGAGACGGAGACATCGGACCCGGCTTCGAAGACGGGAACGGGAGCGGGGTCGGCCCCGAGAGCGAGCTCAGCCCCGGGGGCAGGCTCGGCTCTGGGTGAGTCCGAGCGGGCGGTTCTGGTCCTCGTGCTGATCCACTCGGTGGCGATCCCCCGGGCCGACGGCCTGCTGCCCGCCGACAGCTGGCTCTCGCCGTTCCCCGCCCAGGTCGACGAGCTTCGGCGGCACACCAGGCTGCCGGTCGGCGAGCTGGACGCCGCGCTGCGCGTCCTGCGCCACGCGGGTCTGGTGACCCAGGTGAAGGCGGGCGAGGAGGCCGGGGGTTACGTGCCGGGGCCGCAGTTCCACCGGCTGACCCCGCAGGCCAGACGTCGCCTGCAGGAGGAGCTGATCCTCGCGGCGGGGCCGCACACCCCGCTGGCGGCGGCCGTACGGGCCAACCGGCGGTGAGCGGACCGCGACGACGGGGTGCCGGAGACCCGGCGGGCCAGGCGTCGGGCGGGCGTGAGGAGACCGCCTCCCACGATGGGTCGAGCCCGGAGCGGGGTGCCGGAGATCCGGCGCTCCATGCGCCGGAAGCAGGATGGAAGAAAGGAACGACGGGGTTGACCGACCAGCGGGACCAGGCCGCGAAGAGCTCACGCGGGAGCCGAGCCACGGCCACGGAGAGCCGCACCGGCACGTCCGGGACCAAACGCGTCCAGGTCGAGGGCACCGGGACCACCCGAATCGGGAGGGACCAGGCGAAGGCCGAGGAAACCAGGGCCGCCCGGACCGGGAGGGGGCGGGCGGAGGCCGAGCGCACCGGGACCGCCCGGACCGGGAGGGGGCGGGCGGAAGCCGAGGACCGGACCGGGAGGGGGCGGGCGGAGAGCGGGGAGACCGGGGCCTCCGAGGGCGCGGGCGGGACGCAGGCGACGTTGGTCCCCGTGGAGGCGACCCGTGCCACCGGCCCGAGCGAGAACGTGGTGGGTGACCGGGTGCTGATCGCCGTGCAGCCGGTCAACATCTCGCGGCTCTCGACCCACCCGGTGCCGACCGTGCCGGGCACGCTGATCGTGGTCGCGGGCGCGGGGCCGAAGGATTCCAACGGCGCGGGCAAGTCGTCGTTCATCGCGATGATCACCGCGCTGCTCGGAGACGAGCAGTGGCGTTTCGCCTCGGGTGCGAAGTCCGTCTCGGAGCTGCTGTTCAACGCCGAGCTCGCGGCGGGCGGGGGTGGCCGGACGTGGGCCAGCGCCGCCCACGGCTACATCGTCGGCGTCTTCGCCCCCGCCGACTCCGTGCACACCGTTCCCGCGAGCGCCAGCCCCGCGAACGGCGATCCCGTGAATACCAACACCGTGGACGGCGACTCTCCGGGCCCCGGTTCCCCAAGCGACGCCACCCCGGACAGCGCCACCCCAAGCGGCGCCACCCCGGACGGCGCCCTGGACGACGCGGTGACCGTGTGGCTGCGGGTCAACCAGGAGGCTCCGCACCTGGAGATCCGGTGGATCCAGGGAGTGCATCTGGCGTCGGCGGCCTCGGAGGCGGAACGGGTGGCGCGGGCCGACGAGCTGTGGGCGGCGCTGCCCCGCTCGGCGGGACGCCGCGACGTGGTGGCGCGCGACCTGACCAGGTTCCTGTACGGCGACCGTGTCAGGTGCGTGTCGTTCCTGTCGACCTCGGTACGGAGCAAGGTCGCCACCAACCTGCTCTCCCAGCCGCTCAACGAGATCTCCCCCGAGCGGGTCTTCGAGGCGATCGCCGCGCTGACCGGCCTGGACTCCGAGCTCGACCAGGAGCGGGAGGCCCGCCGCGACGAGCACGCCAGGCGGGTGCGGGCGACGCGGGCCGTGGAGCTGCTCCGGGAGTTCGAGGGCGAGTCCCGTACGCTCCTGGAGACCTTCGACAGGCGTGACCGGGCCCGTGTCCGGCTGGCCGACGCGATGCGCTGCTGGCGGGGGCGGCTGGCGCGCAGGCTGGCCGACGCCGGGCAGCGGGACGAGGTTTTCGCGGTCGAGCTGGAGCGGGTCCACGCGGAGGGCACACGTGCCACGGAGGCGATCGCCGAGGTCAGGGCCGAGATCGCCACGCTCAAGGACGACACTCTGGAGCGCGGGCTGGCCGAGGCCCGCAAGGAGCTGACCGGCCTGCAGGCACGCGCGGCGAAGCTGGACGCCGACCGGGCGGTGGCGGAGAACTCGGTCGACGAGCTGCGCGGCTGGATCCCCGGCCTTGAGGAGCAGCGCCGCCTCGCCGACGGGCGCGACGTGGCGACGGCGGGCGCCGAGCTGGCCGAGGCCAGGACACGGCTGAACGAGGCGCTGAAGGCGCTGGGCGTGGCCGACCGGGAGGCCGAGGGGGCGAAGGCCGCGCTGGACGACGCCGAGGGCGGCCCGGCGGCGGCCCAGCTCGACGCGCTCGCCGAGGCGGGTGTCGAGGCGACCGGCCTGCTCGACGCGATCGACGTCGCCGAGCAGGCGCGCGACGACGAGGCCGCGCAGCGCCGAGGCGGTCAGGCGGCACCGCTGGGAGCTCGCGGGTGGCCGCACGAGCACGCGGTGATCGTCGACGCGGCCGACCTGGAGGCAGCGGCGCGGGCACTGGGCGCGCTGCCCGGATCGGTGCTGGTCAGCGCGGCGGGCGTCACCGTCGTGGGATCGTTCGAGGTGGCGGTCACCGGCAGGGACGCGCGCATCAAGGCGGCCGAGCAGCGCCTGCACCGGGCACGTGACACCCAGGAGAGCGCGGCGGCGGTCGTACGGGCCGCCGAGGACGCGGTGGCCGAGGCGGGCCGGAGGCTTGAGGGGGCGAAGGCGTCCGTGCAGCTGGCCGACATCGAGCGGCGGCTGGCCGAGCGGCGGGGCTCGCTCACCGAGTTGTCCGAGGCGCTGGCCGGGATCGCGCCGAAGGTCGGCGAGGCCGAGCGCCGGGCGAGCGCCCTGGACTTCCGGGCCCGTACGAGAAGCATGGAGATCGAGCGTCTGGAGGGTCGCCGGGCCCGGCACGAGTCCGACCGCGACCAGGCCGGGGAGCAGGCGGCGAGGATCGCCGCCGACCGTGACGCGCTCGGGCTGGACGCGCTGGCCGGTGACTGGGGCAGCACCGTCGACGGAGCCCGCGAATGGCTGGGCGCCCTGGACGAGCAGGAGCGCCCGCTGACGTCCGAGGAGTGGTGGCGGGCCGCGGAGCGCCGCCTGGACGAGGCGCTGCGCGACACCTTCCCCGGCGAGGACGAGGAGATGCCCGAGGAGCTGCGCTTCCTGGTCAGGGAACGGACCGCGCCCGGCGCCGGGCGCACCGCCCGCGAGCAGGCGACGTTTCCCGGCGTGTGCTCGGCGCTCGCGTCCTACCTGCGCGGCCAGGAGGAGTACGAGCGGCACCGGCGCCGCCAGATCGAGACGCAGATCGTCACCCGGCAGCGCGACCTGACGGCCGCCGCCAGGGGCGCCGAGGAGGCCGCCCAGTCCACCGCCGTGCACCGGGCCGCGCTGACCGCCGCGATCAGGGCGCGGCTGACCCGGGTGGCCGAGGAGTTCGACAAGCTCGACACCTCCTACGGCGGTTACGGCGCGACGCTGGAGTTCCCCGTCCCGCCCGCGCCCGCCGACCCCGAGCAGCGCTGGGCGTGGCGGGTGACGCCCAAGTGGCGCCGGGGCGAGGGGCAGGGCTTCGTGCCGTACAACCGGCGGGCCAACACCGCGCTGATGGACGAGAAGGCGGTCAAACTGGTCTGCGCGGCGGCGATCGCGTCCTCGGGCGGCGGGCACCTGTGCCTGGTCCTCGACGAGCTGGGCCGCAACCTCGGCAAGGAGCACCGCAGGGAGGCGGTGGCGCTGTTCCGCCGGATCGGCGAGACGTACGGGATCACGGTGATCGGCGCGCTCCAGGATGACATGGAGCCCTACGCCGTCGACGCCTGCGGGCAGTACGTCAAGCTGCGCCGCTCCTCCGACGCCATGCCGTACAACGAGCCGCCGGTCGTCATCGGCCACGACCTGCACGCCGGACGGGTGCGCGCGCTGGCCGCCGCGGTGAGTCGATGAGCCCGGGGAGCGAGAAGCCCGGTGAGCAAGAAGCCCGGTGAGCGAGAAACTTGGAAACCGGAGCGTCATACATCGCACATGACCACAAGATGCCATATATCCGATATTCCGGAATTGCGAGATATCCGGAAGGCGATCAATTGACCGCCGGAGATCGGGCACGACGTGAGGCGATACGGCCGCACGCGGGGCGGATGTTTGCCCAAGACGTGTCCCAAAGCGTGTCCCAAGGAGTGTCCCAAGCCAGGCGGGCCCGGCGGCTACGCGTCTCACCGATGCCGCCGGGCCCCTCGGCGTGTTCGGCTGAATCCGGGAAGACGAAGGCGCGGGGCGCCCGCACCTGCCCCGCCCGGCCGGAGATCATGACGGCGACCCATGACATAAACGGCGGTGTGAAGAAAGGTCAGGATGACTGTTTGGATGATTTTGTAACTCCAGAACAGTAGATATCTTTGGATTACCCACGCCTCACCTCTCTCGCCCTATATCCTGCGCAAAGTCACGTTTTCGGAGGAGCGCCCAGAGGGAGCCGGTGTGGCATTGTCATGGGGCGATCTCCCGGCCGGGAGGGTGCTCCGCCTCGCCGGAGTCGATTCCCGCATTGACGCCAATGTGATGGAGTTGTTGCTGGATCCCTTACCGGAGACCGGCCCCGCCGTCGTCACCTACACGGCGACCGACGGCGATTCGGCCTCGGGGGTGGTGGAGTCCATCCTCCGCGAGCTGGAAACACTCGCCATCGGCCTTTTCCCGGCCTGGTTGCCCGGAGGGGAGAGACTCTCCGGCCCCGGCGGTGGCGGGGTGGCGGCGGCGAGGATTCTCGCGACGAGCCTGGCGTCGGGCACCCGTCATTTCGCACCGTTCCTGGCCGACCTCGCCGCCCGAGCCATCCAGCACGGCGGCCCGCTGGTTCCCGGACAGCGCGTCCCCACGGGACGTTCGTTCCCCGCGGAGTCGCGGGCGGCCGGGCTGGCCCGGGTCATCGCCTCCACGTTCGGCCGCGAATCGGCGGCGCTGGTCGTCTATGTGCCGGAGAGACCGGCCTCGCGCGAGGAGACCTTTCTGGTCGCCGGATGTGAGTGGCTGGCACACCGGAGCGGCATGGGGATCTGGCTCGTCGGCCCCGAGCTGAGCCGCGTCGAGACCTTCCACCTGGAGGTGCCCTCGGCGGTCAGGCGGCTGGCCGAGGAGATGACGGCGCCGCCGCCCATCGCGACGGCGGGAGTGCCGCCGATCGCCGGAAGGCCGCATGCGGGAAGTGCGGTCGAGCGGGCGATGGAGGCGGCCCTGGCGGAACGCGCGTGGGCTCATGGCCGGACATGGAATCAGATGTATCACTCCAAAGACCCGTTATTCGTGATGATTCGTACGGATCTGATGTGGGTCCCGGAGAAGTGCGTCGTGGAACTCGACGGACCGGAACACGAGACGCCCGCCCAAATGGAGCGCGACCGGATTCGTGACCGGCACCTGGAACGTGACGGGTTCACGGTCTTGCGATTCACCAACCAGCAGGTGATGAGCGACCTGGGAGCGGTTTTGCGGCACATCGAGGAATTCCTCCGGGGCCGACGCCTCGGAATGAACGAAGGAGCAGGCTGATGTCCGAAGAAAGACTCACGTATCGGCAGGTCGCGGCTCTGCTCGTGCTGAGGGAGCTCAAGACCGTGTTGGCCCACAAGGAACTGCAAAAGGAGTGGGGCCTGGAGCTCGACCCCAAGAACCGCGCGGGTCTCGTCGACTCCAAGCTGATCGAGTCGGAAACCAGGAAACAAGCTTTGTGGTACACGATCACACCGGCCGGTGAAGAACGCGCGATCGAGGAAGTGCGCAACAAAGTCCCGGTGACCTCCCGCTCGGGCAAGACGCTGGCTCTGCTGTACCTGCGCTCCCTCCTCACGCCCAAAACGGCGACCCCGGCCGTGGAGGAATCCGTCGAGGAACCCGTTCGGGCGCTGGCCGCGACGGTGTCGCCGGAGGAGGTGGAAGACCGGATCCGCGAGGCGTACGCGAAGATCACGCCTGGCGCCGGTCGGTGGGCCGCGATGACCGGGCTGCGAGCCCTCCTGACCGACATCGACCGGGATCTTCAGGACGACGTCCTGCGCACCATGATGCTGGGGGGGCGGGTGGACATCGAGCCCGTCGCGATCTTGGGTGACCTTGGGCCCGAAGACCACGCCGCCGCGATCGCCATCGGCGGCACACCCAACCATCAGTTCCGCGTCGGAGCGTGACGATGGTTACCGAATGGTACGCACTGCAGAGCCTCAAGACCTTCTCGACCGTCAACGCCAGTGAGGATGTCTGGCAGCCGGTTCCGTTCCACGTGCCCGAGATGCACCCTGCGGCCTCCTACGCCCTTCGCTCGGGGCTGGACGCCGCCACCGACTCTCCCGCGACCAGCCCGATCGGGGTGGTCCTCGAAGGCGGCTCCGGAAGCGGGAAGACGCACCTGATGAGCTGGCTGCGTGAGCAGGTCATCCAGCGCGACGGTTACTTCTTCCTCATGAGCATTTTCGACGCCCGCAACTTCTGGGAAAGCGCCGTCGTGTCCATTCAAGACGGGCTGGCCCGGGTGGGCACGGACGAGGAGACCCAGCTCAAACGGTTCCTCCGCAATCTGACGGGCCGGATGCAGCTCCCGCGAAGAACCCAGCAGGCGATCATCGGCAATCAGGCGGTCACCCTCGAAGATCTCAACCTGTTTATCGACGCCCTGTACGACCTCGATCGCCGGGTCGGCAGAGAGGCACAGGACGTCGCTCGGGCTCTGGTGCTCCTGGGGGCCGGTAGCAATACCCTGGTGGACATCGGCGAGTCCTACATCTGCTCGATCGCGGACGGCGAGAGCTACCGGTCGGACTGGGGCTTCCGGCAGGTCCGCAAATCTCCCCAGGAGATCGTCCGTGACATCTCGCGGCTGCTGGCGCTGACCGGCCCGAGTGTCGTGGCCTTCGACCAGCTCGACACGTTCATCATGCAGAGCAGCCTCTTCGTCGAGGGTGATCCCGACAGGGCGGCGACCTCGGCGGTCCTCCAGTTCGCCCACGGACTGACCAACCTCCGTGAGATGACCAGCCGGACCCTGACGGTTCTCTCCTGCCTGCCGGAGACGTGGACGCTCATCGAGAATCTGGCCGTCAGGAGTTTCAAGGACCGCTTTCGGAAGGCCGCCTTCCTCCGGCGCGTTCCGACCCCCGCGGTGGGGGCGGAGCTCGTCACCCTGCGACTCGCGGAGCACTTCAAGGAGATCGGTTTCGACCGGCCGTACCCAACGTGGCCGATCAGGCCGGAGGCCTTCGAGCAGGCTCCCTACTACACTCCGCGTCAGGTCCTGGAACGCCTGTCCGAGCACATCCAGAGATGTCTCGTACAGGGCGAGATCACCGAGCTGGACAGTCTCGGCACGTCCTCGAAGGTGATCGATCGCACCCCGAAGCCCAATCTCAAAGAAGTGCTTCGGGGGATCGACACCAAGTTCGCGCTCCTCGCGGATTCGGCCGATGTCAGTGGAGCGCTGGATGCCGAACTGGAGGACGCGGTCCTTCCCCGCCTGATCTCGGCGGGCCTGCGGGCCTGGACCGTGGAGCGGCGCGAGACGCCCGCGCGCTACCGGGTCGATCCGCCGATGGGCCAGAAGACCTCTCTTCACGCGGGTCTCAAGCAGGTTCTGAACGAGGCGACCGAGGACGAGATCCACTGGGCGTTCCGTGGCATCGCCGCCACCCATCATCTCGCGGCGCTGACCCGGCTCCGCAAGGCGGTGCTCAAGGCCGGTCTCGCGGAGGAGAGTCCCAAGCGCCGGTTGATCATCATCCGGAACATCCCGTGGAACTCCGGGCCGGTCACCCAGGAGTCGGTCGCCGCCTTCCACGCCAGGGGCGGCCGGGTGATCACGGCCGACGAGGAGGATCTCAAGGTGCTGTGCGCCCTGCGGGACCTCTTCGCGGAGAACCTCCCGCACCTCGACCAGTGGATCGCCGACAGGAAACCCACCGCCAACCTCAAGCTCCTCAAAGACGCCCTGGGTGACTGGGCGGATCCAACCGCTCCGCGAGTGCCACAAGCACCCAAAGACCCCGCTCCTAAAGACCTTGCCCCAAAAGTCCCTGAGGGGCCGCCCGCCCAGGCGAAGCCCCTGCCGGTCCGCGCGGCCGGTTCCTCGGGCCACTCTCCGGAAAGCCGTCCGGCCGGGGTGCCGTCGCTGACCGTGGGGCACTCCTACGATGGCGGGCTTCCGGTCTCCGTAGAGCTGGAGGCGCTCCGTAAACACGTCGCGATCTTCGCGGGATCCGGCTCGGGGAAGACCGTTCTGATCAGGCGGATCGTCGAGGAGTGCGCCCTTCGGGGCGTCTCCTCGATCGTGCTCGACCCGAACAACGACCTCGCCCGTCTCGGTGACGCCTGGCCGGAGGAGCCTTCCGCCTGGGGCCCCGGTGACCGGGGTCTGGCGGCTCGTTACCTCGCGGACACCGATGTCGTGGTCTGGACACCGCGCCGGGAGAGGGGCCGTCCGCTGGCCTTCCAGCCGCTGCCCGACTTCTCCGGGGTCCGGGACGACGTCGACGAGTTCAACGAGGCCGTCCAGGCCGCCATCGCGGCGCTCGCCCCGCGAGCGAAGGTGACGGGCACCACCGGCAAGGCCCAGGTCGCGCGGGCGGTGCTCACGGAGGCGGTCGTCCACTTCGGGAAACACAGGCGTGGCGGCCTCGACGGGCTGATCGATCTGCTCGCGGACTTCCCCGAGGACATCAGCCGGATCGACGGAGCAGCGAAGATCGCGAATGAGCTCGCCCGATTGCTCCGGGCCGCCGCCGTGACCGATCCGCTGTTCGGCGGGGAAGGTGAGCCGGTCGATCCAGGGCGGCTTCTCACTCCGGCCGAGGGGAAGCGGGCCCGGGTTTCGGTCATCAGCTTCGTAGGGTTGCAGGGTGACTCCGAGCGGCAGTCCTTCGTGAACCAGCTGCAGATGGCGCTGTTCGCCTGGATCAAGAAGAACCCCGCCGGTGACCTGCCCCTCGGGGGGCTCCTCGTCATGGACGAGGCGCAGACCTTCGCCCCCTCGGGCGTCATGACCGCGTGCACGCAGAGCACGCTCGCGCTGGCCTCCCAGGCCCGGAAGTACGGGCTCGGGCTGGTGTTCGCGACCCAGGCGCCCAAGGGCCTGCACAACCGGATCCCGGGCAACGCCGCCACCCAGTTCTACGGCCTGCTCAACGCGGACGTGCAGATCGAGGCCGCCAAGGCGATGGCCCGCGTCAAAGGCGGCAGTGCCGATGACATCGGTTCGCTGCGCAGCGGCCAGTTCTACATCGCCCCCGAGGGCGCGGGGTTCGCGAAGGTGCGTACACCTCTGTGTCTGACCCATCACCCCAGGGCGCCGCTGACGACCGAGGAGGTCATCACCCGAGCGAGCCGGTGACCTCGTGGGTCAGCCGGTGCTCATCCGTAGCGTGATCATTCGCGGGAAAGGTCGTGCGCGCCGCCGGGACGTTCGTCCCGGCCCGTGGCCGCACGATCTCTCCCGCCCGTGGGACCCCCGTCGCCCCGTGCGGCTCCACGTGTCACCAAGGCGATCAAGGGCAACCCGTTCGGCGCCTGGCGGTCGACGACCTGTAAGGGCGACAGGATCCGGGTGAAGGACGGGATCGTCGCCCCGGACACCGTCGCCGCTGTGCGGATCGACACGTATGACGAGAGCAGGTTCCCGGCCTCGCCCCAGGACGACATGGAACCCTACGCCGTCGACGCCTGCGGGCAGTACGTCAAGCCGCGCCGCTCCTCACCCCTTGTCCGGCTTATCCGGCGCACGTCAGAAGCACTTTCCGTGGTCGCCGAACCGGTCATCGGCTCACCGGGCGACTCAGATCCTCGGGGCTGGCCGAGGACGGGAATCCCGTGCTGGCCCCCCACATCTCCGCGAACCGGCCGTCATCGATGCGGAAGATCTCGAACAGCGTGGGCCGCGCGTCGTCGTCCGGGGCCGCGATCCCCTCGACGGTCGAGCGGACAGCGGCCTTGTCGCCGTCGACCAGGATGTCCTGGGCGACGACGCGTATGCCGGGAAACCGAGCGACGAGCACGCGCCAGGCGTCCTTGCCCGCCTCGAAACCCGTGGTGCCGAGCGGATGGCTGAAGAAGCCGGGGGTGTGCAGGTCGGCGGCTTGGTCGAATCGCCGGCTGTTGAAGCACTCCTGCATCCGCCGCACCAGAGCGCTCGTGTCCTCACGTGTGGTCATCGGTGTGGTCTCCTCGTGGCTCACAGGTCGGGTCGTGATGAGCGCCGCGGACTCTAACCGGTGCGACGCCCCGTTTATGGCCACACTATACGGTGCGCCGTCCCGGTTACACTGATGCGGACATGTCCAGCCAGCCACCTGATCCGGTCCCGGCAAGCCCGACGGCAGCTCACGGGAGTGACCGGGAGCTGCGGGCCGACGCGCGCCGCAATCGCGAGCGGGTTCTGCGGACCGCGCAGCAGTTGTTCGCGACGGAGGGTCTCGGCGTCTCGCTCGATGAGATCGCCCGCCGCGCGGGCGTTGGCCCCGGCACCGTCCACCGGCACTTCCCGGCGAAGGAGGCGCTGTATCTCGCCGTCGCGACCGACCAGATCAGGCAACTGGTGGCGAAAGCGGAAGCGCTCACCGCGATCGATGATCCCGCCGCCCTGTTCACGTTGCTGTCCGAGATGATGGCCAGCGGTGCCGAGAACGTGACGGTGAAGAGCGCGCTGGTGGCCGCCGAGTTCGACTTGCGCACCGCCGCCCCCGATGTCGCGGCGGATCTCACGCGCCATGTCGCGGGCCTGCTGGATCGCGCGCACGCGGCCGGCGCCGCACGCCCCGATCTCACCGTCGACGAGGTGATGGCGCTGGTCGCCGGTGCCTTCGCCGCGATCCGCCACGCCGGCGCGGAGACCAGTCGCGAGCGCTCCGCGCACATCGCCCAGCTCATCCTCGACGGGCTGCGACCTCGGCCACGGTGAACACCGCGCGTCGCGGTGTGCCTGCCACCCAGCTCGACCCAATAGCAGGTCCAGTGCGAACCATCCCGCTCACGTGGGCCATGGAGATCACGAACAAGCCGGGCCGCCGAGCGTGACAATTCGCTGCTCGCAAGACCCTGATCTTGCTGTTCCGCTCACCGGCAGGGAGTTCGTCAACAGCGACGAAACCGCTTTGTCGCCTGGTAGGTCGCTCGGTGATGCGCGGTCCTCTGGCGCCGGTGGAGGCCGACGCCAGGGGACCGTTGGGATGAAATGTGGTCAGGCCGACCGCGTCTCGTAGCTGTGACCGACAGCGTACGGATGAGTACCCGGGCAGATGGCCGACGATTGGTTCATCGACCCGACGTGCGTCCAGGGACCGTAGACCTTTCTGGTGCGGTCCGCGTCGTTGGCACATGTGGCGACCGCCCGGTGCGAACCGGAACCGCCGGTGCACTTGGACCACGCGCTCGTATCCTGCCATCCGATCCCGGAGCTGCATCCGGTGGGCACGCCCGGAGGAACGGCCAGCGCCGCGCTGGGGGTGAGCATGACACAGAGCGCCGCGGCGGTTGCCGCCGCGCTCAAGGCCGCGATCTTCATTGACGCCTTCCGCATACCGGTGAGACTCCCTCGTTGATTCGTCGTACGTCGGAGCCCAGCATCCTGTTGTGACGACCGGATGTCATTGACTCCGCGCGCCACGCATTTGACGATCCTCGCCTCCTGGGTCACGCGTCGGCGCTCAAGATCAAAGCCTGGATCCCGGCGGTCCGGGCTGCCGGTCGGACACGTGTGGATGCGATTGACGCCAATGTCACCGTTCGTTAATAGCGATCACCGTCGGCGAGGCCGTGACACAACCATGACATGGCGAAGACAAGGTGGGCACACGGTCGGCCCACAATGGATGGGGTTGACCTGCGAGTGAGTTACGGGGGCGTGCTGTGAGACCCGGGGGCGTGTCGCGAGTGTTGTTGATCGAGGATGATCCGGCCGTACGGGAGGGTCTTGAGCTGGCCCTGACCGGGCACGGGTACCGGGTGCGCGCGGTGGAGTCCGGCGAGCAGGGGCTGGACCGGTTGCGTACGGATCTTCCCGACGTCGTCGTGCTCGATCTGATGTTGCCCGGCATGGACGGGTTCGAGGTCTGCCGCCGCATCCGGGCCGCCGGTCAGATACCGATCATCATGCTGACCGCGCGCGGCGACGACATGGACGTGGTGGCCGGGCTGGAGGCGGGCGCCGACGACTACGTGATCAAGCCGGTGCAGCCCAGGGTGCTTGAGGCACGCATCGGCGCCGTGCTCCGGCGGATCGGCCGGGACCAGGCGGAGCTGGAGCGGCACGGGGACCTGACCATCGACCGGGCCGGGATCGTGGTCACCAAACGCGGCGTGCCGGTGGACCTCGCCCCGACCGAGCTGCGCCTGTTGTTCGAGCTCTCCGGCACGCCGGGCCGGGTGCACAGCCGCCAGCAGTTGCTGGAGTCGGTGTGGGAGCACGGGTATTTCGGTGACTCGCGCCTGGTGGACGCGTGCGTGCAGCGGTTGCGCGCGAAGATCGAGGACGACTCGGCGGCACCCGTCTACGTGCGGACGGTGCGTGGGTTCGGGTACCGGTTCGGGCCGGTGTGAGCCGCCGGTGACGCCTCGGCCGAGCCTGGGGCTGCGTGCCCGGCTGCTGTTCGCCTTCGCACTGCTGTGCGTGGTCACCGCGGCGGCGGTGGCCGGTGGGAGTTACGTCCAGGCCCGCAACGCCATCCTGGAGCGGACCCAGGATGGCGCGGTGCAGGCGATGACCAGCCGCCTGGAGGCGCTCTACCCGTTGCGGAGCGCGGCGCCGGGCCCGGACGAGCTCGGCGAGATCGCCGCCGCCGCGGCCGACCAGAACAGCTTCGCGGTCGCCGTCTACCGCGAGACGCACTCGCCGCTCCCCCCGGCCTCGCCGGGGCCACCGCCGGGGCCGGGGTCGCCGGGGCTGGACGGGAAGGCCCGGATCTTGGACCTCGGGGCGATCTCACCGGGGTTGCGGCAGGTGGTGGCCGATGGCCGTACCGCGTGGCAGCGTGTGGTGTGGCAGGGTGAGCCCAGCCTGATCATCGGCATGCCGATGCTGATCATCGAGCAGGACCGGACGACGCGGGTGTCCGGCATCGAGGTCTACAGCGTGCGCAGCCTGCTTCCCGAACAGCACAGCGTCGACGAGCTCGCCGCACGCGCCTGGCTCATCGGCGGGGCGGCCCTGGCGTTCGCGGTCGTCCTGGCGTCGCTGGCCGCCCGGGGCGTGCTGGGCCCGGTGCGCGAGCTCGGCCGGGCGGCACGCCTGCTGGGCGAGGGCGAGATGCGGACCAGGATCGCGGTGCGCGGCTCCGACGAGCTGGCCGACGTGGCGCGCACGTTCAACAACACCGCCGCGGAGCTGGAACGGCTCGTCAAGCAGCTGCGCGAGATGGAGGCCGACGCCCGCCGGTTCGTGGCCGACGTGTCCCACGAGCTGCGCACCCCGCTGGCCGCGCTCACCGCGGTCGCCGACGTCCTGGACGAGGAGGCGGCCCGGCTGCCCGAGCCCGCTAGCAGGGCCGCGAGGCTGGTCAGCCAGGAGACGCTCAACCTCACCGCTCTGGTGAACGACCTCATCGAGATCAGCAGGTTCGACTCCGGCGTCGCGGCCCTCGCGCCGAACGAGATCGACATGGCCGAACTGGTGGGCGCGACCCTGCGCGTCCGGGGCTGGTCGGAGCGGGTACGCACCGAGGTTCCGCCCGGGGTGACGGCGCGGCTGGACCCGCGCCGGGTGGACGTCATCCTCGCGAACCTGGTCGGCAACGCCCTGCGGCACGGCGCGCCACCGGTGTCGGTACGGCTTCGCGCCGACCCGCACCGGATCACCCTTGAGGTCCGCGACCACGGGCCGGGGCTGGACGAGGCGGTGCTGCCGCACGTGTTCGACCGGTTCTACAAGGCCAGCGCGGCCAGGGCCAGGTCCGAGGGCAGCGGCCTGGGCCTGGCCATCGCGCGGGAGAACGCGCGTCTACACCGAGGCGACCTCACCGTCACCAACGCCCCGGACGGCGGCGCCGTGTTCACACTGTGCCTGCCACGCCGGGCACCCGATCCGGACGGAGGCCCCGAATGAGGGCCGGACCACCCCGCCGCGTGCTCGCCGCGGGCCTCGTATCGCTCGTCGCCGTGGCAGGCTGCGGCGTGCAACCCAGCGACGTCATCCCCGTCGGCGCCCCGCCGAGCGGGCGCGTCGCGTCAACCACGACGATCACCCTCTATCTGGTGAAGGACGGCAGGCTCAGCGCGGTGACGCGGCCCAGGCCGGGTGGTCGTCCACTGTTCACGGCGGGCACGCTCGCGCTGCTGATGGACGGGCCCACCGCGGAGGAACGGGCGCACGGGTTCACCACCGACGTCCCGCCGGAAGCAGGCCCGTTCTCGGTGACCGTCAAGCCGGTCGACCACCTGGTGGTGACCCTGTCCACTCCGGCCGGGGAACTGTCCGCACTGGCCGTCGAGCAGATCGTGTGCACGGCCGCCGCCACGATGCCGGAGAGCCCCGCCCAGGTCACCGTCGCCGGTGCCGGTGCCGGTGCCGGTGCCGGGCAGAGCGTCAACCCCCGGAACTGCCCGGCGTGACGGCGGCCCGCTACAGCTGGTCCGCGCACTCACTGACATGGCCCATACCGGGGTGGGACCGCCGTCGCGGTGACCCGCTACAGCTGGTCCGCGCACTCGCTGACGTAACCCACACCGGGGTGGGGCCGCCGTCGCGGTGGTCTGCCGCCTCGGTCCGGGTGATACTCGAAGTGCCACCACTCGTTGTCGTAGACGCGGTACAGGTCGTAGCGGGCGCCGTGTTCCTCCAGCCAGCGCGCGCCTTCATGGGGGCGTACGTCCAACGCGATGCCCTTGACGTGGCAGGATTCCGCCGGTGGCAGCACGAGCATGCGCGCCAGCGCCGGGGAGCCTGAGCGGCGCACCTCCTCGTCGAACATCCGCTGCTGGACCTGGGGATCGCGGTATCCCGAGGTGAGGCCGATGAGCTGACCGTGACGCCAGAGCGCCCGGGTGCGCGCCGCGGTGAACGCCGCCAGGGCTCCGTGGGTGAGCCCGGTGAGGTCCTCGGCGGGGAAGCGCGTCCGCAACGCCCAGCGGCAGGCCAGTTCGCGGGCCCGGCCGGGATGCCGGACGAACGCCGCGGGCAGCAGGAGGACGGCGATCACCAGCGTGACCGCGGCGTACAGCCGGTCGCGGGGCCGAGGGGGGATCGTGCGTGGCTCGTTCATGAGGAACCACGATCGGCGCCGGACGTGCGCGCGTTGTCCGCCGCGTGTCACCGTTTCTCGACAGCGGCCCCCCTCGGCGCGACCGTTCGCCACGAAGGCGAACCGTTCGCGACAAAGGTGATCAGAAAAGACGTAGCCGGTGGCGGAGAACGGGACCGGCGTTCACCGTCGCGGGGCGCCGCTTCCGCCTCCGGTCCGGTGGCGCCCTCATGTCGTCAGGTGCGCGAAGAACGGGGGAACCGGCCCGGTGTGCACGATCGTCAGCCGTCGGCTGGAGCGGGTCAACGCCACGTAGAGGTCGTTGAGGCCGTGGGAGGACGCCGTGACGATGGAGTCCGGATTCGCGACCAGAACGGAGTCGAACTCAAGCCCTTTGGCCTGGGTCGCGGTTAACACGACTGTTTTCTGCTCCAGGTCGGCGTCCGGCCCCCAGGAGAGGTCGGGGATGGCGGAACCGACGGCCTTGGCCAGCGGGGCCAGCTCCTCCGTCGGCACGATCACCGCGACCCGTCCCCCGCCGACGGCCTCCATCTCGTGGACCGTCGCCTCGCGCAGCCGGTCGGGGAGCTCACCGGGCGGTACGCGAATCAGGGACGGGGCATGGCCGCCGTCGCGGATGGCGCGGGCCGGTTCGAGACCGGCGCCGATGGCCGTCAGGACACGGTCGGCGGCGGCCATGACCTCCGCGGGCGTGCGGTAATTTATGGTGAGTTGCTCCAGCCGCCAGCGGGTGCCGAAAACGGGCTCAAGCTTCTGTCGCCAGGTGAACGTCCCGGCTACCGAGCTTGTCTGGGCGACGTCTCCGATCACCGTGAAGGAACGGGTCGGACAGCGCCGTACGAGAAGCCGCCACGCCATCGGCGACAGTTCCTGGGCCTCGTCGACGATCACATGACCGAAGCTCCAGGTCCGGTCGAGCGCCGCCCGCTCAGCGACGGTGTGGGGCTCGGTGGGTTCGTGAGGTTCGGCGAGGTATTCGGCGTCGACGAGATCGGTGGCCGCCAGCCGTTCCGCCTCGGCGGGATCGTCGTCTTCCCCGGCGCGCGAACCACGGGCGATGTCCAGCACACCTTGCGCGTACTCGATCGCTCGCGCGCGCCGCCGTTCCGCCTGGACTTTCTGGAGCTGATCGTCATGGCCCAGGAGCTCGGCCGCCTCGTCCAGCAGCGGGACGTCCGCGGGAGTCCAGCCGTCGTCCGGCGCCCGGTGCAGGCTCCTCCGCTCCCCGTCGGTCAGGGAGGGTGCCACCTCGGCCAGGAACGACGGGTCGCCGTACAGCCTGTCGAGCAGGCGCTGGGGTGTCAGCGCGGGCCACAGCCGGTCGAGGAGCCGCTGGACGTCGGGATCCCCGGGCAGTGCCGCCAGCCAGTGCTCCTTCGAACCGGCGATGTCGCGGCGCTTCTGCTCCTCCAGGTCGATCATCGGCGTGTCCTCGCCGAAGACGCGGGCGATGTCGTCGGCCACTTCCCTGTCGAGTTGGGAATGATCTACGTGCTCGGCCAGTTGCTCGTCGAACACGGCCTCGATGTCGGTGATCGTGTAGGAGAGCTGTCGGGCGATGTCGTCGATCACCGCTTCGCAGAACACCGGACGGGCCAGGTTGTGGGGAAGCCGGGTCTCCCGGGCCGACGCGACCGTACGGGCGAGGAAGTCCGTTTCCAGCTCGATCAGCTCTCCGCCGATCACGGTTCGTACCGGCCGGTCCAGCGCGGCCTGGTGGGCACGCACCGCCGCCGCCACCACGTCGGCCATCACCAGGCGGCCCTTGACGTCGGCGCCGTCGTCCGGCTCCGTCCGCACGGTCGCGACGCCGGGGAAAAGCTGGTCGACGGTGGCCAGAAGCACGTTGGTCTCGCCAAGGCTGGGAAGGACCTGGCTGATATAGCTGAGGAAAACCGGATTGGGCGCGACGACGAGGACGCCACGCCGTTCGAGGCGTGGATGGGTGTACAGCAGGTAGGCGGCGCGGTGCAGGGCGACGACGGTCTTACCGGTGCCCGGACCGCCCTGCACCACCAGCACTCCGGTGTGCGGAGAGCGGATGATCTGATCCTGCTCCACCTGCAGGGTCGCGATGGCGTCCTGCATCCGGCCGGTACGGTCGGCCCGGAGCGTGGCCAGTAGCGCGGCCTCGCCGGTCAGTCTCGCGTCGCCCTCGGGGGCCGGGACGGCGTTGCCGAGCAACTCGTCGTCGACGCGCAGCACCCGGCGTCCACGGGTGTGCAGGTGCCGCCGCAACCGGACGCCCTGCGGAGCCGCGGCGGTCGCGGTGTAGAAGGTCCGGGCCGCCGCGGCGCGCCAGTCGATCAGCAGCGGGGAGGCGTCCAGGTCCTCCTCACGCAGGCCGATCCTGCCGATGTAGTATCCGTAGCCGTCTTCCAGGTCCACTCGTCCGAAGCAGAGCCCGGTTTCCGCCGCGTCGTATTTGGCGACACGCTGGAGCAGTCGCCGCACCTCCAGCTCCCGCTCCACCCGTGCCTGTGCGGAGCCGCCGGATCCCTGGACGGCGCCCGCCAGCATCTTCACTGTTTTGTCGCGTTGTGTCTCCAATACCTCATAGAGCCGATCCAGATGCTGCTGTTCACGCCGGACCTCCGCCTCCGCGAGGGTCGGCTCAAGGGAGTGATGCAAATGCGCTCCACGTGCTCCACGTGCTGGGCCTGCTGGGCGTGCTGGGCGTGCTGGGCGGAATCAGCGGGAAAGCCCCCACCCCTCAGCTCCGGCTATGGCGCAGACGCCATGAAAGCAGTGATGGATGCTGATATGTCTGCGAGATCGTGTGTCACTCGCGGCGGGGGATCTGCTTCCCGGGTGACCAGGCAACGAACGAACACCGGCCATGAGTGGGAAAATGGCTTCTCGTCCAGAAACCGGCTCAGTTGCTCCACATCAGTGACCGTGCTCACATCATTATATCCACAGTCCCGAGCCCATTCCGTCGGGTCCACCGACCCTCCGGCACACCGCTGACCTCCGGTCGAGTCGTACACCCCGTCGTCCAGCACGAGATGCACCAGCGGCAACCGACGCGCCGCGCCCACCGCGATCAGGCCCGCCGGATTCATCAGGAGGCTGCCGTCGCCCTCGGCCACGAAGGTCCGGCGGCGGAGGCGGGCAGTTCCTCGGCCGCCGTGGAGTTGCGATAGACCTCGCCGGACCGCTTCAGGAGGCCGGTCGCGCAGACGGCCCGCAGCAGGACGCGGAGCCGGTGGGGCGGGACGCCGGTGTGCTCGCGGACCTCCTCGAATTCGCGTCCGGGGTGCTTCGCGAGCAACCGGAAAATACCCAGCTCCGCTGCCGTGGTGACTGCGTTGAAGAGCGCGGGGGCATTCACCAGGAAATTGAACCCATCGTACTCGGCCTTCTCCACAGCCGGGCGTCTCCATAACGTGAGGGCACCGTTGACATGGAATGCGTGTGCGCCGGTCAGTGACATCGGCTACACACATCGCGCCCTTTCGGCTCTTCCGGCGTTTTAGCGCAGCGCGACGCGTGCCATGTGGCAGGTATTTCGCGTCCAACTTCCGTCGTGTTCAACTGCTGTCGTGTTCAACTGCGACCGCATACAACCGCAGCCGTGTCGCCACGCCACTGAAAATGATTACGCGCAGGGTGAGCAGTGCGCTGGGACGTGCTCGTACAGGCCCAAGCCGCAGACGCAACACGATCTTGTGTGAGACTTGACTACGAGTCAACACCGCAGCAATGTGGCATAGATCACACCTATTCCTCCACCCCGCCGCGTTGCAGCAGGTCGATCTTTATGCTTCTATGACCAAGGTGATCGGCGGCCTATTTCCATAAATTCACCGTGAAGCTGACATCGACTCGACATGGCGAGGCAACGATGAAACCGAACAGTTTCGACGAGTGGTCGCAATTAAGAGAATTCATCGTCGGCGGCGCCGGGAATTATGCGTCACACGAGCGCGAACTGTCGTTCGATCTCTTTTTCCACGACAATCTTGCCGCCGATAACGCTCATCGTTCGGAATGGTGTTATCCGCGGCTCGGGCGTCATGGACGGCCGGTCGGGGGCACACCGGACCCCGGTGAACCAGCGTTACGCGGACGAGCTCGACGAGGATCCGGCGGGGCTCGTCGCGACTCTCGAATCTCTCGGCGTCGCGGTGCACCGGCCGGTCGATGTGGACGCGGCGACGGTCGAGGTGGTCACGTCGGCCTGGTCGGCCTCGGTGGTGCTCCCGCTCGACGTCCGGGACAACACCTTGATCGCCGGTGACGAGATCGTCGAGACACCGCCGATGACTCGCTCACGGTATTTTGCCACCCAGTTGCTCAAACCGGTCTTCGCCAAATATTTCCGGCGCGGCGCCCGGGGGACCGTCGGCATGGTCCTCTGTTTCACGCTCGACACGGTCCGCGATGGAGGGCCGCCACCGCGCCCCGACGGCACCCGTGACACGGAAACCCAGGGCGATCCGTTGCGCGAGCACATCTCCAGCGGTTTGCCCATCGGGTGGGAGGCCGTCGAGTCGTGCCTCGGTGAGACGGACACCTCACTGTCCGACATCCGTTATCTGTGCTGTGTCGGTTCGACGGGATTCATCACCCCGGGCTTTTCCGCGCTACCGATCAGGGAAGTCGGCATCAGCAGGCACTGCTCCCGTCTCGACGTCGTCGGCATGGGGCTCGTCGACCAGATCAGCGACGACCTCTCCGAGGCCGTCCAGACGGCGGCGATCCTGCGGGGCCGCCTCTCCGGGCGCGAGGTCACCATCCGGCGTCGGCTCCTGCCGGAGGCGGCCGGCGCGGAGTACGAGGAGGCCCTCGGCGCCCACCTCGCCGCGTACGACCGCGAGCTGCGGCGTCTGCAGGCGTCCGGCACCTCGGGAACGGCCCGGCACGGAGGACCGGGATCATGAGCCGCACCCTCTCGCGGGACTTCGAGACCCGCAGGGACGCATGGCTCGCCACCGCGCCGTCCTTCGGCGGGCGCCTCACCGGGCACCTCGGCGACGACACGGCCACGCTGGCCGGACATCTGTCGCGGCAGGAGGACCTGCTCGCCGAGCTCCCGGCGAAACCGGAGCGCGACGCCGCCCAGCGGCGCTCGGCCGACACCCTGCTCGGCGCGGGGCGGACGGCCCGGCTCTGCTTCCTCACCCGGCACGCCGAGGCCGTCTACGATCTGCTGACCGACGGGCGCACCCGACGGCCACGCCTTTCCGAACTCGTCTACACGGCGGCCGTCCGCTTTCCCGGCCTCGTCCCCACCCGGGCGCGAATGGCCGTCGAGGAATCGCGCATCCAGGCGCACAAGGACGGCCTGGAGATCGACCAGGGACTCTTCTGCGGGGCCGTGCTGCACTCCCCCACGGCCGGACGTCATCTGATCGACACCATGGCCCTGCCCACCCCGCGCGCCCTGGAACTGCTGGACGGATTCCGCGCGACCGGACGGGTCGAGCTGGCCTCGGTGCTCCTGGAGCGCCGGGGTCCCGCGGCGTACGTGGAGTTCCGCAACGCGCAGCACCTCAACGCCGAGGACAACCGGCTCATCGGTGATCTGGAGACGGCGGTCGACCTCGCCCTGCTCGACGACCGGGTACGGGTCGGTGTGCTCCGTGGCGGCGAGGTCGACCATCCCAGGTACCGAGGGCGGCGGGTGTTCAGCGCGGGTATCAACCTCAAGGCGCTCCGTAACGGGGAGATCTCGTTCATCGACTTCCTGCTGGGCCGTGAGCTGGGTTACATCAGCAAGATGTTGCGCGGGCTGCTGCCGGAGCCGACGGAGGTGACCTGGCCGGACCCCAGGCGGCAGAAGCCGTGGATCGGCGCGGTGGACACCTTCGCGATCGGCGGCGGCATGCAGCTGCTGCTCGTCCTGGACCGGGTGCTCCTGGAGTCGGGGGCCTTTCTCAGTCTTCCCGCGGCCGAGGAGGGCATCGTCCCCGGGCTCGGTAACCTGCGGCTGCGCAGGCTGACCGGGGCCAGGATGGCCCGTCAGATCATTCTGGGCGGTCGCAGGATCACCGGTGACGATCCCGAGGTCCGCCTGCTGTGCGACGAGGTGGTGCCCGCGGCTCTCATGGACGCGGCGATCGAGGCCTCCGTGGCGGAACTCGCGGCACCGGCCGTGGTGGCGAACCGCCGCATGCTGGGCCTCTCCGAGGAGCCGGTCGACCTCTATCGCGAGTATCTGGCCGAGTTCGCCGTGATCCAGGCGACCAGGACCCACAGCGAGGACGTGCTGGCCAAGATGGAGCGGCGCTGGCGGCGCACGCTGTCCCGAAGGTGACGAAGGACTGACCCAGGTCGATTCACTCACCCTGCACGACTCTCTGACGGATGACGCTGGAGCACCGTCGGCGGCTCCTGCGGCTCGCCGAGGAGGAGGACCCCCTGCTTCTGGAGGACAACGTCTACGCGTTCACGGCACCGGCCTGGGCTGAGCCCTGCCTGGTCCGGGGGCCGGGTGCCGCGCTCCGGAGACGTCCCCCGCTCCGCGTGATCCGAACGCCTTTCGGGGCAGGGAGCGGCCATGCGCGGAAGAACGGACTCCCATTACTGGGGTGTGGTGCTCGACGCACCCGACGCACAGGAACTCGCGCGGTTCTACGCGCGTCTTCTCGACTGGAAGCTCACCAAGGACGAGCCCGGCTGGGCCACGGTCTCACCGGCCGAGGGGGTCACGTATCTGGGTTTCCAGACCTCCCCTGACTACGTACGCCCGGTCTGGCCGTCCGCCGACGGCTCGCAGCAGATGATGATGCACCTCGACCTGGAGGTCGGCGACCTCTACCGCGCGGTCGACCACGCGGTCGAGATGGGCGCGACCCTCGCCGACCACCAGCCGCAGGAGGACGTCCGGGTGCTCCTCGATCCCGCCGGGCACCCCTTCTGCCTCTACGTGGACGAGTGACGAATCTCCGCGTGGACGGGTGACAAAGACGCGTAAGGAATACACGGCGTGATTGTGGAGTGTGGAAGTCAGGCTTTCTGCTGATTGACGGATCCGCGCCCGCTATTCCGGTCGTACGGTGCCGATCTCGGCCTCCTCGGCGGGGGCCGTGGGGTCGGCCGGAATGGCGCACCACACCGTACGGCCCACCACCCCGAAGTCGCGGACGCCCCAGTTTCCGGCCGAGAGTTCGTCGACGATGAACAGCCCTCGCCCGTCCTCCGCGTCCGGGGCGGGATCGTCGCACAGGTGTGGTTTGCTGGACGCGGAACCGGGGTCGGTGACCTCCACATATACGAAGTCGTTGACCACTTTCAGGACGACCATGACCAGGTCTCCCACCGGGCCGGGAGCGGAGTGTTCGACGGCGTTCGTGGTGATTTCGGAGACGGCCAGCCGTACCTGCTCGTAGGCGGGGTGCTGGATACCGAGAAGATCCCGCACCATCGCGCGTGCGCTCGAAACTGATTCGGGTTCTCTCCGCAGGAAGATCTCCCCCAGCTTTCTGGCCGGTTGCATGGTGAATGCCCTTTCGCCCAACCCGCAGGTTCGTCTTCCGGGCTTCCTCGCCTCATTAACCGACTCCAGGCGACCACCCGCTGAGTATTCCAAGAATCGCAAACAACCACTACTGTCGGTAGTGACTCCGAACGCACGGTCACTACACGGATATGTGGAGCCGTGTGTGTATTCACGAGAGGACAGAAATGACCATCCCCCCGGGCATTAGCTCCACCGTCTCCCCAAAGAAGTATTTCGCCGCAGAATTCCGCAGACGCCGCAAAGAGGCAGGTCTCAGCCAAAAGGAGCTGGCCGACCGCATCGGCTGGTCGGTCAGCCTGGTGAGCATGGTGGAGCTCACCCACCGTAAGGCCCCCCGCGAGATGACCCAGCAGATCGACAAGGTCCTCAAGCTCGACGGCGCCCTGACGAACCTGTGGGACCTCATCAGCCACGTGGGCAGCCAGCTGCCCGACTGGTTCAGGCCCTGGATCGAGATCGAGCGCGAGGCCGAGACCCTGCGGGCCTGGCATCCTCTCATCGTTCCCGGCCTGCTCCAGACCCGCGCCTACGCCGAGGCGATCCTGCGGGGCGAGCCCCGCATCACCCCCGAGCAGCTGGAGGAGTACGTCACGGCCCGGATGGAGCGCCAGGCCATCCTCGACCGGGCGAACCGTCCCATGCTCTGGGCGGTTTTCGACGAGGGCGTCCTGCTCCGTCCCGTCGGCGCGGACGGCGTGATGGCGGCCCAGCTCACCCACCTCGCCGAGATGGGCGAGCGCCCCGACGTCGCGATCCAGATCCTCCCCCTCGACGCCCGCGCGACGACCGGCCTCGGCGGAGGCTTCGTCATCGCGCACGCGCGCAGGGGCGTGGTGAACGCGGCCTACCTCGATTCGGCCGGTGCAGGTCAGGTAACCGATCGCCCCGACGACGTCGCCGCCCTAGCATTGCGGTACGAGGCGATCCGCGTCGAGGCGCTGTCCCAGCGCGACTCACTGAAGCTGATCAAGGAGACGATCAAGAGATGGACCTGAACCGGGAACTGGCAGAGGCGACGTGGGTCAAGTCCACCCGCTCGTCGAGCAACGGCGGCGAGTGCGTCGAGGTCGCCGGGCTCTCCGGCGGACGCCGCGCCGTCCGCGACAGCAAGGACACCACCGGCCCCGCGCTGGTCTTCACCGCCACCGAGTGGACCACCTTCATCCACGGCGTCAAGACCGGCACGTTCGGCTGACCACTTCGAGCCGTCAGGGCCGGGTCCCACTCCCACCGGCGCGGGGCCCGGTCACGACCTGATCGCCTACCTTGCCAACGCGATTCCACGGATTCAGCGCCAATGAACGTTGGCAAGGGAGAATTCCCCCACTCCGCCGAGGTCGCGCGTGAGATCGCGCTCGGTCCACGGACCGTCGGCCGTCGTCGTCGCGCGTGGAGATGATGTCGGCGGACACCCGGGCCTCCGTCATCCGAGTTCGTCGCGCTCGCGGAACGTCAGGTGGCAGACAAGCGCGCTCACCGCGAGTACCGGCACCCCTGTCAGGATCGGCGCGGTCAATCCCCAGCCGACCGCGATGAACCCACCGGCGAGAGCTCCGAGAGGCGCCGCACCCATCACAATGGTCATCGACGCGCTGCTGATCCGGCCAAGCAGCTCGGGTGGGGTGAGCCGCTGGCGAAGCGTCCGGGCCGCGACCGCCCACACCCCGAACGCACCGCTCGTCATCACCAACCCGGCGGCCGCGACAGAGGCCGATGTGGTGAGCCCGAGCATCAGTTGTCCTGCCGCGGCACACATGAGGCAGCTCGTCAGAACCGCCGTGGATCCGATCGAACGCGTGAGACGTGCGGCGAGGTACCCGCCTGCCAGACCTCCCACGGCGCCCACACCCAACAGTCCGCCGTAGGCCCACGCGGGCAGTCCGAGGATCTGATCGACGTAGAGCACGAAAATGGGGAACCAGACGCTGTCCATCAACGCGAACAGCGCACCCAGCACAACAAGGGTGCGCAAACGCCGATGACGCGCCAACCACCGCAGACCCGCACGCGTGTCAGCCGCTATCTGTCTCTTGGAGGTGAAGGACGACGCGGCCTTGTGCGCGAACACGTTCGGCAGGCTGAACACCAGGGCCGCCGCCAACGCCAGCGCGCTGCCGTTGACCGCGAAGGGAAGCACCAAGGCGACACCGAACAGGTACCCGCCGAGCGGTGGCCCCACCAACTCGTTACCCGCGACCTCGGCGTTGACCAAGCCACCGTTGGCCCGATCAAGGTCCGCGTCACTGACCAGGGGAGGAAGGAGGGTGGCCGTCGCCGTGTCGCGCAGGGTCTCTCCGACACCGCACGCGAACGCCACCGCGTACACCAGGGCGACACCGGCGACGCCGGAAGCGAGCGCGACCACCAGGACGAGTAGCAGCAGCACCCGTGCCACATCGACGAGAACCGTCAGACGACGTTGGTCGTAACGATCGACGATGGCTCCCGCGAACAACCCGAATATCAGCCACGGGCTCTGTCCGGCGACGGCCACACCGGCCACCACGACCGGGTCCGAGCTCATGACAGCCGCCAACAACGGCAAGGCCGCCATCCGAATCCCGTCGCCGAGATTGGACAACGCCGTCGCCAGCCACAAACGGTGGTACGCCGGACCCAAAGACGTCGCAGCCATGATCACCTCCGGCCCGCGATTCTTTCACCGAAAGCCGACGAGGGTTGTATTCCACACAAAAAGATTGTCATTCACGGTGACCGGGGCAGGGCATCGACCGCCTTGCCGGGGTCGCCGAGCGAATCCGGAAAGGCGTTGGCCGCCGCCCGAACCGTCACCGGCGGCGACAGCAGCCGACTTCGAAAGGATCGCCGACAGGTCGGCGCCGTCGCCTCGGCCGCGAAGCGGCACGCCTGAGCGGGCGCGGTCAATGATTCTTGCCGTTCCCCCGGCCGTTGACGGGCTGCGTCGGCCCGTGTTTCCCGCTCTTGTCCTTGGTCTTGTGCTTGCTGGAGTCGGGGTGGGCCCCCTTCGCGGGGGGTCCGGACGTACCGGGCCCGGCGGCCGCTCTGGGGGCGACATCGGCCCGCCCGCCGTGGCGAGAAGCGGAGGTGGAGCGCTGCTCGTCGATCACCTGCCGCGTCTCGGGAGTGCGGGTGGGCTGTGACACCGGGACGGAAGCGGCCCCCGAGGGAGCGACCCGCTCCGGCGTGCCGGACCCGCCACCTCGCCATTCGGTGGCGACGATGACGGTGACGGTGACGAGAACGCCGACGGTCAGGGCCGCGACACCCACGGACAGATGCCGGAGCCCGATGTTCCGCCGACGCGCCGGAGCCGGAGTGGGCCCTGCCTCCCCCGTGGAAGGCCGGTCGGCGCCCGCGTGAAGGTGCTGACCGGTGGAATAGCGCCCGGCGGAATTCCGGTCGGCTTCGTAGGGCCGGGTGAGGTTCCGGCCGGTGGCCGGGGGCGCGACGCGGGTGGCGAGGAAAAGCGCCACGGTGCCGCCCGTGCCCCGCTCCCCCAGCGCGGCCACCCGCACCAGCTGCTCCCTGGCCCGGACGGCGTCGGTGCGCCGGGCGGGATCCTTGTCGAGCAGACCGGCGATGACGGGGGCCAGGGGCCCGGCGTACCGGAACGGTTCGGGGTCGGCCGTCAGCACGGCGGCGAGGGTGGCCAGCGCGGTGCCGCGACCGAACGCGGAGCGGCCCTCCACGGCGGCGTACAGGGTGGCCCCGAAGGACCACAGGTCGCTCTCGGCGCTCGACGCGACACCACCGGCGCGCTCGGGGGCGATGTAGGCGGGCGTGCCCACCACCATTCCCGTACTGGTGAGGGACACGTCCTCGTCGACGGCGGTGGCGAGCCCGAAGTCGGTCAGGATCGCGTGCCCGTCGCCGGTGAGCAGGATGTTGGCGGGTTTGACGTCGCGGTGCATCACTCCGGCCGCGTGGGCGGCCTCCAGCGCCGACAGCACCTCCAGCCCGACGCGCGCGAGGACGGGCGCGGGCAGCGGCCCCTCCTCGGCGACCACCTCGGCGAGGTTGCGTGAGCGTACGAGCTGCATCACGATCCACAGGCGGTCGTCGGCCCGCAGCACGTCGTACACGGCGGCGATGTTGGGATGGTTCAGCCGCGCGGCGAGACGCGCCTCGCGCATGGTGCGTTCCAGCAGGACCTCGCGCTCCGGCCCGGTCAGGTGGTCGGGGATCGTGACCTCCTTGACCGCGACCTCACGGTGAAGGATCTCGTCACGGGCGCGCCACACCGTCGCCATGCCGCCCCGGCCCAGCCCGGCCATCAGGCGGTACCGCCCGGCCAGCGACCACCCTTCGTACCGCGAAGAAGACATGGGGCATGCCTACCCGATGATTGATCCCACATGTCGCCGGTATCTCCGCATCCGATGCCCACCGGTTACCGGATCACCCTCCGGAGACACCCGCCGCCACCGGCCGTCACATCGCTCTCGTCATCCCGTGCCCGTCACCCGCCCCATGATCGGCCTGGCCGTCATCCCGTGTTCGTCATGCCGTTCTCCCAGGCCCAGGCCACGATCTCGACCCGGTTGCGCAGGCCGAGCTTGGCCATGATGCCCGACACGTACCCTTTGACCGTACTCAGCGAGATGAACAGCTGGTCGGCGATCTCCTGGTTGGTGCGTCCCCTGCCGATCGCCCGGACGATCTCGGTCTCCCGCGCGGTCAGGGGGTGTGCGGGCACGCGGGCCCCGGTCCGGGCTCCGCGCTCGGTGAGGTGGCGCAGCAGTCGCAGCGTGATGGACGGTGAGATGAGCGCGTCCCCCGTGTACGCGGCCCGTACCGCCTCGACCAGCAGGCGGGGCCCGGCGTCCTTCAGCACGAATCCGGCCGCGCCGCAGCGCAGCGCGCCGTAGACGTACTCGTCCAGGTCGAAGGTGGTGACCATCACCACCCTGGGCGGGGCGTCGGCCAGCGCGCGGGCGACCTCGATCCCGTCGAGGCGGGGCATCTGGATGTCCACCAGGCACACGTCCGGGCGCGTCCTGCGGGCCTGCTCGATCGCCTCGACACCGTCGCCCGCCTCGGCGACCACGGTGATGTCGGGCTGGTCCTCCAGAATGATCCGCAGACTGGCCCGGATCATCGCCTGGTCGTCGGCCAGCAGCACCCGGATGGTCATCGGTGGTCGCCGGTGGAGGCGGTGGGGATGGTGGCGCGGACGGACCAGCCAGGGCCTGGAGGAGGGCCGGGGCGCGGGCCGGTGACCAGGGTGCCGCCGAGGGCCTCGACGCGTTCGCGCATTCCGATGAGGCCGTACCCGGCGCGACGGTAGCGGCGGGCGGGCACGCGCGGGGCGTCGTCCTCGACCTCGACCGTGACGGTCTCCCCGTGCTGGGTGACGCGGACGGTGACCTCGCGGGCCTGCGGGGCGTGCCGGGAGACATTGGTCAGCGCCTCCCGGACGACCCGGTACACGGTGCTGCTCACCTGGGGCGGCCAGCCGGACGGGTCGGCGTCCAGCCGCAGGCGCGCCCGGCGGCCGTGGCTCCCGAAGCCCTCGATCAGCTCGCCGAGCCGTTCGTGGCCCTCGGCGGCGGGAGCGGCGTCGCGCAGGAGGCCGACCGCGCGCCGGGTGGCGGCGAGGGCCTCCGAACCCGCGGCCTCGATGTCGGCGAGGGATCCGGCCTTCCTCTCCGGATGCCGGGCGGTGACGAGCCGGGCGGCCTGGGCCTGGAGCACGATGCTGGTGACGTGGTGGGCGACGACGTCGTGCAGCTCCCTGGCCAGCTCAAGACGTTCGGCACGCCGTACCCGATCGGCGACGGCACGGTGGCGGGCGGCGAGCAGCCGGAGGCCGACCCCGATCGTCAGGGCGACGAGCCAGAGCAGACCGCTCACCACCGGCACGGCCGAGCCGGGATTGACGAGAAAAGCGCCCGCCACCACGGCCACTCCCCCGGCGGCCACCGCGCAGGCCGTGCGGACGGGCAGCGTCCTGACCGAGGAGCCGACGAGCACCGCCACCCCCAGGGACGCGGCGGGGCTGGGTTCGGCGGGCAGGTGGACGAGGCGGGTGACGAGGACGGCGAGCGCGGCCACGGCCAGACCGGCGACGGCGGTCCACAGCGGGCTTCGGCGGCGCACCAGGGCGATCGCGCACACCAGGGCGGCGACCGTCGCGCCGAACGGCCAGTGCCCGGCACCCCAGCTGTCGGCGATTTGGTACGCCTGGAAGGCCACGGCCACCGCGAACCCGGCGCCGAGTCCGGCGTCGGCCGCCACCTTGAGCCGATGGGGAACAGCCACGACGCCCAGGTTAGGGGAGGTGCCCCACCGGTCCGTACCGGCCGAAAGTACGGTCTCTTCCCTGCTTTCCGCCGATGTGGGAGCGGGTGCGGGTCCGCAGGATGAGGTCCCATGCCACATGAGACGCTCCCCCCGGCGCCGGAGTCCACCGGACCGGGGCACCCCACGACTTTCTCCGGGCGGCCACGTGTCGCCGCGCTCGACGTGCTGCGCGGGTTCGCCCTGTGCGGGATCCTGCTGGCCAACGTCAAGCCGATCGCCCACATGCTCCACAGCGCACAGGCCACCCAGGCCGTGGTGGCGGCGGGTGAGGGCGACGGCTGGCTGGGGGTGGGGCTCTTCGTCGACCAGCGCTTCTTCCCGATCTTCTCCCTGCTGTTCGGCGTCGGTTTCTCGCTGCTGCTGGACTCCGCCACGGAGCGCGCCCCCCGCCCGAGGGTGCTCCTGCTGCGGCGGCTCCTGGTGCTGCTCGCCGTGGGCCTGGCGCACATGTTCCTGCTGTGGCGGGGCGACATCCTCACCATCTACGCCGTCGTCGGCCTGGTGGTGCTGCTGCCCTCGACCTGGCTGCCGCGCTGGGCCGTCGCCGCGCTCGCCGCCGTCCTCGTCGCGCTGCCGCTGGTCCTCGACAGCAACGGTGTTCCCCTGGTGCCCGGACTGTTCCTGCTGGGTTCGGCGCTGACCCGCTACGGGGTGATCGGCCGGATGGAGCGCTCCGTCCGCGTCCCGGCCCTGCTGGGCCTGCTCTTCGCGGCGGGGGCGGTGCCCGCCGTGTGGCTGCAGGTCGGGACGCGGGTCGGCGACCCGTACTTCAACTCCTGGTTCGGCCTCGCCGGGCTGCTGATGGCGGGCGTCTACGTGTGCGCCCTGCTGCTCCTGCTCGGAACGCCGCTTCGGCCGGTGCTACAGCGGGTCTTCGCACCGCTGGGCCGGATGGCGCTGACCAACTACCTGTCCGCCACGTTCCTCGTCCTGCTGGCCGCCCGCCTCGTCGGCAGCGCGCCGGACGGCTGGTCCGACGCGACGGTGCTCCTGATCGCGGGAGCCATCCTCCTCCCCCAGTGGCTGGTGTCCACGCTCTGGCTGCGCCGCCACCGTCAGGGCCCGCTGGAATGGCTCTGGCGCTGGGCCACCTGGGCCCACCGCCCATCCCTGCGCCGTACCCCCTGACCGTCGGCACCTCGTCGAGGGTCCGGCCGGTCTCAGGCGGCGGGCAGCCGGTTGACGGGGTGGTCGCCGGTGGCCCAGAGGTACTGGACGGCGTAGGCGCGCCAGGGTCGCCAGGCGGCGGCGTGGCGGGTGAGCGCGGCCGGGGTGAGGGGAAGGCCGAGCCTGCGGGCGGCGGCGCGTACGCCGAGGTCGGCGGGGATGAACGCGTCGGGGTCGCCGAGGGCGCGCATCGCGATGGTCTCGACGGTCCAGGGCCCGATTCCGGGAAGCGCCGAGAGCCGGGCGCGCGCTCGACGCCGGTCGCCCCCGGCCCCGAGGTCGATCGCGTCGTCCGCCAGGGCGGCGATCAGGCCGGTGAGCGTCGCGCGGCGCGTCCGGGGAAGGGCCAGCTTCGCCGGATCCAGCGAGGCCAGCGCCCCCGGGGTGGGGAAGAGATGGGTGAGGCCCCCTTCGGGGTCCGTGATCGGCTCGCCGTGGGCGACGACCAGCCGGGCGGCATGGGTGCGGGCGGCGGCGGTGGACACCTGCTGCCCGAGCACCGCGCGTACCGCCAGCTCGAACGCGTCGACGGTGCGGGGCACCCGGCGGCCGGGGTGCTCGTCCACGAGGGGCGCGAGCACCGGGTCGGCGCGCAGGAGGTCTCCGATGACGACGGGGTCGGCGTCGAGGTCGAGCAGGTGGCGGCACCGGCTGATCGCGACGGGAAGGTCACGGCGGTCGCCGAGCGTCAGACGGCAGCCCACGTGGTCGGGCATCGGCCACAGGGTGACGACGCCGTGGCCGTGCGGCAGGCGCAACGTGCGGCGGTACGCGCCGTCGCGCCACTCCTCCACCCCGGGCACGGCGGTCGCGGCGAGATGCCCGAACAGATTGCCCGGACACAGCGGAGCCAGGAACGGCAACCGCAACGACACCGGCCCATCAGGGGTCACTGTCCCGTCAGGGGTCACCGGTCCGTCAGGGGTCACCGGCTCTTCGCGGAACGACGCCGGGGCGAGGAGAACGCGGTCCTCACAGCCGGGTCCCGTCCGAGCGGCGCGATCCTCACAGCCGGGCCCCGCCTGAGCTGCGCGTCTCCTCGGGCGAGAGTTCTCGTCATGCATACCCGCAGTGTCCAGGACTCTCGACGAGTCCGGCGCCGTCGCCACGGGCATGATCGCCGTTTCTGACTTTCCTACAGACAAAATTGACAAATATCAGTAATCTTCTCTTTACATCCGGCATTCGATGTCTTGTCGGTTTAGCGACGGTATGTCTATTCGATCATGGAGTCGCAACGATGAAGGGGATGGCGCCTCCCGCTCAAGCCGCGCCTCGTTCCCCTCGGACTCGCCGTGGACTCACCGTGTCGGCCATGGCATCGGCGGTGGTCGGCGGGGCCGCCGGTCACCGCACCCCGGACGTCCCATTGACGATCTCCACGTGGAGGACTGGTGCGAACATTCCCATCGATCGACGGCCGAGGGTCGTGGTCGCGTGTGCTGGTCGCCGCGATGGTCGCGGTGGCCGTCGCGCTCACCATGGCGGTGGTGGGCGCGGTGCCGGCCTCGGCTGCGCCGACGACGTCCGCGAACGCCGACACCCAGCCCCCGTCGGTGCCGGGTGGCCCTCGGGTGAGCAACCTGACGTGCAACTCGGTGACGTTTTCGTGGAACGCCTCGACGGACAACGTGGGGGTGGCCTTCTATGACGTCTACCACGACGGCCAGCAGATGAAGACGGTGAGCGGCACCACGCTGTCCACCAGCCTCACCGTGGTCG
>NZ_BAABAQ010000018.1:0-193654 GCF_039537505.1 Streptosporangium oxazolinicum
GGCGGCGCGCGTCGAGGCGCGCGGCCATCAGCGCGCCGGTCGGCTGCGCGTACTCGTGGTCGGCGACCTGGCCGGGACAGCCGTGCGCGTAGGGCGCGTGCCCGCAGTCGGCACAGCCCATCGGCAGCGGCGGGACGTCGACGAAGCAGGCACAGCCGCTCGCTGTGGTCCGGTCGAGAACCGGAACATTATGGTTGGGCATGGGTCAGGAGAGCCTTCCTGATCAAGGGGCCCGTCCCGGCGCGCAATGCCGTGGCGGGCTCCGCCTTTTGTGGTTGTCATGTCACTGACACGACGGATCCATCAGAACGCGGCGCATTCGCTATCCGGTAGAGGAGGATGGAGGAGGAAAGCGGAGTCCTCCCACGTCCGCGAGGTGATCATGGGTTTGCCGACCTGGGCCGCGCGCTTGAAGGCCGCACGCCATGGCGAATGCTGGACGCAAAAGGAGGTGGCCCGACGCCTCACCGAAGCGGCTCATGAGCATGCCGGTATCTGCCTGCCGGGCAGGGAGTCCCTGACCCGGATGCTCAGGGACTGGGAGACGGGAAGGGCCCGGCCTCGCTCCCCCTACCCGCAGTTGCTCGCCCTGGTCTACGACCTCGACGAAGCGGTCCTGTTCGATGACGATGCCCCAGATGTTCCGGATAGTTCAACACTGGGCGATATGAGTGTCCTTAATTTGTTTGCTCTGAACCAACCAGCCGACGCGGAGTATGTAGCGACATTACGGAGAAATAGTCAGGCGCTTGTCACGCTAGACAGCGCCCACGGGGGGAATGAAGTTTTCCCCCTCTCTCTGCGGATTTTCCGAACCGTCAGTGCCAAGCTCGCTGTGGGAAGCCTTGCAGCGGGAATCGAGCGGGATCTCGAAGCTGCCGCTGGAGAGTCCGGAGAAGTCGCCGCTTGGCAGGCCCACGACGCCGATCAGCAAGAGACGTCGCGCCAAATCGTTCATGAAGCGTTGATGCTTTCGCGCCTTGCCGGAGATCGCGACATGGAGTTGTTCGAGCTGGCTCACCTGTCGATGCTGTCGTTGTGTCAGGACCGCCCGCGCGAGGCGCTGCGCCTCGCTGACGACGTACTCACCAGTGGTGACCTTCCCCCGCGGGTGGCGGCGATATTCGATGTACGGCGTGGACGTGCGCTCGCCGTCATGGGCGATAAGGCGCGAGGGTTCGACGCGCTTCAGCGGGCGCGGTCCGCGCTCGCCGAAAGCATCAGCGCACGTGATCCGCACTGGACATGGTGGATGGACGAAGCTGAGCTGTCCTGGCACGAGGGGATGGCTTACGCAGAGCTGGGCGAGTGGGGGAAGGCCGCCGCCCCGCTCATGGATGCCTCTGTTCGGCGATCTACCCGAGGGCGTTCTCGCTACCACTACGCCGCCCAGTTGCTCAATGCCCTCGTGCACGCGCAGGCGTGGCGAGAGGCCGAGTCGGTCATCGTAGATGTGATGGGGCAGGCGAATGAGATCGGCTCCGCACGTACGGCCAACCTGCTGCTTCGCGTCACCGACCGCATCGAACGTGCCGGGACGGGCCCGACATCGACGCTCGCGGACTCCGCTCAGGATCTACGTTGCATGCTGGCCTCCTCGTAAAGTCCACGAACGACGACGCCCCGCTGGTCAGTTGACCGACGGGCATGGAGCGGATCCGTGAGGTGCAGCGAGCCCTGGAGCAGTGGACCGATCTTGACTGCGTCACACAACTGGATGATCAGCTATACGAGTGGCGTACGACCCTCATCGCGCTGCAGCGTTGAACGTGCGCACCTTGTCCAGCAACTCCGCCAGGGAGTCGATACGTAGCGAGGGCACGCGATCGGCGTCCGGGTCGGCCTGCTGGATTACCCCCCATGGGCCACGCTGGATCAGCGCGGCGCGCATCCCGGCCGCGATCGCCGGTCGGACGTCGTTGTCCAGGCGGTCGCCGACGTACAGGATCTCGTGTGCCTCAAAGGGGACGACGTCGGCGACCCGCTTGAAGAACTCCGGATCCGGTTTGGAGGCTCCCCAGTCGTCGGAGGTGCCGATGAGGTCGACATCCGGCGTGAACAGCTCGCGCAGGATCCGGCCCGCGCGAATGGTCTGATTACCTGCGATCCCCAGCCAGAGCCCATCGCCGCGCAGGGCGGCGAGGGTCGGCCGGACGTCGGTGTACAGGTCCTCCTCGCCGAAGGTCTCCGGCTGCCCGGCGGCGGCGCGCTTCTCGCGCTCCTCGTAGAGGTCGAAGCCAGGCCGGAACACCTGGAACGTCTCGCGGTAGTCGAGGCCGCGAGCGATGGTCGCGCCGAAGACGGCGCTGAAGGTGTGGCGGGGGACATTGAGCCAGTCGGCCCACGTGCCGTACTCGCGGCTTTCGTCCACGAGGCACTCGCCGACGTCGAAGACCACAGCGCGGATCATGACAGGAGCCTATTCCCGAGCCGGGATGTCGCGACAACCACTAGAAGGGGGAGCCCCCGGCCCGTGTGGGCCGGGGGCTCCCCCTTCCGACGTCCGACTGCCGTGCGATGACGGCAGATCAGCGTTCGACCTCGCCGCGGATGAACTTCTCCACGTACTCGCGTGCCTCGTCGTCGGAGTACTGCTCCGGCGGGGACTTCATGAAGTACGAGGAGGCGGACAGGATCGGCCCGGAGATGCCCCGGTCGAGAGCGATCTTGGCGGCGCGTACCGCGTCGATGATGATGCCCGCGGAGTTGGGGGAGTCCCAGACCTCCAGCTTGTACTCCAGGTTGAGGGGAGTGTCGCCGAAGG
The DNA here is from genome assembly GCF_039537505.1 of Streptosporangium oxazolinicum. Lineage (NCBI taxonomy): Bacteria > Bacillati > Actinomycetota > Actinomycetes > Streptosporangiales > Streptosporangiaceae > Streptosporangium > Streptosporangium oxazolinicum. The sequence goes on from NZ_BAABAQ010000018.1 coordinate 2,765, forward strand.
ACCTGCCCTCCAGGCGCACGTACGCCCACTTGCGGTCGTCGAGCCACGGCACGTGGTCCGACGGGCCGATGTGCACGTCGGCCTTCTGCATCTCGTGCGGGATCTGCGAGGTGACCGACTGGGTCTTGGAGATCTTCTTGGACTGCAGGCGCTTGCGCTCCAGCATGTTCATGAAGTCCATGTTGCCGCCGAAGTTCAGCTGGTAGGTGCGGAGCAGCTCGACCCCGCGGTCCTCGAACAGCTTGGCCATCACGCGGTGGGTGATGGTCGCCCCGACCTGCGACTTGATGTCGTCGCCGACGATCGGGACCCCGGCGTCGACGAACTTCTGGGCCCACACGGGGTCGGAGGCGATGAACACCGGCAGCGCGTTGACGAACGCGACCTTCGCGTCGAGGGCGCACTGGGCGTAGAAGCGGTCGGCCTCCTCCGAGCCCACCGGCAGGTAGGAGACGAGGACGTCCACCTTGCTGTCCTTGAGGACCTGGACGACGTCGACCGGGGCCTCGTCGGACTCCTCGACCATCTCCCGGTAGTACTCGCCGAGACCGTCGTAGGTGGGGCCGCGCTGCACCGTCACGCCGAGCGGCGGCACGTCGCAGATCTTGATCGTGTTGTTCTCCGAGGCCACGATCGCCTCGGACAGGTCACGCCCGACCTTCTTGGCGTCCACGTCGAACGCCGCGACGAACTCCACGTCGCCGACGTGGTAGTCGCCGAACGTGACGTGCATCAGGCCCGGCACCCGGGCACCGGGGTCGGCGTCCCGGTAGTAGTGCACGCCCTGAATGAGCGACGTGGCGCAGTTGCCTACACCGACAATGGCTACGCGCACCGAACCCATGGCACTCGCTCCCCTTTGTTCTTTCTCAGTGGTCAGTTTTCTTCCGGGGTGGCGTGCCGCCCCGTCGTACCCGTCCCCGGCGCGGGCGCCCTGGACGTCTCATCTCGCGCGGGCCGCCGTTCCCCCTCCGGCGGCGATGCTCGCCGCTCGGTGGCGATCAGCTCATTCAACCAGCGCACTTCGCGTTCGACCGACTCCAGACCGTGACGCTGGAGCTCGAGGGTGTAGCTGTCCAGCCGTTCGCGCGTACGGGCGAGTGCCGTGCGCACGCTGTCCAGACGCTCCTCAAGCCGGCTGCGGCGGCCTTCGAGGATGCGCAGGCGCACCTCCGCCTCGGTGTGCCTGAAGAAGGCGAAGTGCACGCCGAAGCTCTCGTCCTCCCAGGCGGACGGACCGGCCTGGGTGAGGAGCTCCTGGAGGCGTTCCTTGCCCTCCGCGGTCAGTTTGTAGACGATCTTCGAACGGCGGCCGGGGAGCACGATGGCGCTGTCGGCGGCCGTGGTGGCCGCGGCGTCGTCGCCGTCTTCGACGATCAGCCCGTCGGTGAGCAACTGACGGAGGCACGGATAGAGCGAGCCGTAGGAGAACGCCCGGAACATACCGAGCAGGGCGTTGAGCCGTTTGCGCAGCTCATAGCCGTGTAGCGGGGTCTCGTGCAACGACCCGAGCACGGCCAGCTCCAGCACGCCGCCACGTCCGCCGGCCACTGGAAACCACCACCTCTCGCGTCGATGTATCGAACCGATACATCGACAGGATACGTCCATCCAACATAAGGCTGCAATCAGCGACTTTCCCAAGTGGTTGGGAGCAAACGACAAAAAGGCCGTAGTCTGGCGCGTATGTGGTCACAGCAGGCGGTCGTAGGACATGGTCCTCGCGCGGCGTGGACCGCTTTCCAATACCCGGAATCCCGCGTCAACCTGGGAGAGGTCTGCCAAGGTTGTTGCCGGAACCACTCGACGATCTCGTTCGTCACCGGGAATGGAGATCCACCCGAATGGGCCGGCTACCAGTGAGCCAAGGCGGCGAGATCTCCGGCGATCAGGAGGTAGTCTCGCCCGCCTGCACGCCGTCGTAGACCCCGATGATCAAACGAGGACGCGTGAGTTACAGCCACAGCAATGACCCGGAGTCGGACGGGCGCGAGGGCGCCGATGGGTCGGCTCGCCAGGGGCGGCGCCGTCGCTCAAGCCCAGGAGCCGCTCCCCGTGCAGTTCCCCCTTCACAAAACCCCCAAACCGGCGCGGGCTGGGATTCTCCTCGACAGGCACCGCAGGCGGGAGCCGACCCCCGGACCGCGATGATGCCCCAGGGCGGGATGCCCTATCCCGATGGCGCGTCCCAGCACCCCGGCGGACCGCCCCGGCGCGACGCGGGCGCTCCCGGCGGCATGCCCCCGCGCGGCCCCGGTGCTCCCGGCGGTCCTGGCGGCCCCGGTGCTCCTGGCGGGATGCCCCCGCGCGGCCCCGAGCAGCGCGGTGGCGGGGTGCGCCGCCACGACACCGACCCGACCCCGGCCGGCCGTCGCGCCGAGGCCGCCTTCGAGGACACCCAGGCGATGCTCGCCGCCCAGGCGGGCGGCGGGCGTTCCGCGGGCCCGAAACCGGGTGAGGGCGGGCGCAGGCGTCGCGGGCGCGGGGTGAGCGGTCCCGCCGCGGGCGGCCCCGGAGGACCCGGGGGATACGGTCCCGATGACGACGACGAGCCCGAGGCCAGGAGGTGGACGCGCTTCCTGCCCAACTGGAAGATCGTCATGGCCAGCTTCGTGGTCCTCAGCGCGGGTGTCTTCGGCATGATCGCGGTGGCCTACGCCAACACGCCCGTCCCCATGTCCACGCAGGCCAGCGTGGACGACCGGGGCAGCGTCATCTACTACCGCGACAAGAAGACCCCGATCGCGCGCCTGGGCGTCCAGCGCACCCCGGTGAAGCTCTCGCAGATTCCCAAGCACGTCCAGGACGCGGTGATCGCCCTGGAGAACCAGAGCTTCCGCACCGACAGCGGCATTGACCTCGCGGGCATGGCCCGCTCGCTCTGGAGCACCGTCAGCGGCACCCAGCTCCAGGGCGCCTCGACCATCACCCAGCAGATGGCGCGCGGCTACTACGACGGCCTCAGCGCGGAGGTCTCGATCCAGCGGAAGATCAAGGAGATCTTCGTCGCGGTCAAGATCAGCAAGACGATGGAGAAGGACCAGATCCTCGAGGAGTACTTCAACCTCGTCTACTTCGGTCGTAACGCGTACGGCATCCAGGCGGCGGCGAAGGCGTTCTTCGGCAAGAACGTCGGCCAGCTGACCGTGCCGGAGGGCGCCTACCTGGCCGGCCGTATCCAGAACCCGAGCACCTTCGACATCCAGGAGAAGGACGGCAACTACGCCGCGACCAAGGAGCGGTTCGGCGCCGCGCTCACGAACATGGCGGAGCTCGATCCCGCCGCGTACGGCAAGTACGCGGGAAGCTCCTTCGACGACCTGAAGTTCGAGAAGGTCAAGGTCGCGCAGACCTTCAAGGGCCTCAAGGGCTACATGCTCAACATCGTCTTCCGGGAGCTCAAGGAACGGCACATCGATCAGAGCGATCTGGAGACCGAGGGCTACAAGGTCTACACCACCTTCGACAAGGGCATGATGGAGCAGGCGTACAAGGCGGTGAAGGCCCGCACCGCCAACCTGGAGCCGACCATTCACGCCAGGGTGGCCTCGGTGGACCCGAAGAACGGCCGGGTGCTCGCCTTCTACAGCGGCGACGACTTCGTCAACGACTACAACAACCGCGCGTTCGACTCCACCAAGCAGGCGGCGTCGGCGTTCAAGCCCTACGTGCTCGCGGCCTGGCTGGAGAGCGGCAAGTCGCTCGACAGCCTGGTCGACGGCAAGCGGACGATCAAGATGCCCGGCACCACCCCGATCAGCAACTCGGGGAACGCGGCGTTCGGGCCGATCGACATGGTCAAGGCCATGGCCAGCTCGGTCAACACCGTCTTCGTGCAGATGGGCGACGAGGTGAAGCTCGAAGAGGTGGCGAGGATCGCCAAGGAGGCGGGGGTCGGCGAGACGGCCAAGGGCAACCCCATCTACAAGGGCCAGAACGCGGTCGACTACGCGATCGCCGAGCAGAAGTACCAGGTCACCATCGGCAGCGCCTCGGTCACCGCGGTCGAGCAGGCCGCCGGTTACGGGATCTTCGCCAACGAGGGCAAGCACTTCAACTGGCACACCGTCACCAAGGTGACCAAGGTCGACGGCACCCTCGTGCTGGACGAGCAGATCCACGAGAACCAGGTCATCACCCCCGAGTCCGCCGCCGACGCGACCGTCGCGCTCCAGGCCGTCGTCAAGAGCGGCACCGGCACCGCCGCCAACATCGGCACCCGGCCGGTGGCCGGCAAGACCGGCACGAACAACGGCTACAAGGACGCCTGGTTCGTCGGCTTCACCCCGCAGATCGTCACCGCGGTCGGCATGTCCAAGGACGTGCCCTACAACAAGCCGCTCGGGGCCGAGGGAAGGCGAAAGCTCAAGGTCGACAAGTACGGCCTGCCGAACCGGAAGATCAAGGTCGTGCACTGGGCCGAGGAGCCCATGCCCTCCTTCATCGGCGGTGGCGGCACCCCGACCCAGATCTGGCACGACTACATGCAGGCCGTGACCGCCAAGGACGAGGTCCTGCAGTTCCCGCCGAGGGCCAACACCGGGGTACGGAACAACCTGGCCACGCCCACCCCGACGCCCACCCCGACGCCGACGATGGATGAGACCAACCCCTTCCCCGACGAGAACGGGGACGACGGCGGCTGGCCGAACGACAACCCCGACGGCGGTGGCGGCGGCGGCGAGATGGACCAGCCCGACGGCCGCGAGTGCCTGCCCTGGGACGGCTCGTGCGACGTCGGCAACGACGGCGGTGATTGGGGCGACGAGCCGCCGAACGGCGAGATCGAGAACGGCGCGCCGGGCGCGGTCGGCGCCCCCGGCACGCCGGCCGCCGCCCTCGTGCCGACACCCGCAGCGAGCGGACGACGTCCCTGATGAAGAACCTCCTGTCGCCGCGGAGTCCGCTGCCCGAGTTCGGCACCCGGGCCATCCCGTACGTGCCCCTGGCCCTGTTCGCGGGGCTGGGGGCGATCCTGGCCTGGTTCTGGAAGTGGCCGTGCCGCGTCGGCGGGGCGTGGAACCACGGGACCCTGCAGTTCACGAACTTCTGTTACACCGACATCTATCCCCTGTGGTGGAACGAGAAGCTCAACGAGGGCAAGATCCCCTACTTCGACTATCCGGTCGAGTACCCCGTCGGCATCGGCGGGATCATGGAGTTCTTCCGCCGGATCGTCACCCCGATGAGCGACCAGGGGACGGCGTTCTACGACCTCACCGTCATCCTCATGGCGCTCTGCCTGATCGTCGGTGTGCTGCTGATGGCCACGCTGGCCGGTCCCGCCAGGCGCTGGGACGCGCTCTGGTACGCCCTCGCCCCCGCGCTGATCCTCACCGCGTACATCAACTGGGACCTGGCGGCCAACGCCCTCGCGCTCGGCGCGCTGCTGGCCTGGTCGAAGCGGAACCAGTGGCTCGCGGGCATCCTGCTCGGCCTGGCGATCGCCACCAAGTTCTACCCGCTGATGTTCCTCGGCCCGCTGTTCCTGCTGACGCTGCGCACCGGCAGATGGGTGCCGTTCCTCAAGACGATCGGCGGCGTCGCGGGCGCCTGGCTCGTCGTCAACGTACCGATCATGGTCTTCGCCTTCGACGGCTGGAAGCGCTTCTACGTCTTCAGCCAGGAGCGACCGGCCGACTGGGGCTCCATCTGGTACTTCTTCAACCAGAAGCAGTGGCCGATCCTGGGCGACTCCGAGCTCCTCGACAGGCTGGGCGTCGTCTCGCTCGCCGCGTTCTGCCTCGCGATCGCCGTGATCACCCTGACGGCCAGGACCCGTCCCCGCCTGATGCAGCTGTGCTTCCTCACCCTGGCGGCGTTCATGCTGACCAACAAGGTGTGGTCGCCGCAGTACGTGCTCTGGCTGATCCCCTTCGCGGTGCTGGCCAGGCCGGGCTGGAAGCCGATCGCGCTCTGGCAGCTCGCCGAGTGCTGGTACTTCTTCGCGATCTGGCTCTATCTCGTCGGCATCCAGCCGGGTAACGAGGCCCTGGGCATCGCGGGTGACACCTACTTCACCGCCGTGTGGGCTCGCGCGATCACCATCCTGATCATGATGGCGTTCGTCGTCCGGGACATCTTCGTACCGGACAGGGACGTGATCCGCCAGGACGGGACCGACGACCAGGCGGGCGGCGTCTTCGACGGGGCACCCGACCGCTTCCGGCTCGCGCTCTCCTAGCGCAGGGGGGATGGGGCCGTCGTTCGGGAGGCGTCCGGACGGGGGCGGGATGGGACCGTTCGGGAGGCGTCCGAGTCCGGCGGTCCGCCGGGATGACAGGGGGCAGGGTGGGGCTGTTCAGCGAGCGTCCGAGTCTGGCGTTCCGGCGCGGTGATCCGGGACAATCCGACCTTGTGATCACTCCTCCCGCTCCTCCGCGCGACGCCGCGACGGAAGGGCTGCTGCTCTGGCTCGCCTCCCGGCTGGGGATCGTCGCCCTGGTCGTCGTCGGCGCTCGGGCGCTGATGGAGGGGGACGCCGTACCGAAGCCGTTCCTGGAGCGCTGGCGCAACTGGGACGCCGGTCTTCTCATCACCATCGCCGAGCACGGCTACGACGGCGCCCCGGGCAGCGAGCCCGACGAGGGGCTGCCCGCCTTCTTCCCCGGAATGCCGCTGATGCTCCGCGCGGTGCATCTCGTGATCGACGACTGGACGCTCGCCGGGCTGCTGATCTCCTTCGTGGCCGGAGCCGTCGCGATGACGGCGCTCGCCAGGCTGGCCGAGTTCGAGGGACCGGCGGGGATCGGCCGGTGGGCGGTGCTGGCGCTGCTGCTCTGGCCGATGGCGGTGTTCCTGTTCGCGGGCTACAGCGAGTCGCTCTTCCTGGCCTTCGCCATCCCCGCCTGGCTCGCGGCGCGCCAGGGCCGCTGGCCGCTCGCCGCGGCCCTGGCGGCGGGGGCCTCCTGTGTGCGCATCACCGGCCTGTTCCTCGCCCTCGCGCTGATCGTGGAGTTCGTCACCCGCAGGCAGCCCGTACGGCAGGCGGGCTGGCTGCTCCTCCCGTTCGTGCCGCTGGCTCTCTACTCCGCCTACCAGTACTCCCGTACGGGTGACTGGCTGGCCTGGAAGACCGCGCAGGAGGCCGGCTGGGGGCGGCACATGGTGTGGCCCTGGGAGTCGCTGATCACGACCTGGAACGCGGCCATGGCCGATGGGCGAGACGCCTGGGCGTTCCGGCTGGAGATCGCGGGGGCGGTCGTCGGGGTCGTGCTCGTGCTGGTCCTGCTCTACCTGCGAAGGTGGAGCGAGTTCGTCTACGTGGGGCTCCAGGTGGGCGCCCTGCTGTGCTCCGCCTACTACCTGTCGGTGCCGCGCTCGGCGCTGCTGTGGTGGCCGCTCTTCATCCTGATCGCCAAGGCGAGCGGCGGGCCGGAGCCCTGGCGACGATGGATCATCATCGTCTACGCCCTGGTGGTGGGCCCGTTGATGGCGCTCAACACGCTGATCTTCACCGACGGCGCCTGGGTGGGCTGAGCCGTGGGGGATGTTCCCTTACCCACTCTTTGGAAAAAGTAATCCCATGAAGTTATCCACAGGCTGTGGATCAACGTCTGCCCACCGCCGGGCCCGTCTCGGGTCCCCTCCGGAACCTCGCGTGCGGCCCCGTCCCGGATCCGGGACGTGAACCCTCACCCTGGAGCCTCGTCCGAAGTCTTGTCCTGAGCCTCGTCCTAGAGTTGCTTCCTGAGGAAGGCGATGTCCTCGGCCTGGCCGTCGAAGGGGGTCTCCACCACGATCGGCGCGTTCGCGCTCCGGCACACGCCCAGGATGAGCTCGGGGTCGATCTGGCCCGCGCCGAGGCTCGCGTGCCGGTCGGCGCCGGAGTCGAAGGCGTCGCGCGAGTCGTTGCAGTGGACCAGGTCGATCCTGCCGGTGATCGCCATGACCCGCTCGACCACGTCCGCCAGGTCCTCGCCGCCCGCGTGGGCGTGGCAGGTGTCGAGGCAGAAGCCCACGTCGAAGCCGTCGAGCGCCTCCCACAGCCGGGCGACGCGCTCCAGCTTGCGCGCCATCGCGTTGCCGCCGCCCGCGGTGTTCTCGATGAGGACGGGGACCTCGTGCTCCTCCAGGCGCTCGAACACCTTGCGCCAGTTGTCGAAGCCCTTCTGCGGGTCGTCCCCGGCGTTCACGTGCCCGCCGTGGACGATCAGCCCCCGGGCGCCCAGCTCGGCCGCCGCCGCGAGGTGCGCGCTCAGCAGCTTGCGGCTGGGGATGCGCACCCGGTTGTTGGCGGTCGCCACGTTGATCACGTAGGGGGCGTGGACGTAGACCTCCACGTCCGAGTCCTTGATCTCCCGGGTCTTCTCGCCGATGACCGGGGCCTTCCACCCCTTCGGGTCACCGAGGAAGAACTGCACGACCTCGGCGCCGCGCGCCCTGGCGTGCGCCAGCGGGTCGTCCTGGTCGACATGAGCTCCGATAAGCGGCATGTATCCGAGAGTAGCCGTTTCAACGCCGAGGGCCGGGGCAGTCGCAGGTCGCGCCCCACCGCCCGCCCCCACGGGCCAACCCCCAAGGAGTTCCCAGTGGCTGCTCGCTATCGCAGAGGGATCAGTCTCATCGGCCTCATCTACATCCTGATCGGGATCTACGTCGCCTGGGTGTACGAGTACATCACCCCCGCGCTCCTGAAGGACATCGCCGAGGCCCTGCTCGCCGTCTTCCTGTGGTTCCTCATCCTGCTGGGCGTGGACCTGCGCCTGGCCGGATAGCCGTTCCCGTTCGCGTACCCCGGTGTGGCCCTCGTCGGGTTCGGGGCCCTACGGGAGGAAACCCCCGTGGCGGATGCCGAAGGCCACACCGACGAACGAGGCCACGATGCCCACGATGTTCAGCGCGCGCTCCGGCGTCGTCGCGGAGACGTACTGGGAGTAGAGACCTCCGCAGAACCCCAGCACCCCCAGCCACGACGCGACGGAGTGCGCGGAGGGAACGAGCCCGGCCGCGAAGGCGATCAGCCCGCAGAGGATCGTGCAGACGCTCAGCGCGTTCTCCAGGGGATGGCGCCGCCCGTCGCTGTTCATTCTGAACCGGAAACGCCCGCCCTGGCCACGTCCGGACACATGAGGCATCTCCACCGCCCCTTCCCCCGAGGTTCACCGTGAGGGCGTGTCCTCGTGAGGGCGAACCCGTTTCTCCTGTGGGGACGTGCCCGGCGAGGCGACGGCCCAACCCTTGACGGGCTGGTAGGCTGGCACGGCTACGTCGAATGGGTGTGTCATGGCCCACCCTCCACCCCGAGCGCCGAAATGGGAGTCCGGGGTGAAGCACGTCAGCGTCCTCCTGTCACGGCACGGTGTCGTGACCGCAAAGTCCAGAGGAGGTTGGAAGTCAGCATGCGCCGTTACGAAGTGATGGTCATTCTTGACCCCTCGCTCGATGAGCGTACGGTCGCCCCTTCCCTCGACCAGTTCCTCACGGTCGTCCGCAACGACGGCGGCACCGTGGAGAAGGTCGACGTGTGGGGCCGCCGCAGGCTGTCCTACGACATCGCGAAGAAGCCCGAGGGCATCTACGCCGTCATCGACCTGAGCGCCGAGCCCGCCACGGTCAAGGAGCTCGACCGGCAGATGAACCTCAACGAGGGAATCCTGCGCACCAAGGTCCTGCGCCCGGACGTGCACTAATCTCCGGCATTTTGTCGGACGGCAGCCGTACTCTGAGCCGATAACCAGCGAAGGCCGCAGGAAGGGCAGCGCTAGCCATGGCAGCAGGCGACACCACGATCACCATCGTCGGCAACCTCGTCGACGACCCGGAGCTGCGCTTCACCCCCACGGGGCAAGCGGTGGCCCGGTTTCGCATCGCGTCCACTCCGAGGTTCCTCGACAAGACGACCAACGAGTGGAAAGACGGCGAAGGCCTGTTCCTGACCTGCAACGTGTGGCGGCAGGCGGCGGAGAACGCCGCCGAGAGCCTCCAGCGTGGCATGCGGGTCATCGTCCAGGGACGGCTCCGCCAGAGGTCCTACGAGACCAAGGAAGGCGAGAAGCGCACCGTCTACGAGGTTGAGGTCGACGAGGTCGGCCCCTCCCTGAGAAACGCGACCGCCAAGGTCAACAAGACCGCCCGTCAGGGCGGTGGCGGTGGCGGCTTCGGTGGCGGCCCCGCCAACGACCCGTGGGCCTCCGCGGCGCCGGCCGCACCGCAAGGTGGCGGCTTCGGCGGCGGCGGCGGTGGCAACAACTACGGTGGCGGCGGTCAGCAGCAGGGTGGCGGCGGCTTCGGCGGCGGCGACTTCAGCGACGAACCGCCCTTCTAGGGACGCCCCTCCGGGACGGTCGCGACCGCGCCCGACATCCCAGTCCATATCCGCAGCGACCATTCCCGCCTGACGGCGGGGCTCTGAAAGGAGCACCACGATGGCCAAGCCGGCACTGCGCAAGCCCAAGAAGAAGGTTTGCCTGTTCTGCCACGACAAGATCTCCTACGTCGACTACAAGGACACGGCGCTGCTTCGGAAGTTCATCTCCGACCGCGGCAAGATCCGTGCCCGCCGGGTGACGGGCAACTGCACCCAGCACCAGCGTGACGTGGCGACCGCTATCAAGAACGCTCGTGAGATGGCGCTCCTGCCGTACATGAGCACCGCGCGCTAAGGAGGTCCGGACAGATGAAGCTCATTCTCACCAGTGAGGTCACCGGCCTCGGCGCCCCCGGCGACATCGTCGAGGTCAAGAGCGGCTACGGCCGCAACTACCTGCTTCCCCGCGGTTTCGCGATCCTGTGGACGCGCGGCGGCGAGAAGCAGATCTCCTCGATCAAGAAGGCCCGCGACGCTCGCGAGATTCGCGACCTTGGCACCGCCAAGGAGGTCGCCGGTCAGCTGCAGGCCCTGAAGGTGGTCCTGAAGACGAAGGCCGGCGAGTCCGGCCGCCTCTTCGGCTCCATCACCACGGGTGACGTCGCCGAGGCCGTCAAGGCCGCCGGTGGCCCCCTGCTCGACCGCCGTCGCATCGAGATCGCCTCCGCGATCAAGAGCCTCGGCTCCCACCGGGTCAGCGTCAAGCTGCACCCGGAGGTCTCCGCGTCCCTCGATGTCGAGGTCGTCGCGGCCTAAAAGGCCCCGTGAGACAAGGGCTCCTCCCCGTTCGCGGGGAGGGGCCCTCGTCCTTTCCCGGCCCCGGCTCTTTCCCCGCTCCTCCGGTGGGCCCGGTCCGGCTCTCCGGCGGGCCCGGTCCGGTCCTCCGGTGGGCCCGGTCCGGTCCTCCGGCGGGTCCGGGATGCCGGGGAAAATCCCCTTTCCCGCCGGGGAAAGTTCATATGCTGGTACCCCGTTACCCCAGGTCACTCCGAATACATACAATTCGGGGATCGTTGCTTCGCCCTGGAGGTTTTTGTCATGGTTCGTCCCTCGACGCTGATCGCGCTCGGTGCCCTCGCGGCGACCGCGGTGGCCTGTGCGCCGGCCTCGGAAACGACGACCCAGGCGAGCCCCGCGTCCTCAAGCGCCTCCGGGGCCTCCGGCTCCGCCACGGCTCCCAGCGCCTGCGCCAAGGACGGCCTCGCGCTGAAGACCCCCGGCAAGCTCACCATCGGCACCGACAAGCCCGCCTACGACCCGTGGTTCAGCGACGACGACCCGTCCAACGGCAAGGGCTTCGAGAGCGCGGTCGCCTATGCCGTCGCGGGCCAGCTGGGTTTCACCAGGGATGAGGTCACCTGGGCCACGGTGAAGTTCGACTCCGCGTTCGCGCCGGGCGCCAAGCAGTTCGACTTCGACGTCAACCAGGTCTCGGTGACCCCCGACCGGGCCAAGGTCGTCGACTTCAGCAAGGGCTACTACACGGTCAAGCAGGCCGTGGTCGCGCTGGACGGCTCCAAGGTCGCCTCCGCCACGGACCTGGCGGGCCTGAAGGACGCCAAGATCGGTGTGCAGGTCGGCACCACCTCACTGCAGGCGGTCAAGGACGTCATCCAGCCCTCGTCCGAACTCAACGTCTACAACGAGCAGATCGACGCCGTCAACGCGCTGAAGAACAAGCAGGTCGACGCCGTGGTGGTGGACCTGCCCACCGCCTTCTACGTGACCGCCGCGCAGGTCGAGAACTCCAAGATCGTCGGCCAGTTCGGCGCGGCCTCCGGGGAGCCCGAGGTCTTCGGCGCGGTCTTCGAGAAGGGCAGCCCGCTGGTGAGCTGCGTCGACGAGGCCATCGACAAGCTGACCGCCTCCGGTGAGCTGGCGAAGATCGAGACCGAGTGGCTCGGCTCCGCCGCGGGCGCACCGGAGCTGAAGTGACCCTGGAGCACCACCTCCCGGCGTCATCCACGCCCATAACCGGGGACTCGCCGTACGGCCCGTGCCACGGCGGCGCTCGATGAAGGACGACGAGCGCCTGCTGGTTCCCACCGGCTGGGTGAAGAGCGAGCGGCAGCTTGAGCGGGAGCGGCTCCGCAGGAGGTCGTCGATCCGTTCGGGCTCCGTCGCGACGGTCTCGACGATCCTCGTGCTCGTCCTGTTGCTCTGGCTCTTCACGGCCTCCCCCGGCTGGCCCAGGGTGCGGGAGACGTTCTTCGACCTCGACCAGTTCGTCGAGGCGCTGCCGGACGTGCTGGACGGGTTCCTGCTCAACATCAAGATCTTCTTGATCGCCGAGCCGCTGATCCTCGTCGTGGGACTGCTCGTCGCGCTGGCCCGCAACCTCACGGCGCCGGTGTTCTTCCCGCTGCGCGCCCTGGCGGTGATCTACACCGACGTCTTCCGCGGTGTGCCCACGATCCTCGTCATCTATCTCGTCGGCTTCGGCCTGCCCGCGCTCGGTCTGCAGGGTACGCCGACGGACCTCGCGACGCTGGGCATCATCGCGCTCACCCTCTCGTACGGCGCGTACGTGGCGGAGGTCTTCCGGGCGGGCATCGAGTCGGTGCACCCCAGCCAGCGGGCCGCCGCCCGGTCACTCGGGCTGAGCCACGGCCAGACCATGCGCTACGTGGTGGTGCCGCAGGCCGTGCGCAGGGTGGTGCCGCCGCTGCTCAACGACTTCGTCTCGCTGCAGAAGGACACCGCGCTCGTCGCCACGATCGGCCCCCTGGAGGCGCTGCGCCAAGCGCAGATCCACGTCGCCAGCACCTTCAACTACACCCCGTACCTGGCGGCGGCGTTGCTGTTCATCCTGCTCACCATCCCGATGGCCCGCTTCACCGACTACCTGGCGGCCCGCTCGCAGAGGCGGCGGGGCCAGTGAGCGGGCGGACCGGGGCGTACGGCGGTAGCGTACCGGCGCGGGAGGAGAGGGCATGAGCCTGCTGACCATCGAGGGCCTGTGGAAGAACTACCGAGGCCACAGCGTGCTGCGCGGGATCGACCTGGAGGTCGAGCCGCACGAGGTGGTCTGCCTGATCGGCGCCTCCGGCTCGGGAAAGTCCACCCTGTTGCGCTGCGTCAACCTGCTGGAGACCGCCGACGACGGCACGATCACCCTGGACGGACAGGAGATCACCGACGCCAAGGCCGATCCCGACGACGTGCGCAAGCGCATGGGCATCGTCTTCCAGGCGTTCAACCTGTTCCCGCACATGAGCGTGCTGGACAACATCACACTGGCCCCGCGCAAGGTCCACAAGGTGGGCGGAAAGCAGGCCGAGTCGCAGGCCCGCGACCTGCTGGCCAGGTTCGGCCTGGCGGACAAGGCGGACGCCTACCCCGACCAGCTCTCCGGCGGCCAGCAGCAGCGGGCCGCCATCATCAGGGCCCTGGCCACCCAGCCCCGCCTGATGCTGCTGGACGAGGTCACCTCCGCCCTGGACCCGGCGCTCGTCAAGGAGGTGCTCGGGATCATCCGGGAGCTCAAGGAGGGGGGCATGACCATGATCCTGACCACCCACGAGATGGGTTTCTGCCGCGAGATCGCCGACACCGTCTGCTTCCTCGACGGCGGTGTGCTCCTGGAACGCGGTACCCCCGAGCAGATCTTCACCGATCCTCGCGAGCCCCGCACCAGGGAGTTCGTGCGGAGCGTGATCGACGCCCGGCGCCTCTGAGGGGGCCTCGGCGAGCGATCTCAGCGCCGGTGCCTGCCACGGGGCCCGGCGGCGGATCCGGCGCCGGGGCCGCCGGGCGGAGGTCCCTGGTAGTACACGGGGGCGGGAGCCTCGGGGACGGGCCGCGCCATCGTGGCGAGCACGCTGTTGCGCCTCCCGTACACCAGGTAGACCAGCACGCCGAAGGCCATCCAGATGGTGAAGTACAGCCAGGTGATGAGCTGGAGATTCACCATGAGCCACAGACAGGCGAGGATCGAGGCGATCGGCACGCCGGGAGAGAACGGGGTGCGGAAACCTCGCGGCAGGTCCGGCATCGTCTGCCGCATCCTGACCACCCCACCGGCCACGACGATGAACACGAACAGGGCACCGATCACGACCAGCGGTTCGAGCGTCAGCACGTCCACGAACTCGGCCAGCAGGATCGCGAGGAAGCCGATGAGCAGCGTGACCCTCGTCGGGCTGCGGTAGCCGCGGTTGATCTTGGAGAGCGGGCGGGGGATCAGCCCGTCGCGCGCCATGGAGAACATCACGCGGGTCAGGCCGACGAGCAGCACCAGGACGACGGTGGTGAGGCCGAGCACCGCCCCGACGTTGATGACGTGCACCATGAAGCCCTCGCCCGCGTCGCGGAAGGCGCTGGCGAGTGGCGCGCTCGCGTCGATCCTGTCGTACGGGATCATCCCGACCATGACCACCGCGACCGCGATGTAGATGACCGTGGTGAACATCAGCCCGCGGATGATGCCCTTCGGGATCGACCTCGGGGCGTCCTCGGCCTCCTCCGCGGCGGTGGCCACGACGTCGAAGCCGATGTACGCGAAGGTGATGGCCGCCGAGGCGGCGAAGATGCCGAACCAGCCGAACGTGCCCGTCTGGCCGAAGAGGATGCCGAGCAGCGGGGAGTGCAGGGTGTCCCCGGCCTTGCCGGGAGGCGTGGCCGGTACCGGGATGGCCGCGAGGTTGCGCCGGTCGAAATGCAGGGCGCCGACCACGATGACCGCGCCGATGGCCACCAGCTTGGCGACCACGATGATCCACAGGGTGCGCAGCCCGACGCGGGCGCCCAGGGCCACCACGGCGGTGAGGACCGCCAGGATGAACAGCGTGAACAGGTCGAAACCCGTGCTCTGGCCGACCACGCTCGCGACCACCTGGGGAAGGTCCACGCCCAGGTCGGTGAGCAACTGGGCGGCGTAGTGCGACCAGGCGCGGGCCACCACCGCCGCGGCCAGGAGGAGCTCCAGGACCAGCGCCCAGCCCACGATCCAGGCCCAGACCTCGCCGAAGATGACGTAGGCGAAGGTGTAGGCGCTTCCCGAGGTCGGCATGGCGGAGGACAGTTCGGCGAAGCAGAAGGCCACGAGCAGGCTGGTGATCCCAGCGATCATGAAGGAGAGGATCACACCGGGTCCGGCCATGCTCGCCGCCTGGCGACCGGCGAGACCGAAGATGCCCGCGCCGATCATCACACCGACGCCGAGGACGACGAGGTCCGCCCCGCGATAGGCCGTGGGAAGGCCGTGGCGCGCACCGGTCCACCGATCGGTGGCATGGCTCGGTGGCATGCGGCGAACGATCGAGGGGGAACGGCCTTCGGACACGACGTGACCAATCGTGGTGGGCTGATAACCCTATATTGCGGGATTTGTTTCACAGTGCCGCAGGGGAGTTCCGCTGGACAAGGGTTATCCGATCACGTCGTGGACACCACAGTGTCACGTCCGGGTCACCTGTCAGAAGGCGCTGTTACCCCTTGTCCGGTGGCGCTGTCACACCTGTCCGGTGCGCTCTCACATCTGCCCGGTGCGCTCTCACACCTGCCCGATGCGCTCTCACATCTGGCCGGTGCGCTCTTACATTTGGCCGGTGCGCGCCATCACCCGTCCGGGGGCGTCGCCCGTCGCCGGGGTGAACCATCCGCCGCCCCGGCGGGCACCCGGCCCTCTCAGCCGCCGACCACCAGCCACGCCGTGCCGTACGCCCGCGTCGACAGGGTGACCAGCCGGGCCGCCATCCACAGCCCGAGCGCCAGCCAGAGCGCGACCAGGCCGCCGCCCTGGAGGTCCACCAGGAACGCGGCGGGCAGGTAGGCGATCGTCGTCCACACCCCCGCCCAGGCGAGGTAGCGCCGGTCTCCGGCGCCGATCAGCACGCCGTCCAGCACGAAGACCACCCCCGCGACGGGCTGCAGGGCGGCCACCACCCAGAGCAGGTCGAGCAGCTCCGCGGTGACGACGGGGCCGGTGTCGAACACCGTGGGCACGAACGGCCTGGCCAGCACCACGAGGAGGCCGAGCAGCACGCCCGAGCCGACCCCCCAGGTCACCATCCTCCCGGTCGCGCCACGGGCTCCCGCCACGTCGCCGGCGCCCAGCGCGCGGCCGGTGATCGCCTGCCCGGCGATGGCGATCGCGTCCAGGGCGAACGCCAGCAGGGTCCAGATCCTGATGGCGACGGTGTGCGCCTCGATCTGCTGCTCTCCCATGCGGGTGGCCGCGGCGGTCGCGACGGCCAGCACCAGCTGGAGGCACGCCGTACGGATGATCAGGGCGATCCCGGCCGAGCCCGCCGCCCGTACGCCCGCCAGGTCGGGGCGGAACGGGGCGCGGTACCGGCCGAGGATCAGCAGGAGGTAGACGGCGGCGGCGAGCGACTGGGCCAGCACCGTGCCCCAGGCCGAACCCGCGATCCCCCAGCCCAGTCCCAGGACGAACACGACGTTGAGCACCGCGTTCAGCGCGAAGGCCCCCACCGACACCAGCAGCGGGGTCGCGGTGTCCTGCATGCCGCGCAGCACGCCCGTGCCCGCGAGCACCAGCAGCATGGCCGGGACGCCCAGCAGGCTGATCCGCAGGTAGGTCACCGCCTGCCGGGCGAGCTCGCCCTCGGCGCCGAGCAGGTGGACCAGCGAGGGTGCGAGGGGCCAGACGACCACGATGATCGCCACTCCCACCCCGGCGGCCAGCCAGAGACCGTCCACCCCCTGCCGCAGTGCCCGCCCGGTCTCGCCCGCCCCGATCTGCCGGGCCACCGCCGCGGTCGTGCCGTACGCCAGGAAGACGCAGAGCCCCACCAGGAAGCTCAGCACCGTGCTCGCCACTCCCAGGGCGCCGAGCGCTGGGGCGGGCAGGCGACCGACGACGACGGTGTCGGTCAGCAGGAACAGCGGTTCGGCCACCAGGGCGCCGAACGCGGGCAGCGCGAGCCGCAGGATCTGCCTGTCGTGGTCACGACCGGACCCGCCGGACCCACTGGACCGGCTGGACCGGCTGGACCGGTCGGACCGGGCGGATCGAGGGGTAAGAGGCACCTATCTATTCTGCCTCTTACCTCCCGGTCGATCTTCAGCGGGATGAACCCGTCAGGGCATGCCATCTGGGGCGACTTTCGGCGTGTCGCCCCAACTTTCTTTTCTCCACAGGCGGTGGATGACGTTTTTCCAGGTCAGAGGGTTATCCACAGCTGTGGACAAGAGTTATCCACAGAACTGTCCCCAGGGTGCCCACACGTCTGGGGAAGAAGTGCACAGCTTATCCACACCTCTGTCGACAGGCCGCGTTGCCAGCTGGGCGTGGAGCCGCGAAACTGTCACACCGATCGGCTACAAATGGAGATAGCGTAACTGTGTTCGAAAGAGGGGGTGTGTGGTGAGCGTCGCGGAACCGCCGGTCTTCGAGCCGAGATTCGAGCGCACCCCACCGAACAACATCGAGGCCGAGCAGTCGGTCCTGGGCGGCATGCTGCTGTCCAAGGACGCCATCGCCGACGTGGTCGAGATCCTGCGGTCCGACGACTTCTACCGTCCGGCCCACCAGATCATCTACGACATCATCACCGATCTCTACGGCCGAGGCGACCCCGCCGACGCCGTCACCATCCTCGACGAGCTGCAGAAACGAGGCGAGGTCGCCAGGATCGGCGGCGGCGCCTACCTCCACACGCTGACCGCCGTCGTCCCGACCGCGGCCAACGCCGGTTACTACGCGAGGATCGTCCGCGAGCAGGCCATCCTCCGCCGCCTGATCGAGGCCGGCACCCGCATCGTCTCCTACGGCTACGGCGGCCAGGACGAGGAGGTCGACGACCTCGTCGACCGCGCCCAGGCGGAGATCTACAAGGTCACCGAGCGCCGCACCTCCGAGGACTACATCCCGCTGGCCGACATCATGCCGGGTGCCCTCGACGAGCTGGAGGCCATCGGCGGCCGAAGCGGCCAGATGGTCGGCGTCCCCACCGGCTTCCAGGACCTCGACTCCCTCACCAACGGCCTGCACCCCGGCCAGATGATCGTCGTGGCAGCCCGTCCCGCCATTGGCAAAGCGCTCGCCCTCGACACGCCGCTGCCCACTCCCGACGGCTGGACGACCATGCGTGAGGTCGAGCCGGGTGACCACCTGATCGGTGCGGACGGCAAGCCGACACGGGTGGTCGCGGCGACCGAGGTGATGCACGGACGGCCTTGTTACGAGGTGGAGTTCAGCGACGGCACCGTGATCGTCGCGGACGCTCAGCACCAATGGCGGACGACCACGCGTGCGCGTCGTCGCCAGGACTCGGAGAACAGGCGGACCCTTTACTGGCCCAACGAGTCCATCGAACACGTCAGGGGCGTGTACGAGACGTCGATGGTGGAGCCGGATCGGCTCGTCACGCATCGGGAAGCCCTGTCGGTTCTAGGTGACGAGTTCCGCAACGTTCTCCACACCGTGCAGACGGAGATCGGTGTGTCGGGCAAGGTGCCCACGCCCGTCAGCGGCCCGGTTCGCCGCTACACGTGGAACGCCCCGGCATACTCGCGCAGGGAGCTCTTCGGAGCGTTGTACGCGCGGGTGTCCCAGCCGATGAACGCCTCCACGACCGCTGTCCACAAGGACGTCGTGACAACCGAGGAGATCGCCCGCACATTGCGCTGCGCCTCGGCGGACAGGCGGCCGAATCACGCGGTGGCCGTCGCCGCGGCGTTCGACCTGCCCGAGCGGGATCTGCCGTTGCCCGCCTACGCGCTCGGGGTATGGCTTGGTGACGGCCACACCGACGGTGCCCGGTTCACCACCATCGACCCGGAGATCGTTCTCAACCTGGAAGCCGAAGGGGTGCGAGTCACCCGTACGAGCTCCCATCTCCTCTACTCGCTCGGTCTGCCGCATCCGCCGCCCGTGACGGAGAGGCCCTGCGCTGTCTGCGGTGTTCTGTTCGTACCCCAGACATCCCAGGTGCGCACGTGTGGCCGCTCGTGCGGAGGAAGGGCCCGCCTGGTGTCGAGTCCGGTGCCGGCACCCACGTGTCCCGACTGCGGTGGCCCGTCCAGCGGTCTAAGACAGTGCCGGGCATGCCGGAACCGCCACGGCACGGTGCAGGCCATCCTGCGCACCCTTGGTGTCCTCGGCGACAAGCACATTCCCCAGATCTACCTGCGAGCCTCCGAGCAGCAGCGGCGTGCCCTGCTCGCAGGTCTTCTCGACACCGATGGATACGTCAGTCGCAACGGCCAGATCCAGTTCGGGGTCACCAACAGGAGACTTGCCGAAGACACCTACGAACTGATTCTGAGTCTCGGTTACCGGGCGACGATGAAGACGCGGGCTGTCAAAGGCAGAAGCGTCGACTCCTCCACCTGCTACATGATCAACTTCACGGCGGCGGACAAGGTGTTCCGCCTGCCCCGCAAGGCCGGGCGACAGGTGACCGCGGCCCATCCGTCGACGCTCGTCCGATACATCGTCGACGTGCGGCCGGTGCCTTCGACGCCGGTGAGATGCGTGGAAGTCGATAGCGCCGACCATATGTACCTTGCCGGAAGAACCGGTATTCCAACGCATAACAGCACGCTTGGCCTGGATTTCGCGAGATCTGCCGCTATCAAGCACGGTATGACGACTGTGGTGTTCTCGCTGGAAATGTCGCGCAATGAGATCACGATGCGTCTGCTGTCGGCCGAGGCACGGGTGTCGCTGCAGGCCATGCGCTCGGGAACGATGAGCGACGACGACTGGGCCAAGCTGGCCCGGCGGATGGGCGAGGTGGCCGAGGCGCCGCTGTTCATCGACGACTCGCCCAACATGTCGATGATGGAGATCAGGGCCAAGTGTCGTCGGCTCAAGCAGCGCAACGACCTGCGGTTCGTCATCATCGACTACCTGCAGCTGATGTCCTCGCCGAAGAAGACCGAGAGCCGCCAGAACGAGGTCTCCGAGATCTCCCGGGCCATCAAGCTCCTCGCCAAGGAGTTGGAGGTCCCGGTGATCGCGATCTCCCAGCTCAACCGTGGCCCCGAGCAGCGGACGGACAAAAGGCCCATGGTCAGCGACCTTCGCGAATCCGGAAGCATCGAGCAGGATGCCGACATGGTCATCCTTCTCCACCGGGAGGACGCCTACGAGCGCGAGTCCCCCAGGGCGGGCGAGGCCGACCTGATCGTGGCCAAGCACCGTAACGGCCCCACCGCCACGGTAACCGTGGCGTTCCAGGGCCACTACAGCCGTTTCGTCGACATGGCCCCCCACTAGACCTCGCGGGCAAGGGCCGCGTTCCGTCGGGCGATTCGGCGGCCCGGTCTGGCGGGTGACCGCCTCGGTGCGGAGGGCGGGTGCGGGAAGAGGTGTCGGATGGCTCTCGTATCTGCCACAGTTCTGTTTCCTGAGCCTCGCACATGCGTGTGTATGAGACACGGGGCGGGAATGCTGCGGTAAAGATCCGTACCCATGATCTGATCATGGGTGAGGGAGGGCTGATGCGGCCCATGTCGATCGATGTCCCCGATTCCGCTCATGCCGATGGGTGGTTGCGTGTGTCGGGTGACCTGTCTGTTCCCGGGCTGGTGAGTATGGCCGACCTGCGGGCTTTGCCGCAGTGGACGGTGGAGGTCGGTTTCGCCTGTCGTACGTCGGGCACGCGGCGTCACCGTTTCACCGGGCCCCTGCTGTTGGATGTGGCTCGCGCGGCCGGGCCGGTTTTCGACGCCTGTGAGCGTAAGGACCGGTTGCGGTTCCTGGTGTCGGTGCTGGGGCGTGATGGTCATCACGCGGTGTTGTCGTGGGGGGAGATCGATCCGGAGTTCGGTGATGTTCCGGTGCTGGTGGGTGTCCGGATGGATGACGCCGACCTTGACGCGTATGGGCCGCATCTGGTGGTGCCTGGGGATCGGTGCGGGGGGCGGCACATCAGCGAGGTCGTGGAGATTCGTGTCTGCGCGGACGCGCGGCTGTGGGGCCGGAATCTTTAGTCGTCGCACCCGCATGGGCAGGAGGGGCCGGGTGGTTCGGTGGGATCGGCCCAGTGCAGGGCGATGAACGGTTCGGTGCGGCAGGGGTGGTGCACTCGTTCGCGGGTGATGCGGTAGCGGGCGAGGGCTTGGGGTTCTTCGGGTGAGCGGCGTGGGACGGGCACGGTGAGGGTGCCGATGTCCTGGTCGATGTGGGTGAGCATGCCGTGGCAGGGCCCGCCCAGACAGATGGCGTTACGCGACGGCGCGGCGCTCATAACGGCCCGCCCGCCACACCGCCGGGCGACGACATCCTCGACGCTCCGGCGAGGGTGGCGCGGGAACCCGGGGAGCCCGGGGGGCGCTGTGCGCCTCCCGGGCCCGAGGAGGTGACGGACGGTGTCATCGCCGTCTCAGGGGGCCTGGAAACCGGCCTTGGTCAGCACGTCCTTGCCCTGCTGCGACAGCACGAGGTCGACGAACTGCTTGGCCGCCTCGGGAGCGGGCGCGCCGGACAGGGTCGCGATGGGATAGTCGTTGATCGCTTTCTCGGCCTCGGGGAACTCGATGCCCTCGACCTTGCCCTCGGCCGCGATGACGTCGGTCTTGTAGACCAGGGCGGCGTCCACCTCGCCGAGTTCGACCTTGGTCAGGGTGGCCTTGACGTCCTGTTCCAGGGTGACGGGGGTGACCTTGAGCCCGGCGGCGTCCAGTGCCTTGACGGCGGCGGCGCCGCAGGGCACCTGCTCGGCGCACAGGGCTACCTTGACCTTCGGATCGGCCAGGTCCGCCAGGTCGTCGACCTTGGCCGGGTTGTCGGCCGGGACGGCGATCTGCAGGGTGTTGCGCACGAACGTGACCGGGGCCGCGGCCAGGGAGGCGTCGGTGACGGTCTTCATCGTAGCCGGGCTCGCGGCGGCGAAGACGTCGGCCGGGGCGCCCTGGACGATCTGCTGGGCCAGGGTGGCGCTGGAGCCGAAGTTGAAGCGCACCGTGGTGCCCGGGTGGGCGGCCTCGAAGGTCTTGCCCAGCTCGGTGAACGTACCGGTCAACGACGCGGCGGCGAACACCGTCAGCGTCGTGGCGGCGTTCGAGGGCGCCTCCGACGCCGACGCCGACGCGGCCGGGGAGGCGGAGGTGGCCGGGTCACTGGAGCCGCAGCCGGACAGACCGGCGGCCAGCGTGAGGGAGAGGGGGACTGCGACGGCCCATCGGGAAACGCGCCTGAACAACAAGGGCTCCTTACTGGCTCGCTGCGCGAGCGGGATCGGCGATCTCCACGACGACGCTGGTGGACTCGATCACGACGATCGCCACCACCCCCACCTCCAGACCCGGCTCACCCATGGCCCGGCGGCTCATCAGCGCTCATCGCGCCGGGCCGCGAGCCGTCCGGCGTCGCCCCACCGGCGGACGGTGTCGGGGCTGACGCTCAACGGTGCGGCGGCCTCGCTGATCCGAAACGTCGTCACGAACCATCACGATACCTTCGCAAATTCCGGGATCAAGAGCGGGGTACCGTGGCAGCCACGGCATGATCCACCGCTTTCACATGGCACCTGAGAGATCGCAGCTGAGAGATCACGCGTGCGTGGTCACGCCTGAAAGGCGGGTTCCTCCGTACGCGCCGGTGTCGGCGCGTCGTCACCGCCCGCCGACGGCCTCACCGGTGCCGCTCACGATCGGCGTACCCGGTGTCGCGACCGCCGATGCCCGTGGGTGCGCGGTCCAGGCTTGACGTGAACCTTGGTTGAGGTACGAACCTGTTCACACGGCGCCGCAAGGGCGCGGACAAACCCACTGTGACCAGCGGAGGACCATCATGCCCGAGGAGCCGATCCGGTTAGCGGTGATCGTCGGCAGTGTCCGGGAGGGGCGGCTCGGCCCGATCGTCGCGGAGTGGTTCGCGGGTCGGGCCCACCGGCACGAGAACCTGGACGTCGACGTCGTCGACCTGGCCGAGATTCCCCTGCCGATGGTGTTGCCCCGCTTCGGGGCCGCACCCGCCGAGGAGGCGGCGCGAGCTCTGGGGGCCCTGACCCCGCGGCTGGCCAGGGCTGACGCGTTCGCCATCGTGACGCCCGAGTACAACCACAGTTTCCCCGCCTCGTTGAAGAACGCCATCGACTGGCATGACCGGCAGTGGCACGCCAAACCGGTCGGCTTCGTCTCCTACGGCGGCATCTCCGGCGGCCTGCGGGCGGTCGAGCAGCTCCGCCTGGTCTTCGCCGAGCTGCACGCGGTGACCGTCCGCGACACCGTCAGCTTCCACGGCGCCTGGAAGCACTTCGACGACGAGGGGGCGCCGATCAGCCCGCAGAGCTGCGACGGCGCGGCCAAGATCCTGCTCGACCAGCTGACCTGGTGGGCGCGGACGCTGCGCGAGGGCAGGGCCGCCCATCCCTACACCACCTGAGCAGGCCACCACCTGAACAGGCCAGCACCTGAGCAGGCCACCACCTGGACAGACCACTGCCTGGACAGACCGGCACCTGAGCGGGCCCGGACGCGTCACCGGTCGTCACGCGCGACGGCGCCCGCCGCACGGAGTTCGTTCCGTGTGGCGGGCGCCGTCGTCTCCGGGGTCACGGGTGGCTTGTGGCCACCGTGGATCCCCTCCGCGTCCGGACCTCATCGCCGCCGCGTGATCCCCGGACGTCGTTCTACCAGCCGCTGCCGGACCGGTAGAGCTGGCCGCGCACCGCGCCGCCGCCGAACTCGGTGGTGTGCAGGTTGGTGTACCAGTTCTTCGGGTTCTGCTTGATGCCCCGGGCGATGTCGGACTTCACCGACGCGGTGCCGGCGATCCCGGTGACGCCCTTGGGCAGGCCGTTCGCGTCGGCGAAGAAGTCGATCACGACATCGCCGTTCTTGCCCTTCTTGCCACGGTGGATGTGCCCGTTGGTGGGAGCGGCGAGCTTCTCCCAGATGGTGGCGTAGTAGACCTTCGACCCCTTGATGCCGACGAGCCACTCGGCGCGGCCGTTCGGGTCGCCGACCTTCTTGCCGGGGGTCGGGACCTCCTGGCGGCCGTCGGCGTTGGAGTGGTAGATGGGGTGCACGCCGCTGGCCAGCACGTTGGCCAGGTTGGTCGGGCTGATCCGATGCATCTGGGCGCGCACCGCGCCACCCGGGAACTCGGCGGTGTGCAGGTTGAGGTACCAGTTCTTCGGGTTCTTCTTGATCCCGGACAGCAGGCCGCTGTCGTTGATCTTGACGCTGCCGAGGATGGCCTTGCTGCCGCCGGGCAGGGCCTCCATGAAGAAGCCGACCTTCACGTCGCCGTTCTTACCGGCCTTGCCCTGGTGGATGTGGAAGGCGGTGGGGGTGGCCGTCCCCTCCCACCGTACGGCGTAGGAGACCTCGTTGCCGCGGATGCGGACCACGGCGATGGCCTTGCCGTTCTTGTCGCCGACGGCGGGACCGCCGCTGGTCGGCACCTCGTTCTTCCCGAGCAGGGTGCCCGCGAAGTAGGCGTCCGCTGTGCTCGCGGTATCGGACTGCTTGGCCGAGGCTGTGCCGGCCTGCGCGGCCGGGGCGAGGGCCGAGGAGAGCAGGGCCGCGGCGATGGCCACGCCGGAGACGGTGAGGGTGCGCTTGGACATCGTGAACCTCTCGTAGCTGTCAGGGGTGCTGCGTTCTTCAGCCGGTTGTACGGCGCTGCGGCCAGCTATGGTTCAACGTTCAAATACGTAAAAATACACACACGGAAACGGCCCGGGAAAAGCCCTTCTCCTCCGGGGAAGGGCTAAGATGCCCGGTCAGACCGTAACGGTGAGCAGCGTGTCCCCACCGGTCGTGCGCACCTCGAAGCGGTCTATCCCGCCCGGCCCCCAGGCGACCCCGCCGTGCACGTAGAGCGGCTCGGGAGAGCCGGAAACCCCGTAGCCCCGCTCGGGCACCGCCCATCCGGTGACCACGCGCCGCTCGCCGGTCGAGGAGACGGCGATCAGCTCGCACTCCAGCGGTCCCCTGACGCCTTTGAGCTCCAGGGCGGCGTGGGTGCCCCAGCCCTTCGTCTCCAGGACCAGGCCGCCGGTGACACCGGGGGCGCCCGTACCCGCGAGCGGCGTGCCGGCCCGGTAGGCGTCCTCCGCGGGACCGTGCGCGGAGTGGCCGACGGGAACGCTCCCGCTCTCGCCGGAGATCGAGGTGCCCACGGCGATCCCACCGGCGACCAGGGTGACGGCCGCGGCGGCGCCGATCACGAACGTGCCCCTGCGGGCACGCCGGTCGGCCGCCTTGCGCCGGCGCAGCAGGCTGACCACCTCGGCGGGACCCCTCTCGCCGGTGCCGGAGGCGTCGTCGGCGCCGTCGCCGTCCCTGAGGGGCCCGATGCCGGCGAGCGCGTCCGCCACCCCCGACAGCTCCCGGAGCTCCGCGGTGCAGGGCGGGCAGGTGGCCAGGTGGTCCGAGAAGGCCGCCCGGTCGGGCTCGCCGAGGATGCCCAGGGCGTACGCGCCCACGTCGGTGTGCTCCACCCGCGAGGTCACGCCGTCACCCCTCTCTCCTCAAGGGCGACGCGCAGCGCGCGGAGGGCGTAGTACGCCCTCGACTTCACCGTGCCGACGGGGATGCCGAGCGCCTCGGCGGCGTCGTTCACCGACCGGTCGCGCAGGACCGTCTCGTTGAGGATCTCGCGATGGGCGGGGGACAGCGAACTGAGCGCGTCCGACACGACGACCTGTCGCAGAAGGTCCTCCATCTGATCGGGCATGGGCACACTCTCCAGTGGTCCCTCACCCGCCTCGTGGGGACGCGCGTCCTTACGGCGTTGGTCGTCAATCACGATATGTCTGGCGACCGTCGCGAGCCAAGGCATCAGGGACGACGCGTCGGCGTCGAACCGGTCCGCGCTGCGCCACGCGCGCACCATGGTCTCCTGCACCACGTCCTCGGCCCACTGCACGTCGCCCCGGGTGAGCCGTACGACGAAGGAGAGCAGCGGCCGGTGGTACGTCCGGTACAGCTCCGCGACGATCAGCTCGTCGTCGGGGGCGTCGACCGGTCGCAGCCGGGATCGGCTCCGCCGGTCACCGGACCAGGAAGAGGCTTTCACGGTGGGGTTCTCTCCGGGGGAATCGGCCGGCGGGGAGGGGCAGGCGGCTTGCCGCGTCATCACGCGCGTCCCGAGGTTCGCACCGGGCGGTCGTGACCGGTGTACGGGGCGGCGTCGCCCGCCTCTTCGTGGTCGCGGGGGCCGGGGTGCGATTCCGCGATCACGGCGGTGCCCGCTGGAGCGGGTCGCCACAGGGCGTCCACGATCACGCTGTGCCCTCCCGGGGTCGGCCGCCGGACGGTTTCCGGTGTCGGCAGGCAGTACGGTGCCGGGTCCCCGAGGGTTCAACGGATCGTGTGGATTTTCAATTATGAGCCGAACTAGCTTCGCATAAGGGCAAAAGCAGGCTAATTCCGGGCGAAGAATACCTGTCCCCACCGGGGCCGGACACGGGCGGGTACGGGGGGCGCGGGCCGGGCTCCCGGGGCGTACGAACACCGGGTGACGGGGTTTCGCGAGGCGTGCCGTTCAGGCCCGCGGCGCGCCGTGGGGGCGGGCCGCGGCGATGTCACAGGACCGGGCGGACGTGGGTGATGAGACGGCCGCCGTCGAAGACGTGCATGGCGATCTGCGGCGGCAGGTCGTAGTCGACGGGGACCGGGGCGTCGAGCTCCCGGGTGAGCCGCAGCGTGGAGACGACCCCCGGGGCGACCGAGAGCGGCAGGCCCGCGAAGGTGGTGCTCGCCGCGGTGTGGGCGTGTCCGGCGATGACGGCCACCACCTGCGGGTGCCGCCGCACGACCGCCTCCAGCCGCTCCGGGTTCCGCAGCCGGATCGCGTCCACGTACGGGGTGCCCAGCGACACCGGCGGGTGGTGCATGCCGACGATGGCCGGGGTGTCCGGGGTCTCGGCGAGCACACCGTTCAACCAGGTGACCGTCTCGTCCTCCAGGAAGCCCTCTGGCCGCCCGGGAACGCTGGAGTCGCCCAGCGCGACGGTGAGCCCGTCGAGCCTGAGGACCTGGTTGATCGGCCCGTCGCCGCCATCGTCGAGGCCGAGCAGGGCCTTGCGGAACGCCGGACGGACGTCGTGGTTACCGGGGCAGATGATCGTCGGATAGCGCGTGGTCAGCAGCTCACGCGCGATCTCGTACTCCTCGATCAGGCCGTTGTCGGCGATGTCGCCGGTCACCACGACCGCGTCCAGGGGACCGGACAGGTTCTCCAGGTGTCGCATGACGGATCGGGTCCTGTCGATGCTGCGGGGGGAACCGTCGATATGGACGTCACTTACGTGCGCCAGGATCAGCATCAACCAAGAGTGACATATCCGGCTTCCTGCCGCCGGGCATCCGATGCGGAGAGCAGGAACGCACCGGGCGGGGAGAGCCGGTGTGAGCGGAAGAGCTCACGCGGCAGGGTGGAACAGGGGGCGTCGGGGAGGCATGGGAAGACGGGGTGGGTGGAGCCGGGGGAGCCGCGTGGGGAGGGCCGCTGGGGTGCGGACGGAACAACCGGGCGTGGTGGGCGACGCCGCCGAGCCGGGTGGGTGGAGCCGGGGGAGCCGCGTGGGGAGGGCCGCTGGGGTGCGGACGGAACAACCGGCACGATGTCGGCGCCGACCACGAAAGCCGCCTCGAAGGCCGCCTCCTCGGAGGCCGGCCACAGGACGGTGCCGGTGATCTCGCCGATCGCCAAGATAAGCCGGGGTCCGTCCCTGCCCCTCGTAGGGGACGGACCCCGGCGGATCAGTGGCCGTACCCGCTACTCCCAGCGGAAGAAGCGCGCGGCCAGCCCACCCGTGACCAGCACGGTCACCGTCATCACCACCAGGTGCAGCGTCTGCGGCGCGTGCCCGGCCCACGTGTCGCGAAGGGCGTCGGCGAACGGCGCCATCGGCAGGAAGTCCCCGATCCGCCGTACCAGGTCGGGCATGAGCTCCCGGGGGATCCACATCCCCGCCATGAACATCAGCGGGAACATCAGCAGCGAGCCGATGCCCGGCGCCACCTTCGCGTTGGGCGCCACCGCGGCGATCAGCAACCCCAGGCCCAGCATCGAGGCCGTGCCGAGCACGAACACCCCCGCGAAGGCGAGCGGGCTCTTGGGCGGGACCGAGCCGAGGACGAGATAGCCCAGGACGATCAGCAGGACGGTGGCGACGATCGCCACCACGAGGTTGTTGGCGACCTGGGCGACCAGCAGCCGGATCGGGTTGACCGGAGTGGTGGACATCCGGCGCAGCACGCCGCTCTCCCGGTAGGTCACCAGCGTCGCCGGCAGGACGGTCAGCGCCATCGTCACCACCGCCAGGATCACCATCATGCCGGGCAGCTGGGTGTCGACGACCCGCTCCCCGCCCAGCTCGGGGGTCGCCTCCCGGTAGCCGGGGATCTGCCCCAGCGCGAGCAGGAGGACGAGGGGCAGCATCACCGCGAAGATCGGACCGGCCGGGTCCCGCAGGAAGAGCTTGGCCTCGGTCAGGAGCATCTTGTTCATGAGATCTTCTTTCCGGTGAGGCTGAGGAAGGCGTCGTCGAGGGTGGCCTGCTCCACGCGCAGGTCGGTGGGTACGACACCCGCGGTGGAGAGGACGGTCGTGACCGCGAGCAGCAGGTTGCCGGTGCCGGTGACCGCGACCTGCCCGCCGCTGCGGTTCACCTCGGTGACCTCGGGAAGGGCTTCGAGCCGGGAGTCGTCGAGCGGCCCCGACGGCCGGAACCTCACGGTCTGCCGCCCGCCGACCCTGGCGATCAGGCCCGACGGGCTGTCCATCGCGACCACCCGGCCGGAGTCGATCAGCGCGAGCCGGTCACAGAGCCGCTCGGCCTCCTCCATGAAGTGGGTGACGAGCAGGATCGTCACGCCGTCCTCGCGGATCCGCTCGATGAGCTCCCAGGTGTCGCGGCGGGCCTGGGGGTCCAGGCCGGTGGTCAGCTCGTCGAGGATCGCCACCCGGGGGCTGCCGACCAGGGCCAGCGCGATCGAGAGCCGCTGCTGCTGGCCGCCGGAGAGCTTGCCGTAGGGGGTGTCGCGCTTGCCGGCGAGCCCGACGCGCTCCAGCAACTCCTCCCAGTTCGCCGGGGTCCGGTAGAAGGACGCGTACAGGTCGAGCGCCTCCCCCACCCTGAGTTTCGCCGGCAGCGTGGAGCTCTGCAGCTGGACCCCCAGCTGTTCCTTGATCTCGGCGCGGTGCAGCCCTCCGAGCACGCTGACGGTGCCGGAGTCGGGGACGCGCAGACCGGCGACGCACTCCACCGTGGTCGTCTTGCCGGCGCCGTTGGGACCGAGAACGCCGAAGATCTCGCCCTCTTCCACGGTGAACGAGACGTCGTCCACCGCCAGCTGGTCGCGGTACTGCTTGCGGAGGTTGCTGACCTCGATGACCTTCATGCTCACCGACGCTACGAGCCGCGCCGTACGCGGAGAATCCGTCTACATCCCCGGCGGAGGCGGGCCAGGCACCCGGCGGGGGTGTGGCTATCTCCACCCCTCCACGGCGTCCGCCACCACTGGGCACGCCCGGCCCGATCGCCGACACTTGGACCCATGAGGACATACGCGGTGGCGGTGGGAAAGGCGCTGGCCCTGGGGGCGGCGGCGCTGGTGGACGTCGTCCTGGTGGTACTGACCCTGGTCGGGTTCGTGCTGGCGTTCGGCATGGGGATGATCTTCATGTTTCCGCCGACGGCCCAGCTGATCCGGCACCGCACCGCGCTCGCCAGGGGACTGAACGGCACGTGGCTCGGGACCGCCGTGCCGGTGCCCTACCTGCCCCCGCCGCTGCCGGCACGGCCGCAGCCCGACGGCTGGTACCGCTACGAGCGCCAGCTCTACAAGACAGCGAAGTGGCCCGACTGGAACAACCGCTGGAAGTGGATCATCGGCGACCCGGCCACCTGGCGTGACGGGCTCTGGCTCTTCCTCAACCCGGTGGTCGTCTGCGCCCTCCCGCTGCTGCCCCTCACCCTGGCTGGATGCGCCGTCCTGACGATGTGGGCCACGACCCCGGTGATGGTGCCCCTGGCCCTGGGATGCGCCTCGGCCGTCGCGCTCGCCGCGACGCCGCGTCTACTGCGGGCGTACGCGTGGTGGAACCACCTGCTGCTCTCCCCCACGGCCAAATCCGTGCTCGCGGCGCGGATCCAGCGGCTCGACCAGGCGCGTCTGGCGACGGTCGACTCCCAGGCCTCCGAGCTGCGGCGGATCGAGCGCGACCTGCACGACGGCGCGCAGGCGAGGCTCGTCGCGATGGGCATGACGCTCGGCGCGGTCGAGGAGCTGATGGACAAGGACCCCGTGGCGGCCAAGGCCCTGCTCGGCAAGGTCAGGGAGGCGTCCTCCACGGCGCTCGTCGAGCTGCGCGACCTCGTCAAGGGCATCCACCCGCCGGTCCTGGCCGAGCGCGGCCTCGGCGACGCCGTGCGCGCCCTCGCGCTGGACAGCCCGCTGAAGGTCACGGTCACCGTGGACCTGGACAGCCGCCCCGACTCGCCCGTGGAGTCGGCCGCCTACTTCTCGATCAGCGAGCTCCTCACCAACGCGGCCCGCCACGGCGGTGCCGAGCGGGTGTGGATCGACATCAGCGGCAACGACCACGCGCTGCGCGTGGTGGTCACCGACGACGGTTCGGGGGGCGCCGACCCGTCCCTGGGCAGCGGCCTGCGCGGCATCGAGCGCAGGCTGGCGGCCTTCGACGGGGTGCTCGCGGTCAACAGCCCGCGGGGCGGCCCGACCACCGCCACGTTCGACCTGCCCAACGCCCTGCGGGAGAAGGGGCCGGACTGCACGCCGTCCCTGCCTCGCGGCAAGGCCATCATCGTCGGGATCTGCTGGGGGATCGGCTGGCTCCCGCTCTTCCCGCAGGGGCTGGTGACGATGTTCATGAAGCTTTTCAACGCCGAGAACCGCAGCTGGTTCCTCGCCCTCTACCTGCCCGAACTGCTGCAGTGGCCGCTGATCGTCTTCAACATCCTCCTGGGCCTGTCCATGTACGCCGCGGGCATGCTCATCCCCGTCATGCACGCCCGCCAGCAGCGGCTGGCGGAGATCCTGCCGGCCCGCCTATGGTTGGGCCGGTGAGCCTGAGAGTCGTCATCGCCGAAGACCTGTACCTTCTGCGCGACGGCCTGGTCCACCTGCTCCAGGCACACGACTTCGAGGTGGTGGCCGCCGTCGAGTCGGGGCCGGAGCTGCTGGGGGCGCTGACCGGGCTGCGGCCCGACGTGGCGGTGGTCGACGTGCGCCTCCCGCCCACGTTCACCGACGAGGGGCTCCAGGCCGCGCTGGCGGCGCGCCGGGCCGTCCCCGGCCTGCCGGTGCTCGTGCTGTCCCAGCACGTCGAGCAGCTGTACGCGCGCGAGCTCCTGGCCGACGGCTCCGGGGCGATCGGCTATCTCCTCAAGGACCGGGTCTTCAACGCCGAGCAGTTCGTCGACGCGGTCCGCCGGGTCGCCGCGGGGGGCACCGCGATGGACCCCGAGGTGATCGCCAAACTGCTGGCCAGCACCGCCCGCCACCAGCCGCTCGGCGCGCTCACCCCGCGCGAGCGCGAGGTGCTGGAGCTGATGGCCGAGGGCCGCTCCAACGCGGCCATCTCCCAGCGGCTGTTCCTCAGCGAGAGCGCGGTCGGCAAGCACACGGCCAGCATCTTCGCCAAGCTCGACCTCGCCCCCTCCGACGACGACAACCGCCGCGTGCTCGCCGTCCTGACCTACCTCAACGCCGCCCGAGGCTGACCCTCAACGTCCCGAGGCTGACCCTCAACGTCCCGAGGCTGACGCCCCACCTTTCCCCTTTTTCCCCGGCCGGGTAACGGTTCTGTCGGTCTCAGCGGATAACGTGCTGTTGAAGTACGGCTTCCGCGCCCGGTGTGCCGTTCGGGACGAAGGGATGATCAGGTGAAGTTCCAGGTTAACCGTGATGTCCTGGCCGACGCCGTTGCCTGGGTGGCCCGGGTGCTCCCCAGCCGTCCGGCCCTTCCCGTCCTCTCCGGCCTGCTCCTGGAGGCCGACGACGACCTCGTGCTGTCGGCCTTCGACTACGACGTCTCCGCCCGCGTCTCGGTCGAGGCGGTCGTGGCGGAGCCCGGCCGGGTGCTGATCCCGGGCCGGATCCTCGCGGAGATCACCCGCAGCCTGCCCGGTGACGTGGTGGAGGTCCTCACCAGCGACTCGGAAGCGGTGCTGACCTGCGGCAGCGCGGAGTTCGGCCTGCTGACCATGCCGGTCGAGGACTTCCCCACCCTCCCCGCGATGCCGCCGAAGATCGGCGCGGTCGGCGGCGTGGCCTTCGCGAGCGCGGTCGGCCAGGTGGCCCCGGCGGCGAGCCGTGACGAGAGCCTTCCCATGCTGACCGGCATCCGGGTCGACATCTCCGGTGACGACGTGACCATGGCCGCCACCGACCGCTACCGCATCGCGGCCAGGGAGTTCGGCTGGCGCCCCGAGGTGGCCGGTGGCACGGCCGCCGCGATGGTGCCCGCGCGGGTGCTCGTCGACGTGGCCAAATCACTGCGCGGCGGCGAGGTGTCGGTGGCGCTGGGCGACGGCGTGGCCGGTTTCGAGAGCGTCGGCCGGGCCACCACGGTCCGCCTGCTCGATGAGCAGTTCATCGACTACCGCTCGCGGCTGACCGACGACTGGTCGATCCGGGCCGACCTGCCGGTGGCGCCGTTCATCGACGCGATCAAGCGGGTCACGCTCGTCGCCGAGCGCAACACCGCGGTCCGGCTCTCCTTCGCCCAGGGGCAGGTCCTCATCCAGGCGGGCGGCGGTGAGATCGGCCGGGGCACCGAGGTCGTCGACGCCGAGCTGTCCGGTGGCGACATCCAGATCGCCTTCCAGTCCCAGTTCCTGCTCGACGGCCTGAGCGGGGTCGAGACCGAGCTCGTCCGGCTCAACATGGAGTCGCCGAGCCGTCCGGCCCTCATCACGGAGGTCCCCGGCGACGCCGCCCCCTCCTTCCGCTACCTCGTGATGTCCCTGCGCCTGACCTGATCACCCTTTGAAGGTGATGCCGCAGCCCCGGGACGACGCCGTACCCCGCATGGGCGCTCCCCGCGTCCGGCCCGGGACGGCGCTCTCATGACTGGGGCCCCCTCACCGGATGGTGAGGGGGCCCCAGTCATGAGAAGAGGGTCAGTCAGAGAGAGAGTTCCTGCTCCTCCGTCAGGGCGATCAGGATGTGCTCCATGCACGCGTGGCCCGCGCGCTCGGCGGCGGCGGCGTCACCGACGGCGATGGCGCGGGCGATCGCCTCGTGCGGGATGTACGTGCTGTTCAGAGTGCTGTTCAGTGAGGTGCCCGCGGCGGTGATGCTGGCGCGCAGCGCCGCCGAGAAGTCCTCGTAGAGATCGATCAGCACCAGGTTGTGGGTGGCACGGACGACCGCCATGTGGAAGGCGAGGTCGGCCTCGACGAACGTGTCGGGCTCTCCCAGCTCCCAGGCCCGCTCCCGCTCGGCCAGCGCCGCCTCGATCCCGGCGATGTCGGCGTCGGTGCGCCTGGTGGCGGCCAGTCTGGCGGCCTCCACCTCCAGCGCGCGCCGCACCTCCAGGATCTCGAGCTGCTCGGCGGTGCGCAGCCGTCGCAACATGGCCCCGGAGAGCTCGCTCGTGGCGCGGACGTACGTCCCGTCGCCCTGGCGGCACTCCAGCAGCCCGGCGTGGGTGAGCGCACGCACCGCCTCGCGCACGGTGTTGCGCCCGACCCCGAGCTGTTCGGCGAGCACGGTCTCGGTAGGAATCTTCGCGTGCATCTGCCAGGAGTTAGAAGTGATCTGCTCCTTGAGTTGATCGATCACTTGGTCGACGAGGGATGCTCGCTGCGCCGTACGCAGACTCACCGTCCGCCTCCTCCGGAGAAACCAATCATCCTACGAATCAATGACTGGTAGACCCTAGTTATTCCGGAGGTGCAAAAACAAATCTGGAGCTCCAGAAGCGGGATCGTCTTAACGGACCAAGGCCGAATCGACGGTCACGCCCACCATCGCATCACGCACTCCGGCAGCCTCAAGAGCCTTACGATACGCACTGGTCTGCTCGTCGACCACACCGACCTGGCCGTACAGGTCTCCGAGGTCACGCCAGACCCGCGCGGTCTCACGGTCGGGACCGGAAGGCTCGTGCCGGACATCGCTCAGCGCCCGCCTGGCGGCGTCCAGGGCCGTCGCGACATCGCCGCCCCGGCCGTCGGCGAGCGCGGCACGGGCGAGGACCAGCCGCGCGGTCGCCCCGATGGGACTCGCCTCGCCGTCGAGCATGTCGAGGGCGGTTCCGGCCAGGGTGGCCGCGCCCTGGGCGTCGCCGATCCCCAGCTGGACGTGGGCGCGCACGACAAGGCTCCGGACGTACTCGCGGACGTGCTCGGGGAAGGCGGAGAGGACCTCGCTCGCGGCGATCGCGAACTCGCGGGCCTCGTCGAGCGGCTCGTCACCGGTGGAGGCGACGAGACGCGCCCAGTCCATCGCGATGAGGGCGAGCTGCGAGGCCATCCGCGCCGGGCGCCCGGTCGCGATCGCGTCGTCGGCGAGACGGACGGCCAGCGCCGAGTCCTCGCCGTCGGCGGCGGTGACGCTCGCCTGCCACAGGGCGTGGATCTCCGCGCCGCGGTTGACCGCGGTGGGGACGCCGTTGACCGCCAGGACCTCTCGGACATAGGACATGCCCGGGGAGCCGGGTCCGCCGGTGCCCGCGGTGTCCAGCAGCGAGGCGGCGAGCTCGACGGCGATCTCCCCCTGCGACAGGGGGAGCCGGTTGATCTCGGCGAGCGCGTGGGCGGCCAGGTCGCGGGCGCGAAGGATGTCCCCGGCGCGCTGGTAGCAGCGGCTCAGCGCCACCGCCAGCGGCAGGTCGGCCAGACGCTCGGGGTGGGCGGCCGCCTCGCGGCGGAGCCGCTCGAACGCCTTCACCGCCGGGCCGATCTTGCCCTGGACCTCCAGCGCGCGGGCACGGCCGAACCGCGCGTGCGCGGCCAGCATGACGTTCTCCTCGCCGGCGACCTTGACGATCTCACCGAAGCGGTCCGCCGCGACGGACGGGTCGCCGTGGAGGAGCTCCAGCTCGGCGTGACGCAGCCCGAGTTCGGTGTCGATGCGCTGGCGCGGCTCGATCCCGTGCAGCAGGAACTCGGTGGTGCATCCCAGTCGCTCGGCGAGCAGGCGGGCGACCACGGGGGTCGGCGTCCGCTTGCCGGACTCGATGAGGGAGACATAGCTGTCGGAAAGGTCCGGCCCTGCGAGCTGGGCCTGGGACATACGCCTGCTCAGGCGAAGTCCGCGGACGCGGTCACCGATGGTTCCCTGACTCGGCATCTGATCTCTCAGGGCGGGGGGCGGTCAATGTTCTCGCCATGATTGCATGAAGCGGTCGAGTCAGGTAACCCCGAGTGAAAAATCCTCACCGGAAAGTGTCAACGGCTCCCGCGCCCCGGACACGGGTCAACGGATCAGTCGTCCGAGTCGTTACCCCCGGGGAAGAGCATCTGGCAGACCTCCAGATAGAGGGTCTCCGGGTACGGGATGTAGTTGACCCTCGACAGGGCCTGGTCCTGACCGGCCGACTCCAGCACGAACTCGCCGTATCCCAGCATGCGGCCGAGAATCGAGCGCTGGAAGCTCATGTCGGTGACCTTGCCGAGCGGCATCATGTCGACCTTGCGGGTGATCAGCCCGGTGGTGAGCAGCATTCGCTTGGAGGTGACGACGAAGTAGTCGACGGACCACTCGGCGACCTTCCAGACGAAGCGGATCAGCAACAGCAGCCAGGCCCACCAGACGACGACGAGCGCGCCGCCTCCGCCCTGGTCGCCGAACCACTTGCTCAGCAGTCCGGCGAGGATCAGGCCGCCGAAGACCTCGGCGACAGCGCGAAGCAGCACGGCCGGGTGACGCCGCACCATGATGACCTGGTGTTCGTGGGGGAGCAGATAGCGGTTGACCGACGAGGGAGCGGAGTCCCCGTGGGTCACGAGCCTCATGACAGATGTGAGACGAATTGGGCCAGAGAATCGGCCGCCGTGTAAACCGTGTCCATGGCACCCCTCACAGCGTTGGCCGCGTCACCTGGTCGTGTGAACAGAAAAAACGCCACAAATCCGACAGCGCCGTACGTCAGTACTTTCTTGACCTGCACCTTGGCCTCCTACTACCGCTCACCCACTGCACCCGCCATATACATTACCCAGGGTCATGCCGAGGTAAAGCGCATCGGCCGATTCGGTCTCGTGCGCGTCGCGAGGATCCTGCCCGAAGCCCTCGCGCGGCACCTCCCGCCCGTCGCACCCGCCATCCTCGGTCGCCCGCGTCACCCGCGCTCGCTCGCGACCAGCGCGAGGACCTCAAGGTGCTTGCGGGCGATCCGCTCGACCAGCGCCGGATGGGCGTGGCCGACGACCTCCAGCGCGCCGTAGTGAGCCGCCTCTATGCAGCGGGTCACCGTGGTCGCCGGATGGATCTCCGAGAACTCGTCCCTGAGCGCGGCGCTGAAGTCCGCGTACGGGTCCGGCTCGGTGTCCGGGATGATTCGCTCGCTCATGGTTCTCCCTGGTGTGCGCCCGCGGCCTCGGCGGACCGGGGACACAGAAGAGATGTCTTCGCCACGCTTAGTACCCGGGGAACCACATTATGTAACGGTCGGTGAGTAGAAGAACCATCCTTTAAGGGAAAAGGATGGTGCTGGAATCTCCGGGGTGGATCCCGGAGCGCTCGAACGGGCGCCGAGGGGAGCCGGGAGGCGCCTCAGACGACGCCGTAGAGGCGATCTCCCGCGTCGCCCAGCCCGGGGACGATGTAGCCGTTCTCGTTCAGCCGCTCGTCCAGGGCCGCGGTCACCAGGCGGATCGGCTTGCCGGTGCCGGCGAAGGCGTCGTCGAGGTGGGCGATCCCCTCGGGCGCGGCCAGCAGACACAGCGCGGTCACGTCGTCGGCGCCCCGGTCGAAGAGGAACTTGATCGCGGCGGCGAGGGTGCCGCCGGTGGCCAGCATCGGGTCGACCACGTAGACCTGACGGCCCGAGAGGTCGTCGGGCAGACGGGTGGCGTAGGTCTCCGCCTCCAGGGTGGACTCGTCGCGGATCATCCCGAGGAAGCCGACCTCGGCAGTCGGCAGCAGCCGGGTCATGCCCTCCAGCATCCCCAGCCCCGCGCGCAGGATCGGGACCACCAGCGGGTACGGGTGCGCCAGCCGCACGCCCCTGGCGGGGGCCACGGGGGTCTCCACCGACCACTCGGTGACGCGGACGTGCCTGGTCGCCTCGTAGGCCAGCAGGGTCACCAGCTCGTCGGCGAGACGCCGGAAGGTGGGGGAGTCCGTGTTCACATCCCGCAGCGCGGTCAGCTTGT
This sequence comes from Streptosporangium oxazolinicum, assembly GCF_039537505.1. Classification (NCBI taxonomy): domain Bacteria; kingdom Bacillati; phylum Actinomycetota; class Actinomycetes; order Streptosporangiales; family Streptosporangiaceae; genus Streptosporangium; species Streptosporangium oxazolinicum. The sequence continues at coordinate 40,298 of NZ_BAABAQ010000018.1, forward strand.
GGGCCACCAGGGGATGGTCGACGACCAGGGTTTCCATGGTGGTCAAAGGTATCCTGGGCCGGCGGGTGACGATGAGCCGGGGGACGGTGGGCCACACTCGTTCGACATCGCCCGCTCACTCGGATTTGATCACAATTTGGTCGGAGAGGCCCACGTCGGTGCTTCGCTTCTGAAAGCATTGACCTCCGTAGAGAAAGCATTCGGTGGGGATGGCCATGTCAGACGAAGACTCGCTGGACTTTGCCATCGTGATCTACCGCGAGGACGACCGCTGGGAGGCGGAGATGCTCCCGGTGGCCCTCACCTCCGACCTCGACGGTCTCATCCACGCCCTGCGCCAGCAGCCGAGCATGAACGGCACGATTGGCCTGGTCGCCGTTGGGGATGAGTTCTTCGTGGCGTTACGGGTGTTGGGCGAGAGGGTCGAGGTGTTCCTCTCCGACATCGCCGCGTCCTGGGATTTCCCGCTCGCGCAGCAGGCGCTGGAATACCTGGACGTGCCGGTCCCCGACGAGGACGAGCTCGACGCGATCCTCCAGGACGAGGAGACGGCGCTCCCCGCGGGCGATCTGTCCATCTTCGCGGACCTGGGCCTCGACGAGATGGAGCTCGGCATCCTGTCAGGGGATATCGACCTCCTCCCCGAGGACGTCCTGTCGAGCATCGCCGCGCGGCTGGGGTTCTCCGAGCCGTTCGAGCGCGCCATCGACTCTGTGTTCGGCTGACCTCGGGAGATCGGCCATGCCCTCCAGACCATCCAACAGTGTGTTCTCCGCCGCCTTCGTCCGTACGACGGACGGTTGGAACGGTGCGGAGGTCGACCTCAGCGAGGCGGAGATCGCCGACGACCTCGGCGACGCCGTCCAGGAGCATTTGGGGCTCACCGGAGACGAGCTCGCCCTGCTGTGCGTGGAGGTGGAGGACGAGTGGTTCGCGATCGTCCGATACCAGGGCGACCTGGAGCCGCGCACGTTCCTGTCCGACGCCCACGCGGGTCTCTCCGACGACCTGGGCGAGCTCTTCACCGAGCTCGCCGGGGTGGCGGTGGACAAGGACACCCCCGACCTGGGGGTACGGCCCGCGGGTGACTTCGAGCTGCTGGAGGACCTCGGGCTGAGCTCCGGGGAGCTCGTCGAGCTCAGCATGGAGGAGGGCGCGCTCCCCGCGGACACGCTCTCGGTGATCGCCGAGCGGCTGGCGTTCGCCGACGAGCTCGACCGGCTGCGGTGACGGACGCGCCGTGACCGGCCCGGCGCCGGTGGGCTATGTCCGGGAGATGCGCCTCGCCCTGGCGGAGGCCGTCGAGGCCGGGGCCCGCGGTGACGTGCCCGTCGGCGCGGTCGTCCTCGGCCCCGACGGTTCCGTGCTGGCACGCGCGGGAAACGACAGGGAGGCCTCGGCCGACCCCACCGCGCACGCCGAGGTGCTCGCCCTGCGGCAGGCCGCGCGGGCACGCGGCCGGTGGCGGCTGAGCGGCTGCACGCTGGTGGTCACCCTGGAGCCCTGCACCATGTGCGCGGGAGCCGCCGTGCTCGCCCGGGTCGATCGCGTCGTCTACGGCGCCGCGGACCCCAAGGGCGGCGCCGCGGGGTCGCTCTGGGACGTGCTCAGGGACCGCCGCCTCAACCACCGGCCCGAGGTCCTCGGGGGCGTTCTGGCCGGCGAATGCGCGGCGGTTCTCACCGAGTTCTTCACCGCTCGCCGGATGCGCGAGCAATAGCGGTTATCCGGTAAGCTGCTCCGCGGTGGAGTCGCCTAGTGGCCGAGGGCGCACGCCTCGAAAGCGTGTGATGGGGCAACCTATCCGTGGGTTCAAATCCCACCTCCACCGCCACGAAAAGAGCCTCTGGACTGCGCGAGCAGCTCAGGGGCTCTTCGCGTATCCACGCGTATCCACAGCCGCGCCGAAACGGTCGCGAATGCGGCCCGCGCCCTGATCGTTCCCGCGGTCGCCTTCGGACGCCAACGATCACGTGTCGCTGTCGGCTGTCGCTGCTGCGGAGAGTCTCTCGGGCGCCTCGTGCCGGAGGATCAGCTCTCGGCGGGCAGGTCCAGGACCCGCGCGTGCAGGACCGAGCGCTGGTGCAGGGCCGACCGCAGCGCCCGGTGCAGGCCGTCCTCCAGATAGAGGTCACCGCGCCACTGGACCACGTGCGGGAACAGGTCGCCGTAGAACGTGGAGTCCTTGGCGAGCAGGGAGTGAAGGTCGAGCACCGCTTTCGTGGTGATCAGAGTGTCGAGCCGGACCTGCCTCGGCGGTATCTGCGCCCACTCGCGATGCGAGAGACCGTGTTCGGGATAGGGCCGTTCGTCGCCGACCAACTTGAAGATCACAGTACGTAGTTTAGGAGAGAATCCCGCCCTCCGCCGGGCGGGTTCCCCTCGTCGCAGCTCACGGCCGTTCTCAGATGCTTCCGGCGAAGGTGTCGCACCTGCCGGGGTCGCCGCTCTCGTAACCGGTGGTGAACCACTTGACACGCTGCGCCGACGTCCCGTGGGTGAAGCCCTCGGGATTCACCCGGCCCTGGGTCCGCTCCTGGATGCTGTCGTCGCCCACGGCCGAGGCCGCGCTGAGCGCCTCCTCGATGTCCGTCTTCGTGAACGGCTTCTCGAACAGGCCGGTCTCGTACGCGTTCTTGGCCCAGGCGCCCGAGTAGCAGTCGGCCTGCAACTCCAGCCGGACCGAGCCACTCTCCGGACCCTGCTGCGGGCCCTCCTGGGCCTTGGCGTTGGTGCCGAGGAGGTTCTGGACGTGGTGACCGTACTCGTGGCCGATGACGTACGCCTGGGCGAAGGGGCCGCCCTTGGCGCCGAACTTGCTCTCCAGCTCCTTGAAGAAGCTGAGATCCAGGTAGACCTGGCGGTCGGCCGGGCAGTAGAACGGGCCGACGGAGGAGTCGGCGGCGCCGCAGGCGGTGTTGACCTGGCCGGAGAACATGACGGTCTTGGCCGGCTCGTACCCCTGGACCGCCTTCGGCCAGTAGTCCTGGATGCTGTTCACCACGCCGACCACCCGGCACTCCTCGTTCTGGTCGGCGTCCTGTCCGGTCCTGCACTGGGCGGTGAGGTCGGAGCTCGGGCCCACCGGGGCCGGTTGGGCGGAGCCGCCGGTGATGTCCCCGGGGTTGATCCCGAATATCAGGGCCACGATGAGCGCGACGATTCCCGCCGCGCCGCCGCCGATCGCGAGACCACCACCGGGGATCCTTCCCCCACCGCCGCGACTCTCGACCTGCGAGCTGTCCAGCTGGGCGTCATCCTTGAAATCCATCGCCCACGTCCCTTCGATCCGCTTGGGACCCTCCGACTGCCCCGGGGAGGGCCTGCCATGCGGGCGGTGCGCGATCACCGCGGAGAGCGCGAGCACGGCGAGGGACAGGACCGTGCCGTCACCGGTCATCGTCGGCTCGGTCGGTGTCGCGCCGATCGTCGGGCCGGTGAACGCCACAGGGGCCGGATCGCGTGCGCGATCCGGCCCCTGTGGGGTGGCGGAGGATAGGAGATTCGAACTCCTGAGGGGTTGCCCCCAACACGCTTTCCAAGCGTGCGCCCTAGGCCAACTAGGCGAATCCTCCGTGGAGAAGCTTACCGAACTTTCGGAGCCGTACGGACCACTAATTTCCGACACCGACCACTCGGATCTGAGGCTAGACTGAACACCGACCCCTCGCGCGGCGTCATCCTGTGAACCTCCCCAGGGCCGGAAGGCAGCAAGGATAAGCGGGCTCTGGCGGGTGTGCGAGGGGTCTCTTCGTTGAGACCCCTCGCAGGTGGGATCGCCGCATGAGTCTTGCGCTGTACCGCAAGTACCGGCCCGGGACCTTCGCCGAGGTCAAGGGTCAGGAGCACGTCACCGACCCGCTGCGCCAGGCGCTGCGCAGCGGGCGCATCAACCACGCATACCTGTTCAGCGGGCCCAGGGGATGCGGCAAGACGTCCAGCGCGCGCATCCTGGCCCGCTCCCTGAACTGTGAGAAGGGCCCGACCCCCGACCCGTGCGGGGAGTGCGAGTCCTGCGTGGCGCTGGCGCCCACCGGCCCCGGCCACCTCGACGTCATCGAGATCGACGCCGCCTCGCACGGTGGTGTGGACGACGCCCGCGACCTGCGCGAGCGGGCCTTCTTCGCGCCGGTGTCGTCGCGCTTCAAGATCTACATCATCGACGAGGCGCACATGGTGACCCGCGAGGGTTTCAACGCGCTGCTCAAGCTCGTCGAGGAGCCTCCCCCGCACCTGAAGTTCGTCTTCGCGACCACCGAGCCGGAGAAGGTCATCGGGACGATCAAGTCCCGGACCCACCACTACCCGTTCCGGCTGATCCCCCCGGCCGCGCTGCGCGCGCTCATGGAGGAGATCCTCACCTCGGAGAAGGTCCCCTTCGAGCCCGCCGCGCTCCCGCTGGTGGTCAGGGCGGGCGCGGGGTCGGCCCGCGACTCGCTCTCGATCCTCGACCAGCTGTTCGCCGGGTCGGACGAGGCGGGCATCACGTACGCCCGCGCGGTCTCCCTCCTGGGTTACACCGACGGCGACCTGCTCGACGACGTGGTCGCGGCCTTCGCCGGTCGTGACGGCGCGCTGGTGTTCCAGGTCGTGAACCGGGTGATCGAGGGCGGCCACGACCCCCGGCGGTTCGCGATGGACCTGCTGGAGCGATTCCGCGACCTGGTGATCCTGGCCAACGTGCCGGAGGCGGCCACCAGCGGGCTGCTCGACCGGCCCGGCGACGAGCTGGAGCGGCTCCAGGTCCAGGCGGCCTCGATGGGCCCGGCCGAGCTGACCCGCGCGGCGGAGATCCTCAACGCGGGGCTGACCGAGATGCGCGGGGCGGCCTCGCCCCGGCTGCTCCTCGAACTGATGTGCGCCAGGATCCTGCTTCCCGGTGCCGCCCAAGGGGAGGCGGCGCTGCTCACCCGCCTGGAGCGGCTGGAGAAGGGCGGAGTCGTCGCGGCTCCCGCCCCCGTGCCCCTCCCGCACCAGGCTCCCGCCCCCGCCCCGGCGGTTCACGCGCCTCCCGCGCAGCCGGAGACGGCCGCCGCCCCGGCCCCCTCCGCCGCGCCCGCCGCGCCTGTGGCGCCTGTGGCGCCCGCCGAGCGGTCCGGCGGACAGGGCGACGACTGGCCCGCGGCGGCCAGGCCCGGCGCACCGGCTCAGGGACAGCAGGGGCAGCGGGCACAGGCGCCCGTCCAGCAGCACCCCGAGGTCCCCGAGGTCCCGGGCGCGTCCGCGTCGGCCGACACGGCGACGGCGTCCGGTTCGGAGGCCGGGACCGTGCAGCAGGCGTGGCCCCAGGTGCTCGCGGCGCTCAAGCGGCGCAGCATTGTTGTGTGGGCCAACGTCAACACCAACGCCCAGGTCGTCGGGGTCGAAGGCAAGATCGTCACTCTCGGGTTCGCCCAGGTCGGCGCGATGAGAAACTTCACCGGCGGCGGCAAGGACGCGGTCGTCGCGGCGGTGCTGCAGGAGGTCCTGGGCGGAAACTGGAAGGTCGAGGCCGTCGTCGGCGGCGGGCCCGCTCCTTCGGGCGGGAGTCGTCCCCCGGCCCCGAGGCAGCCCTCGGGCCCCCAGCACCCCGCCCCACAGCATCCCGCCCCCCAGAGCCAGGAACCGCAGGCACCAGCGTCGGCACCGCCGTCTCCGTCCCAGGCGCCGGTCCGTCAGGCTCCCGCGCCCGCGGCTCCGCGGGAGGCTCCGCCCAGGCAGGCCCCGCCCGCGACGGACGAGTCCTGGCCGGACGCCCCCATGCCGGAGGATCCCGGCTCGCCTCCCCCATCGAGTTCCATACCGGCCCCCGGTCTGGCCGCCGCCCGCTCGGCGGCCAGGGCGGCGGCCCAGGCCGGTCCCAGGGCCACGGCCAAGACCGGTGCCAAGGCGGCGGCCTGGCCCGACGCGGTGCCCGCCCGCGGTGCCCGTGCCGCCGCCCCCGACACCGACGAGGTCGACCCGCTCAACGACGCGGACGCCGACGTCGACGCGCTCACCGGCATGGCGCTCCTCCAGCGTGAGCTGGGCGGCCAGGTCATCGGCGAGATCGACCACACCTGACGATCGGCACCACCGCGATCGGTCTCACCCGATGATCGGCTCCATCATGATCAGCCTCGCCTGACGATAGGCGTCGCCGTGACCGGCCTCGCCTGACGATCGGCCGCGGCCGACGGGGTCTCCGCCGTCGTGCCCGTGCCCGCCACCCGGTCTCCCCGGTACGAGGGTCTCCGCGATCGCGCGTACGAACCCGTCGCCCGGCTTGGGGGCGTCGGCGCGGACGGGATCAGGGCAGGTCGACGCCGCCGAGGCGGATCCGGGCGGCCACCGCGCGGTGGTCGTGGCAGGGCAGCGCGACGACGAGGCGTTCGAGGATCTGGATGTCGTTCCTGCCGTGTTCGGTCTCGGCGTAGGCCCACAGGTCCTCGGGGCCTCCCCGCCGCAGCAGACGGGCCCGTACCTGCCCCTCCAGCTCCTCGCGTTCGAGGCGCAGGGCGGGTGCCTCGGAGCGGGGCAGCAGGGGGCCGCGGTAGGCGCGGGCGACCTCGGCGGCCTCGTCGGTCGCGAGCAGCCGCTTGAGCTCCAGGAAGTCGGCCTCCACCACGCAGGCCAGGCGGTACGGCTTGGCGGCGATCGTACGGCCGAGCTGGGCGCGGAGGCGGTGGATCTCGGCGCGGATGGTCACCGGGTTTCCCGCGTCGCCGTACAGGTGGAAGGAGAGCTGGGCGGCGGTCATCCCCCGGGGGTTGAGGGCGAGCATCGCGAGGATCTCGGCGTGGCGCAGGGAGAGCGGCAGGCGGATCCCGTCGAGGTGCGCCGAGGGGTGTTCGGCGCCGAGGAAGGACAGGGTGAGCACGGGCCCCCGGGCCGGGCCCGCGAGGCGGAGCAGGAAGCCGTCGTCGCCGAGAACTTCCAGGAAGGCGCTCCGCCCGTCGGACAGGACCACCCGGTCGCCCGCCTCCGGCAGGCGTACGCGGGTGTCCCACTGCCGGGCGTCGTTACCGGCGATGATCCGCCCGGTCGTGGTGACCAGGGCGCCGGGCTCGCCGCGCAGGGCGCTCAGGTGCCGCTCGTGGCGGCGTCTGAGCCGCTCGTCGCGTTCGAGCATGCGCAGCGTGAGGTGGCTCTCGGCCAGCCGGGCCGCGGCCTCGACGAGGGCGACGCTCGCCGGGTGCATGGCGCGCGTCCTGCCGCTGACGTCGACGCAGCCGAGCAGGTCGCCACTGTCGGGGTCGACGATCGGCGCGGCGGAGCACGACCAGACGTGGAGCGCCCTGACCAGGTGTTCGGCGGAGAAGACGTGCAGGGGCCGCCGGGTGGCGAGCGCGGTGCCCAGGCCGTTGGTCCCGATCGCGTCCTCGCTCCAGTCGAAGCCGTCGGCCAGCCCCACCTCGTCGGCGCTCTCCATCGTCCGGTGGTTGCCGTCGCGCCAGAGCACCCTGCCGTGGGCGTCGGTGACGAGCAGGATCTGGTCGTCCGCGTCGGCGGCCTCCAGGAGGGTCCCGGTGATGATCGGCAGAAGCCCGCTCATCGGGTGCGCCGAGCGGACCTCGCGGATGTCCTCGCCCTCGAAGGCGCGGGGGGCCGACCTGCTGTCGGGGTCGACCCCGGCGTCCAGCGAGCGCCGCCACGACGCGGAGATCACGCCCCTGGGGCCCTCGCCCGTCGGTCGCTCACCCCTGATCAGTGCCTCGTGCAGGCGCCGCAGCCGCGACGAGTAGGAGTCGAGGTTGGCCATCTGGACAGCTCCCCGGTGGCTGTCGCGCACATATCCCCCCGGAATAGAGCCGATGGCCGAAGCATCGGCGGTCGAGACCCCGCTCGCAACCCGTTCGGCCAAAGAGGGTGTGCGAAGGGTGAGTGAACGATCGCAACGTGTGTGCAACCTTCGAAGGGTTACCTTCCGATCACACGCCGTCGTGTGCGGCCGCTCCGGCGCGTGTCGCGTCGGGTCTCGGACGTCTGGAGGGGGGCCCGGGGCCCGACGGGGGTTTAATCCCCATCCTGGGGGAACGCGTGCTGGCTCCAGTACAACACCCGGCCCGAACCCCGTAGGCTCGTGACGACTGATGTCACGGACGAGGAGCACAACGACGGTGAACCCAGGGGATGTCAACCTGCAGCAGCTGCTGGAGCAGGCACAGCTCATGCAGCAGCAGCTCGTGAGCGCCCAGCAGGAGCTGAACGACGCGGAAGTCGAGGGCTCCGCGGGCGGCGGACTGGTCGTGGCCACGGTCAACGGCGGGGGCGAGCTGCTCGAACTCAAGATCAGTCCCGAGGCCGTGGACCCCGGCGACCCCCAGGAGACGGCCGACACCATCGCCGACCTGGTCATCGCCGCCATCCGCGACGCCGTGCGCGCCGCCGCCGACCTGCAGCAGGAGAAGCTCGGTCCCCTCGCGCAGGGGCTGGGTGGCGGGGGCGGGCTCGGCCAGCTTCCCGGGTTCTAGGTCATGTACGAAGGGGTCGTCCAGAACCTGATCGACGAGCTGGGGCTGCTCCCCGGAGTCGGTCCCAAGAGCGCGCAGCGCATCGCGTTCCACCTGCTGGCCGCGGAGCCGGCCGACGTGAAGCGGCTCGCGCACGCTCTGCTGGAGGTCAAGGAGAAGGTCCGCTTCTGCCGGGTCTGCGGTAACGTCGCCGCGGAGCAGGAGTGCCGGATCTGCCGCGACACCAGGCGCGACCTCCACGTGATCTGCGTCGTCGAGGAGTCGAAGGACGTCGTGGCGATCGAGAAGACCCGTGAGTTCCGGGGCCGCTACCACGTGCTCGGCGGGGCGATCAGCCCGATCGACGGCGTCGGCCCCGACGACCTGAACATCAGGGAGCTCATGACCCGCCTGGCGGACGGCCAGGTCACCGAGCTGATCCTCGCCACCGACCCCAACCTCGAGGGGGAGGCGACGGCGACCTATCTCGCCCGTCTGGTCAAGCCGATGGGACTGAAAGTGACACGACTGGCCAGCGGTCTGCCGGTAGGCGGTGACCTCGAGTACGCGGACGAGGTCACCTTGGGCCGCGCGTTCGAAGGAAGAAGGCTCCTTGATGTCTGACGATTTGATGTCCGACGATGCGTGGAGCGGCCTCGCGGAACGGATCGCGGAGCACGCCAAGAACTACATCGACGGCCTGACCCGGCTGGCGGGCGGTGAGGGCGGCGACGCCATCCTGCCGCTGCTGCTGGTGGAGGTCGCGCAGGTCAGCTCGGCGGGCGCGCAGCTCGGCGCGAGCCGGGACGTGATCCTGTCGGGCAACTGGGAGCCGCACCTGGGCGAGGACCCGGACGTCGACGCCGTCCGTACGGCCCTCGCCGAGAGGTTGGGGCCGGTCGACGACTACGCCGAGGTCTTCGACCCCTACAAGGACACCGTGGTCACCCCGTACCGCCTGTCGGACGACCTGACGGCGGTGGCCGCCGACCTCCTGCACGGTCTGCGGCACCACAGGGCGGGGCGTCCCCTCGAGGCGCTCTGGTGGTGGCAGTACTCCTACTTCAACACCTGGGGCAACCACGCCGGAGCGGCGATGCGGGCACTTCAGGCGCTTGTCGCCCACACGCGGCTCGATGTCGCGGAGGAGCGCACAACGGTGTGATCGTCCACATACTGGTTTGACCAGAGGGCCTCAGCGAGGGCGCCAGTAGACTGTGAGCTCCACAGCCCTAGATTGCTTCGGAGACATCTCGTGGCGCTCGTCGTTCAGAAGTATGGTGGTTCGTCCGTCGCCGACGCGTCCTGCATCAAGCGGGTCGCCCAGCGGATCGTCGCGACGAAAAAAGCCGGCAACGACGTCGTGGTGATCGTTTCCGCCATGGGCGACACGACGGACGAGCTGCTCGATCTCGCCCAGCAGGTCTCGCCGCTCCCACCGGGCCGCGAGCTCGACATGCTGCTCACCTCCGGTGAGCGCATCTCGATGGCGCTGCTGGCGATGGCGATCGCCAACCTGGGCCAGGAGGCGCGCTCGTTCACCGGGTCCCAGGCCGGCGTGATCACCGACTCCTCGCACGGCCGCGCGCGCATCATCGACGTGACGCCCGGCCGGATCCGCGGGGCGCTCGACAGCGGCCAGATCGCGATCGTGGCCGGTTTCCAGGGCGTCTCGCAGGACACCAAGGACATCACCACGCTCGGCAGGGGCGGCTCCGACACCACCGCGGTCGCGCTCGCCGCCGCCCTGAGCGCCGACGTGTGCGAGATCTACACCGACGTGGACGGCGTCTTCACCGCCGACCCCCGCATCGTCTCCGCCGCCCGTAAGATCCCAAAGATCTCGTACGACGAGATGATGGAGATGGCGGCGTGCGGTGCGAAGATCCTGCACCTGCGCTGTGTCGAGTACGCTCGCCGCTTCAGCCTGCCGATCCACGTCAGAAGCTCGTTCAGCACCAAGGAAGGCACGTGGGTCGTCTCCGACCCCGACAGCGAAGGAACAGAGATGGAGCAGCCGATCATCTCCGGCGTCGCGCACGACCGGAGCGAGGCCAAGATCACCGTTGTCGGGGTGCCCGACAAGGTCGGCGAGGCTGCGACGATCTTCAAAACGCTCGCCGACGCCGAGATCAACATCGACATGATCGTGCAGAACGTGTCGGCGGCGACGACCGGCCGGACGGACATCTCCTTCACGCTGCCCACGAGTGACGGCTCGGCCGCGCTCACCGCGCTGAAGAAGATCCAGGAGCGCATCGGCTTCGAGTCGCTGCTCTTCGACGACCAGATCGGCAAGGTCTCGCTGATCGGTGCGGGTATGCGCTCGCACCCCGGCGTCACCGCGACGTTCTTCGCGGCCCTCGCCGACGCGGGGGTGAACATCGAGATGATCTCCACCTCGGAGATCCGCATCTCGGTGGTCGTCGGGCAGGACGAGGTGGACACGGCGGTCAGCGCCGCGCACCGCGCGTTCGATCTCGACGTCGACCAGGTTGAAGCCGTGATCTACGGAGGTAGCGGGCGATGAGCCGCAAGCCCACCCTCGCCCTGATCGGGGCGACCGGTGCCGTCGGCACCGTGATGCGTGACATCATCTCCGGCCGCGAGGACGTCTACGGCGACATCAAGCTCGTCGCGTCCGCCCGCTCGGCCGGCAAGATCCTGCGGGTCCGCGGCGAGGACCTCGTCGTCCAGGAGCTGGCCCCCGAGGTCTTCGACGGCGTCGACATCGCGATCTTCGACGTGCCGGACGAGGTCTCCGCGACCTGGGTGCCGATCGCCGCCGAGCGCGGGGCCGTCGTCATCGACAAGTCGGGCACCTTCCGGATGAACCCCGAGGTCCCGCTCGTCGTGCCGGAGGTCAACCCCGGGGCCGCGCGCGAGCGGCCGCTGGGGATCATCTCCACCCCCAACTGCACGACCCTGTCGATGATGGCCGCGATGGGCGCCCTCCACGAGGAGTACGGCCTGCGGGCGCTGGTGGTCGCCTCCTACCAGGCGGTCTCCGGCGCGGGCGTGGCGGGCTCGGCCCGCCTCTACGACGAGATCGAGGCCCTGGCGGGCGACCGTTCGATCGGGCAGACCGCCGGTGACGTGCGCGAGGTCCTGCGGGACAAGCTCGGGGACGAGGAGTCGCCGTTCCCGGCGCCGGTGGCGTTCAACGTCGTGCCGTGGGCGGGTTCGCTCAAGGACGGCGGCTGGGCCTCCGAGGAGATCAAGCTCCGCAACGAGTCGCGGAAGATCCTCGGGATCCACGACCTGAAGGTCTCCGCGACCTGTGTCCGCGTCCCGGTGATCACCACCCACTCGCTGGCCGTGCACGCGACCTTCGAGCGCGAGATCACCGTCGCCGACGCCCACCGGATCCTTGAAGCCGCCCCGACCGTGGTCGTCATGGACGACCCGGCGAACGGCGTCTTCCCGACCCCGGCCGACGTCGTCGGGACCGACCCCACCTACGTGGGCCGGATCCGCCAGGCGCTCGACTTCCCCAACACCCTCGACCTGTTCGTCTGCGGCGACAACCTTCGCAAGGGCGCGGCCCTGAACGCGGCGGAGATCGCCGAGCTGGTCGCGGCCGAGTTCGCGTAGTTCTTCGGGTTCTTTCGCGTCCTTCCGGTTCTTTTCGGGCCGTACGGCGGTGTGGCGTTCTGTGACGTCATGCCGTCGTACGGCCCTCGCGTTTCCGAGGGCCGGACCCCGGGGCGATGGGGTCCCACGTGGTGGTGGGACGTCGAGCGCGGGCGTGACCCTTCGAGGACCGGCGGGACCCGCGCGGTCGTGGGCGTGCACCGGGACGGTGGAAGCCCGGTCTACGGAAGCCCGGCTGAGGGAAGTCCGGTCAGCGGAAGAGGATGTCCCAGTGGTTCGCCTCGCGGGCGAAGAGGGGGCCCGACGTCGCCGACTGGCCGTACAGGCGGGCTCCGTCCCCCCGCACCCCCTGCGGCGGGTAGTTCTTCGTGATGTAGCGGTTGACGCACGCGTTGGGCCTGATGTCCAGCTTGTAGCCCTCGTGGTGGCTGTAGGGGCCGGGGGCGTGGCCCACCTCGGTGCCACCGGTGACGACGAGGGGACAGCCGCTACGGCGCTTCAGCTCGATGGCGCTGGAGACGGTCGTGGACCGCACGGCCTCCAGCGAGGTGCAGGTCGGCCCCTTGCGGTTCGCGCACTTGCCCGAGGAGAACCAGGTCAGGCCCGCCTCCCGCAGGAGCCGCTTGGCGTCCGTCTGCTGGAGTCGCGTGGGCTGCCGGGCCTGCTGTGCCTGTTGCGCCTGTTGTGCCTGGGGAGCGCGGGCCTCGGCCGGTTTCTCGAGGACGGCGGAAACCTGCTCCTCCGAGGTGGCGGTGACCGGGGCCTGCGCGCCTTCCCGGGCCTCGGACGCCGGTGCCTTCCCGGGGCTCTGGAGGGTGGCCTCCTGCGTGTCGGGGGCCGTTTGCCTCCTGGAGGCACCCGCCAGGGCGGCGGTGCGCGTTCGCGCGATGGTCTTGGAGGGCCGGGACGGCGTGTCCATGGGGGTGGTGTTCTCCGGCCAGAGGGGGACCGTGATCTCCCGGCCCCGCCGGGCGGCCGTCGGGCGACACAGCTCGCCGATGTAGCGCCGGGCGGTTTCCAGGGTGGTGATGTCGTACACTCCGATGACCGTGGACCGGCGTGTCTTCGCCGGGCCGGCCGCGCCGGGCCGGCTCACGATCGCGATACCGGCCGACGCGTTCCCGCTTGCCGCGGTCGCGCTGTCGTGCGGAGCCGACGCGATGAAAGATAACTGCAGAGCGAGCAGTGCCCCGGTCGTCAACCAGGCAGCCCGCTGTCTACAGGGACGTGTCCCCATTCATGTATCCCTTGTCGCGGGAGCCCTTCCGCCAAACGGATCAATCCCACCCCCGAACCCGGATGATCCCTCACGAAGAGTGATTTTTGCCCGGTAGTGGGAATGATCGGGCAGCTCGATGACCTGCTCAGACGGCGATTCCCGCGATAGACGACATGTCAGCATTTGTCGCATACGGCATCGTCGTCACGCCGTCGGCGGACGGCGTGAAGCGGGAGCGGGAAGTGGGGCGGGGAGCGCGCGGCCCATGGGGCGGGGCTGAGAGTGGCGGAGCAATCACGGATATGAGTGGCGGGGGCGATGTGGCGCGCTTAGGGTCGTTCACTGGGGCTTATACCTGGTGGTGCGGGACGGATGATCTAGGGTTCGTCCAGTGGAGAAAGACCAGACGAGCCCGTTCTCCCAGCTCCAATCGACAGGTGACGAGCGCCCTATGACAGAGCCGACCCCGAGAACCCGTGGATCGGACAGGACCCGTGAGGCCATCGTGGAGACGGCCCTGCGGCTTTTTCGCGAGCGAGGGTACGAGGCGACCACCATGCGGGCCATCGCCGCCGAGGCCGGGGTGTCGGTGGGCAACGCCTACTACTACTTCGCCTCGAAGGAGGTCCTGGTCCAGGCGTACTACGACCGGGCCCAGGCCGAGCACGAGGCCGCGTGCGAGAAGCTGCTGGCCACCGAGCACCGGTTCGCCGCGCGGCTGGCGGGAGTGCTGCGGGAGTGGGTGCGGGTCTCCGAGCCGTACCACGAGTTCGCGGTGAAGTTCTTCAAGCACGCGGCCGAGCCGAGTAACCCGCTCAACCCGTTCAGCGCCGAGTCCTCGCCCGCGAGGGACGCGTCGATCGCGATCTACCGGCGGGTCGTGGAGGGATCCTCCGACCGCATGGACAGCGAGCTGCGGGCCGAGCTGCCCGAGCTGCTCTGGCTGATGTCGATGGGCGTCGTCCTGTTCTGGGTGCACGACGAATCGGAGGGGTGCCGGCGGACACACCGGTTCATCGAGCTCACCGTTCCGCTGGTGGACCGCCTGGTGGGGCTCTCGCACCTGCCCGGCCTGCGCGGGGTGGCCCGTGACTTCATCGCGGGGGTTCACGAACTTCGTGAGTGAATCCCGGTGGAACTCCATGAATCACCGTATCGATCTGATTACCCTGAGTAGCTGATTCGATGACGGATTCGAGGGAGTCCCATGGGCTGGATAGCCGTGCTGGTGATGGTGTCCGTCGCGATCGCGCTGATCGCGTTCCGCGTCCTCAGGAGGAAGGGGCGCGACGACGGTGATCACGGCGCGTCGTCCGTCGACTTCTCCGCCAATCTCGCCCTCGCCGTCTACCTGCTGGTGCTGGCCTACGCCGCGGTCCTGTGCCGCGACGGCCTCTCGGTGTCGGAGGCCGACGTCCAGGCCGAGGCCGAGAGCCTCACCGAGATGTACTGGTCGGTGGCGCCGATCCCCGAGGCGATGCCCGTCCGGTCCCAGATCCGGCAGTACACCGCGCAGAGCATCGACCTCGACTGGCCGCTCATGGCCGGGCGCGAGATGTCCCCGATCCCCGGGCAGACCCTCGCGGACATGCGGGCCACGGTGCTCGGGCTCCGTCCGGTCGGCGAGGAGAGCAAGAACCTCCAGCAGGACACGCTCGACCGGATCTCCGAGGTCTCCCACGCCCGCATCGTGCGGAGTGACGACGCGAGCACCGGCCTGGAGAGCACCTTCGTGATCTTGATGATCATCTCCGGGCTGCTGGTGATCGCACTGCCCTGGACGCTCGGGGTGCGGCCCACGAGATCGTCGATCATCGCCGACCTGGTCAGGGTGGGCGTGGTCGTCATCGGGGTGTGCTTCATCATCCTGATCAGCCACCCGTTCAGCGGGCTCGGCGCCGTCGAGCCCGACGCGTTCAAGGCCGCGCAGCGGCAGTACGACCAGATCGACGGCCGGTTCCCCGCGCAGCCGTAGTTCTCGTCGCCGGTCGGCCGGAGTCCGGCGCGGACGGTGATGCGGAAGCCCGCCGGTGGATCTCCCACCGGCGGGCTTCGCCGTCCGTACGGTGTGTCGGCCGCGTTATCCGCGGGCCCTGCGGTTGAGGGCGGTGACCGCGGAGACCGAGATCACGCCGGTGAACATCACCAGGAGGACCAGCTTCCTGTCCGTGCCCTTGCGCCGCTCGGCGTATCGATCGAGCACCGCCCGCTGCCACAGGAGGGGCACGCCGGAGGGCGTCGTCCTGGTCCGGGGAGTGCGGCTCGGCGTCGGTGTCGGCGTGACGACGACCTGGGGGACGGAAACGGCGACGGGGACGGGCGGGACGCGGGGGGCGGGTCTGGGGGGCGCGGAGGGCTCCGGCGCGGGCGGAGAGGACGGAGAGGACGGAGAAGGCACGGTGGGGGTCGGCCGCTCCGGCGTGGGCTCGGGGGCCGGTTCCGGTTTCGGTGTCGGCTCGGGCTTCGGCTCGGGCTCGGGTTTCGGCTTGGCCGGGATGTCCGCCGGGTAGTCCGATTTCGGCTCCCACCAGTGCCACCAGTGCCACCAGGGGGCTTTCCGGTCGCCGGTCACCGGCGGTGGCGCGGTCGGATAGTCCGGTTCGGGCTTCGACGCGGCAGGCACGGCAGGCGCGGCGGGTGCGGCGGTCGAGCGGCCGGTTTCCGGCGTCGGCCGGTGGTCCGGCCCGGTGGGCAGGGGGCCGGGGGACGACGGGCCGGGCTCCGGGAGCGGTGTCCGGCCGGCGACCAGGCTCAGGGCCGCGTACGACGTCCCGAGGCGCGGGCCGGGTGGCCCCGCGCCGTCCTCCGCCGCGAGGGGGTGCGTCCCGGCCAGAACGGGGGCCGCCATGCAGGTCGCGAGGGCCACCACGCCGAGCGGGCCTCGCCGTCGAGTCCTTCGCCGATGCCGCCGATGCCGCCGATGCTTCGTCACGTAAAGTTTCTAGCATCATACGGAAAGTGACAGGGCGATAAGCGGTCGGCCGACGTAGATCATCTTTTGTTGCCATACCATCCGGTTGGCGCGGTGAAGCTGTTGGCGGAACCCCGAACGGACGCGGCGGGCTCCATCGGAATATCGTTCTGGGGAAAGGTCCCCGGTGGCGATCACCGACACGGAGGCGGCACGATGATCACGAGCCCACGCTGGGATATGACGATCCTCGGCGAGGTCGTGGACGAGCTCATCGTGCACGGCGACGCCGCCACGTGCCGGGCCGGGATCCGGGAGTATGTGCGCGACGGCCCGAACATCCCCGTTCTCGCCCCCATCCCCGGGGGTGAGGTCCCCGATCGCTAGGCCGTACGAGATCTGGCCCCCGTCGAGGAGTGACCCTTGCACGACCTGTTGAGGCTCGACGCGCTCGGGCAGGCCCAAGCCGTACGGAAGGGAGAGATCTCGCCGAGGGAGCTCGCCGAGGCGGCGATCGCGCGGATCGAGGCGTGCGACGGCGCGATCAACGCGGTCGTCCACCGCAGGTTCGAGCGAGCACTGGCCGAGGCGGGCGAGACCGACCTCGACGCCCCCTTCGCGGGCGTGCCGACGCTGCTGAAGGACCTGGGCTGGAGCATGGCCGGGGAGCCGTACCGCGCGGGGTCGCGCACCCTTGACGGGATCTTCGCCGAGCGCGAGGGGTACGCGGTGACCAAGCTGCGCCGGGCCGGGTTCACGATCCTGGGCCGGACCAACACCCCGGAGTTCGGCACCGCGATCACCACCGAGCCGGTGGCGTTCGGCCCCACCCGCAACCCGTACGACCTCCGCTACAGCAGCGGCGGGTCGAGCGGCGGTTCCGCGGCGGCGGTGGCGTCGGGCATGGTCGCGGTCGCCACGGCCAGCGACGGCGGCGGGTCGATCCGGATCCCGGCGAGCGTGTGCGGGCTGGTCGGGTTGAAGCCCGGCAGGGGCAGGGTCAGCTCCGGCCCCTCCGGGGGCGAGCCCTGGGCGGGCTTCTCGGCCGCCGGCCTGCTCTGCCGTACGGTCAGGGACAGCGCGGCGACGCTCGACGTGATCGCCGGGACGATGCCGGGCGACCCGTACGGCGCGCCCGCCTGGCGGCGCCCGCTCGCCGAGGAGGTCGGGGCGGATCCCGGGCGGCTGCGGATCGGTTTCCTCACCGGGCACCCCGACGGGGGCGTCCCGGCCGACCCGGACCTGGTGGGCGCGGTCACCGGGGCCGCCGGGCTGCTGGAGGCGCTGGGCCACCACGTCGAGCCGGGAGGGCCCTCCGCCCTCGCCGAGGACGGCTTCGCCACGCACTTCGGCACGATCGTCGCCGCCCACGTGGCCGCCGACCTGGAGGACATCGGGCGCTGGCGCGGCAGGCCCGTCGAGCTCGACGAGCTGGAGACGCGCAACCGGATCCTGGGGGCGGCGGGCCGGAGGCTCGACGCGGTCGGCTACGTGACCGCGCGCGACTGGATCGACGGGTTCAGGCGGCGGATGGCCGCCTGGTGGGAGTCGCACGACCTGCTGCTCATGCCCTCGCTGGGGGTCGCGCCCTTCCGTCTCGGCTGGCTGCCCGCCGACGACGTCAGCACCTCGCCGGGCCGCGTCAGGCGTGCGGTGTCGTTCACCTCGCCCGTCAACGCCACCGGGCAGCCCGCGATCTCCCTGCCGCTGCACCGGACCGCGGAGGGGCTGCCGGTGGGGGTGCAGCTGGTCGCCGCCGCCGGGCGGGAGGACCTGCTCATCCGGGTGGCCGCCCAGATCGAGGAGGAGCGGCCCTTCCGGCACACGGCGATGCGCCGGCTGTACTGACCCGAGAGGTTGGGTGCGCGGACGTGTCTCGTCACATCCCGCGGACTCGGTGATCCGGGAGTACGGGCGCGGGAAAGTGGTGAGAGATCGCGGGCCTTCCGGTCCGGGGCGGCGTCCGGGAACCCTGCCGGGAAGTCACGCGTTATATCGTGAGGCGGCGGGGTAGTACGCTGCCAGGCGAACGTGGTTCCGAGGAGGATTCCATGGCGAAGGCGGCGCGCGCGGCGCAGGCGTGGCGGACGTACCGGGACGTGACGAAGCCGGGCTCGCCCGGTCTCGGCGCCCGGCTCCGCGCCCTCCCCAGGATGATCGGCGCGGTCATGAACGGGCAGTACCCCGGCATGGGCAAGGGCAAGCTGGCCATGATGGGTCTCGGCGTGCTCTACATCATCTCGCCGATCGATATCGTCCCCGAGTTCATGGTCCTCATCGGGGTGGCCGACGACTTCGGCGTGTTCCTGTGGCTGATGGGCTCCCTGCTCGGCGAGGGCGGACGCTACGTCGACTGGGAGCGCGAGCGGGTCAGGTCCGTTCGCCCCTGAACGGAGGGCGCGAGCGGGTCGGGTCCTCCGCGTCCCGCCCGCTTTGTCCTGAACGGCCGGATCCGCTCGCGCCCGGTCTGAGCGGGGAGCGTGAGCGGGCCGGGTCCGTCATGTTCCGATGGAGGGTGCGAGCGGCCGGATCCGCTCCGTCCTGCACGCCTGGTTTCGGACCTACTCCGTCTTGTAAGCCCGGTGCCGGATCCGCTCCGTCCTGTACGCCCGGTCCTGTCCGCTCTGTCTTGAGCGGGAGTGAGGACGGGTCAGATCTGTTCCATCCTGAGCCAGGCGCGCGAGGGCAGCGGGTGGCCGAACAGGCGGGCGGCGTTGCCGTAGGCCACCCGGGCGATGTCGGCGGGCGGCAGGCTGCCCAGGTTCGTCGCGATGGCCTGCTGGGTGTCGGGCCAGGTGGAGTCGGAGTGTGGATAGCCGCTCTCCAGCAGCACGTGCTCCAGCCCGACGGCGAGCCGTACTCCCGACAGGGCGTGGTCGTTGAGCGTGCCGAAGAAGAAGTTTTTCCGCAGCACCTCGCTGGGCTTCAGGCCGCCCTCCCACGAGGCCTCCCCCGCCACCGGGTGGTCGAGCGCGTAGTCGGCCCGCTCGGCCAGCATCGGCAGCCAGCCCACACCGCCCTCCACGATCAGGATCCGCAGCGCGGGGAAGCGCAGCGGGATGCCCGACCAGAGCCAGTCGGCGCAGGCGAACATGGCGCTCGCCGGCATCAGCGTGGTGATCGCCTCGATCGGCGTGTCCGGGGAGGGGACCGGAGCCCAGGAACCGGCACCGGCGTGCAGGCAGACGACGGTGCCCGTCTCCTCACACGCCTGGAAGAACGGGTCCCAGTGGTCGCTGTGGATGGACGGCAGGCGCAGCCGGGTGGGGAACTCGGGGAAGAGCACCGCCTTGAAACCGCGTGCCGCGTTGTCGCGGATCTCCTTGGCGGCCACCTCGGGGTCGGTCAGCCAGGGCAGTTGCAGGGCGATGATCCGTTCCGGATAGGTGCCCGCCCAGACCTCCACGTGCCAGTCGTTCCACGCGCGCAGGACCGACAGGCCCAGCTCCTGGTCGCGGGTCTTGGCGAAGACCATGCCCGACTGCCCGGCCAGCATGCCGGGGAAGCACAGCGCGGCCCAGACGCCGGCGCGGTCCATGTCCTCGATCCGGGCCTCGACGTCGTGGCAGCCGGGACGCATGTGCTCGAACCGCACCGGGTCGAGCGTCCACTGCTCGCGGGGCAGACCGGCGCCCACGTCGAGCCCGGCACAGGGATAGGTCGCCCCGCCGTAACGCCAGACCTGGTGACCGGAGTCGGTCTCGACCACCTTGGGCGCCATGTCGGCGTATTTCTCCGGCAGCCGATCGTCGAACATGTCGGGCGGCTCGATCAGGTGGTCGTCGGCTGAAATGATCACATAGTCCCGCCGCCTGGGCTCGGGGTCGGGGAGCAGCGGCGTAGTCACACGGTCAACCGTATTCCGCTGGAATAACACTCATCAAGCCGCAAGGTCTCCGCTTGGTATCTCTGTCTCTCACGACGTCTCCCGCGATGTCCCCATAACGTCTTTCGTGACGCTTCCCGCCACCGTCTTTCGCGACCCTTCCGAGGGCCGCCTTCCGTGACGCCCGTCACCGCCGTCTCCGTGACGCGTGCCATGGCCGTCCTCGCGGCGCCTGCGACGGGCCGCTTTCCGTGACGCTCGGTACGGCCGTTTTCGTGGCGCGTGCCACGGCCGTCTTTCGCGGTGCCTCTCGCGGTGTCTTTCACGGGCGGGCCCCGGGACCACCCGAGGGGGGGTGATGGCGGCCCCGGGGACGGGCCCGCCGGAGGGTGCTGCCCGTGGCGGGCCCTGTGGATGCGCCTACCCAGAGATCGCCGCAGTATCAGGATTTTTCAAAAGATGATGCCTAAGAGCGGATATAACACTTTCGTCCAAGCGCAAGGTTCGCAGGCAGTACTCCCGTACCGGGCCCAGTTCACCGAGGAAAAGACGCATCGCGTCGGCGGGCGCCTGGCCGAACCCCGCCCACTGCGCCTCGCCGGGATGCTCCTTCTCCCAGTACGCGACCATCCGGGGCCTGGCCAGCCCGGTCAGCGCGTAGTCGGCGATCACGTCCTCCTCGGACACCCCCAGCAACCGCAGGAGCAGGGCGACCAGAAGCCCCGTGCGGTCCTTGCCCGCCGCGCAGTGGACCACCACGGGCGCGTTCTCCGCCTCGGCGATCAGCTCCAGCGCGCTCCTGAGCTCGGCGTGACCGTCCTGGGACACCTCCAGGTAGCGGTCGGCGAAGAACCTGGCGATCCCCGCGTCGGGGTGGTAGTCGCGAACGGTGTCCCACCTGCGGTGCTCGACCGGGAGGTTGTGGTAGCCCGGTCCCTGCGGGGCACGGCCTCGGTAGGCCACCTCGTCGGGATGGCGCAGGTCGATCACGGTGCGTACGCCGAGCGCGTGGAAACGGTCGAGATCGTCGTCGGCGAGCATGTGCAGCGAGGCGGAGCGATAGAGCCGCTGCCAGCGCACCTCCATCCCGTCGTCCGTCCGGTAACCACCCACGTCGCGGAAGTTGTACAGCCGCGCGAACTCGATATGCCGGATCACGCCCTCTAACCTATCCAGCGGTGGGTCTCGCGCGATGGGGACAGGGAGGCGAGTGGTGATTCCGGCACGGGACGACATCCCGTACGCCGTGCGGGTGGCGCTGTTGTTCGTGCTCGCGCTCTCCACGGTGATCGTCCACATCAACCAGGCCCCTCCCCTGCGGCCCGCCGGGGAACTCGTGGCGGACCTGCGGGCGGGTGGGGTGACCAAGGTCGTCTACGACCGCAACTGGCCCGCCTACGGCACGCTGACGTGGTCCCACGGGCCGCTCTCCTGGAGCCAGGCCCGTTTCGACCAGCCCGACGACGTCTGGGATCCCCGGACCACCCGGCTGGTCCCCGAGGCCCTGGAACGCCGCCAGGCGGCCTTCCTGGCCCAGGTGCGCGCCGCCGCCGACCCCTCCGTGGAGATCGTGCGCACCGACGGCGTCGGGGCCCTGACGGGCTCGCCCGCCTACGGGCGATGGTGGGAGCCGTTCGGCCCGGTGGCGGTGGCGGCGGAGATCCTGGCCTGGCTGCTCATGCTGGCCCGGCCGAACCCCCGCTACGCCAGCCGCTGGGCGTGGTTCTGGATGTTCCTCACCGGCGGCTCGCTGTTCTACGTCCTGCTGGAGCCGAGGCCGCTGTGGCGGGATCCGTACGAGGCGCTGCCCGCGCCGGTCAGGCTCGACGGGACGCGCGGGTTCGCGATCGCGGTGGCACTTCTTTTCGGTCTGGCGATGGTCAACGCGTGATCGTCGAGTAGTAAATGGAGTATGGCTCCTGAAGCGTTGGAGGTCCGTCGTGGTTGGCGGATCGTCGGGCTGACCATCCGGTCGATTCTCCTGATCGTCCTGATTTTCGGCGTCCTGATCACCGTGCTGAGCGCCACGCCCCTGCCGGGGACGCGCGCCGAGCTCCGTGCCGCCGCCGCGGCCGACCGCGTCTCCTTCGTCGAGCACGACGGGGGGAACGGTGCGATCTCCTATGTCCGATGGGCCCAGGGTCCGCTGCTCTGGCGCGAGATCAGGCCACAGATGCTCCCGGATGACTCGCTCCCCTCCACGCGGGCGGAGCTGAGGCAGGATCTGGGGCCGAGCCGGGCCAGGGTGGTCGAGCGGGACCACTCCGGCGGGATGGCGTGGATACCCGGATGGGTCGCCGACATGCCGGGGCCCATCGGCGGTCCGTGGCTGATAGGGAGCTGGATACTCACGTTTCTGATCATGCTCGGCTCGACGCCCCGGCTGGGGAACAGGTGGGCCTGGTTCTGGCTCTTCACCGCGGGGCAGGTCGGCGCGATCCTGTTCCTGCTGCTCGAACCCCGCCCGCTCTGGTTCGCGGCCGGGCGGGTCCCCGCGCCGCGCGAGCGGCTGGGCGGCGGGCGGGGGTTCCTGCTGGCGATCGGGGTGAGCATGCTCTCCTCCGGCCTGCTGCTGGTCGTCGGTTATCTCCTGAGTCTCGTCCGAGGCTAGGGCCTGTTTTGTGGATCTCTCCGCCTACCGCGGTCGTCCAGGCGGCGCTCCGCGGCGTTGTCGTCGTCGCCCATAACTCCGTTATGAACTCCTCCTCCGCCTCGCGGGACATCCACCTGGACGATCCTCGCCACGGCAAAGATCCACAAAACAGGCCCTAAGCGCGCAGGTCGGCGGACTCGTCGGACGCGGAGGGCTTTCCCCGCGGCTCTCCGGGCCCGGCGGGCTCCGTGGGGGTGGGGGGTTCACCGGGCTTCGCCGCGGCAGCGGCCGCCGCCCTGAGGTCGGCGGCCTCGCGGCGGATCAGCAGTGCCCAGCCGCCGATCGCGACCCCGATGAACAGCCACCACTGCACGCCGTAGGCCAGGTTGAGGCCGCCTCCCTCGCCGACGTCCGGCGTGGGGACGGGCGCGGGCGCGGCGGCGGCCTTGGGCGACTGCCCGGTCAGCTCGACGTACCCGCCGAGGAGCCCGTACGGCAGGCGGCGCCCGATCGCCTCGGTGTTGATCAGCAGGACCTGTCCTGCGGGCAGGCCCGCCCGGTCGCGGATGCCGGAGGTCTCCTCGGTCTCGGCGGGACGTAGCCTGCCGGTGACAGTCACCTCACCCGAGGACGGCGCGGGGACCTCGGGAAGGGCGTCGGCGGTGCTGCCCGCCTTGACCCAGCCCCGGTTCACCAGCACGCCGGTGCCGTTCGCCGTGACCAGCGGCGTCAGCACGTAGAAGCCGACCATCTTGTCCTGGACGCGGCGCCGGACCAGGAGCTGGGCGCCGGCGTCGTATGTCCCCTTGGCCGTGACGGTGCGATATTTGTCCTGCGTAGAGACGGTGCCGCCGGGCGAGGTGAGCGTCTCCACGGTGACGGGGGCGGCGTGGAGGTTGCCGGTGATCTGGTCACTGCTGGTGGACCTCTCCTCGAAGCGCCCGAACTGCCACTGGCCCAGCAGCACGAAAGCGGGGATGACCAGCAGCACCACCACGTGGAGAGCCAGCCATCGGGGAGTCAGCAGGAACCGGTACACGTCATCAAGGGTAGGCACCGGGGGCACCGCCCCGTCCCCCGAGTGCGCCTTTGGAGATAGCCGGGTGCGCCTTTGGGCGTAGTAAGGTGCCCGGGACCGCCCGATCCTCGGATGTCATGGAAAAGCTCACCGGACACTCCGGACATCGCATACGGTCATGTGAGATTTCCCCCGGGACGTTCCACCACCTCCGGAGCCCGCCCCTGATGACTGTGCTCATGCCCGCCCCCTCGGCTCCGCTCGTACTCCCCCGTATCGGGGTCCTGCTGCGGCACGCCGCCCCCAGGGTGTTCGAGAGCATGATCCTTCCCGTTCTCGTCTTCTATGTCGCGCTGGTCTTCACCAGCGCGAACGGCGCGCTCGCGGTCGCGGCGGCCTGGGTCTACGGCGGCGTCGTCTGGCGGCTGGTGAAGGGTGGCGAGGCGCCCGGCACGCTGCTGCTGGCGGCGGGCACGATCACCGTCAGGGTGGTGCTCACGGTGGCGACGGGCAATCCCATCGTGTTCTTCCTGCAGCCCTGTCTCGGGGTGTTCTGCGTGAGCATGGGCTTCCTGCTCACCGCGCCGCTGCGCAGACCGCTGATCCGGCGGGTGGTGGCCGATCTCGTGCCGCTGTCCGACCAGGTGATGGAGCATCCGAGGATGCGCCGCTTCTTCGTGTCGCAGTCGGTGCTGTGGGGCTGCGCGCAAATGCTGAACGGGGCGCTGAGCCTGTGGCTGCTGCTCAGCCAGACCCTGGAGACCTATCTCCTGGTGCGCACCTCCGCGGTCGCGGTGCTGCTCGGCGGCGTGGCGCTGGTCTCGGTGCTCAGCCTCAGGCACTGCCTGCGGAGGCTGGAGACGCGAGGGGCGGAGACCCGGGACGACCCGCCGACCCCGGATCCGGAGACGCGGGCTTCGTGACGCGAGGGCGAATTCCGGGGCCGGGCACCGCGGTGACCTCTCTCGGACCGGACACCTCGTGCCCCTCGGCGCAGCGGAAGTGCTGCTCGACCGGGGCGCCGCAGCCGCGGTGGGTGATGCGGACCGGCGGCCCCTCACGGTCGCTGAGATACCGGTCGCCCCACTGCATCAGGGCCACCAGGGTCGGATAGAGGTCGAGACCCATCTGGGTCAGCCGGTATTCGTCGCGCTGCCGCTGGCCGGGCTCGCGGTAGGGGACCTTGCGCAGCAGTCCCTCCTCCACCAGCCGGGTCAGCCGGGCGCTGAGCACCTGCCGGGGTGCTCCCGTGGCGGTCTGCATGTCGGCGAAGCGCCGCACGCCGCCGAACGCCTCGCGCAGCACCAGGAACGTCCACTTCTCGCCGACGACGCCCAGGGCGCGCTCGATGGAGCAGTTGTCCATCCGCAGGGGCAGGTTGCCGGGAGCCGCCTCATTCATGTGCGAATCGTAGGTCGACATGGCGTCACCTCCAACGTTCACCTAAGTCTAGTTGACATACTCAGATGTCCTGCGACACTCTGAGTCCATGATGCGAACTCAGCTGGCGTCGCCGGGTGGCGTCCCGATGCCCGGAGGTGTCCCTGTCGTGTGCGGGAACACCCTCGGGGTGCCCGTGGGCGTCACGGCCGTGTCCGGGGACGTCACGGCGGTGCCCGGAGGCGCCGTCGAGATCCGGCCCGCGCGGCCGGACGACGAGGAGGGGATCCGCCGCTTCCTCGGGGGGCTGTCGCCCCGTACGCAGGCACGGAGGTTCTTCGCCGGGATGGGCCGCCCGAGCGCCGGTTTCGTCAGGACGCTGCTCGCGGTGAACGAGCGGCGCGACGCCCTGCTCGCCGTGCACGGGAACCTTCTCGTCGGGCACGCGATGAGCTACCGGGGCGAGGAGACCGACGTCGAGATCGCCGTGGTGGTGGGCGACGAGTGGCAGGGGATGGGACTCGGCTCCCGGCTCGTCCGCACGCTGATGCGCCGCGCGGAGAGCAGGGGTGCCAGGACGGTGGGGATGGACGTGCTCGGCGACAACCGCGAGGTCCTGTCGATGGTCCGCAGGGCATGGCCGGAGGCGACCATGCGCGTCTCCTCCGGCACGGTCGAGGTGACCGCGAAGGTCCTCCGCTGAGCGGTGTCTGTCCGCAGTGCCGCGTCCGCGAACGCTGAGCGATGCTCACAGTGCCGCGAACGTCTTCTCCGGTACGTACAGTCGTGACCGCCAAGGTCCTCCGTTGAGCGACACCCCCGCCGGTTCCCCGCGCGGGCTCCGGACCGGAGGCGCGGCGGACGCCGCCCGGGAACCGCGCGGACCGGATTTCGGGGGGCGGCGTGGTCCCACGATCAAGGCGGTACGATCGACGTGGTCCAAGCTGTTTCCCGGACGGTTTGCGGAACAAGGTTCTGTTGCCCCACCATGGATCCGTGAAGACCGCCAAGAACGGACGCGACGGCCGCACCAGGATCGTCGAGGGTGCCCTGCGCCGATTCAGCCAGGACGGGGTCTCGGCCACCACGCTGGCCAGCCTCCGCGAGGAGAGCGGCGTCAGCGTCGGCAGCTTCTACCACCACTTCGCCAGCAAGGAACACGTCTTCGGCGTCCTGTACGCCGAGACCCTGCGCATGTACCAGGACGCGTTCCTCGCCGAACTCCAGCGCCACGAGAGCGCGCGGGGAGGCATCGAGGCCATCGTCGCGCTGCACATGTCCTGGAGCGGCGAGCACCGCGAGCGCGCGCACCTGCTGATCAGTGAGCGTCCGCCCAGGCGCGACGAGCCGGGCGGCACCGAGGTGTCGGAGTCGCGCAGGGCGTTCTTCAGGAAGGTCTCCGACTGGTGGCGCCCGCACATGAAGGACGGCCTGCTCCAGCCCGTCCACCCGACGATGTGCTACGTGCTCTGGCTGGGACCGGCCACCGAGATGTGCCGCCTGTGGTTCGCCGGTGCGCACCAGCCCACCCCCGACGAGATCAGGGGCCTCTGCGAGGCGGCCTGGCAGAGCCTGCGGCAGCAGAGCTCCTGATCGGCCGTCCCGCCCGGCCGCTCCGCGCCTCGGCCGCTCCGACCGGCGTCACTATCCGGCCGCGTTGAACGTCCCTCTGACCGATGTCACCGTCCGGCCGCGTCGATCGCCCTTCTGACCGATGTCACCGTCGGCCGCGTCGAAGCTCAGCGCGTCGAACGCCTGGACTGCCCCGAACGCCGCACGACCACTCCATCCGCCGTCTGTTCGGCCGGTGTCACCGGCACTCCGGCCCGGATCACGGGGGCTTTTCCGGGCCGGAGCGGTCTCAGTGCGCTCCCACCAGCTGACGTGTCCGCGTCGACACCCGCCAGACGTCCTCGGCCAGCGAGATGTCCAGCCGCAGGTCCTGACGCCGGCGCCGCAGGCCGGGCACCCGCACCCGGTCGGAGACGTCGAACCCGCCACGCCGGGCGTAGCCGAACCCCAGCTCTCCGGGAAAGACCCGTAACTCATCCTGATTGCCGCACCGCGGGCAGGTCCATGCGACCAGATCCTTGCCGCGGTGGTAGTCGTGGCAGGCGCGGAAGTATTCGTCAGGATGGAAACGGGACTCACAGGCGAAGCAGGGGATCAACATCATGGATCCTTTGAAACGGGTGGTGCGGCTACCAAGAAGTACCGCTTTCCACTTGAAGTCCGCTTGCAGAACGCTTACCCCGGGGGGTAACAGTCTCATCACTTGAGGCATTCGGAGACACCCGGTGCGAGGATTGCCCGGTGAACGATCTGCTTGGCCGGCTCAGGGGATTTCTGCTCGACACCGGCTACACCATCGACGGTGTCCGCGAGCGTCTCGGCGACGTCGCCGCCACCGCGCTGTCCCGGGAGGAGACGGTGCCCGCCCTGCGCGCCACCGCGGAGGGCGACCCGCTCGCCACCCTGATCCGGCTGTGGTGGCTCGGCGCCCCCGTGGAGGCGCGGAAGACGCCGGTGGGCTTTCCCGTGGAGGAACTCGCCGCCGCGGGCCTGGTGACCGTCGAGGGCGGCCGGGTCGTCTCCGCGGTCCATCTGCAGCCCTGGGAGACCGACGGCGCCGACGGCACCGGCGGCTACGTCGTCTCCGACCGCAAGGTCAGGCCGGGAGATCCGGCCCTGCGCCCGGACCACGTCGTCGGCGCGGGTGGCGCCTCGGCGAACCTGGCCCAGCTGGCCTCCCGCCGCCCCGTCGGGCGCGCCCTGGACCTGGGGACCGGGTGCGGGGTGCAGGTCCTCCACCTGGACGGCAGGGCCGAGGGGATCACGGCCACCGACGTCAACCCGCGCGCCCTGGAGCTGGCCCGTCTCAGCTGGGCGCTGTCCGGGATCACCGGTGTCGACGCCCGGCTGGGCTCCCTGTTCGACCCCGTCGAGGACGACCGCTTCGACCTGGTCGTCTCCAACCCGCCGTTCGTGATCTCTCCGGCCGGGCGGTTCACCTACCGCGAGTCGGGTTTCCACGCCGACGACTTCTGCCGCGACCTCGTACGGCGGGCGCCCCGCCACCTCGCCCCCGGCGGCACCTGCCACCTGCTCGCCAACTGGCTGCACGTCGACGGCGAGGACTGGCGCGACCGGGTGGGCGGCTGGCTCACCGGGACCGGCTGCGACGGCTGGGCGGTGCAGCGCGACGTCCAGGATCCCGCCGAGTACGTCGAGCTGTGGCTGAGGGACGCCGCCGAGCAGGGCACCCCGCGCCACCGCGAGCTCTACGACGACTGGCTCGGCTGGTTCGAGGCGGGGAACGTCACCGGGATCGGCTTCGGCTGGATCACGCTGCACGACTCCGGAAGCCTCGACCCGGTCGTGCGGGTGGAGGAGTACGGGCGGCCGGTGGAGCTGCCGGTCGGCGGGTACGTGGACGAGGTGCTCGGCGCGATCACCATGGCGCACCGGTTGACCGACGCCGAGTTGCTCGGCGCCAGGCTCGCGGTGGCCGAGGGGGTGCTGGAGGAGCGGGTCGGCCCGCCGGGTGCCGAGGACCCGGCGCGGATCGTGCTGAGGCAGACCGTGGGGTTGCGTCGCAGCGCGGTGGTCGGGACCGTGGAAGCCGCCCTCGCGGGGGTCTGCGACGGCGATTATCCACTGGATCCACTGCTCGCCGCGATCGCGGAACTGACCGGTGAGGACCACGACGACCTGCGGGCAAAGGCTCCGGGCGCGCTCCGTCCACTGATCGCCGAAGGGTTTTTCCACATATCCACAGGGTGATTGTCCACAGGCTGTGGATATCGTCGCTATCGCTTGTCAATTGGATGGCAAACGCCGTGGGAGAGGCTCTGGTCGTGGGGCACGGACCCGGGGGGTGAAGGGTCCGTGTCAGTCCGGCCGACCGTCACAGTGAGGCGGCCGACCCGAGCGCGACGCACCGGATGACCGGGCCCCCTACGCGTCGCCCGGGTCAGACGGCCGGCCGGACCTCCACACCCGTCCCGAATCGCGGGGCCTGACTTCGAGGGGAATGCCGGTGATCAACCACGTCTGGATGACGCGTCTCGACGACGACCTGTACGACGGCCTGGGATCAGCTGTCGACCTGGTCGCGCTCCAGCAGAAGACGCAGGTCCTCGGCCTCGGGCGCCCCGAGTCTGCCGAACAGGTCGTGGGCCCGTTCGAGACAGTCGCGACCGCGCTCGACCTTGCCGAGCCCGTTGAGCGCCTTGCCTAACACCCACAGGGCCTGCGCCTCGCCGTACGGGTGGCTGATCTCCCGGCTCACAGTGAGCGCCTGCTCCGCGTGACGGGCCGCGTCCGTGAAGCGGCCCGCGTTGATGAACGTCTCGGCCAGCCGGGAGCAGACCCGCTGCTCCCAGACCCGCTGCTTGCTGGCCCTGAAGAAGGCGAGGCACTCGGCGTGGTGGTGGACGGCCTCGTTCAGCCGGCCGACCCGCGACAGGACCATCCCCAGGTGGTAGCGGGCCCTGGCGGTGCCCGCGCTGGAGCCCATCTCGATGAACAGGGCCAGTCCCTGTTCGGCGGCGGCGATCGCCTCCTTCGGCTGCTCCAGGAACAGGTGGTCGCGGGCGGAGTAGCTGAGCGTCAGTGCCTCCCCGCCCCGCGCCCCGGTCTCCCTGAACGCCTCGCGCGCCGAGCCGAACCAGGTCAGGGCCTCCACGTGGCGGCGTCGGCGCCCGGCCACGACGGCGAGCGCGTTGAGCACCTCGCCGGTGACGACGCGGTCGCCTCCGTCCGACAGCTCCAGCGACGTACGGAACTCCTCCTCCGCCTCGGCCAGCCGGTTGGCGCCGAACAGCACCCGCCCGAGCACGTAGCGGCAGCGCAGCTCGCTGGAGACGGCGCCGAGCCGCCGCGCGACGGCCAGCATCTCCCGCGTGCGGCTCTCGAACTCGCGGACGTGGCTCCCCGACTCCAGCAGCGGCTCCATGGCGAGCAGCAGGTCGGCCCCCGGCAGCAGCTCGTCGGCATCGTCCGCGCAGGTCACCTGGGCGATCGACGCGAACAGCGACTCCGCCTCCACCGACAGCCAGGCCACCGCCTCGTCGGCGGAGGCGAAGACGTGGCCGGTCCCGGTGACCCTCAGCCGGTCGGCCATCGTGCTGCCCTCGTAGGCGAGGCGGTGCGCCGAGCGCGCGGACGCCAGGTAGAAGTCGAGCAGTCTGCGCAACGCCGCCTCGCCCTCCCCGCCGATGACCACGCTCACACCGGACCCGCGCCGCTCTCCCCGCCTCGTCTCGCCCGCGGCGCAGCTCTCCTCCGTCGCGTTCTCGGTCCGTTCCGCGACGCGGCGGGCGAAGAGTTTGAGCAGGTCGTGGAAGCGGTAGCGGCCGGGGGCGGGGGCTTCGAGCAGGCTGGCGTCCACCAGGGACTCAAGGACGTCCTCGGTGTCCATCGGGTCCAGCGCGAGCAACCCGGAGGCGGCCCCGACCGAGATGTCCGGGCCCCCGGGCAGGGAGAGCAGCCGGAACGCGCGGGCCTGGGCCGGGTTGAGCTGGCCGTACCCGAGGGCGAAGGTCGCCTCCACCGCGAGGTTGCCCACGCGCATCTCGTCCAGGCGGCGGCGCTCGTCGGCCAGCCGGGGCACCAGGGAGGCGACCGTCCAGGACGGCCTGGCCGCCAGGCGCGCCGCGACGATCCGCACCGCGAGCGGCAGGAAACCGCAGGCGGCGACCACGTCCATGGCGACGGCGCGTTCGGCCTCCACCCTCTCCACGCCGGCGACGATGCCGAACAGCGCCAGGGCCTCGTCCGGTTCCATGACGTCCAGGTCGATCAGCCTGGCCGAGGCCAGGTCGGCGAGCTTGCCCCGGCTGGTCACGATCGCCGCGCACCCGGCCGAGCCGGGGAGCAGCTGGCTCACCTGGGCGGCGTCGCGGGCGTTGTCCAGCAGCACGAGCATCCGCCGGTCGGCCAGGAGCGAGCGGAACAGCGCGGACCGCTCGGCCATGCCGTCGGGGATGGCGTCGGCGGGCAGGCCGAGGCCGCGCAGGAAGGCCGCCAGCACCGACTCGGGCTCGGTCGGCTCCTCGCCGTACCCGCGCAGGTCGGCGTAGAGCTGGCCGTCGGGGAACAGGTCGTGCATGGCGTGGGCGACGTGCACGGCCAGGGCCGTCTTGCCCACGCCTCCGATACCGGAGATGGCCGCCACCGGCACGCCCTCGGAGCCGTCCTGGGACGACAGCAGCGTGCGCAGCCGCGTGATGATCTGGCGGCGGCCGGTGAAGTCGCTCACGGCGGCGGGCAGCTGAGCGGGTCGCGGCAGCTCCGGGGTCGTCACCGTCGCCCGGATCTCCGCCGCCCTCGCGGGCTCCGGCTCAGGTTCGGGGCGCCTCGCCTCCCGGCCTTCCCGCGCGGCCGTCTCCGCCACCTCGGTGACCTCGGCGGGGGCGGGCCGCGCGGGGCCGGTCGGGGCCGGTACGAGGGCCGGGTCGCCGGTGAGGATGCGCTGGTGCATGTTCGTCAGGTCGGGGCCCGGCTCGATGCCCAGCTCCTCGATCAGCGTGGCGCGGGTGTCGGCGAAGGCCGCCAGCGCCTCCGCCTTGCGCCCGCACCGGTAGTAGGCCAGCATCAGCTGGGCTCGCAGCCGCTCGCGCAGCGGGTGGTCGGCGGTCAGCGCGATCAGCTCGGACAGGACGTCGGCGTGCCTGCCCAGCTCCAGGTCCAGGTCCATCAGGACTTCGAGCACGCTCATCCGGCGCTCGGCGAGCCGCCCGCGCTGGTGGTCGGCGTACGGGCCGACGGCCCCGGCGAGCGGCTCGCCGGTGTACAGCGCCAGGCTCGCGCGCAGGCTCTCCGCGGCCCGCGCCGAATCGCCCTCGCGCCGCGCCGCCTCGGCCTCCTGGACGCCGCGCTCGAAGAGGAGCAGGTCGAGGGAGCCGCCGTTCAGCAGCAGGGCGTACCCCCTGCCGACGGAGGTGAGCAGCTCGGGGCGGGTGCGCGGGGACCTGCCGGGCTCCAGCACCGCGCGCAGCCGGGAGACGTAGGTGCGCAGGGCGCCGAGCGCGCGGGGCGGGGCGTCGTCCCCCCAGATCGCGTCGATCATCTCGGCCGGTGTGATCGCCCGGCTCTCCCTCAGCAGGAGCATCGCCAGAATGGAACGTTGCAGCGGGGTTCCCAGGTCGAGCTCGAAACCGTCGCGCCATGCCTGGACAGGACCGAGCACGGCGAACCGCAGTCCGTCTCCGCTGTCCTGAACAGCCATGTCTCGAATCTCCGCCCAATGGAAAGTTTTATGGCCAAATGATAGATCCTCCCTTGCTTACCACGTAGGTAGAGGCTTGCTTGTTCGCCGAGACGTTGATCCCACGTCAATCGGCCGTTGAGTCGTGCGCCCAATGCTGGTGCTGTCGGGCATGGTCTCCATACGGGGGCGGCCATGCCCGACATGTCAGCGGATTGCAGGCGTGGATAAAGGGGCTGTAAGCGCGGTGCAGGCATAGGCGCTTATCAATGAGCCATGGCTCCTCCGAAAGACGGGAGCCGCCCCCCTCAAGGAGAGAACCATCATGCGCCGCTCGATCAGCAAACTCCTCGGTCTCGCCGCCGCCACCGCCGTCATCGCGATCGGTGTCCCCGCCCTCGCCTCCCCCGCCTCCGCCGCCACCCTCACCGCCGCCCCCGCCGCGTCGAGCGGCTTCGACGAGGAGTCCTGGGGCTACTACTACTCCAAGTACTACGACGGCTCCCGCGCCGGTGCCCGGGGCAGCGTGTGGGTCGACGAGGACGACCGCCTCCACGTCCAGGGCAGGCTCTACGACAAGTACTCGCCGAGCCGGCTGTGCGGCTACGCCCAGTTCAAGTTCGAGACCCACGACGGCGACGAGAACTACTCGTGGGCGCGCAAGTGTGGCACCAGCGGCTACCAGCGCTTCCACTACGTCGCGGACGAGATCGACAACCTTCAGGTCAGGGTCTGCTACTGGGACAGGCACGACGCCAAGAAGACGCTGTGCGGCAAGTGGCGCTACATCTACGAGGTCGAGTCCGACGACGAGGAGTGACCCCGGGGCCTTCGGTGAATCCCTCCGGTAGCGGTACCGGTGGTGCCGATCCGTGAACGTCCCCCCGTGACCTCCGCTCGACCCGCACCTCGTGTGCGGCGTTGGACGAACACCAGGCCCGCCCGGAACCCGGGCGGGCCTTTTGTTCCATTAAGTGACTAAAGCTCTGTTTCTAATGCCGTGTGCTGTTTGTAGAGGTACGACCTTTTCG
Organism: Streptosporangium oxazolinicum; assembly: GCF_039537505.1. Lineage (NCBI taxonomy): Bacteria > Bacillati > Actinomycetota > Actinomycetes > Streptosporangiales > Streptosporangiaceae > Streptosporangium > Streptosporangium oxazolinicum. The sequence continues at coordinate 73,491 of NZ_BAABAQ010000018.1, forward strand.
GCGATCCGTTTCTCCTCGTATCCCACACGTCGGGTGTCCGTCTCACGCGGCCTCGACCAGCCCCATCCGCGCGTGCATCCGTTCTCGGACGATCGGCCATTCGTCGCTCAGGATCGAGTAGTACGCGGTATCTCGGACCGTGTCGTCGGCGCCTCGGCTCTCCGCCCGCCGCACACCGTCGAGGTGCGCGCCGAGGGCTTCGATGGCGGCCCGGGAGCGTACGTTCCGTATATCGGCCTTGAGGGTTATGCGGTGGACCTGCCAGGTCTCGAAGGCGAGGGAGAGCATCAGATACTTGCTCTCGCGGTTGATACCGGTTCCCTGCGCGGAGGCGGAGAGCCAGGTGTAACCGATGTCCGCCACGGACGGGACATCGCCCACCGCCCCACGAGCGCCCGGCGGCCAGGGCATGGGGCCCTGCCAGTACTCCAGGTGCATGAGACGGGTGGCACCGACCACGCGATCGGTGTGCAGCCACCGGATGGCGAAGGGCATCGTGCGGCCCTCCGCCTGCTCAGCCAGAGCGGCCTCCACGTAGGAGACCATCTCGTCCCGGCCATTGGGGACGCGAGTGAAGGCGTAGGTAGAACGGTCTTCACTCGCCGCGGCGACGAGGTCGTCGACGACCGCGAGGCTGAGCGGTTCCAGGCGCACGAGGCGCCCGGACAGGGTGACAAAAGCGGGCATAAGCACATGATGGGGGCTCTTTCCCATGCTTGATACCAAACGATGCGAGACATCTTGGTGAGCATCGAGAGACGCCCGTGACCGATGGGCCTTCCCGGCGCGAAATCCCAGGCGGGAGCCGTCGGCACCACCCCGGGACCACCCTGGGACCACCGTCGCGGGAGCGTTCCCGGTGGGGTGCGATCACCCCGTCGCGGGGGCCGTGACGAGCGGGACGTGTACGCGGGACCGGGTCGCCCGCCGCGTCGCGCACAGACCGGTCAGGGCCTCGCTCAGATCATCCAGCGAGGCGGAGATCCAGGGCAGTTCCAGGGGGTCCGGGGCGTCGAGCGCGGCCAGCCGCAGCCGCGTCGTCTCGCCGTACAGAAGGCTGGTCGCCACCCGCACCCGCAGGGCCGCCGGGTCGTCGCCGAAGGCGTGGCCGGGAAGCACCCCGACGCCGTGCCGGTCGAGCAGGTGCGCGGCCAGGTCGGCGGAGGACGCGACGTCGAGCTCGAGCCCGGTGAAGTCGGGGTAGAGGTAGAAACCGCCCTGGGGTTCGTCCACCCGCACGCCCGCGCGGACGAACCGCTCGTACACCGCCCGCGCCACCGCGCCGTGCAGCTCGCGGCTCCGGGCCACCCGCTCGACGAGCTCCGGCGGCTCGGTGTAGGCGTACGCCGCCGCCTGCTGGACCGGTGCGGCCGGGCTGGACCAGATCTCGCTCGCCACCGCCAGGAGCCGGTCGCGCAGGAGCGGCGACGGGAGCCGGGCCACGCCGATCCGCCAGCCGCCCAGGGCGAGGCTCTTGCTGAGGCCGCTGGTGATCACGGTTCGCTCGGGAGCCACGTCGGCTGGGCTGAGGAAACCGGTGGCCGGGGAGTGGACCAGGTCGCGGTAGATCTCGTCGGAGATGATCGTCAGGTCGAGCTCGCGGGCGACCTCGGCGATCCGCCGGATCGTGGACGCCCCGGCCAGCGTGCCGGTGGGGTTGTCGGGCAGCGTGACCAGCAGCGAGCGCACGTCGCGTCCCTGGGTACGGGCGTGCCTGACCGCCGCCGCCACGCGCTCGGGATCCGGCACCCCGCCCTCGCCGGGGGGCGTCGGGACGAGCAGGGAGCGCGCCCCGGCCAGTTCGGTCTGGGCGGCGTAGCTGACCCAGCTCGGCATCGGCAGCACGATGTCGCCGCCGATCGCGAGCAGCAGGCCGTACAGCAGGGGCTTGCTTCCGGGGCCGCAGACCACCAGGCCGGGGTCGGTGGGCAGGCCGCGCCGCGACCAGTAGCCGGCGGCCGCCTCGCGCAGCGCGGGCGCGCCGGCGACCGGTCCGTACCCGTTGAGCCCGGACGCCGCGGCCAGCCGCTCGCGCAGGGCCGGATGAACGGGCAGGCCCGCCTCACCGAAGGCCAGGTGCAGCACGCGCTCACCGGCGCGCCGTCTTCGCTCGATCTCCTCGTTGGCCGCCAGGGTGGCGGAAAGCGTGACGCTCATCGCGGGGTCCTTACTCGTCGCGGGACACTGGGAACAGCCGGAAACAGCTGGAAATGACTGGGAACGGCTGGAAACACTGCGGGACGTTGTGGAACACCTCCCAGCCTGGTGGGATGGATGCATCAGGACAAGCTTCGGTTGTCGTGGGTGGGCGTAAGGAAAACTGATGCTTGATTTGCGGAGGCTCGCCCTGATTTGTGAGTTCGCTCGCCGGGGCAGCATCGCGGCCACCGCGGCCTCCCTGGGCTACAGCCCCTCGGCGGTCTCGCAGCAACTGGCCGCGCTGGAGCGCCAGGCGGGCGCCGTGCTGATCGACAGGACCGCCAGGAGCGCGGAGCTGACCGACGCGGGGCGCCGCCTGGTCGAGCACGCCGAGCGCATCCTGGCCATGGTGGAGAGCGCCGAGTCCGACCTGTCGGCCCAGGCCGTGACCCCGTCGGGGCGGGTCACCGTGACCGCCTTCCCGACCGCCGCGGTGGCCTTCGCGCCCGCGCTGGCCAGGACGCTGCGACGGCACGGCGAGCTCACCCTGCGGATGGGGCAGGGGCGTTCGGGGCGCGGGATGCGCGAGGTGCAGTCGGGTGAGGTGGACATCGCCCTGATCGACGACTGGCACGGCCGGATGCGCGAGCCCGACACCATGCGGGTCTTCCCGCTGCTGCGCGACCCGCTGGTGCTCGTGGTGCCGCGCAGGCACCGGCTCGCCTCCCCCGACGTCCCGGTCGACCTGCGGGACCTGCGCGACGAGCCCTGGATGGCCACCCCGGACGGCGAGCCCTCCCGGCTGGCGGTGGACCGGCTGATGGCCGACGTCGGCGGTCATCGGCCGGTGCCCTGGGAGTTCGAGGGACTGGGTACGATCATCGGCCTGGTCGCCAAGGGCATCGGCATCGCGGCCGTCCCCGCTCTGGCACTGGCCGCCGGGGTCCGCGGCATCGCCGTCCGCCGGTTTCCCGGCCCGCCGGTGGGCCGGGTCGTGCACGCCGTCGCCCGATCGTCCAGCGTCCACCGCCCCGCGGTCTCCGTCACCCTCCGGGCCGTCCACGTCGCCGCCCGGCTCCTCGCCGCCGACCTGGAGGGGGTCGAGCCGGCGTCCAGGGAACGCCCGGAAGCCCGGCCGGAGTGACGCCGGGAAGCCTCACTTGATCAGGCCGGTGTCGGGCGGGAGCGATTTACGGAGGTCCGTTGTTGGGCCGGAGCGACGTACGGAGGCCCGCGTCAGGGTGACGCTTGATCAAGGTGATGTTCGACCGGGGTGGCTCCCGGAGGCTCGCGTCCCGGTAACGTCGGCACGTGCCTCCCACCTACGCGCTCGAACGGTTGCTGAACGACGGCGGTTCCAAACTGGTCGCCGGGGTGGACGAGGTCGGGCGCGGAGCCTGGGCCGGTCCGGTGGCGGTCTGCGCCGTGGTCACCGACCTGTCGGAACCGCCCGCCGGGCTCACCGACTCGAAAATGCTCAGCCCCGCCCGCCGCGCCGCCATGGTCTCCGAGATCACCGCCTGGGCGGCCGGGATCGGGTACGGCGAGGCGTCCCACGAGGAGATCGACACGCTCGGGATGACCGAGGCCCTGCGCAGGGCGGCCAGAAGGGCGCTGGCCGGGCTGCCCGTCCGGCCCGACGTGGTCGTCCTGGACGGGAAACACGACTATCTGGGCGCCCCCTGGCCGGTCAGGTGTGAGGTGAAGGGTGACCTTTCCTGCGTCTCCGTGGCCGCGGCCTCCGTGATCGCCAAGGTCCGCCGGGACACCTACATGGCCTCGCTGGGTTTCGAGGAGTACGGGTTCGCCGAGAACGCGGGTTATCCCTCGCCGGTCCACCAGGCGGCGCTGGCCTCCCTCGGCCCGACGGAGCACCACCGCCTGTCCTGGTCCTATCTGGACGACCTTCCCCGGTGGCGCCACCTCAAGAGGCACCGCAACCCGCTGGCAGGAGAGGGCCAACTCGGGCTCTTCGGCTAGACGCCTCTGTCGGGCGACGTCCGACCGGGGAGGCGGTCCGTCCTGGAACGAGGCCGTCAGCAGTCGACCAGCTCCGGCGACTGGTTGAGGATCTGCGACCTGGCGGTGACGAACTCCGCGTGGGCGCCGGTGGCGGACGGGTCGAAGACGGCGACCCGGTGGCAGTTCTGGAAGGCGAGCCTCACCCCGAAGTGGCGCTCCAGGGCACCGCGCATGGCGTCGCTGGCGAGGGCGCGCAGGAGTTGGCCGCGAGCGGCCTCGTCCGGCGGGGGCACCGTGTTGTCGGCGAACTCGGCACCGGTGTGCTCGCGCTCCTTGACCAGGCCGCTGATGAGCGACCAGGCGTAGGGAAGAGAGTCTCTGACACAGGTGACGAATGCCGCGTCGTCCACCTCACCGGCCTTGGCCTGGTCGAGAAGATCGTTCGAAACGGTCAGCGACATGCTGCGTTCTCCTCACAGAAGGGGATTCATCAGACACTAGGTCGGGCCCACTGAGCGCTCCATCTAGCGGGAGAGCGACACTCGCGTGGGCCCGAAGACGAAGCCGGGGTCGATCTGGGCCGCCAGATCCTCGCCCGTGGCCCTGTTGGCCCAGGCCTCCGCGTTGCGGAGGTGGAACTGCACGGCCTGGCGCCCGAAGCGGAACCAGTCCTTCTCCTGGGCGTCGAGATGGTCGAGAAGCGCGCCCAGGGCCCGGGAGTTGGCCGGTTCGAGGTCCCGGAGGGTGAAGGGACGGCCCTGCTCCATCGCCCGGATCGCCGAGGAGTGCTCCAGGCAGACCAGCAGGTCGTCGCCCACCTGATCGCGCAGGAACGCCACGTCCCCGGGGCCGTGGATCTTGTTGCCCACCACCGCGACCGGCACGCCGTAGTCGGCGGCGTAGTCGCGGTACTGCCGGTAGACGCTCACGCCCTGGCGGGTCGGCTCGGCCACCAGGAAGGTCATGTCGAAGCGGGTGAACAGTCCCGAGGCGAAGGAGTCGGCTCCGGCCGTCATGTCGACCACGACGTACTCGCCCGCGCCGTCGAGCAGGTGGTTGAGATAGAGCTCCACGGCGCCGACCTTGGAGTGGTAGCACGCCACCCCCAGATCGTCCTCGCTGAACGGCCCGGTGACCATCAGCCGGAGCCCCTCGGGCGTGCCGACGGAGAATCCGGTGTGGATCGGGTCGTCCCGCTCGTCGAGGCGGAGCAGCCGCGAGCCGGACCCCGGCGGGGTGGTCTTGACCATCGCGGAAGCCGATGAGATGCGGGGGTTGTCGCCCCGCAGGTATTCCTTGATCTCGGTGAGGTGCGAGCCCATCGGCCTCGGCAGCGCACCATCGGCCAACCCCAGCGCCATGCCCAGGTGCTGATTGATGTCGGCGTCGACGGCCACGACGGGACCGCCCCGACTCGCTGTGTATCTCGCGAACAGCGCCGACAGAGTCGTCTTGCCGCTGCCGCCCTTGCCGACGAATGCCACCCTCACAACGACTATCCAATCTGGTTATGAAAATCATTTCAATACCTGGAGGGAGCCATCATGCCACGACGGGCGGGTGCGCGTGACGCGTATCGCGAGGAAGTGGGGAGGCGTGCCCGCTTCGCGAATACCGATAAAAGTGATTTCTCATGACAAATGCTGTTAAAAGGTGTGAGAGAAAACGCCGGTCATGTCATGACCGGTGACAAAGTTCCGCTGTTACCGCTTCGCGGTCTCCTGTACGGACTCGACGGCTGCCTTGGGAATCGGCGGGGTGGATGTTTGCCATCGGCACCGATGAGATCCGGCCAGTCCGGGTATCCCACCCCGAGTTGGTTGATCTTGACCCCCCGGCGAGGTCGTGGACAAGGGTCAGCAAGGGGCTTTGGTGGTACGTACCGGTACCTGGTCGCGTCGCGTTTCCGAACGGCGGGTTCCTGAACGGCGGTTCTCCGGACGGGGTTTCTCCGGAAGGCGTTTTTCGAGACGACGTTTCCCAGGACGTTTCCCAGGATGGTGTTTCTCAGGGTGGTGTTTCTCGGGGTGGCGGGCCGGTGGGTCCGCCGTGTGGGGTGTCGCGCTCGCGGTGCTCGTGACGCCGTCGCTCGCCCTCGCCGCACCCCGGACGGACGCGGCGGAGGCGTCCTCACCACCCGTCCGGACAGAGGCCGGGACTCCCCGGGCGTCGGCGGACGGGAAGTCCCCGCCCGTGCGGGTGGCGAAGGGGAAGCTCTCACCCGTACTCGCGGGGAGCTCTCCCGCGCGCATGGGGAGCTCGCCCGTGCAGGTGAGGAGCTCGCCTGTACGCGCGGAGGGCTCCCGTACGGGTGCGGGAAGTTCTCGTACGGGTGCGGGAAGCTCTCCCGTACGCGCGGGAGAGGGAAGCGGGGCGGCGTCGCCCGCTGTGGCCGGGGCTCCCTCGACGGCGGGTGGAACGTCCGGTTCCGCCCCGACGGCGATAGAGATGTCCCGGCGCGTCCAGGGGACGGATGAGGATCCCGAGCACGTACCCGCCGAGGAGGCGTCCGCGTTCGCGGAGAAGGAAGTCGGGGGAAACGGGGTTCCTTCCGCCGCGTCCACGTCCGCGGGGAAGAGCGCTTCCGGGTCGGAAAGGAAGAGCGCGTCCGGGGCTGTGGGGAGCGGGATGGCTTCGCCCGCGTCCGAGACGGGAAAGCGGGTCGCGCGAGGCGCCTCCGGTGGTGAGAACCGCGCGGCGGAGGTCGAGATCACCAAGACGGCCTCGCCCGTCCTCGCCAAGCCCGGCCAGAAGGTCACCTACACCGTCGAGCTGCGCAACACCGGTGACATCGCCTACCAGGGCTTCGCCTTCACCGACGACCTGTCGGGCCTGCTCGACGACGCGGACTTCGACCACGACCTGTCGGCCACGTCGGGCACGGTCGTCTTCGCCGAGTCCGAGGTGATCTGGACCGGTGACGTGGCCGCCGGTCAGACGGTGACGGTCACCTACGGCGTCACGGTGAACGACCCCCCGGCGGGGGACCTGCGTCTCTCCGGCAAGCTGGTCGGTCCCCAGGGCTCCAACTGCGAGGCCGGGTCCACCGATGCCGCCTGCGGAAACCTCGGCGGGCCCGGCCTGCCGCTGCTGTACGTCCTCCTGACCGCCGACAGGGAGACCGCCGGTCCCGGCCAGAGGGTCGGCTACACGATCACCGTCGGCAACGTCGGTAACGCGGACTATCCGGGTGCCACGCTCACCGGGGAGCTCTCCCGGGTCCTCGACGACGCGGCCTACAACGGCGACGCGCGGGTCACGAAGGGCGCCGTCTCGTACGGCGCGCCGAAGCTGGCCTGGGCCGGAGACGTTTCGGTGGGTGAGACGGTCACGATCACCTACAGCGTGACCGTCGGCACCTCCGCCACCGGGGACGGGGTGCTGGACAGCGCCGTCCAGGCTGTGGGGGGCGGGACGAACTGCCCGGACCCGGCGCCGTGGTCCGCCAGGCGCGCCGCTCCCGTTCCCGGTGCGGGTCTCGGCTGCGCGCAGCGGGTCGCCGTACAGGGGGCGACGGCCACCGGGACGATCACGCCCGAGGACTCCGAGCCGGATGACGGCGCGGGCGCGAGGCCCGGATCCGACTGTCCGGCGGGATCGGCCGAACCCGGCTGCGGAACGGAATCGGTGAAGACCGCCACCGGACCGGCACCGGTGTCGGGGGCCGCTGACGGCTCCGCCCAGGCTTCGTCTCCGGCATCCGCGCCGGGTTCCGGTGCGGGTTCCGCGTCCGATTCGGGTTCCGGTCCGGGCTCCGTGCCAGGTTCCGCGCCAGATCCGGGTTCCGGGTCCGATTCGGGTTCCGGTCCTGAGGGCGCACCGGTGCCCGATCCGGATTCCGGGCCGATTCCCGCTCCCGGTTCGGTGCCCTCGCCGGTGCCCGATCCCGCGCGGGCGTCGGTCTCCCCCTCGGGAGCCGCTCCCGTTCCGGGCCCGGAGCGGGCACCCGTGCCCGCGCGGGTGCCGAAGTCGCTCTCCGACCCGTCGTGCGTGCCGGGCCGGGGGCGGTCCGTCTCGATTCCCTGTTTTGCCGGTGGGTCTCGCAAGGTGCCGGCCGGTCCCTCGCTGCCGTTCACGGGGGTGCCGGTCGGGTTGGTCCTGGTGGGACTCCTGCTTTCCGGCCTTGGTCTGGTCCTGCGGCTGAGTGCCCGGCCGAGGAGACTCTAGCCGGGCACTCAGCACGCCGGATCAGACCGGTTGGCCCCGGCGACGGCGACGGAGCAGGAGCGCGGTGGTGGCCAGCCCCGCGACGGCGGCGGAGGCCAGCGAGACGGGCAGGACCCAACCGGCCGTCTCCTCCGGCGGGGTCACGGTGTTGATGTCCGTGGCACAGACCAGCACGGGGCCGGTGGCGCTCCTACGGGCGCAGGCCGTCGACGCCAGGTTCTGCACCGCGGCCCCCGCCACCGCGCCCACCCGGGCGCTCAGGTGGACGATGGTGTCCTTCTCGGGCGGGATGTTCACCGTCCACGCCACCTTGCCCTGCTCCATATGCCCCCCGGCGTCGGCCTTCACGAAGGTCATCGACGGTGGCAGGGACTGCACCAGGAGGACGCGCTTCAGCCGGGCGGTCCCCTGGTTGCTGAGACGGAGCGTGTACGTGTTCTCCGCGCCGGGAGCGGTCTCCCTCGCCCCGTCGTCGAGGGAGATGGAGACCGAGGGGACCGGATCGGCCCAGGCGGTCGGCCATCCGAGCGCGGGTGCGGTGATTGCGGCGATTGCGGTGAGCAGGCCCACGCTCGCCAGGTGACGTTTCATCCTCGAACCTCCATGGTGACGCTAAGTAATCACTCCATAACAGCATTCCGGCCCTCGTGGGGGCTTCTCAACGCGCCGGACGTGCCGGGCATGTCGTTCGCTGGTCCATCGGCTCCCGGTTCGTCGGTATGCCGGTTCGCCGGTCCGTTGATCTGTCGGTCCGCCGGTTCGTCGATCTGTCGATTCACCGGCTCAACCGGTCCGCCGGGGTGTCGGTTTGTCAGTGGCAGGCGGAGTCGAGGATGACGGCGTTCGTCTCGACGCCCTCGTCCGCGTTCCCCCGGTCCCCGGCCTGTACGGCGGGCACGGAGCGGGGCGGGGCGGGCGGCGCCGCCAGGGTGGCGATGACCTCATGCCTGATCAGGTGGTAGTCGGGCGCCCCCGAGTAGATGAGCGGGGGGACGAACTGGAGGCTCCTGATTCTGGAGTCCTTCACCTTTTCCGCAAGTTCGATCAGGTCGGGCAGTAATTGCCGTGGTATGTCGGTGGATATGGCGTCGACGGCGGCGGTGGCCAGTTTCTCGAAGCTTTTGAAAACCGTCACCGGGTCGGCCTGCTTGGCGACGGCGTTCAGCAGGCACTTCTGGCGGCCCATCCGCACGTAGTCGTCGCTGTAGGTGCGGGACCTGCCGTACCAGAGCGCCTCCTCGCCCGTGAGTTTCCGCTTTCCCGCCTCGATCAGGCCCTCGTTCTGCCTGCCGTACACGATGGGATCCTTGATGCGGACCCGTACGCCGCCCATCGCGTCGACGATTTCCACGAAGCCCCTCATGTCGACCATCGCGTAATAGGGAATGTGGAGGCCGAGGATGCCGCCGATCGTCCTTTTCAGGAGCGCGGGGCCGCGGTGCCGCTTGCCCTGCCGGGGGACCATCTCGGGGTAGTCCTCGGCGTACTGGTAGATCTCGTTGAGCATGCCCGGTGTGTACGGCCCCTCGCCCTGGAAGCCGTAGGGAAAGCGGTCGCGGGCCGGGCCGGGCGGCATCGGGACGTCCTCCAGGTTCCTGGGCAGGCCGAACAGCACGGTGTCGCCGGTCCGGGTGTCGACGCTGGCCACGGTCATGCTGTCGGTGCGTACACCGACCCGGTTGGCCGCCGCGTCCGCGCCGACGAGCAGGATGTTGAGCCGGTCCATGCCCTCCCACGGGTCCACCGGGATCGGCGTGACGCTTTCGGCGAACACCGAGGTCACCACGTTGTGGGAGACGTAGGCCAGCCGGGCCGCGTAGATCATCGGAGCGATCATCAGCACGCACAGCACGCCGACGGAGGCGGCCGAGAGGTATCGGGCCGCGGGAGGCGCCGACTCCGGCCGTACCAGCAGGTAGGAGCGGATGACCACGGCGACCGTCACGGCGGCGACCAGCATCGCGGTGAGCGCGAAGACCCAGAGCCAGGCGGGTTGTACGGCGAGGGAGAGCAGGGAGGGCCCTGCGGTCAGTACGGCGGTCGCGGCGGCTACGGCGAGGATCACCTCAAGGCCCATCAGGAAGGCGCCGGTCAGACGGCGGCCCGTCCAGAGGTGGGCCAGGCCCCACAGAACGGCTGAACCCAGTGTCAGTGCCAGGCTCGATCCGACGCCTGTTCGCCCCGTATTGCCGGCCATAACCGTGAAATCTCCCGTCCGTCAGCCCAATACGTCGCAGGTTAGTAACGGTTTTCGGTTGAATCGGCTATGTGGTTGTTCGACGCGCTGGGGGTGGTGGGTCAAGGTTTGTAAACCAGATTTCGCCGTCTGGATGACACTGATCTCCAAGTTCGCGTCAAAAAGATCCCGTAACCGGTTTTGCCAGGCAAACGCGGGGATTCCCAGGTAAAGCGGTTAGGGGGCCCCGTGCGTACAGTGATCGGTTCGATTTTGATCGCGCTCGGATGCCTCCTTGCTCCCTTCGCCCTCACCGCCTACTGGGCGGCGAACGAGATCGCCGACCCCAACCGCTACATCCGGAACGTGACTCCGCTGTCCGCTCACCCGGCCGTCAGGAACGCCGTCACGGATCGCGTCACCGACGAGATCATGGTGCGGCTACGCGGGCTGGGCATCTCGGTCGGCGGCGAGATCATCCGCGAGACGGTGAAGAACGGCGTCGACGAGGACTTCGCCGTCGCCTGGGTGGAGATCAACCGGCTGACGCACCGCCGCCTCCTCGCGGTCCTGGGCCACACCCCGAATCTCAGCGTGCAGGGCGAGGGGGTCGGCTACGACCTCGCCCCGGTGTACGAGCTGGTCAAGCGGAGATTGCAGGTCGCCGGTCTGGGGGCCGCCTCGCACCTGCCCAAGACGCACCCCGTCACCCTGTTGCTGCCCAAATCCGCCATCGTCATGATCGACGGGATCTACGACAAGCTGATCTCGCTGAGGTGGGTCCTGATCATCCTGTCACCGGCCCTGATCGCCGCGGGGGTGTTCCTGATCCGCGACCGGTGTGCCGCCCTGATCGGCGCCGGACTCGGCCTGGCCGCGAGCATGCTCGCGCTGGCGATCGCGATGTCCGCGATCCGCAACGTCTACCTGCCCGATTCCGTCACCGGCCTGTCGTACGCCGCCGTGGTCGCGATATTCGACGCGCTGACCGCCTTCCTGAGGGACAGCCTGCGCGTGCTCTTCGCGCTGGGCCTGATCGTGGCGGCGGCGGCCTTCGTCGTCAGGGGCAGGCGCATCCGTTCCAGGCTCGCGGCGGCGGCGTTCGAGGCCGGCCCTCACCAGTCCGCGGAGCCCCCGAAGGACGTCCCCGAGGGGTGATAGCCGAGCCGGGTGCGCGCGGCGGTGATGTCGAGGGTCCGCTCGACGGCCAGGTGGCCCGCGGCGTAGCGCGTCAGCCGGGGCGGGCGCGGGCGCCGGAACAGCCGTGACACGGTCTCGGCGACGGCGGCGAGGGGGTCCACCAGCGTGAGCGGCAGGTAGTACGGTTCGGCGTCGATGCCGCGTTCCCCGAGGATCGCGCGCAGGGCGTCGTCGAGCACGACGGGTTCGGCGTCGGTCACGTTGAAGACGCCGTGGTCGACCGGGCCCTCGGCGGCGAGCAGGCAGGCCTGGACCAGGTTGTCCACCGAGGTCAGGCTGATCCGCTGCCGCCCGTCGCCCACCGCGAGCAGCCTGCCGCCCCTGACCGCGCCGAGGACCCGGGGAAGCAGCGTGGTGTCCCCCCTGCCGTAGACCGCGTGCGGACGCAGGATGACCGCCCGCTCCAGGCACCTCTCCGCGGCGGCCTTCGAGGCGCCGTACGCGTTGACGTACCGCCCGACCGGGGCGGCCTCCTCGGAGGCCATCACGGTCGGCCGGAACGGGTCGTAGACGCTCGCCGTGCTGACGTGCACGAACCTGGCGCCGGGAAAGGCGGCGGCGGCGTTGCGGGTGCCGTCCACGTTGGCGGCCCAGATGTCGCGCGGCGGCCCCCAGTCCGTGACGCTCCCGGCGCAGTGGATCACCACGTCGACCTTCCCCGCGAACGTCACGGGCCGGGGGCCGAGAAGGTCCCACGACGTGTACGGGGCGCCGCCGACGTGCCCGCCGTCCACGCGGGGGCGCCTGCCGAAGGCCCACACCGTCCAGCCCCGCGCCACGGCCGCCCGGCAGACCGCGCCCCCCACGAATCCGGAGGCGCCCGTCACCGCGACCCTCGGCCTTCGCGGGCCCGCCCCGGCGGGTCGTTCAGGCACGGCGGGAGACCAGGTCCCGCAGGGCGGCCCGGTCGAGCTTGTCGGCCCGTCCCGAACGGGGGAAGGCGTCGAGCGGTTCGATCCGGTCGGGGAGGGCCGCGGCGTCCACGATCTCGGGAAGCGCCTTGCGCAGCAGGCCCTCGTCGTAGCCGTCCTCGGGAACGACGGCCAGCACGACCTCCTCGTCCCCGGTCTCGGGGTCGGAGAGCCCGACGATCGCGGCCTCGGCCACCCCGGGCAGCGCCGCGATGCCGGATTCGTACAGGCCGGGGTAGATGTTGACCCCGTCTCGGAGGATCATGTCCTTCTTCCGGCCGAGCAGCACCAGCCGGTCCCCTTCGAGCCGGACCAGGTCACCGGTGGCGACCTCCCGCAGCGGCTCCTCACCCAGATAGCACCGCGCGAGGTGGGGGCCGGAGACGAACAGCTCACCGTCCTCGGCGACCCGGACGCCGACGCCGGGCAAGGGCGCCCCGAGCAGATCCCCCTCGGAGTGAGCCAGTTTCTCCCGGGCGGACGCGATCGCGATGGGGAGCGCCTCGGTCATCGCGTAGACCGACAGGACCTCGGGCCCGGCCTCGATCGCGCGGCGGAGCACGCCCGGCGGGGCGGGGGCGGCACCGAGCAGGAGGTAGCGGAGGGTTCCGGGAAGCCTGGGGGTCTCGCGCAGCAGCCTGTCCAGGTGCACCGGCACGGCGAAGGTGTGGGTGGCCCGCCGCGCGGCGAGTTCCGCGGCGAGGTCACCGCCCCCGGGCAGGGACCAGGTCGCCCCGGCCAGCAGGGCGGGGAGTCCGAGCATCAGCTGGTCGGTGTGCACGACGTCACCGGGGCCCAGCGGGAACGCGCTCCTGAACATCTCCAGCCCGGCCGCGAGCGACCTTCGGGTGTGCACCACCCCTCGCGGGCGCGCCGTGGTCCCCGAGGTGAAGATCACCGCCGCTGGTTGGTCCGGGTCGGTCCCGTACGTCTCCCGAACCGTGGCTGGTCGGTCCGGGTTGATCCCGTACGCCTCCCGACTGGTCTCCTGCCCGACCCCCGGACCGGTTTTCCGGCCCGCCGGGACGGAGGGGGCGCCGGACGATCGGAGGATCCGGGAGAGCCGTAGCGCCCCCCGGGGGACTCCGGGCAGCCACGGGCCCGTGTACAGGTGGCGGACGGGGTGGCCGGGAAGCGGGTCCGCGAGGTCGGGCAGGAGCAGACCCCGGCGACGGGCCAGGCCCTTGAGCGGGCCGCTCAGGGTGTAGAGCATGGACTCGCTGACCACCCACGCGGGCCGGGTCGCGGCCATGCGGGCCGCGAGCACGTCGGGCGCCAGGCCGGGATCCGCGAGGACGAGCGTCCCGCCCGCCGCCACCGCCCCCAGCGCCAGCGTCACCGCGTCCACCCCGGGCCGCACCGCGAAGAGCACACCGTCCCCCGGACGCATCCCGGTTTTCGGACGCGTCTCGCTTTCCGGCCGCATCCCGTCTTCCGGCCGCGCTTCGTCCTCCGGTCGCGTTCCGTTCTCCGGCCGTGGTCCGCTCATCGCGTCGCGGACCGCCGTCACCCGGCGGGCCAGCTCGCCGTAGGTGATCTCGCGACCCCGGCCGTCGACGATGGCGGTGCGCCCCGGCTCCCGCCCGGCGACCTCCATGATCCCGCTGACGATGTCGTTCACGCGGCACCGGCCCGGTCGATCCACAGGTGCTCGTAGGTGGGGATGAGGACCCGCCTGGCCGCGCGTCGCCGTACGACGCGCACCCGGTGGGAGAGCAGGACGGAGGCCACCGCCCGGATCTCCGCCAGGGCCAGCGGGTAGCCGATGCAGAAGTGCGGGCCCGCGCCGAACCAGAGCCTCCGCAGCTCGGGCGGGTGCGCGCGGGAGGGGTCGAAGGGGCCGTACGCCCTGGCGCAGTTGTGGGTGACGATCAGCACCCGGTCGCCGGGGCGCACCGCCGTGCCGCCGACGCGCGCGGCGACGGCCACCGAACGCAGCATCAGCGGGGTCGGCGTGGTGACCCGCATGGCCTCCTCGATGACCCTGTCCAGGTCGCCGGCCGGGGTGCGGTGGTCGTGCAGGAGGGCGACGAGCCGGGGGACGAACGTGGCGACGGTCTCGGTACCGGTCAGGAAGAACGCCCCGGCCGCGCCCCTGGCCTCGGCCACGGACAGTCCCTGCGCCCGCATCCGGCCCATGACCGTGGACTCGTCCCCGGTCTCGTAGGCGGCCTGCGCGATGTCCCCGATCCGGTCCAGCACCCGCCTCGCGACGGCCACCTGCCGGTCCGACAGCCGCCGCGAGCGCAGCGAGACCATCGAGACGACCCGCTCCCCGTCCGCGAACAGCTCCCTGGCCCGCGCCTCGGAGACCTCGCCCAGCCCGATCACCCGGCAGATCACCGCCCCGGCCATCAGCCGCATGGCGTCCACCAGGTCGACCGTCTCGCCCCGCCCCAGGCGCGCGGAGAGGTCGTCGAGCGGCCCGCGAAGGACGTCGTCCACCAGCGCGGACACGTACCCGGTGGTGAACAGCGGCATCAGTTTCCTGCGGAGCGCGAGATGGCCGGGTCCCTCCATGTTGAGCAGCACGGAGGGGCCGAGCACGGGCGTCCACAGGTCGCCGGGCGAGCCGGGGCCGTCCTTGCGGAACCGCTCGTCCATCAGGACGGCCCGCGCGACGGTGGCGTCGTTGACCACCACCCCCAGCCCGGGGACGCGCACCACCGGCCCGAGGCGGGCCAGCAGTCGCATGAGCGGGTAGGCGAAGGGGTGGGCGGCCAGGTGGAGGCGGGTCTCGTGGTTCACCGGACGTCGATCACCTCGGGCCGGTAGTGGTGGTCGGCGTACCAGGCGAGGGTGCCCGCGAGGCCGTACGCCCGCAGCCTGCGCACGGAGCCGAAGACCACCACGTCGCGGCGCGAGGCGTACGCGGGGGTGAGGACGCGGACCCGGTTGACCAGGGCGCGGTCCTCGTGGACCTCCTCGATCGCGGTCCTGGGGAAGCCGCCCGCGCGCTCGTAGAGGTCAGCGGTGATGGCCAGGGTGGCGCCGGGCATCATCACGTACGGGCCCCGGTAGCGCGGGTCCCTGTTGCCCGGCCGGAAGCGCCCGAAGGTCGCCGCCACCTCCACCACGAACGGGATGAGATGGCGCTCCCAGAACTTCAGCCGGAACTCGTCGGTCCTGGGCCGCAGCTGCCCGCCGACCATCTCCAGCCCGTCGCCGAAGGCCCGCCGGATGTTGCGCACCCAGTCGGGGCGGGGCAGGCAGTCCGCGTCGGTCCTGGCCAGATGGGTCGCCCCGTGCGCGATGGCGTGGCGCATGCCGGTGTCGGAGGCGGCGCCCGTGCCCTTCCTGGTCTCGGCGACCACCTGGACGCCGTGCCGCCGTACGACCTCGGCGGTGCCGTCGGTGCTCGCGTTGTCCACCACGAGCAGCGTGAAGTCCCGGTCGTCCTGCTCGGCCAGCGCCCTCAACGTCGCCTCGATGCCGGGAGCCTCGTTGTAGGCGGGAACGATCACCCAGAGGTCCATCACATCTCCGCCAGCATCACACCGGTGCTGATCCCGCCGCCCAGCCCGAGCAGCGCCACCCGGTCGCCCGGCCGCCAGCCGCCCAGCGCGAGCTGGAGCGGCAGCGTCGTCGAGGCGCAGTTGCCGTGCTCGGGCAGGCTGACCACGAGCCTGTCGTCGGGGATGCCGAGCACCTGGGCGAGGAAGCGCAGGTAGGGCAGCGCCACCTGGTGCACCGCGACGATGGCGAAGTCCTCCCAGGTCAGGCCGGTCCGTTTGAGAGCGTTGAGGAAGATGTCCGGGCCGACCGCCTCGAAGGACTCCTTCAGGCGGCGCCCGTCGCCGCGGAAGTAGGAGTACTCGGGGTCGCGGGGGTGCGCGGAACCGCCTCCGGGCAGGGTGCCGACCGCCCAGGCCGTGGAGTCGGCCGCGAAGTCGCGGTAGAAAATGCCACGTTCCACATCGGCGGCGACGGTGACCGCGGCCCCAGTGTCCGACAGCGTGTAGCCCGCGAAGGAGTCGACGAACTGCGCGCGGTCCCTGACCCGCCACCGGATCGCCCGCGACGGGATCTCGCCCGAGCAGACCAGCACCTTGCGGTGCGCGCCGGTCAGGATGAGCGCCTCGGCGATCTGGATGCCGTTGAGCATGCTGTTGCAGGCGTTCTTGACGTCGAAGACCGGGCACGAGAGTCCCAGTTTGGCCGCCACGATGTGCGCGGTGGCGGGCTCGACCATGTCCTGCGAGGCCGACGCGAAGACGAGCAGGTCGACGTCGGAGTGGTCGAGGTCGCGGGCCGCCGCCGCGGCCAGGTCCGACGCCTGCTGGTCATCGCGGGCCACGTGGCGACGCCGGATTCCCGTCAGCCGCTCGACGACGCCTCTGTGGGGCACGTAGCCCTCGATCCGCCGTTCGACGTCCGTGCTGGAAACGGTCCGCTCCGGCAGATACGTCGCGACGCCCGTGATCCGGGCTTTCATTGATCTCCCTAAACAGCGTCAAGTCTCCCCATGCTCGCGCAATGTATCTAAAACCTGGTGGTTTGTCCTGGTCGCATGAGGACTCCGGGGGCAGATGAGAGGGGGGAGACTCACTTCGGTATAGGCCGGTCGTGAAGGGGTAGCGGGTGCCGCCATGAGCGACGTGCGAACAGGGCCGGTGACCACGAAGGTCCCCGCGCGGTTGGACCGGTTGCCATGGTCACGATGGCACTGGATGGTCGTCATCGGACTCGGCACCGTCTGGATCCTCGACGGCCTCGAAGTGACGATCGTCGGAAACCTCTCCGCCCAGCTGGCGAAGGAGGGCAGCGGTCTGGCGATCACCCAGACCCAGGTCGCGGGTACCGCCGCCGCCCTCTACGTGGCCGGAGCGTGCCTGGGGGCACTGTTCTTCGGCTGGCTCACCGACAGGTTCGGCCGCAAGAAGATGTTCATCATCACGATGGTCGTCTACCTGGTCGCCACCGCCGCGACGGCGTTCTCGTTCTCCGCCTGGTGGTTCTTCCTGTTCCGGTTCCTCACCGGGTTCGGCATCGGCGGCGAGTACGCCGCCATCAACTCGGCCATCGACGAGCTCATCCCGAGCCGCCACCGGGGCAGGATCGACATCATCATCAACGGCAGCTTCTGGCTCGGCGCCGCGGGCGGCGCGCTGCTGACCGTGCCGCTGCTCAACAACCTGCCGCTGAACATCGGCTGGCGCGTCGCGTTCGGTATGGGCGTGGTGCTCGGCCTGGCCATCCTGCTGGTGCGCAGGCACGTGCCGGAGAGCCCACGCTGGCTGTTCATCCACGGCCGTGACGAGGAGGCCGAGGGGCTGGTCGACGGGGTGGAGAAGCGGATCGAGCGCGAGAAGGGCGTGAAGCTCGACGAGCCCTCGCGGTCGATGACCATCCACCAGCGCAAGTCCATCGGGTTCGGCAAGATCGCGCACACCATGGTCGCCCGCTACCCCAAGCGCACGGTCCTCGGCCTGTCGCTCTTCATCGGCCAGGCGTTCCTCTACAACGCCATCACCTTCGGGTACGCGCAGATCCTGTCGACCTTCTTCGGCATCAAGACCGAGACCGGCTACTACTTCGCCGTCATCGCGGTCGGCAACTTCCTCGGCCCGCTCCTGCTCGGGCGGCTCTTCGACACGGTCGGCCGCATCCCCATGATCTCCGGTACCTACATCGGCTCGGGGGTGCTCCTCCTCGGTACGGCCTGGCTGTTCAACCAGGGGGTGCTGACCGCGGTCACGCTCACCGCCTGCTGGTGTGTCGTGCTCTTCTTCGCCTCCGCGGGGGCGAGTTCGGCGTACCTGACCGTCAGCGAGATCTTCCCGATGGAGACCCGGGCCATGGCCATCGCGTTCTTCTACGCGATCGGCACCTTCGTCGGCGGCGTGTCCGGGCCGCTGGTCTTCGCCAACCTCGTCGAGAGCGGCAGGCCCGGTGACACCGCGCTGGCTTTCTGTATCGGCGCGGCTCTCATGATCGCCGCCGGGGTGGTGGAGCTCTTCCTTGGGGTCAAGGCCGAGGGCAAGGGCCTGGAGGACATCGCCGAGCCGTTGAGTACCACTCCGGACTGAGGTTGAGCACCACTCCGGGCTGAGCACCGCTCCGGACCGAGCGCCACTCCGGGCTGAGAAGCACGGCTCCGCCGGGAGTTTGACGGTCCCCTGTCGCGGCAGAGGAGCACATAAGATCATTTTTCGTGATCGATCGGATTGACCGTGATCGACCTGCCGGGCTGGACACCGTCACCCGCACCGTGATTCTGCTGGAGGTATGCATGCGTGGTACAGCTCGTGCGCTCGCCGTGACCACCACCGCCGCTCTCGCCCTCGGACTGACCGCCTGCGGCACGGGCGGATCGGCCGACGGACGGCCGGTCGAGCAGGCCGTCCCCGAGGCCGGTGAGCGGACGAAGAAGCCCGAGAAGCCGGCGGGACCCGTCACGCTGAAGTACTGGACCTCCTCCCTGCCCGAGGCCGCGCTGACGAGGGCGATCACCGCGTTCGAGCGGGCGAACCCCGGTATCGAGGTCGAGCTGCGCACCTTCGGCGAGGCCGACTACCGCGAGCGGCTGCCCGAGGCGCTAGCCGGTGACGAGGCGCTCGACGTCGTCGGCCTCCCGATCCCGACGATGACCCGCTCGGTCGCGAACCGGCTCCGCCCGGTCGACGAGTGGAAGGACAAGGTCTCCGGCGGCTGGGTCGACGAGCTCGACGAGAACGCGGTGAAGCAGACGGAGAAGGCCGCCAAGGGCGGCACGCTCTACTCCGTCCCGATGGGTTCCAGCGGTGGCGCGGTCATGTACTACAACGTCAATCTCCTGTCCGAGCTCGGGCTCTCCTTCCCCGAGACGGCCGCCGATCTGGAGTCCGTCGTCATGCGGGTCAAGAAGGAGATCCCCGGCCTCCAGCCGGTCGTCTTCTCCGGCGAGCCGCGCAAGCAGGAGGAGTTGCTGTTCACCATCGCGGGTCAGACCCACCCGACCCTCTCCGACGACTTGCTGACCGGCGGCAAGCCGTGGAACGGCCCCGAGATGGTCTCGGCCCTGACCGCCTACGGGTCGCTGTTCGACCGGGGGGTGCTGGCGAAATCGGCACTCACCCTCAAGGGCGACCGCCCGGCCGAGCTTTTCCGCTCCGGCAAGGCCCTGTTCCTGGTGGACGGCTCGGGCCGGAGCCCGATGCTGTCGGCGTCCTACCGCGAGACCGCGAAGGTCTCCGTCAAGAAGGTCGGTGCCGGGCCCTTCCCGACCATCCTGCCGGGTGCCGAGCACGCCGTCCGCAGTACGGCCGAGGTGGGCCTTGCCGTCCCCAAGAGCTCCAAGCACGTGGCCGAGGCGGCCACGCTGATCGAGTTCCTGACCGCGGGCGACGGTGTCGCCGAATGGGCCGGAGACCTGGCGCTGGTTCCCGCGCGCGAGGACTTCCGGATGGAATCGTCCGTCTTCGCCACCTCGGAGGGCAAGGACGGCTACGCCGCGATCCAGGAGCTCGTCAGGGACGGCGGTTCACTGAACGTCCCCGACGAGGCCTTCCTGGAGCGCGCGGAGGGCGACGCCATCCTCGATGTCGCCCACGGCCGGACCACCGCGAGGAAGGCGGCCGACCTCCTGCAGAAGGAGTGGTCCCGCGGCCAGTGACGACCCCGTCCGGTCCCGCCTGGCTTCGAGCGGCTCCGTCCGGCTCGAACGGCCCCGGCCGGTGACCGCTTCCTCTCGCCGGGGCGCCAGGCCGGATCAGGCGTCCACGGGCCGGAAGGTGCGCCGGTAGGCCATCGGCGAGACGCCGATGGCCACCTGCAGATGCTGGCGGAGCGAGGCGGCGGTGCCGAACCCCGACCGCAGGGCGACGCCGTCCACCGGCAGGTCGCTGGTCTCCAGGAGTCGCCGGGCCAGCTCGACCCGCTGCAGGATGAGCCACTGCCCCGGGCTGAGGCCCATCTCGTCGCGGAAGCGCCGGGTGAAGGTGCGGCGGCTCATCCGGGCGTGGGCGGCCAGCTCGCTGAGGGGAAGCGGCTCGTGCAGCCGTTCCAGCGCCCAGGCCCTGGTCGGGGCGGTCGTCGCGGCGGTCGGGGCGGGAATCGGGCGCTCGATGAACTGGGCCTGGCCGCCGTCGCGCCACGGCGGGACGACGCACCGCCTGGCCACGCGGTTGGCCACCTCGGTGCCGTGGTCGCGCCGGACGATGTGCAGGCAGAGGTCGACCCCGGCGGCCACCCCGGCCGAGGTGAGCACGTCCCCGTCGTCCACGAACAGCACATCAGGGTTGACCTTGACCAGGGGGAACGTGTTCTGGAAGTGCTCGGTGTGCTTCCAGTGGGTGGTCGCGGGACGGCCGTCGAGCAGCCCGGCCGCCGCGAGCACGTAGGCGGCGGTGCAGATCGAGACCAGGCGGGTGCCCGGCCGGATGCGCGCGATCGCGCCGGCCAGGGACTCGGGGAGCCGTCCCTCGGTGGAGGTCGTGCCGAGGGTGTGGGTGGCCGGGATCACCACGGTGTCCGCGCTCTCCAGGGCCTCGGCCCCGTGTTCCACCGTGATCGTGAAGTCGGCGTCGGTGCGTACGGGGGCGCCGTCGACGGTGCAGGTGAGCACCTCGTAGAGCGGCTTGCCATCCGGGCTCCTGGCACCGCCGAAGATCCGCGGCGGGATGCCCAGCTCGAAGGGGATCACACCGTCCATGGCGAGCATGACGATCCTGTGCATGACCCGATTCTCACATAGGGAAGGTGCGGGCCATCTTGGCCGGGGCGCCTTCCGCCCGTCCTCCAGACACGGCACGAGGTGAGGTCAGGTGCGGGCCGAGGTCGAGAGCGGCAGGCGGAGGACGAGCCGGGCGCCGCGGCCGGTGGTGCTGTCGGCGGCGTAGAGCCGGCCGCGGTGCGCCATGGCGATGTCCCTGGCGATGGGCAGGCCCAGGCCGGTTCCCCCGGCGTCGCGGCTGCGCGCCGAGTCCAGGCGGGTGAACCGCTGGAAGACCCGCTCCCGCTCTCCCGCCGGGATGCCGAGCCCGTCGTCGGTGACCTCCAGCACGGCCTCGTCCCGCTCGCCCCGGACCTGGACGCGCACCTCGCTCACCGCGTGCCGGTCGGCGTTGGCCAGCAGGTTGGTCAGCAGCCGGCCCAGCTGGACCCTGCTGCCCCGTACCACCACGCCGGGGTCGAGCTTCAGCAGCACCTCGTGCCGGGACGGCCTGCGCTCCACCTCGGAGACGACCAGCTCGGCGAGGTCGATCGGCTCCGGCGGGCCCCGTACGCCGGCGTCGAGGCGGGCGAGCAGCAGCAGGTCCTCGATGAGGACCTGGAGCCGTTCCGCGTCCGCCAGCGCGGAACGCATCGTCTCCAGCGGGTTCTCCGACTCCGGATCGAAGATCGCAAGTTCGAGCTTGGTGCGCAGCCCGGTCAGGGGGGTGCGCAGTTCGTGGGAGGCGTCGGAGGCGAAGCGGCGCTGGTTCTCCACGGCGTGCTCCAGCCTTTCGAGGGTGGCGTTGATGGTCTCGGTGAGCTGCGCCATCTCGTCCTCGGTGGCGGGGACGGGCATCCGGCGGCTGAGGTCGGAGGCGGTGATCTCGGCCATCTCGGTGCGGATCCGCTCCACCGGCGCGAGCGTACGGCCGGCGAGATGCCAGGTGCCCCAGCCGAGCAGCGCGAGAAGCCCCGAGGAGAAGAGCGCCAGCGTGATCTCAAGGAAATTGGTGCGGAGCGACGGGGGTTCCGGCACCGCCGCGTAGACCATGACGTCGCCGTAGACGCTGTGGGCCATCCGGAAACCCACGGTGATGTAGCACGCCCGTTCCAGCAGCGATCCCAGGCACGCCGTCCCGTCCACGCGCATGTCGCCGTCCGCCGGACGCATTCGGGTGATCGGCGGCATTCCGAGCATGGCGGGGCTGGCGGCGACCACCCGGCCGTCGTTCGCGACGACCTGGATGCGGTTGATGCGATTGATCGGGAGGACGATGATGTTCGCCGGGCCCTTCCCGATGTCCAGACTCGTCTTCCTCGCCGCCACGGCCGCCGCGCTGACGAGGTCGGTCGTCAGCCTGTTCTCCACGACCTGCCACGTCGCGAACGCGCCCATCCCCAGCGCCAAGGCGAACACGATGATCGCGATGAGCGTCACCCGACCCCGGATCGACCGCGGACGTCGCAATACAGATACCCCCCTGAAAAGCGGCGTTTCTTTCTCAAAAGCCCGCTTTTTACTATTTATAGGTGGTCGGTATTAATCGACAGGCAAAATCCGGCCAAGTTCTCACGCCCGTTCGGCGGCGAAGGGCAATGGTTCCTCCCGGCAGGGGCCGGGAGGGCACCGTCGCGGTTCCGGCCCCTCGACGGCAGGCCGATCATTCCCCGGCGGGGACGGTCAGGCGCCGGTGCACGAGTCGTGGGTCGCGTCGAAACCCTTCAGGCTCTCGGTGTCGCCGCGGGGAAGCGGCTTCAGGCCCTTCCAGTCGTCGCCGATCGTCAGGACGAGCCTGCCGGTGGTCGCCCGGCGGACGGGCAGCGGCCTGGAGGCGAGCAGGTCGCGGCTGAGGGTGGGCGCCTTGGCGGCGCCGTTCGGCGAGTAGGCGATCGTGGTCGTCGGGTACGGCTTGCGCGACGCGTCGCCGATCCTGGCGACGTGGTAGCCGCGCTCCTCCAGCTGGACGGCCACCAGGGTGGCCAGGCCGGACCGCATGGTCCCGTTGCGCACCTCGACCTGGATCTTCGACCGGGGCACCCTGGTCTGACCGCCCTTGACCCCGGAGCCGGTGATCGCCCGGTCCGTCGCGACGATTTCGAACAGCTTGCCGCTCTGCGGCTGGACCCATTCCACCCGGCCCGGGTGGACCAGCGAGTAGCGCCACGGGGTGGTGATGAAGTGGATCTGCCCCGCGGCGAGCCCCTGGGCGCTGGTCGCCAGGTCCCGCATGACGCCCGGGGTGAGGCCGGGGTCGGTGGTGACCGACTTCGTCGCCGCGTCGAGGAAGCCGAACAGCCGGGTGGGGTCGGTGAGCGTCTCGCCGCTCATGACCTTCTTGACCATGGAGGCGATGAACATCTGCTGGCGCTGGATGCGCCCGATGTCCGAGCCGTCGCCCAGGCTGTAGCGGGCCCGGACGTAGCCCAGGGCCTGTTCGCCCCCGAGGTTCTGGCGTCCGGCGGCCAGGTGGAGCAGCGCCTTCTTGTCGTCGATCGCCTCGGGTACGCAGATCTCCACGCCGCCGACCGCGTCGACCATGCCCTTGAAGCCGGTGAAGTCGACCTTCACGAAGTGGTCGATGTGGATACCGGTGAGCGACTCGACGGTCTTCCAGGTACAGGTGATGCCACCGGAGTTGAACGACTCGTTGATCATGCCCACGTGCGGTTGCTGGCCGGGCAGCCCCTGCCTGGCCCGGCAGGCCGGAAGCTGGACCATCGAGTCGCGCGGGAAGCTGATGACCATCGCGTTGTCCCGCTTCGGCGAGATGTGCGCGAGCATGATCGTGTCGGTCCGCTCGCCCGCCACCCGGCCGTACCTCGCGTTCTTGCCGCCCCGCTGGTCCGAGCCGACGACCAGGACGTTCAGCGCCTTGCCCGCGGCCTTGGCCGGGCGCCGCCCGAGGTCCTCCGCGGAGACCTCGACGTGCTTGACGTTGCCGGTCAGCTTGACGTACGCCCCGGCCACCGTCCCCGCCGCCACGAGCACCACGGCGGTGACGGCTGCCACCAGCCACCACAGCCACCTGCGGCGCGGCCGGGACGAGCGCCGGCCGGGCTGGCCCGGAGGCGGCTCGGTGGGCGGTTTGGGGAATGCGTCGATCAACCCGCTGCTCACGTGACTCCCGGGGGGGAAGCGGCCACGGCGTGGACCCGTGACCGAGGAGCCGTACTCCGGCCGTCGCCGAGTTTACTGATCTCCCGGTGTGGTGGATCCGGTGCGGACATGTCCCGGTCTCCGGGTGTGGTGGATTCGGTACTGACGTGTCCCGGTCTCCGGGTGTGGTGGATTCGGTACTGACATGTCCCGGGTGGAACGCGTGCCCTGTTACGATCCGCCGGTGATTATCCGTGACGGGCATCTCGGCGACGTACCGGCCGTCCTGGCGATGTTCGACGGCGCGGTGGCGTGGCTGACCTCCCTGGGCCGCACCGGCCAGTGGGGCAGCGAGCCGTTCTCCACCGACGCGGCCCGCGTCGAGCGGATCACCTCGTGGGCGACGTCCGGCGGGATGCGCGTCGCCGAACTCGACGGCCGGCCCGCGGGCTGCCTGGTCGTGGGGCCCGCGATGCCCTACGTCACTCCCGCGTCCGAGCCGGAGCTCTACGTCAGGGGGCTGGTCGTCGACCGGAGGTTCCACGGCCGAGGGGTCGGGGCAGCCCTGCTGGAGCGCGCCCGCGCGGAGGCCGCCGGGCTGGGGATCGGGCTGGTGCGGGTCGACTGCTACGCCGGTGGCGACGGCCGGTTGGTGGCGTACTACGAGAGCCAGGGCTTCACCAGGACCGAGCGCTTCACGGTCGGCGACTGGCCGGGCCAGCTCCTGGAGGCGAGGCTTCCCGCCGCCACGGGCTGAACGTCCCGCGTCGGGTGGTGTGTGCCGAGGGTGGTGCGTGCCGAGTGGTCCGCGTCGGGCGGTGCGTGCTGAATGGCCGTGCCGGGTGGTCCACGGCCGCCGGGCGGCCGGGCCGGGGCGAACGGCCCGTGCCGGGAAGCGGTCCCGAGGTGGATGCCACGAGCCGATTCACCCGGGGGCGTCACGCGCGCGAAATCTCCGTACGAGAGGATTGCCGGAGATTTACCACTACTTGGGGGATTTGTGGTTGGCGCTCTCGATCACCGCTATCGCGGTGAGCATCCAATCCGCACGCTCGCCTACCTTTTCCGGGAGGACCGCCTCAGGCTGCTCGTGGCGGTCTTCGCCTTCCTGGTCAAGCACAGCCCGACCTGGCTGTTGCCGCTGATCACCGCCAACGTCGTCGACATCGTGGTCACCCGCGCCCCGATCGCCCACCTGTGGGTCAACGCGGGCGTGCTGCTCGTCCTGCTGCTCCTCAACTACCCCCTGCACCTGCTCTACGTCCGCTGCCTGCACGGTGCCATCCGCCGGATGGGGACGAACCTGCGTTCCGCGCTCTGCCGCCGCATGCAGCAGCTCTCCATCGGCTACCACGCGCGGGTCAGCGCCGCCGTGCTCCAGACCAAGGTCATCCGGGACGTCGAGAGTGTGGAGCAGACCAGCCAGCAGGCGGCCGACATGGGACTGTCCGCGCTCACCATGCTGGCCGGGGGCCTGGTGGTGATCGCCGTGCAGGTGCCCGCCGCGATCCCCGTCTTCCTGGTGGTCGTACCCGCCGCGGCCCTGCTCGTGATGCGGATGCGCACCCGGCTGCGCGACGACAACGAGAGCTTCCGCCGCGAGGTCGAGCAGCTGTCCAGCCGGGTCAGCGAGATGACCACGCTCATCCCGATCACCCGCGCGCACGGCCTGGAGCAGGACGCCCTGCACCGCGTCGACGGCACGCTGACCAAGGTGCTGCGCAAGGGACTGCGGCTCGACCTGCTCAACGGCAGCTTCGGCGCGCTGGCCTGGATCCTGCTCAACGCGCTCGGCGTCGCCTTCCTCACCGGTTCCGCGCTCGTCGCCTACTACCAGGTCATCCCCATCACGGCGGGCGACGTGGTCATGCTCACCAGCTTCTTCGCCACCCTCACCGCCGCCGTCACCTCCCTGCTCACCCTCACCCCGATGATCAGCAAGGGGCTGGCGTCCGTACGCTCCATCGGCGAGGTCCTCCAGGCGCCCGACCTGGAGCACAACGCGGGCAAGGAGGAGGTCGCCTCCGTCCGCGGCGAGGTCGAGTTCCGCGACGTCGGGTTCTCCTACGGCGAGGAGACCGCGATCACGGGCTTCGACCTCACGGTGACCCCCGGCGAGACGATCGCGCTGGTCGGCCCCTCCGGAGCGGGCAAGTCGACCGTGCTCAACCTCGTCATCGGCTTCCTGCGGCCCACCTCGGGCCGGATCCTGCTGGACGGGCGCGACATGGAGACGCTGGACCTGCGGACCTACCGCAGGTTCCTGTCCGTCGTGCCGCAGGAGTCGATCCTGTTCGAGGGCAGTATCAGGGAGAACGTC
Organism: Streptosporangium oxazolinicum; assembly: GCF_039537505.1. Taxonomy (NCBI): domain Bacteria; kingdom Bacillati; phylum Actinomycetota; class Actinomycetes; order Streptosporangiales; family Streptosporangiaceae; genus Streptosporangium; species Streptosporangium oxazolinicum. The sequence goes on from NZ_BAABAQ010000018.1 coordinate 100,097, forward strand.
ACCTACGGCATGGCCGACGTTCCCGAGGACCGGGTGCGGCGGGCGCTCCAGGACGCCAACGCGCTGGAGTTCATCGACAGGCTCCCCGACGGCCTCGACACGGTCGTCGGGGAGCGGGGCGCCCGCCTGTCGGGCGGGCAGCGCCAGCGTCTGGCCATCGCCCGCGCCCTGATCCGCGACCCGCGCGTGCTGATCCTGGACGAGGCCACCTCCGCCCTGGACACCCGCTCCGAGGCGCTCATCCAGGAGGCGCTGACCCGCCTGGTCGCCGGGCGTACGGTCCTCGTCGTCGCCCACAGGTTGTCGACCATCCGGGGGGCCGACCGCATCGTGGTCATGCGCGACGGCGGGATCGAGGAGGTGGGCACCCACGAGGAACTGATGCGGCTGCGCGGCGCCTACGCCGGGCTGCAGGGCGCCCAGCTCGCCTGAGCCTCCGGGGGCCGGTCCCCGAGCTTGGCCCCGGAGCGTGTGGAGCTCGTCGGACCGGTCGGGCCGGGGACCGGGGCGCGGGAACGACTCGGAGGGCCTGAGACACGAAGAGGGGGCGGGACCCGTGACGGGTCCCGCCCCCTCCTGTCCTACCTGTCCTACGGGGTGGGTTCAGCCCGCGGTGCCCGTCGAGGACGGGTAGATGCGGAGCCAGTCCACCTCCATCCACGCCTCTCCGGAGCTGCCCTGGCCGGGGAACCAGTCCAGCTGCAGGCAGACCGACATCGAGCTCCTGGTGGCGTTGCCGGAGCGGAACCACTCCTGCCCGTCGATGTAGCCGACGACACTGCTGGGAGTGACCTCCACGGCGTAGGTGTGCCAGGTGGTCATGTCGATGTTGGCGTGGGCCTGCTCCTGCCCCTGGGGGGTGTGCAGGAAGAAGTTCGGGCGCTGCCTCTCCGGGTCGTCGATGACCTCCAGGAAGTCGATCTCCTCACCGGTGGAGCTCCGCACGTTGCCGCCGCCGTCCTTCGGCCACAGCAGGGCGACGGGGTGGTACGACCCGGCGCCCGGGTACAGGCGGATGCGGGTCTCCCAGCGCCCGTAGGCCTGGTCGTGACGGGCGGCCAGGCCGGCCGTGGTCCCGTCCTCGCGGCCGTACAGGTAGAGCGCCCCGTTGCCGAGGTAGAGCTGCTGCGGGGAGCGGCGGCCGTTGCCGGCGTGCCCGGCCGAGTCGTAGAACACCCAGTCGGACTCGTCGAGGTAGTCGTCGAACTCCGCGCACCAGGACGGCGCGCCCCAGTTGAGGGCTTGCGCGGCGCTGGCCTCGCCGGTGGCGGCGGGGGCGCAGGGAGCCGCCGAGACCACCTCTCCCTGGGCCGCGCTGAGGGTGCTCACGGTCAGCGCGGCCACCATGCTGAGTACGGCCACCCGCACGTGGGATCTGGTGATCATGACTACTCCTCCCAGGATCTGGCGCAGAGTGTGGAGGGACTGAAGCTCCAGCAGCCGGTGCTCGTCGGGCTGGGGACCGACGGCGCGGTCGGGTTCGGCGGCGGCTGGGCGGGTGAGGTGGGCGGCGCGAACACCCAGCGCGGCGCGCCCGCCGGCCCCTGGTTGGCGATCAGCCGGACGCCGGGGAACTCCGCGGTACGGCCCCGCCAGGGCGCGAGGCTCCAGCACGAGGCGATGTCCGCCGGCTCACAGAAGTCGGAGGTGGAGCGCCTGAGCGGGGGCAGCGGCAGGACGGTGTGGGCCGAGGGCGCCGGGGACGGGGCCGCCATCGGGGATCGGGTGTTCTGGACCGGCTCGGTCAGGAGCGAGGGCTCGTAGACGCCGGTCCGCGTGGGCGCGGGCCGGGGCGCGTGGGTCACCCAGCGCGGCGGGCCGGTGCGCGGGGGGGTGGCGGTGGACGTGGGGGTCGGGCTCGCCGAGGGCTTCGGCGTCCCCTTCGGCGGGGTGGTGGGCTTCGGGGTCGTCGACCGGGTGGGCTTGGGCGTGGGGGTGGCACTCGGCGCCGGCTTGGTCGCCGTCGCGGTGGGGGTTGCCGTGGTGGTGGCGGTCGCGGTGGGGGTCGCGGTTGCCGTGGCGGTGGGGGTGGCCGGTGCCGTCGCGGTGGGAGCGGGGGGTGTGGGGGTCGGGGTCGGCGCGGGCTTGGTGGCCGTACCGGAGGGGGCCGGTGTCGCCGTCGGCGGTCGAGGTGTCCCGGTCGAGGTGGGCACCGGGCTCGCCGTGGACGACGAGGTGGCGCTGGGCGACGGCGCCGGGGTGGCGGGGGCGGACGTCGCCGTGGCCGTCGCGGTGGACGTCGCCGACGGCACCGGGGTGGGTAGCGGGACGGGAGCCGTCTTCGGCGGTGCCGGAGCGGGCTTCTTGGCCGCCGGGGGCGTGCCGGTGGTGGGCTTGGTGTTCCCGGACGGCGCCGGGTTGGGCGCCGCGTTCTTCGGCGGCGCCGGGGGGGCCTTCCTCTCGTTCTCCGGAGGCGTGTCGGTGGGCCTGGTGTTCCTCGAAGGCGCCGGCTCGGATCGCCTCGACGGCTCCTCGGCGGATCTGGTGTTCACGGGCGGATTCTCGGCGGGACGCGACCTCCTGGACGGAGGGTCCGACGGCACCGCCTTCCTGGGCTGTACGGCCTCCCGCTCCCCTCTCTCCCGAGAGGGCGCGGAGAACTGCTCGGCGGGAACGTCTTCCGTGCGCGGCGCGGTGTTCCTCTCGCCGGGACGGTTGCGGGACGCGGGAGGGGAGTCGCCGGTCTCGGGGGCGCGGTTACCTCTCCTGTCGGGGGACGGGGCCCTGTCCGGTCCGGAGCGGGAGCCGCGGTCCGCGCGCGGCTCCCGCTCCGGTGCCAAGCGGGAGCCGCGGTCCGAGGGCGGGTCCTGGTTCGGCGCGGAGCGGGAGCCGTTGTCCGTGTGCCGGTTCCGGTCCGGTCCGGAGCGGGAGCCGCTGTCCGAGGGTGGATTCTCGTCCGGTGCCGAGCGGGAGCCGCGGTCCGATGGGGGGTTCTCGTCCGGCGGGGAGGGGTTTCCGTCCTCGGGGGGGAACTCCTGTTGTGCGGGGGGAGGTCCGGCGGGGGGACCGGCGAACTCCTGCGGCGATGAGCCGGAGCTCACGCCGGGGTCCGCCACGGCGGCCCACGGCTGGGCGATGACCGCGCTTGTCGTCGCGGATACCGCGGCCAGCAGAAGGCCGGAGAGTAAGGTGACCCGCCGGGACGAGCTGCGTGGGGGCATTGATCGCTCTTCCTGGATCTATGGGGTGGGCTCTGGGCCGGAGATGGGTTTCCAGCCCGCGGCGGTGAATTCCGGGGTGCCCGGGAGGGCGACCTGCGGCACGGAGGTGGCGAGGGGGTCGGGGACGTTGACCCAGTCCCCCTGGTTCGCACCGCGCATGCCGGGTTGCCAGACCATGAGCAGGCTCATGGCGTATGGGCTCGAATAGGTTGGATCGGTGTCGCCGACGCCCTTGGTCGCGGTCACCTGGACCAGGACCGATACCTGCACCTGATCCTGGGCGCGGGCCTTCCACTGGACGCCGATCGTCCGCGTCCGCATGGCGGCCCCGTCGGGGAGCGCCCCGTCCTTGGGAAGGCCGAGGATCTCCCGCCACCCCGCGACGGCCTCGCGGGCACCGGCCCGCGCCGCGTCGTGCTCCTCGGGCCGTGCGTACAGCACCGCCGCCTGCTCGGCCTGTTCGGCGTCCAGGGTCCACGCCGCCTCCAGCGCCGCGGCGGCGGCGGAGACCGCGCCCAGCTCGGTGCGGGGGAACCCGACGGGGTAGCCGGCCGCGCCCTCGTAGGCGGAGGGCGGGGCGAGCAGCACGGTGTCCCCGACGGCCTTCGGCGCGGAGGCGTTCACGGGGGTGGGGTCGGGTCGGAGAAGCTGCCACGCGCCGGCCGCCAGCAGGATCGTCCCCACGATCGAGACGACCACGATGAGCATCCGCCGCCGGGCGCGTGGCGGCGGGCCCAGATCCCAGTCCAGCGTGGGATCGTCGGCGACCGGTCGCACTAGTGACCCCGGTCGGGGCGCTGCCCGAAGGTCTGACCGGCCGCCGCGGCGAGGCGGAGGTACGCGCCCCGGGTGGTGGGCCGGAGGCGGACCAGGTCCACCTCGGCGCCCTCCTTGAGGTGCGGGTCGTAGGGGATGCGGATCACCGCGCGGCAGCGGGAGGTGAAGTGGCGCTCCAGCAGGTCCAGGTCCACGTCGGTCTTGGGTTCCACGGCGTTCAGCACGACGATGGCGTTCTTGACGAGGTCGGCGTGGCCGTGGGCGGTCAGCCAGTCCAGCGTCGCGGCGGCCGAACTCGCCCCGTCCACCGCGACCAGGCTGACCAGCACGATCTGGTCGGCCAGCTCCAGCGTCGCGCCCATCGCACCGTGGAGCAGGCCGGTCCCGCAGTCGGTGATGCAGATGGAGTAGTAGCGCTCGATGAGCCCGGCGACCGTGCGGTAGTCCTCGGCGTTGAACGCCTCGCTCACCGCCGGGTCGGTGTCGGAGGCGAGGACCTCCAGCCGGGCGGGCGACTGGGAGGTGAAGGCGCGCGCGTCGGCGTAGCGCAGGATGTGGGGGGCCTCGGCGAGCATGGTACGGATGGTCGCGGCCGTCTCGGACTTGACCTTGATGCCGAGGGTCCCGCGGTCGGGGTTGGCGTCGATCGCGATCACCCGGTCACCGCGCAGGGAGGCCAGCGTGTTGCCGAGGGCGACGGTCGTCGTGGTCTTGCCGACCCCGCCCTTGAGGCTCATGACCGCGATCCGGTGGTGCCCGCTCGCGACGGGGGTCTGGGCCTGCGCCATCAGCGTGCGCCGTTCCAGCTCCGCCGCCGACTCCGCGGGGATAATGCGCTTGCCGGAGAGCTGCCAGACGAGACGGCGCCACCCCCCGGCGGGTTCCGGGCGGCGGTTGGTGAGCAGGTGTTCCGCGGTGAGCGGGACCGTTTCGTGGAACTGTTCGGGTGGGGTCGGCGGAGTGGGCGGTGATGCGTGGATGTGGGGAGAGGTATCCGTCACTGCCGTGGTCCTTTCTCGAAAAGTGATCTTGGGGGATGGGGTCGTCAGCAGGTCCGCCAGCGCACCGTCGTACCGATCGAGTCGTCGAGGCCGTGGACGGTCATCGGGGCGGTGACCGAGGCGGGGGCGCCGCACCAGTTGCGGACCCGGTGGGCACGCAGGTTGATCACCTGGGTGACCCCTTCGCGCAGCGTGCCGCTGGAAGGGCTCACGGCCAGGCCGGGAGCCGATATCCGCCACTTCAACGGCTCTCCCGAGATGGTGAGGACCATGCTGCCCAGGCCGAACTCGTCCAGCGTCACCACGGGCGGGACCCGCAGGCGGGAGGCGAGCCCGTCCTGCCGCGCCGGCGCGCCGGCGGCGGAGGGCGGGGGCTGGGTGGCCTGGCTGGTGGACGCCTGCAGCGACCTCGCGGGCTCCTCGGGCTCGATCGCGGGACCGAGGAGGTTCATGCCGGTCAGGGTGCCCGCCGCGCCCGCCACGACGATGATGACGACCTTGATCGTCGTGTTCCTGATCCGGGCGCCCGCCCAGCTGAGCGCCTCCAGCACGCGGATCCCCATCTCGATCCGCTCCTCGTCGGGGCGGTCGTCGGGTTCGGTGTGGAAGCGCAGCGCGGGAATCTGGGCGTCGTCGTGTATCCCGGTGTCGCGTACTCCGGTCTTACGTACTCCGGTGTCGCGTATCCCGGTCTCGCGTGCTCCGGTCTCTCGTACTCCGGTGTCGCGCATCTCGACGGACGCCTGCCCGGCGATGACGACGGGCTCGGCCTTGACGACCGGTTTGGGAGCGGGCGGCTCCTGCCTGGGGATGGTGCCGGTGAGCTCCTCGCTCTGGGCGAGGACCTCGCGCGCCCACGCCTGGGTGAGCAGGGCGTCGTAGAGCGGGGTGTCGTGTCCGGGTACGGGTGGCGCGGACGGCGGGCGGGACGGCCGGGTCCTGCGGGGCGGCAGGGCGGGCAACGGGGGCAGGCCCGAGGGGTTGGCGGGATCGGAGGAGCCCGCCGAGGGCCTGTCCCCCGGCGCCGTACTCGACGGTGTCGCGGCCGGTGGCTTCGCGGGAGCCTTCGACGCCACCGGCGGGTAGGGAGGCGTGCCGACCCTGGGCGAGGGCGGCGCCGCGGCCGGCTGTGCCGGGGAGACGGGCGGTGTTGAGGACCGGTGTACGGGTGGGGCGGGGGTCCGGCCCCCGGACGGAGGGGCGGGCAGGACGGGGGACCCGCCACGGGCCGGGCGCGCGGGCGGGATCACCTCGGGGGCCGCCTCCGCGGCCGCCTCGCGGGCGACCTCGGGAGGCAGCGAATCCGTGAGCCGCTGCCGTTCCTCGGCGGAGAGCGACGCGACCGGGGGATGGGAGATCATCTGCGGCACCGTGTAGCGGATGTTGATCGGCCGCGTGCACACGGAACACCTGATCATGTGAGAGAGCAGGCTCGCACGGGCGTCCCCCTGGTCGGCCGGAGCGGACGCCGCCCGCCCGCCGGCCAGGCCCTCGGGGAGGACGCCGGGGAAGACGGCCTCCACCAGCGGGGCGAGCTCGGGACAGGTACGCCGCCCGTGGGCGAGCGCGTCCAGCCCGCTCACCAGGGTCTCGATCAGGTCCTGGGTACGGGTGGCGAGCCTGGCGACCTCTTCGACGGGCATCGCCAGCACGTGGGAGAGATCCTCCATGCCGAGCGCGTGGCGGTACGTCAACCTGAGCGTCTCCGTGCCCAGGGGGTCGACGATCGTCCACACCCGCTCGATCAGCGAGGCCTCGGGCATGCCGGGCCCGGAACCCGGCACGTACCGCTCCCGGTACCCCGGAGAGGTGCGGCAGTCACGTCGCAGTGCGGCCAGCAGTCGTCCCCGGGCCGTGACGCCCCCGGGAGCGTCCTCGACCCGGCCGGCCGCCAGCGCGGAGACGACCGCCGCGTGCGCCCGGCCGGGTTCGAGGTGGGAGACGGCGTAGTCCATCAGGTGCGCGCCATGCTCGCGCACCCAGGCCGCCCCCTGGCCGGGGCCGGGCGTGAGACGCCCGGTTCCGGTGGGTCCGCTCATCGGCCGTCGTACTCGACCGAGTCCGGATCGACCAGGCCTTGGTCGGTACGGCCCTGGTCGGACTGGAAGGGAGCGGTGTTCTCACCCGGCCACTGCTCGGGGACGCCGTCCCCGCTGTCTCCGGGATCTCTGGGGGCCACCGCGTCCTCGGGGCCCGGCTGCTGCTGGGCGGGGTTCAGCCCACCCGTGTCCGGCTGCCAGGGCTCCTCCTGGCCGGGGACGCCCTGCCGCTGGTCCGGCTGTCCCTGGTCGGACTGCCGCTGGTCGGGCTGTCCCTGGTCGGGCTGCGGGAGGGTGCTCTCGCTGGGGATCGGACTGGGAAGCGGGACGGGAGGGGGATCGGTCACCACGAGCTCCAGGTTCCGCTGGGGCAGTCCGGTGAACTTGGTCCAGTTGCTGATCTGACCGGGCGCGGGCTCCGCGTAGAGCCAGCGGATGAAGGCGGGCCACAGGCACGAGTCACGGGGAATCATCGCCTGGCCGCCCTGGGACGGGCTCGGCCCACGGGTCGCGCTGAGCGCCTGGATCTCCTCGGTGGTGTAGTTACGGCACGGCGGGGTGCCCGGCGGGGCGATGTTGAGGTCCCACACGCCGTTCTCGTCCGTGTAGCGCATGCCCCTGTCCAGCCCGAGGGCCTCGTAGGCGCGCCGCAGGAGCTCGGGGTTCTCGAAGACCGGCAGCGAGACACCACCGTCCGGGCCGCCGCCGGGAAGCTGCGGGGTGGCCGGCATGAGCACGGTCCCGTCGGGACCCTGCGACGCGTTCTCACCGGGGCCGACGGAGGGCCGAGGCTGTACGGGCTGGGAGGGAAGGCTCCGCGACGGGCTCGGCGCCTGGGTGCGCTTGTGGCCACCGGACGGCTGGACCGGCCCCGGGTTGCCGTTGCGCGCGGTCGGCGGCGTCGAGGGTGCGCCCGGGTCGCCGGTCGGCCTGGTCTCGGGAGGCGCGGTGGGGAGGGTGATCTCGCCCGAGGGCACGATCGGCCGGCCGTTGCCCGACCGGACCGCCGGCCTCAGGGTGCCCGTCGGCCGGGGGTTCCTGGCGGTGTCCCCGGGCTGCGGGGGCCGGACGTCACCGGTGGGCCGGGGCTGCTGCTGCCCGTTGCCCCCGGTGGGCTGGACCTGCGGGGGCTTGAGGCCGCCGGTGGGCTGGGGCTGCTGCCCGTTCCTGTTCCTGTTCTGGTCGGGAGGCTGCTGCCCGTTCCTGTTCCTGTCCCCGTTGGGGGGCTGCTGCCGGTTCCAGTCTCTGTTCCCGTCGGGGGGCTGCTGCCCGTTCCTGTTTCCCTCGGGAGGTCGCTGTCCGTTCCTGTCCCCGTTGGGAGGCTGCTGCCCGTTCCCGCCCGTGGGCTGGGGCTGGGGCTGCCTGTCGCCGTTGGTCGCCGGGGGCTGCGACCGTCCGTTCCCTCCGCCGGGCTGGGGCTGCGACGGCCGCGAGGGGTCCGAGGACCTCGTCCCGCCGGCCTCGGGAGCCGGCTTCGGCGGCGCGACAATCTCGATCTTCTTCTCCGCGGGGCGCTCGATGACGCTGCCGCTCTCGTTCTCGCTCTCCGAGACGTTGCCGCTGATCTTCTTCGTCGGGGTCGGCGGGGGCGGAGGCGGCGGGGCCGGAGGCTGCACCGGCTGGTTGTTCACCGGCGGGGGCTGGGCGGGAGGCTGCACCGGCGCGGGGTTGGGGGCGGGCTGGACCGGCGCGGGGTTGGGAGCGGGCCGGGCGGGCGGGTCGGCCTTCTTGGTCGCCGTGGGCTTCGGCGCGGTCGTCTTGGGAGCCGACGGCGGGGTCGGCGTGCTCTTGGGGTTTCCCGGCCGCTGGACCGCCGCGGCGGCCACGCCGAGGACGGGAAGGGCGACACACCCCTCGGCGGCACCCCCGATCGCGTGCCCGTCGGTGGTGGTGGTCAGGCAGACCCGCTGGTCCCCGGCGGCGGCGGCCGGTTTGGCGCCGTCCGCGATCGTGCTGCCCGCGTCGGCGCCGGACAGCGGAAGCGGCTGGTCACCGCCGGGTGCCGCGCTCGACGACCAGGCTCCCGCCTGGTCGTCGAGGAGGTACGTTCCCGCGGCCAGTCGCATCACCTGCCCCTCGCCGGGGTCGGGGCGCATGGCGATGACGGTTCCCAGCCCGGCGCCGGCGCCGAAGACGCCGATCGCGACACTCGCAGTGATCACCGTCGCGCGCGATGGCTTACGTGAGGGTGTCATTGAATGGTCCTTTTCTTCAGGTGAAAACGTCAGTCGCCGCGGCTCTCCAGGACGTCGCTCCACTCGCCCAGCACGCGAGCGGGCTCGTTCGAGCCGGCGGGGGGGATGTGTGTCACATACATGCGTCCGTACGTGGCGCTCACCGAGCGGGCGAAGGACTTGTTGCGGGTACGGACGGCGGCCGAGCCCTTCAGCTTGACCTTCGCCCCTTCCCGCACCGCCTCGCGGAGCTCGGTGGATCGGGCTCCATACCAGACCAGGGCGCCCCCGTCACTGGTCCTGAGTGCGCGTACCGGTCCCTCAAGCCGGTACGACAGCGTGAGCCTCCAGTCGGCCTGGTCCAGCCGGGCGCGCTCCTGCTGCCAGAACAGCGCGGCCTCACTGGTCCACGGGCCCTCGTCGAACCGCGGGTCGATCTCGGCGTTCTCCAGGCTCGTCAGGTGCGCGCGGGCGATCTGCCGAGGGGTCGCGCTCAGCCCGGTGGCGTTCTCCGGGAGGCTCGCGGCATACCCCTCGCCGTCGGTGGCTATCTTGGGGAACCGCGCCGGGGTGGCGCGCGTGTCGGCGGCCGAGGCGACGAGCCGCCAGCCGCCGGGTGCCGAGCTCATCACGTCGACGATCCGGGCGACGCCGGGCTCGTACGAGACCGCGACGAACCAGTCGGCGGTGCCCTCCACGTGGCGCGGGATCCACACCTGGGGGTTGGGCCATATCCCCGTCGCCAGTGAGGTCCCCTGCATCTCGGCGGTCTTGAAGCCCGCCCGCGTCATCTCCAGCGCGAGCCCGTGCTCCAGCTTCGCCATGGCCGCCTGGTCCTTCCTGGCCTGGGCCACCGACAGCCCTCGCTGGTAGCGGCCGTGGATGCCGTACGCCTCCTTGGCGGTGAGCTGGGGCGAGCGGGACCCGGCCGGTGGGTCGGCGGGTGGCGGGTTGGCGGGCGGCGGGGTGGTCCTGGTCTCGGTCCGTGGCCGCTCCGTGGGAGTGGTCTCGGGGCGGGGGGACCTGCCCGTGCCGCTTCGGGTGGGTTTCGGGGTCGGTGTGGGGGTGGAACGGGAGGAGGTCGGCGTCGGTGAGGGCGAGGAGGTGGCCCTCTCCCAGCCGGTGTCCGAGGGGTCGGGAGTGGGGTTCGCCGCCAGGGACGAACCGGAGGGCGCTCTGGTCGCGAGCCAGAACGCGGCCACGGCGATGATCGCTAAAACCACCGTGAACAGAATAACCTTCCGCCAATCGAATGACAGGAGGCGTTCGGGATGCCAGTCGGATGCGTGTTCGGAATCGTGCCTAGAGGAACCACTGCCACGGCCAGAGGACCCATCCTGTCCATCTGGGAAATCTGATGCACGCCATGACATAGGTCCAAATATTAGACTGACCGTGATCTATTTGGAAGGTAAAGGGCCCAGTAATTGCCACTTATGGTTATCGAATTATAAATAACACCTAAGTAGATATATGGTCCGTCCGAAACGGGGAACGCCCCCACCTGCTGCCCTCCTGTGGGTGGACCGTGCCACGAGTTCTCTAGAGATCTCCGGCCATCCCGAGGTTTCGGATGATCCTTCACGTTTCTTGTTGAACTGCCATTTCCCTGGCGCAGGCCGGTCGTTCGTCTCCCGTTGGGCTTTCCGGCGGGAGTCGGTGCTCTCGTCCGCGTACGGACGATCACGCACCCGTTTCCCACTCCGGATTGGCGCAAGCCGTCATAGCAACTTGATATGTATGCGTTTCCTCTGTTTGCTCGTTCGGGCTCCCGGCCCGTGTTCGGCTAATTGGAACCCCCACTTTTCCAGGGGCGCGCGGACGGTGGCCCTCCGCCCCCGGGCGCCCGCCGGACGGGGCGCGCGGGCGCGCGATCGGCCGGCCGGGAGGCGGTGCCGCGCCCCCTCGCCGGACGCCCCGCCCGCCTCGCCTGCCCTGCTCGCCCTGCTCGCCCCGCCCGTTTCGCGTGCCTCGTTCGCCTCGCTCGCCTCGGTCGGCGTGTGACGCTCACGACCGAGGCGATCCCCGCTCCGCTCTCGTGGGGGCCGGGGATCAGCGGCGGGTGGCGCCGCCCGCGCCGAAGCCCGTCTCGTGGTTCCACAGGTGGGTGCATCCCGGGCACTGCAGGTGCAGCAGGCTCCCGGTGGTGCCGAGGAGATAGCGCCAGTGCTCCCCGCAGTTGCGCCCGCCGAGGCAGTCGCCACAGTCGCGGTGGTCCCGGCAGGCGGGGCAGGGCACCCACGCCCTGCGCCCGAGGTCGGCGTGCGGGTCAATCGGCAGCACGGCCGTGCCCTCTCCGGGGGAGTACGCCGGCGGCCACGAGCATGTCGTAGGTCTCCCGCTGCCGCTCGTCGAGGTCGGAGTAGAGGAGGTCGTACGCCTCCTCCTCGGCCCGCATCGCCGCCACCGGGTCCCAGCCGGGCTCCAGCGCCGCCATGACCGCGGCGCGGCGGCGAGTCTCCTCAAGGGTGAGGTCGATCTCGAAATCGGTGTGCGGGGTGGTGCTTTCCTGGCTCATCGCATGACTTCCCGGTCGGCCGCGAGCGTGTCGGAGAGGTGGTCGGGGGCGTTAGGACGGCACCGGGGAGGGACGCGGGTCCGCCCGGACCACTCTTCGCGATCGGCCGCACGCGCCTCGGGGGAGCTACCCCGGAGAGAAATATTTGTCCGTTATATACCTTTAAATGCACTAAAGTCACTTTGTCAGTGTCTCTGTGTGACGCGTGTTACAACCGACCGGCGCCGGAAGCCGGGCGACGTCCACCTGAGGGCACCTAAGGGGCGGTACGGCGTGGTATCCGCGGCGCGGGTGATTTCCGCCTGACAATCTAGGTGTGAACGGACATTCCCGGAGATCATTTCTCCGGCTCGGCGGTGTCACCACGGCTGGAGCGCTGATCCCGGGGTACGCCGCGGACATGGAGACCACGCCGCGCGTGTCGATCGACCCCTTCGTCCCGCTGCGCCACCGGTGGCGGGACGTGACGGCGGGGTCGGGGTTCGACGCGACGGCCGAGCCGTACCGGACCCGGCTGGCGAGGCTGGGGGCGAAGGCGGCCGGACACCGGGACGCCATGGCACCGTCCGACGCGTCGCTCTGGCCCGACCTCGCGTTCCCCTCCCTCGGCGCCACCCCGCTCCGGCTGCGGACCATGGCCCGCGCGTACGCCCTGCCGGGGACCGGCCTGACCGGCGACGCGAACCTGGCCGCGGCCGTCGCGAACGGCCTCGACCACTACCGGCGGCGGGTGTACGCCGAGGGCGCCGACGAGGTCGGCAACTGGTGGTACTGGCGGATCGGCACCCCCAGGAACCTCCTCGACGCGGCCCTGCTGATCGGCCCGCACCTCACGGAGCGGCGGAGCGTGGCGCTGCGGGAGGCGGTGGACCACTTCCTGCCCGAGTGCCACCTGGACGACTACAGCGGGACCAGCACCGGGGCCAACCGGGTGGACCTGTGCGTGGTGACGCTGCTGCGCGCCATCCTCGGCGCCGACCCGGCGAAGGCCGCGCTCGCCGTCTCCGCGCTCTCCCCGGTCTTCCCCTACGTCTCCGAGGGCGACGGGTTCTACCGGGACGGCTCCTTCGTCCAGCACACCACCATTCCCTACCAGGGGACGTACGGAGCGTCGCTGCTGTCCGGCCTCGCGACGCTGTTCGCGGTGTTGCGCGGCTCGCCGTGGGAGATCACCGACCCGAACCGGCAGGTCGTCCTCGACAGTGTCGAGAGGACGTTCGCGCCGTTCGTCCACGACGGCCTCTGCATGGACCTGGTCAGCGGCCGGGCGATCGGCAGGCGGCCGTACGGTGACCACGACAGGGGGCGCGCGATCGCCTCCGCGATCCTGCTGCTGGGGGAGACGGCCTCCGCCGCCGAGCGGTCCCGCTGGCAGGGCATGGTGAAGGGGTGGGCGCTGCGGGACACCCACCGGCCCATGCTCGACGCGGCCGAGCACGACGACCTGGGGTTCCACGCCCGCCTCGCCGCGATCCTGGACGACGACGCCGTCCCCGCGGCCGACGAGCCCGCGGGGCACCGGCTGCTCGCGATGAGCGCCCGTGCCGCGCACCGAGGGCGGGGCTGGTGCGCGGGCCTCAGCATGGCCTCCCACCGCATCGGCCACTACGAGCACGGCAACGGCGAGAACCTCCGGGGCTGGCACACCGGTTCGGGGATGCTCTACTGGTGGGCCGACGGCCACGGCGACCAGTACTCCGACTCCTTCTGGGCCACCGTCGACCCCTACCGCCTGCCGGGCACGACCGTTTCCACCCGGCGGCTGGCCGACGGCGCCGGTGAGGCGTGGGGGGACACCTGCCCGCCGGGCCGCTGGGTGGGTGGTGCCACCGACGGCGTGTACGCGACGGTCGGCCAGCACCTGAACGGCTTGGAGAGCACCCTGAAGGCGTTCAAGTCGTGGTTCTTCCTCGACGACGCGGTGGTCTGCCTCGGTGCCGGGATCACCGGCGAGGACGGCGTGCCCGTCGAGACAATCGTGGACAACCGCAGGACCGGCGCGCCCCTCACCGTGGACGAGGGGAAGGGCTGGGCGCACCTGGAGGGGCACGGCGGCTACGTCCTGCCCTGCGGCACCCGCCTGCGCACGCTGCGCGAGGAACGCGCCGGCCGGGACCCGGCGCCGCGCGAGGGGCGTACCGGAGGCCTGGACCCGGTGACCCGGAGCTACGTGACCCTCTGGTTCGACCACGGTGTCGACCCCGTATCGGCCGGTTACGTCTATCTCCTCCTGCCGGGCGCGAGCCCGGCGGAGACCCGGGCCCGCGCCGCCGACCCCGGCTGGGCGCGCGTGCTCGCCAACACCGCCCGGCAGCAGGGCGTCCAGGTGCCGTCCCTCGGGATCACCGCCGTCAACTTCTGGAACGAGGGAGCCGCCGGTGACCTCGCCGCCTCCGCCCCCTGCGCGGTCCTCGTCAGGGAGGGCGGCGACGGTACGGCCACGCTGACCGTGTCGGACCCCCGGCGCGACCTGGACGAGCTGACCGTGACCTGGAGGCGGCCGGTGGCCGAGGTGCTCCGCGGACACCCTCTCCTGGCGGGCGCCGCGACCGGTGCGGGACTCACGCTCACCTTCGGACGCCTGGCGGGCCGGGGCGGCGGCTCGAACACGGTCACCGTACGCCTCGCCTGACGGGGCTGGCCGCGGTGGTGGCCTCGGCCTGGAGGGGACGAGGCCACCGGGACGCGTCACATCCAGCGTTGCCCCTAGTTGCCGCTAAAGGAGGCCGATGTTGCCGTAGCCGATGAGCGGCATGCCGTTCCCGAGGCCGATCCCGTTCCCGGTCCCGTCTCCGAAGCTGATGCCGCTCCCGGTCCCGTTCCCGAAGTTGATGCCGCTCCCGGTCCCGTTCCCGAGGCCGAGGCCGATCCCGTCCCAGGGATCGGAGGGGGACGCCGTCGCGTGGGCCGGGCCGGCGGCCAGCGCGGGCGCGGCCAGGACGGCGCCGAGGGCGACCAGCCCGGCGGCGATCGTGGTGCGGTTCATCGTGGTCTTCTTCCTTTTGGGGAGGGGTGGCCCGCATGCCGCGGGCCACCTCACCGTTGCCGTGAGCGCCAATGGGACTACTCAGAGCGAGCATGTTCAAGCTTGGGAAGCATCTGGACGTGTCCGCCAGAGTTCGGGACACTCCCGCAGCTGTCCTGTCTCGGCCGGAAGGGGGGAGGGTACCGTCACGCACCCGCCCCACCCGCCCCACTCGGGCCCGCCCGGACGAAGACCGCCCCGAAGGCGGCGAGCCGGGTGGGACGGCACCGGTGCGCCGGTTCCCGGATATGGGGGACGAGTGTTCCGGGACAACCACCGTCCGAGTGCCCGCCCATCCCCGGTGGCACAGCGAATCCGGCCGTTCCCGCCTCACCGATCATCAAGCCCGGCACGATTGGGAGACCACCACGCGCGACCGCTCCATCCGCGAACACGAGCAGGAGGACACCGTGGTCCCCAGGCGCGAGCAGCCCGGATCCGTCGATCGCACCACCTGGCGGGTCGTTGTCGGCGAGACCGGCCACGATCTCAGCGAGACCGGCCACGATTCCGGCGAGACCGACCACGACGAGAAGGAGACCGGCGTCCGGGTGTCCGTCGAAGCCGGTTCGAAGGCGGTTCGGAGACGGCGCGGAAGTCTTCTCGCGAACACGCGCGGGCGGCCCGGCCACCCGGACCGCTCACGCCACCGAAGGACCTCGTCAGGCGGTCAGAGGTCCAGGCCGGAGCCGCCGAACCGGTCCCGCAGGAACCTGCCCTGGTCGCGCAGGGCCTGCTCGTCGCCCCGGTAGACCGACTCGGCCACCTCGCGCAGCCGGGTGTCCAGCAGGTCGAGCTGGGCGAGCAGCTCCTCGTGCGCGCTGCGCTCCCGCTCGCCACGCCGCGTGAGCGCGCGGGAGCGGGGCAGGTTCGCGTACGCCTCCAGGCTGGACGGCAGGTAGTCCCTGATCGTCTGCGACACGATGTGCAGGTGGTCGGGTGAGGTGGTGAGCGTGTCCGCCCGCCGGAGGATGTCGCGTACCACCTCGGCGAGCGCGCCGACCCTCGTCACCACGTCGCCGGGGAACCGGTTCCCGTCGACCTTGGCCAGCAGGGCGTCCAGGTCGGCTCCCAGCCGCCGGGACTCCACCTCCGCGTGCGAGATCGTGAGCCTCACCCGGTCCGCCGGGGCGAGCAGCGCCCCGACGCCGTACAGCCCGGCGACCACGACGGGCCAGAACGTCCCGGCGACGCCGAGGAAGACCAGGACCACCCCGACGAGGGCGAGGGCGCATCCGGCGATGTTCCTGGTCGACCCGGCGTAGGCGAGGATCCGCCCGCCCGGCCTACTGGTAGCCACGGATCTCCTTGAAGGCCGTGGCGAGCGACCCCTGCCGGGCGTCGAAGGCCGCTCCGCCGGTGAGTTCGGCGATCCGCCTCATCTCGTCGACGTCGCTGTCGCCGAAGAGCACGACGAACGTCCGGAACTTCACCGGCAGCGACGCGTAGTAGGCGGCGAAGTCGTCGTACGAGCTGCCGTCGGTGTTCTCGCCGTCCGTCATCAGCACGATCGAGGTGAAGTCCTCCGACGGCGACGCCCCCGCCCGCTCGTAGGCGGCCCGCAGGCTGTCGAAGATCGCGGTGCCGCCGCCGACCCGCAGCGCCTCGCTGTACGAGCGGATCCGCCGGAGCACCGGTCCGGCGTCCCGGTCGGGCAGCGTGAAGGTCCGCGGGGTGCCGGGGACCGTGTTGAACGGGATCATCGTGACCGTCTCGCGGTCGCGGAAGCGCGAGAACGATCCGCTGACCGAGGTGTCGGCGCCGGACAGGGCGGTCAGCGCCTGCTTGAGCGCGTCGATTCGCTCCCCCTTCATCGAACCGGAGGTGTCGAGCACGAACAGCGTCCGCGACGGCCTGCGCACCTGGTTGAGGTAGACGCCGATCAGCCCGTCGGCCGCGCCGCGCCGGTTGGGGAAGGGCAGCTCCACCAGCGACGCGGTCCCGAAACGCGGATCCGCCCTCACCTCGGGGACGATGGGCCTGCGGTGGGTCGTGGTCATGATCTCCCGCTGGATCTCCGGCGTGCGCAGCCAGGCGGCGAGCTTCCCGTACAGTTCCTTCTTCTCCGGGGGCGCGGAGCTCAGGAGCGTGAGCGGGTAGTCCGCCGTCACCACCCCGTCGCCCGGGTAGATCAGCGTGAGCGGCTCGGGGAGCCTGCCTGAGGCGTTGAGACCCAGCAGCACGGACTCGTAGTTCACGAGCCCGTCCACCGCGCCCTGCTCGACGTACGCGTCCGCGAGCCATCCGGAGGAGCCGGAGGTGAGCGTCTGCGCCGAGAAGAACTCCTTCAGCCTGGGTGTCGCCGCGTCGATCTGGGCCTCCTCCAGGGCCTCACCGGCGTCGGAGAGCGCCGCCGTCACGCCGACCAGCGCCGAGAACCCGGAGTTGGACGCCGCGGGGCTGGTCATGCCGAAGGTGAACCGGTGGGCCCGCGCGGCCGAGGCGATGTCGTTCCAGGTCACGGTCCTGCCGTCCCAGCCGAGCTCGCGGGCCTTGGACGCCTTCAGCCCGAGCAGCACGGGAGAGACCATGACCTTGGTCTGGGTCGAGAGCCGCGCGGTGGCCCCGTCGATGAGTGACAGGTAGCGGTTGGAGGAGAACCACGTCGCGTCGTACCGTCCGTCCGCGCCGCCGCTCGCCACCTGGTCGGCCCCGTCGAGCGTTCCGGCGTACGACAGCGCGACGCGCACGCCGACGGCGTCCTCGGCCTGTTTGAGCAGCGGTTCCAGGTCGTCGATCTCGCTTCCCGCGAGGACGCGGAGCACGTCGGGCCCGTCCGCGGGGGTGGCGGGCGCGTCGGCCCCGCTACACGCGGCCGACGCCACCAGCAGAGCCAGCACGACGAGCGCCCGCCCGGCCCGTCGCGCGACAGGTGCCGGTCCGGCCGGGCGGTGAACGGCGAGCGCCCGTCCGGCCCGGCGGGCACCCGCTCGCACGCCGGGTACCGGTCCGGCCGGGCGGTGATCCGCCGACGCGTCCCTCATCGCGGGAGCTCCTGTTCGTCGCCGCGCCGGGAGCGCTCCAGGTAGGTGCGCGCGTGGTCCAGCTCGACGGTGAGGCTGTCCACGGTGACCGCCATGTTCTCCACGGCCTTGGCCTTGAACGTGTCGATCATGTCCATGGTGGAGTAGATGTTGTCGAACGCTTTGCGCAGCGCGTCCATGCCGACCGTGGTCGACACCGCCTGGGTCTGGATGTCGGCCGCCCGCGTGCGCAGCATCTCGCTGGTCGCCACGATCAGGTCGGAGGTGGTGGCGTTCAGCGCGGTGATCTGGTCGAGCACGAGTTTCTGGTTGGCGAGGGCCTGGGCCACGGTCACGGCCGTGCGCAGCGCCGCGACCGTCGTCGTGGTCGCCCGGTCCACGCCCTTGATCAGTTCGAGGTTGTTCTTGCGGATCAGGTCCAGCGCGAGGTACCCCTGGGCGGACACCGCGAGCTGGGTCAGCAGGTCCTGGTGCTTCTGCCGGATGCCGAACAGCGCGTCCGAGCGCAGGGCGGTGGCCTTCTCCGGCTCGGCCGCCTCGACATACATGATCTTTTCCTCCACCGCGGCGTCGAGGGCGGCGGCGAGCAGGGCGTACTCCTGCAGGCGCTTCATCGACTCCCACAGGTTGGCCTTCTCGCCCTCGATGGCGGCGTTGTCCTTGCGCAGCTCGTCCTGCCCGGACTTGAGGGCGCGGATGATGTCGTCGAGGTGCCGCTGCGCCGACTGGTATTTCGCGAAGTAGTCGCGCAGTTTGTCGCCGAACGGGATGAGTCCCAGCAGCTTCCTCGCCGGGCCGGAGGTCTGCTTGGGGTCGAGGTCGACGACCGTGCGGCGCAGCGCGACCAGCTGCCCCGCCACCGCCGCCTGCGCGTCCCGGCCCTCACCCCTGGCGGACGCCAGCGCGGCCACCGGACGCTTCAGCATGCGGTTCGCCACCTGGGAGGAGGCCCGGATCTCCGAGTCGCCCATGGAGGTGATGTCGTGCACCTTCCTGGCGAACTCCGGCGACCTCGGATCCAGGCCGCTCAGCTCCTCGGCGAAGCCGTTCGCCTTCTCCGCCAGTTCCGCGTCCCGCCCCTCCGGGATCGGCAGCATGGTGGCCGCCTTCTCCGTGGGCACCTTGGCCACGGGTTCCGGCGGGCTGAGCACGAGATCGCTCACGGTGGTCTCTCCTCGAAGTGCTGAAAGGGTGAGGTCAGGGGGTGGGTGAGGGGACCGGTCCGGACCGGTAGAGCGTCTCGATCGCGGAGATCATGCCCTCCAGCCGCTCGTGGTCGGGGGGCTCCACCACGTCGACCAGGCCGGGGGGCAGCGGAGCCTTCACCTTCGCCACGAGGTCGTCGAACGCCCTGGGGGCGGCGGTGCGGAAGCCGTACAGGGCCGCGAGGCGCCCGAGTTCCGGGTCCTCCTGCAGGAGCCGGCCGACCTCGGCGCCCTGCGCGCCGAGCGGTACGAGCGTGTGCTTGCTCAGGACCGTGGGCGAGGGGTAGAGCAGCCGCATGCCGGGACGGATCGCGCCGTCCCCGGCGAACAGCCGCGAGGCGTACTGCGCCTCGTAGATCATGACCATGGGCGTCTTGCCCATCCCCAGGGACAGGTAGTCCTCGAACGGCGCCTCGGTGGAGGTCTCGGAGTATCCCTGGTCGAGGAAGAGGGGAGCGACGGTTTCCGCGACCGTGGAGCCCTGCTCGTTGGAGGTGACCACGTCGTCGCCGTTGGCCACGTAGCCGGCGATCGAGAGGTACATCGCCGCGGAGTTGGAGGTGCGGATGTCGGTGGTGGTGAGCAGCACGCGCTTGCGCGCCGGATAAGCGGTATTACCCGGCAATTTATCCCAACGGGTGCCTTTAGCCACCAGACCCAGATATTTCTGGATATCGAATACCTGGTAGCCCTGGCCGGAGTCCCGCACGACGCCCGCCCTGACGAGCACGTCCACGATCGGGGTGAAGGTGGCGATCGCCATGGGGGAGGAGAACGGCGCGAACGTGCGGGTGGCGCCCCGGTCACGCCTGATCTTCTCCGCCGCGGGGGCGCTGGACGGGAACGCGAAGCCGTACTTCCCCAGATCCACCGAGGTCGCGATCTGGCGTGATCCGGCGGTGTCGACCTCCACCCGGAGGCCGTGCCCGGCGAAGACCGCCCGCACCCTCCGGTCGTCGAAGAACGGCTTCTTCTCCGATCCGATCACCCCCCGGACCAGGGTGAGCTCCCGGGTCTCCGTGCCGCCGCCACGGTTGCCCACCACGATCGCCGCCGCCACGGCGACGCCGAGGAGCAGCGCCAGCCCGATGCCGATCCACCGCTTCATGTGATTCCTCGAAGCTTGCCGCGCATTGCCATAAAACAGCGTTTCTAATTGGATTATGTGACGTATGCCGACAATGCGGAGCGAGGCATCTGTTATGTATTGATAATTCATCTTCCGTTCACCGATGCGCTGCTCGGCGGGCGCCCGCCATCGCCACACCGAGCCACTGAGCGACCGGCCGGAGCGGAAGGGCGGCCATGGCGGGCAGGCGGAGCGGACGGGCACCACCGGCCCGCGCGTACCATTCAGCGGTGGAGGTTCTGGAACCGGAGGAGTGGCGGGCGCGGGCGGAGGCCCACCGGCGGCGGATCGAGGTGTGGGCGGAGCCGCACCTGGCGCGCAGGGCGCGGGGCGAGGCCCACCCCATCGAGGACTTCCTGTTCACCTACTACGGGCACCGGCCGGCGCGGCTGCGGAAGTGGCATCCGGGCGCCGGGGTGGTCCTGCGGGGAGCGCGCGACTTCGGCCGCGACTACCTCGACATCCCCGAGGGTGCCACGCTCGACACCGAGGCGCTGATGGACAGGCGCGGGTCCTCCATCGAGTGGATCACGCGGCTGCTCGCCGCCACCGAGGCGCGGCCGGGATACTTCGGCTGCTTCGGCCTGCACGAGTGGGCGATGGTCTACAAGGCCACGGAGGTACGGCACGAAGCCTGGCCGCTGCGGCTCAGCGGGGAGGAGATCGAGGAGGTCGTGGAACAGCGCGGCGTGCGGTGCGGCCATTTCGACGCGTTCCGCTTCTTCACCCCCGAGGCGCGCCCGCTGAACGCGCTGCGGCCGACGCGGGAGCGGCAGCCGGAGCTGGAGCAGCCGGGCTGCCTGCACGCCAACATGGACCTCTACAAGTGGGCGTACAAGCTGTCGCCGCTGGTGAGCGGTGAGCTGGTCGCCGACTGCTTCACGCTGGCCCGCGACATCCGCGCCGTGGACATGCGGGCCAGCCCGTACGACCTCAGCTCGCTCGGCCACCGGGCGATCCGGATCGAGACGCCGGAGGGGCGGGCCGAGTACGCCGCCGAGCAGCGAGGGTTCGCCGAGCGGGCGAGGCCGCTGCGGCGACGCCTGCTCGACGCCTGCGAACGGCTGCTCGCCGACGCCCGCCTCCCCTGACCCGCGCGGCGGAGCACACAGGTGCTCCCGTCGTGATCGCGATCCCGGCCGGTGCGGACGGCATCCGGCGCGGACGGAATCGGGTCGTCGGCGCGATCCGGGCCCGGGAGAGCCGGTCCACCGATGCCGCTCCGCCCTCGGAGGGGTGACGCCCCCACCTGATCGACGCGGGCATCGATGCTGAAACTTACATCGGGTATGTCATGCCCCGTAGTGACGAGGCCGCAAGGTTTCAGGAGGCCGGGACACAGGTTGGGGCGTTTGTGAGACGCGCGTGCCGGGCAGAGCTGCCGAAACTTTCTGGGCTGCCTTGACGTATTTCGGGGAGATTTCCACACTGAGTCCCCAAGGCGTCCTCCTACGGCCGGGTCGGTGGCGCGCAGCGGGGCCGTCGTCCACGGCGCCCGGTGGTGCGCCTCCCCGGCCATGGGCGCGGCGTCGAACGCGCGGGGGTGTCCCCCGTGCTCCCGCTTTCCCGCTTTCCCGTGACGCAGTGATGGAGGCTCAGGCATGGGCACAAATGCCATACCCCCGCCCGGAACCCGGCGACCCCTCAGCGGCCTCCGCCGGGCCCTGATCGCCGGTGCCCTCGGCACCCTCGTGCTCGGTACGCTCGCGGCGGTGACCGTCCAGGGTTCCGCCGGTGCCGCTTCCGCCGGTGCCGCCGCGAGCACGCTCGGCGCGGCGGCCCAGCAGAGCGGGCGATACTTCGGCACCGCGATCAACGCCGGCAAGCTCGGCGACTCGGCGTACACCACGATCGCCAACCGCGAGTTCGACATGGTGACGGCCGAGAACGAGATGAAGATCGACGCCACCGAGCCGAACCGGGGCCAGTTCACCTTCACCAACGCCGACCGCGTCTACAACTGGGCCGTGCAGAACGGCAAGCGGGTGCGCGGGCACACCCTGGCCTGGCACTCCCAGCAGCCGGGCTGGATGCAGTCCCTGTCCGGCGCCACGCTGCGCCAGGCGATGATCGACCACATCAACGGCGTGATGGCCCACTACAAGGGCAAGATCTACGCCTGGGACGTGGTCAACGAGGCGTTCGCCGACAGCGGTGGCGGCCGGCGCGACTCCAACCTGCAGCGAACCGGCAACGACTGGATCGAGGTCGCCTTCCGCACCGCCCGCGCCGCCGACCCGGCCGCCAAGCTCTGCTACAACGACTACAACATCGACAACTGGACCTGGGCCAAGACCCAGGCCGTCTACACCATGGTCCGCGACTTCAAGCAGCGCGGCGTGCCGATCGACTGCGTCGGCCTCCAGGCCCACTTCAACAGCGGCAGCCCCTACAACAGCAACTTCCGCACCACCATCCAGAGCTTCGCCGCACTCGGCGTCGACGTGCAGATCACCGAACTGGACATCCAGGGCGCCTCCCCCACGACCTACGCCAACGTGACCAACGACTGCCTGGCCGTCCCCCGCTGCAACGGCATCACCGTGTGGGGCGTCCGCGACCAGGACTCCTGGCGCTCGGGCGACACCCCGCTGCTGTTCGACGGCAGCACCAAGAAGCCCGCCTACACCGCCGTGCTGAACGCCCTCAACGCCGCGGACCCGAACCCGAACCCCACCCCGACGCCCACCCCCACCCCGACCCCCACCCCCACTCCCACGCCGACCCCGGGTCCGGGGGCGTGCTCGGCGACGATCGCGACGGTCAACAGCTGGCAGGGAGGGTTCCAGACGACGGTGACCGTCCGGGCGGGTGGTTCGCCGGTCAACGGGTGGACGGTGAGGTGGACCTGGCCCGGCGGGCAGACCATCAGCAGCCTGTGGAACGGCCAGCACACCGTGTCCGGTTCCAGCGTGACCGTCCGCAACGCCGCCTACAACGGCTCCGTCGCGGCGGGTTCCTCGACCACCTTCGGCTTCACCGCCAACGGCACCGCGGCCACTCCCACGGCCACCTGCACCAGCCCCTGATCCGATCGAGCCGGGCCGCGTTTCCTGCGGCCCGGCCCCGGTCCGGCCCGTCCGGTCGCGGAGCGCTCGACGTGGACGAGCGAACGCGTGGCTGACGACGAAGGCGATACGCGATCTCTCAACTAAACGCGAGCTGGCCTCATATAAATCTTGACGCCGTCGGCGCGGCATGTTGCGATCTAGGCGTTCGCTCTTCCACGGTCGTTTAGTAGGAAATGGGGCAGTTGTGAAGGTTCTCCGGCGGGTGGCCGCGATGGCCGCGCTCCTGGTGGGTACGATCGGCGTCCAGCTCGTCCAGGGCGGAGCGGCGCAGGCGGCCCTGCCCACCGCCGCCGTCGCGCTCGGCGACAGCTTCGTCAGCGGGGAGGGCGCCGGGGCCTACCAGCCCGTCGTCGACGCCTCCGGGACGCCACAGTCCTTCCCCGGCTGGTCGGCGGCGAACAGCAACGCCTACTTCTGCCACCGGTCGGCGAACGCCTCGCTCTTCAAGGCGTCGCTCCCCGGCATCCAGGACCGCTTCAACCTCGCGTGCTCCGGCGGCCAGCCCGCCGACATCGCCAACCCCTCCAGTGCCCGCGCCAAGGGCCGCTCCGTCGCCTCGCAACTCGACCAGCTGCGCGCCGTCGCGCAGACCCACGACATCGACGTCGTCCTCATCGGCCTCGGCTCCAACAACACCCAGTTCACCTTCGGCGACGTGGCCACGCTGTGCGCCAACCGCTTCATCGCCGACGCCTGGACGGGCTGGTGGGAGTTCTGGGCCTACCTGGGCGGCGACGTGCCGCAGGAGCCCTGCACCGTCTCGGACCTGGCCTCCGACGCCGAGGTCGCCGCCGCCACCACCGAGACCACCGCCGCCCTGCGCCAGATCCTCGACACCCTCGCCCAGGTCGACGCCGACGGCGTCCACCAGGTCGTCCTGCAGAACTACACCAACCCGCTGCCGCTCGACGTCGCCCCGCAGTACCGGGACGAGGACAACCGCACCGACACCCGCGACAAGTTCCGCGACCTCGGCGCCGAGCGGTACGCCGCCGGCTGCCCGATCCACCGCGCGAGCCTCGCCCCCGGACACGTGTTCTCCCAGAACCTCGGCAACCTGGTCAGGAACGCCTACACCACACTGGCGGCCGAGCGTCCGGCGGCCAACCTGCGCGTGCTGGACGTCCAGAAGGCCTTCGACGGCGCCCGGCTCTGCGAGAACCCCGGCAGCCCGGAGAGCGCGCTCGCCACACCGATCCGGATACAGGAGTCGCCGAACGGCAACGTCGTCAACAGCCTGTCCGGTTGGGACAAGATCCGCGTCCAGAAGGCGGCGAACACCTGCGTCACCTACTTCCAGACCTGTCAGGAGGCATGGCACCCCAACGCCGCGGGCCACACCGTCCTCGGCCAGTGCCTGACCGGCGCCCTCACCGCCGCGCCCCGCACGGTCGTCACATGCGCCCGTAACGCGAACGGCACGCTCACCGTCTCCTGACGCCCCCTCCCGACACACGACGGCGCGCGCCCCGCCTCCGGAACGCGCGCCGTCTCGCGTACCGCGATCCCGCGGAGCCCGGACGACGAACGAAACCGCGGGGCGTCCGTTGTCCGGACGCCCCGCGGCGGCGTTGTCTGTCAGGGCGGACCAGGTCCGCCGTGGTGATCAGCTTCCGTAGACCTCGAAGCTGAACAGGGAGTAGCCCCACGCCGTGGCCCGGGTGGTGCCGTAGATGCGCACGTACCGGGCGGCGTTGCTCAGGCCGGTGTTGTTGTCCTCACCGCCGTTGCCGCCGGTCACCGACCTGGCGTTGGTCCAGGTCGTGCCGTTGGTCGAGGTCTGGATCTGGTACGCCGACCCGTAGGCCGCCTCCCACACCAGCCGCACCCGGTTGATCGTGTACGTGGCGCCCAGGTCGACCTGGATCCACTGCGGGTCGGAGAACGCGCTGGCCCACCGGGTCGTCGCCGACGCGTCCACCGCGGCCGAGGCCGGGTAGGCGGCCGACTCCACGCTGGAGGCCGTCGCCGGCTTGTTCAGCGCGAGGTTCGTCGCCGGCGGCTGTGTCGTCCCGCTGGTGAAGGTGAAGGAGTCGATGTCGAACAGCGAGCCCGCGCCACCGGTGAAGACCAGGTACAGGTTCGTCGTCCCGGAGGGCGGCGTCACGGTGCCGGTGACGTTGACCCAGGTCTCCCAGCCGCCGGTCGGCGCGACCGTGGCCGTGCCGACCACCGTCCCGGTCGCCGAACCGGCCCGCAGGGTGAGCGTGCCACCGGCGCCGCCGGAGGCGACCCGGGCCGTGAACGACGTGACCCCGCTCAGGTTGTACGGCGTGAACGAGATCCAGTCCCCGTTCTCGACGTACCCGACCGCGTTACCGCCGTTGGCCGACGCCTTGGGCACGACCTGCACACCCTGCTGGGCACTGAAGTGCTCGGCCTGGCGGGTCCTCGGCTGCAGGACGGCCTGCGGCGCGTGGATGGCCGTGGTCGAGCCGGGCGGGGTGTACTCCGCGTCGAAGACACCGAAGATGTTCGCGTTGGCGTCGTGCTCACCGTCCACCGGGGTCTGGATGGTGCCCGAGCAGCCGGTCGCGGTGGTCAACAGGTGACCGTGGCTGTCGTGGCCGAGGATGTAGTTCATCTTCACCCGGCTGCAGTCGATGGTCGGGGAGTTCGGGTCGGTGACGCTGATCTGGAACGGGATCGCGTCGCCGAAGTTGAACACCCGCCCGTTGACCGGCAGGGTGAGGGTGACCGACGCCTGTCCGACGCTGATGGTGGTGCTCGCCGTGGCACTGCGGCCGGTGTTGTCGCTCACCGTCAACGTCGCCGTGTACGTGCCGTTGGCCGTGTAGGTGAACGACGGGTTGGCCGCGGTCGAGTCGGTGCTGCCGTTCGTCGTGAAGTCCCACGCGTACGTGATCGGGTCGCCGTCGGGGTCGGTGCTCCCGGCCGAGCTGAACTGCACGGTGAGCGGCGCGTTGCCGGCCTTCGGGTTGGCGTTGATCGCCGCGACCGGGGCCTGGCCGGTGCCCGAGTTGTACTCGATCCTGTACACGGCCGAGTTGGCGTCGCCGCCGAACCAGCCGGTGCCGTAGTCGAGCACGTACAGGGCGCCGTCCGGCCCGAACTCCGAGTCCATCACCTGGGTGCCGGACCAGGTCGGGAAGGGTTCGATCGTGCCCACCCCGCCGCTGCCGTTCAGGGTGACCGTCTTGATCCACCGCCGGCCGAACTCGCTGATGAACACCTTGCCGTTCATCGACGCCGGGAACTTCACGTCCGAGACGAGCGCGGCGTTGTAGTTGTAGACCGGGGCGCCCATCGGCGACCAGCTCCCGCAGCACAGCTCCGACCTGTCCTGGCCGACGCCGTACGGCAGCCAGGCCGCGCGCGAGGCCGGGAGCTGGGTGATGCCGGTGTTGTTGCGCGAGTTGTTCGTCGGCCCGCCGGCGCAGTTGAACGCGGCGCCCGAGGGCCCGGACGGGAAGGTGAAGTCGATGTACGGCACGTTGAACTGCGAGCAGTACGGCCAGCCGTAGTTGCCGGGCTGGGTGATGCGCTCGAACGAGACCGACGCCGCCGGGCCACGGGTGGCGCTGGCGGTGCCCGAGTCCGGCCCGTAGTCGCCCAGGTAGACCGTGCCGGTGGCCTTGTCCACGTTCATCCGGAACGGGTTGCGGAAGCCCATCGCGTAGATCTCGGGCCGGGTGTTCGCGGTGCCGGCCGGGAACAGGTTGCCCGCCGGGACGGTGTAGCCGCCGGCCGCGCTCGGCTTGATCCGCAGCACCTTGCCCCGCAGGTCGTTGGTGTTGCCGGAGGTGCGCTGCGCGTCGAATGCCGGGTTGCGGTCGGTCCGCTCGTCGATCGGCGTGTAGCCGCTGGAGTCGAACGGGTTCGTGTCGTCGCCGGTGGAGAGGTAGAGGTTGCCGGCCGCGTCGAAGTCGATGTCGCCGCCGACGTGGCAGCACATGCCCCGGCTGGTGGGGACGTCGAGGACGGTGACCGCGGAGCTCGCGCTGAGGGTGTGGTCCGCGTTGACCGTGTACCGGGCCAGCCGGTTCACCCCGTTGAACGGGGCGAACTGGGCCGCGGTCCCGAAGGCCGGCGCGTCACCGCCCGGGGTGGACAGCGGCGGCGCGTAGTAGACGTACACCCACCGGTTCGTCGCGAAGTTCGGGTCGGCCTTGATGCTCTGCAGGCCCTCTTCGTCGTGCGTGTACACCGGGATGGTGAGCGCCACCTTGGTGTTGCCCAGCACGTCGGTGTAGCGGATCACGCCGTCGCGCGACGTGTGCAGCACGCCCCGGTTGGGCAGGACGGTGAGGCCCATCGGCTCGCCGGTCTCCGCCACGCCCTTGGCCAGGGTCACCTGGGTGTAGCCGGGCGCCGCGAGCGCCGCGGTCTTCGACGCGGCCTTCGCCACGGTGTTCGGTGCTGTGTTCGGTGCGGCCTGGGCTGGAGGAGCCAGGCTGAAGGCGGCCGCCAGTACGGCGACGCATGAGACGAGTTTTCGTAACATGATCGGTGCTGCTCGCTTCCTGTAGTACGAGTCCATACAGGCGTGCGCCGATCACGCCAACGACGCGGAGAGGGGGGGATCCGTCAGCGATGTCGTTCGGACAAGTCGTTCGGACAAACTGTGACTGCTCCGGGTAAAACAGTCAACATGTCTCTGCCAGGGGTTGTGAGTCGCCTCACCTTCGAGTGCTGCGGGGTCGGAACGAGCCGTCAGGCGACCGTGGGCGGACGCGTTGAGGGCATTCACGAAGGTGACCGTCCCCGGTCGTCACGGGTGAACGCGGCGCTGGAACACGGGAGGCGCCCCGCTCACCGGCCGGGGGAAGCCGGTAACCGGTGAGCACCGGTGCCGTCGGCGCCCGCCGCTCTCCGTCGGCGAGTGACGGGCGGGGCCGGGTCGGCGGAGCGGTCGGCGTCCGTCCCTGCCGACCCGGCTATCTCTTGCGCCGGCGACGCGGCACCACCTGGCGTCGCGCCGACCGTCAGCAGGTCGCGATGGTACGGATCAGCAGTCGCATGACGACCTCCAGGCCGTTCGAGGGGGGTGTGGGGGGTGGGCCGGCCGATCGCCGACGACAGTGTCGGGGCGCGGCCGGTGGCACTGCGTGATCAGGTGCGGTGGTGCGAACGCGAATGAGCCGGTGTCGTGGAAGCCCGGTGATCGGTACGGCCCGCGTGCCTGCCCCGGCAGCCGCCGTACGATGCCAAGCCCCGTGGGTGAGGTGATTCGCTCCCGGCCGCTCCGGATCCGGCTCGACGGTCGCGCGCACGCGCGGCGATTCGAGCCGGGCACCGATCTCGGCCTCGGACAACGATCCCTCGCCGTGCGGGAGACGAAGGTGCAGTGCTGCGGTCGCAAATCGCTGCACCTCCTGAACTTTTGCCACCTTTGCGGCTCATTCTGGTGTTCTGGTGCGATCTTAAAATGTTACGTCCAGACTGTCTAGATGTTACGGTCGGATCCGTAGAACTTTTGTCAACTTCGGGCGAAAGTCCAGCGTTGTCGGTCGAAACTCCGGCCGCGCGGACAGAAAAGTGGAGCGGCGCCGCCATATCGGCCTGTCGCCCGAGGACCCATCCCGCGCGTTCGTCGAGCTGTCCCCGCACCCGGTGGTCACCCGGTCGGCGCTGAATACATTGAGCGCGAGCGGTCACGAGGAGGTCCTCACCGGCGGGCCGTCGCGGCGGAACCGTCCCGCGCGGGCCGTACTCCCCGTATATCCCCGACACCACCGGCCGCGGCCTCGCCGAGCCCGCGTACCCGGCACCTGGTGGCTCAGCGCTGACGCGTGGATCGGATGGCGTCGGTCAGGGCGAGGACCGCGGTGGGGATGGCGGGGATGGGGATCTGCGCGTAGCCGAGCAGCAGGGTCGGGGCCCCGGTGCCGGGCGGGATCCAGAAGTCGCGCATGGTCATCAAGGTGACCCCCCGACGGCGGGCCTGGTCGAGGATGGCGTGTTCGTCGTAGTCCTCGGGGAGCTCGACGGTGGCGTGCAGCCCGGCGGCGACGCCTCGGACGGTGGCCTCGGGCAGGGCGCGGGCCAGTTCGTCGAGGAGGAGGTCGCGGCGGCTGCGGTACCGGCCACGCATGCGGCGTAGGTGGCGGTCGAGCTCGCCCCGGGCGAGGAAGGTGGCGAACGCGTGCTGCTCGACGCTGGCGGTGCCGCAGTCGGCGAGGTCCTTCTCGTCGGTGACGGCGGCGAGCAGCCGCGCCGGGACGACCAGCCAGCCCAGTCTCAGCGCCGGCGCGAGCGTCTTGCTGGCCGAGCCGGCGTAGACGATCCGGTCGGGCTCCAGCCCGTGCAGGGCGCCGACCGCGGCGCGGTCGTAGCGGTACTCGGCGTCGTAGTCGTCCTCGATGACGATCGCGTCGCGCCGCCGTAGCCAGGTCAGCAGGCCCCGCCGCCGTTCGCCGGTGAGCACCGCGCCGGTCGGGTGCTGGTGGGCGGGGGTGAGGACCAGCGCGTCCACGTCGGCCCGTTCGAGCTCGTCGAGCCGGACGCCCGCCTGGTCGACGGCGATCGGCACGATCTCCAGACCGGCTCTCTCGGCGACGCGACGCTGCTCCGGGTGACTGGGGTTCTCGAACCCGATCCGCCGGGCGCCACGGGCGGCCAGCGCCCGGCAGACGATTCCCTGGCCCTGTGAGTACCCGTTGGTGATGATCATGCGCTCCGGCACGGCGGCCACGCCGCGCACCCGGCCGAGGTACTCGGCGAGGGCCGACCGCAACGCCTCGGCCCCGCGCGGGTCGCCGTAGCCGAACTCGGCATTGGTCATCGTCCGCAACGCGTCGCGCAGACACCGCAGCCACTGCGAACGCGGGAAGGCGGACACGTCCGGTGTGCGCGGACGCAGGTCGAACCGGGGCGTCGCGGCCGGGACGCCCGCCCCGGGCGAGGAGAGCACCCGCCCCCGGACCGTCTCGGCGACACACGGCCGGGCGCCCTGCCGCAGTGTCAGGTATCCCTCGGCGGCCAGCTGCGCGTACGCCTCGACCACGACCCGGCGCGAGACGCCGAGCTGACACGCCAGATCCCTGGTGGACGGCACGCGCGCACCCGCCCGGAGCCGCCCCTCGCGGATCGCGCCACGCAGCTGCGTCTCGATCTGCGTGCCCAGCCGCTGGCGACCATCCCGGGAAACGGACAGCAGCATCTCTATCGCCTGACTGGTCTCGTCCATGGCAGAGAAACTGGACCCCTTCCGTGCACCAGTCCGACCGTAGCATCGAGGCCGTGTACGCACGAGAGGAGGCTGGAGAATGACCACGAACCGCCACCCGGCTGGGCGAGGACCGGTGTCCGCCGAGCCGATGAACGGGTCCGCGACACCGACGCCGTGGGACTGGGTGCGCGGGCACCTGCGGCGCTCGTCGGCGACCTACTGGCTGGCGACGGTCCGGCCCGACGGCGCACCGCACGTCATGCCCGTGCTGGCCGTCTGGGTCGAGGACCGGCCGTACGTCTCCATGGGGCCGGATACCCGCAAGGCGCGCAACCTCGACCGCGACGCCCGCTGCGTGGTCACGGTGGAGCACGAACCACTCGACCTCGTCGTCGAGGGCACGGCGGTGAGGACGCGTGACGAGGACACGCTTCGCCGCGTGGCGCGGGCGTACGACGAGACCTACGGGTGGCGGGTCACCGTCCGCGACGGAGGGCTGGACGCCGCCGGAGGAGGAGCGCTGACCGCGGGACCGCCGCCGTACGACGTCTACCGGGTGGCACCGGCGACGGCGTACGGCTTCGGCACCGACGGATCGGTCGCGGCGACCCGGTGGCGGTTCCGGGAACCGGACCATCGGGCGGCCGGACGATGAGCGCCGCGCCGGCACACGCCCGATTCGACGGTCATACCGAGGGCACGATGACCGAATCCGCGCGACCGCCGCGGCGCCCTCCGGTGAACTCCGCCCTCTGGCTGCCGCTTTTCGACGGTCTCGCCGACCCGACGGTGGTCGCGCGCCTGGCGGGTGAGGCGGAGGCGGCCGGTTGGCACGGCTTCTTCGTGTGGGACCGCCTGAGCTGGCCGGAACCGGTGCGTCAGGTGGCCGATCCGTGGATCACGCTGGCCGCGGTCGCGGCCGCCACCGAACGTCTGCGCATCGGTCCCATGGTCACGCCCGTCGCCCGCCGCAGGCCCGCCAAGCTCGCCCGGGAGACCGTCACGCTCGACCGGCTCAGCGGCGGCCGCCTCACCCTCGGGGTCGGCCTCGGCAGCGACCGTTACGGCCGCGAGTTCACCCGGACCGGCGAACAACGCGATGACCGGCTGCGCGGCCGGATGCTCGACGAGGCGATGGAGGTCCTCGACGCCGCGTGGTCCGGCGAGCCGGTGCACCATCGCGGCGAGCACTACACCGTCGACGGCCTTCGGTTCCTTCCCACCCCGGTCCAGCGACCGAGGGTGCCGGTGTGGGTCGCCGGGTACCCCGGACGGGTCCGGCCACTGCGCCGGGCCGCCCGCCACGACGGGTTCTTCCCCGTCGACGTCGAACACCCCGACCAGCTGGCCGAGATCGTCGCGACGCTCACCGGCCTGCGGGACCCCGCGACCACGCCGTACGACATCGCCGTGGCCCTCCCACCCGGCGCCGACCCCGAGCCGTACGTCACGGCGGGCGCCACGTGGTGGATGCCCGACCTCCCGCCAGAGGTCACCCTGGACCAGGTACGGGGAGTCCTGCGCGACGGCCCCTGCAAGACCTGACCCCTGAAGGTCCTCTTCCAGCCTGGCGGCTGTGGCGGCCGGTGTACGGGAGCTCGGCGTCGCCGACGGGTCGAGGATCACCGCTCGGGTGTGCCAGGGTGCGCGGGGCGGCGTCGGCCGCTTCGGTCATCGGTGCGCCCGAGGCCCCCCGGACCCACCCGGCAGGACGAGCCCCGTCTCGTAGGCGAGCACGACGGCCTGCGCCCGGTCGCGGAGGTCGAGTTTGGCGAAGATGTGGCCGACGTGGGTTTTCACGGTGGCCTCGCTGAGGGTGAGCGCGCCGGCCAGCTCGGTGTTGGACAGCCCCTGGCCGAGGAGCGTCAGAACCTCCAGCTCCCGCGGTGTCAGAGCCGTGAGGTCACGGTGAACGGCCGGCGCGCGGAGGGGAGCGCGGTCGCCGGAGGCGAAGCGCTCGACGAGCCGCCGCGTGATCGAGGGTGCCAGGAGGGCGTCGCCGGTGTCGACCAGGCGTACGGCGGCGACGAGATGCTCGGCGGTGACGTCCTTGAGCAGGAAGCCGCTGGCTCCGAGGGTGAGCGCGGTGTAGACGTAATGGTCGAGATCGAAGGTGGTCAGCATGATGACCCGGCAGCGCGGCGTCCGCGCCAGGACGTGCCGCGTGGCCTCCAGGCCGTCCATGTTCGGCATGCGGATGTCCATCAGCACGACGTCCGGCCGTAGCTCGCGCGCCGCCGCCACCGCCTCGGCCCCGTCGGCGGCCTCGCCGACTACGTCGATGCCGCGCGTGGTCAGGATCAGGCGAAAACCACTGCGAACCAGGGCCTGGTCGTCGGCGATGAGCACGCGGGGCGCCGGACCGGTGGTCGTCACGGCCGGTCCAGCGGGACGCGTGCCCGGACGGTGGTCGTCATGGCCGGTCCAGCGGGATGCATGCCCGGACGGTGGTCGTCACGGCCGGTCCAGCGGGATGCGTGCCCGGACGCGGTAGCCGCCACCGAGCCGCCGCCGGGCGTCCAGGTCGCCGCCGTAGACGGCGACGCGTTCGCGCAGGCCCAGCAGGCCGCGCCCGGCGCCGTCCCGGCCGTCGGGCTCCCTCGGGGTGGCGTCGTCGCCGGTCAGCACGCTCGGCCCGGTGTTCAGCACCTCCACCCGCAGGTAGTGGTCGGCGTAGCGCACCGTGACCTTCGCCTTCGCCCCACCGGCGTGCTTGAGCGCGTTGGTCAGCGCCTCCTGCACGATCCGGTAGGCGGTGACGTCGATCCCGGCGGGCAGCGGGCGCGGTTCCCCGGAGATCCGCACGTCCACGGGCAGCCCGGCGAACGCGATCCGGTCGATCAGCGGGCTGAGCCTGCCCAGGCCCGGCTGCGGCGACAGGCCGGTGTCGCCCGGCTCGTCATCGCCGCTCTGCGACGGCGCGAGCAGGCCCAGCAGGTGGCGCAGCTCGGTCATCGCGTCGCGTCCGGCGCCCTCGACGGCCCTGAGCGCCGCCTCGGCCTCGCCGGGCATCGTGGACAGCACCTCGCGGGCGGCCGCGGCCTGGACCACCATGAGGCTCACGTTGTGGCTGACGATGTCGTGCAGCTCGCGGGCGATGCGCGAGCGCTCGGCCTCGACGGCGGTGCGGGCGGCGCGCTCACGCTCGCGTTCGAGGAGCCAGCCGCGGTCTTCCAGGGCCCTGCGGTGCGCGTGGCGGGCGCGCAGGAGTGCCGTACCCAGCCACACGGCGGTGGCACACGCCACCGCCAGGGCGATGAG
This sequence comes from Streptosporangium oxazolinicum, assembly GCF_039537505.1. Taxonomy (NCBI): domain Bacteria; kingdom Bacillati; phylum Actinomycetota; class Actinomycetes; order Streptosporangiales; family Streptosporangiaceae; genus Streptosporangium; species Streptosporangium oxazolinicum. Next base: position 133,574 of record NZ_BAABAQ010000018.1, read on the forward strand.
CAACCAGCCCCCCGATTCCCGCACGATCCTCACTTTCCCAGACAGGCGCCTCGTCGCGCATCACCCCTCGGGGCCACCGCCGTCCATCCCTGGTATGACCCCGCGGGGAAGGTGGTGCCGGGGACGGATGCCGGGAGACGCGCCCCTGTCCTAGCGTTCTGCCCGTGACCGGTGAAGACAGGGCGAGGCAGGCCGTCGTACGGCTGGACGACGTGCGCAAGGAGTACGGCGAGACGGCGGCGCTGGACGGGGTGTCCCTGGAGATCCTCGCGGGAGAGGCCGTCGCCGTGATGGGGCCCTCGGGGTGCGGCAAGTCGACCCTGCTCAACATGATCGCGGGCTTGGACCGTCCGACCGAAGGGACGGTCGAGGTGGACGGCCAGGAACTGGGCCGGTTGAACGAGACCGGGCTGGCGCTGTTCCGGCGGCGGCACATCGGCATGATCTTCCAGTTCTTCAATCTCATCGACGACCTGCCCGCGCTGGACAACGTCGCGCTGTCCGCGCAGCTCATCGGCACCTCGGCCCGTCAGGCGCGCAGGCGCGCGCTGGAGTTGCTCGACGAACTCGGCGTGGCCGGCCGCAAGGACGCCTATCCCGCGACGCTGAGCGGCGGTGAGCGGCAGCGGGTCGCCGTGGCCCGCGCCCTGATGAACCGCCCGGCGCTGCTGCTGGCCGACGAGCCGACCGGCGCGCTGGACAGCCGCTCGGGCGAGCAGGTGATGGACCTGCTCATCGACCTCAACCAGATCGGCCAGACGCTGCTGATCGTCACCCACGACCCGCAGCTGGCCACCCGCTGCGCCAGCCGCCTGATCGAGCTCACCGACGGCCGGGTGGCCCGCGAGAGCGCCCTGGAGCGTGCCGAATGAGCGCGGTGTGGCGGGCCTCGCGCGCCGCGGTGCGGCGTCGCGGGCTCCAGACGGTCGTCATCGGGCTGGTCGTGCTGTGCTGCTCCACGACGATCATGCTCGCTCTGGGGCTGCTCGACGCCGCCACCGCCCCGTTCGACCGGGCCTTCGCCAAGCAGGACGGCGCCCACGTGGTGGCCGCCTTCGACACCGCGAAGGTCTCCAAGGCGCAGCTGACGGGGGCCTCCCGGCAGCCCGGCGTCGAGGCCGCGGCCGGGCCCTTCGACCAGGTCGTCATCGACGTCCCCAGGACCACGGACCTTCCCGAGGCCGAGGGCCCGCTCACGGTGGTGGGCCGGGCCGACCCCGGCGGCCCGGTCGATCGCGTGTACCCCCTGCACGGGCGCTGGGCCACCGCCCCCGGTGAGATCGTCGTCAACCTGCGATCCACCGACGGCCACCTCCGGCCCGGCACCCTGGGCTCGCGGTTGCGGGCGCCCGGAGTCCCGCCGCTCACCGTCGTCGGCGTGGCCTCCAGCATGAGCCAGTCGGCCGACGCCTGGGTCGCGCCCGCGCAGATGGCCGCGCTGCGCCCGAACGCCGCCCAGATGCTCTACCGCCTCACCGACCCCTCGACGGAGCAGCGGATCCACACCGGCCTGGACGCGATCACCGGCGCGCTGCCCGCGGGCGCGCTGACCGTCGCGCAGTCCTACCTCGCCCTCAGGCAGGTCTTCACCAGCTCGGCCGCCGCCTACCTGCCCTTCATGACACTCTTCGGCGTCCTCGGCCTGCTGGTCGCCGTCCTCATCGTCACCAACGTGGTCAGCGGCGCGGTCATGTCGGGAACCCGGCACATCGGCGTGCTCAAGGCCGTGGGTTTCACCCCGAACCAGGTGGTCGCGGTCTACCTCACGATGGTGTCGGTGCCCGCGGTCGCGGGCTGTCTCCTGGGCACCCTGTCGGGCAACCTGCTGGCCGAACCCGTGTTGCGGGCCGCCTTCCAGGGCATCGAGAGCGGGAACGCCGTCATCGGGATCAGTCCCTGGGTGTCCGTCGTCTGCCTGCTGGGCATGCCGCTCCTCGTCGTCCTGGCGGCACTGTTTCCCGCGCTGCGCGCACACCGGCTGCCGGCCGCGCGGGCGATCAGCGCCGGCAGCGCGCCCCGCCCGGGACGCGGCCTACGCGTCCAGCGCCGGCTCGCCGGAACCAGGCTGCCACGCGCGGTCAGCCTGGGCCTGGGCCAGCTGTTCGCCCGCCCGGCCCGCACCGCGATGACGATGGCCTCCATCGTCCTCGGAGTCACCACGGTCACCCTCACCACCGGCCTGTCCAGCACGGTGATCGCCTTCGGGAACGCGAACGAGAGCCCGGCCACCCGGGTCGGCGTACGCGCGGGCGAGCCTGCGTTCAAGCAGACCGCTCCCATGTTGAGTGACGAGCGGATCGAGGCGCTGCTGCGCTCCCTGCCCGGCGCGACACGGGTGACCGCCCAGGTGTTCGTCGACGTACGCCTCACCGGGCATGCTCAGCGCAGCTCCGTCAACTTCCAGCGCGGCGACGCCCCGGCCCTCGCCTCCCAGATCATCCAGGGGCGCTGGCTGGACGGGCCGGGGGAGATCGTCGCCCCTCCGCCGTTCCTGAAGCGACGTGGACTGGCGGTCGGAGACCAGGTCACCCTGACCCTGAACGGCAGACAGACCCGCGCGACCATCGTTGGCCAGCTCATGAACGGCGACGCCCGCTTCCTGTGGTCCTCCTGGGAGACCCTGACCGCCCTGGCCCCGGATACCGGCGCCGACCACTACGAGGTCCGGCTCGCCGACGGCGCCGACGCCCAGGCTTACGCGAACGCGGTCAAGGCGGCCGACCCCGGCCTCTACCCGGCCATCTCCCGCCCGGAGAACATCGTCACCACGACCGTCGTCGGTTTCACCACGGTCTTCACCATCCTGCTGATCACCGTCGCCGCGCTCGGCGTCTTCAACACCGTCCTGCTCACCACCCGCGAACGCCGCCGCGACATCGGCATGCTCAAGTCGATCGGGATGACGCCACGCCAGGTCACCCTGATGACGGTGACCTCCATGGCGGCCCTCGGCGTGGCCGGCGGCCTGATCGGGACTCCCGCCGGCATGGCCGCGCACCGCGTGCTCGTCGACAACGTGGGGATCGTCGTGCTTCCCGAGTTCACGAAGGATGTCTGGCACCTGCCGCAACTGACCGCCCTGGCCCTGTCGGGCATGACGATCGCCGTCCTGGGCGCGCTGATCCCGGCCCGGTCGGCAGCGCGGCTCACGATCGCCACCGTGCTGCACAACGAGTGATCGGCGCCGTGGCACATCGACCGGCCTGGACTTCCACCCGCCCTGACCTCAGCCATTAAAGCTCTCTACTGTGAACATGGTACCTGTTTAGAGAATTGGAAGTCCGTTCATATTCGGAGCCAGTTTCAGCAAAATCCCCGAGTCGGACTTTATTACTTTTCGCACCTTCTTCACTGCACTGCGTATGCATGTCTTCGTGGGCTCCGAAAATTCGCGAACGCAACGTAACGCACGTCTTACGGAGCGTTGTTGAGAAGACGGAATGAAAGCCGACCTGCTGGTAATGGGCGACGCGACCGTCAACTCGTTTCGGCCCCAGGAGGAGGTCCGGATGCTGCTACGGTACATAACCAATTCGCTCATTCCTCAAGGGTATGCCATTATGGTTGTCTATCAAGACGGGATTCTCGAGCATTTCGAGAAATTGAGCGGGGCGATGGATGTCGTGGAATTTGAGGACGCCGAAGGTGTTCGACGCCTGCTCTGGCGAGGAGTACATTACCAAGACCGGGATTTTCGACAGAACTACTTCATAGAATATCAGGGTCTCCGCTTCCCCGGAGTTCTGGGCGTGCATCGAGAGCGTATCTGGGAGTCTGGTGAAATCATCGCCCTGGCGAAGGATTCGGGTATGAGCCTGAAGGCGAGTGAGCTCACAAGGGTCGACCAGGGTGGTGCACGAGGGTGGCCCTGTGACGTGCTGTTACTGCAAATGGATAGGTAATGACGTTCACGAAACCTCCCATCGCGCTGGTCTCGCTCATCTTGGGAACGCTTGTTTCCGCGTTCGGAGACGGTGTCGCGCTTTTGGCGATGGTCCTGGACGCGGCGAACAAAGGCCCGACATGGTGGGTCACAGAGGTCTATTTCGCCGAGCTGATCCCCCCGCTGCTGCTGGCACCGGCTCTCGGTGCCTTCGTGGATCGCGCCAATGCCAAGAAGGTCTGGGTGGCAGCGGTCTTGCTCCAAGCCGTACTCTTCGCGGCGGCGACGCTGATTCCAGATTTTCACGTACGGGTCGCTCTTGTCGCCCTGGCCAATGTGCTGGCCGTTACCTCTTCGTCGGCCAGCTTCAAATTGCTTCCTGCGGTCGCCGGGAAAGCAGGCATCGAGAAGGCCAACGGCGGGCTCACGACAGCATTGTCCATTGCCGGCCTGGCTGGTCCCGCTTTTTGTGGCGCCTTACACCCGATAATGGGATCCTCGTGGTTGCTCGGGCTCAACAGCGCCACTTTCCTCGTGATGGCGCTCGTCGTCGGACTGGTCATCCCCGGTGAAGTCGACAAACACATGTCGTTGAGCGGGAATCCCTTTCGCGGAGCACTCGACGGGCTGAGGGCCATGTGGCGATCTCCGATTGTCGGCCCGTTACTGCCCATTTTCGCAGGGGTCGTCTTCGCGACTTCCATCGAGGGTGTCGCCGGCGTCTTCTACCTGCGAGAAGTGACGAGCAGCGACGCCGTCTACGGTCTACTGCTGTCGGCATGGGCACTCGGGGCCATACCCGGCTCCCTCGTCGGCGGGTGGGGCAGGGTGTCGCGCCATCATCTCGTCATGTTGCTAGGCGGGGCATTTCTCGTGTCGGCCGCACTGCTGATCGAAGGGTTGGTTCCCATCGCTGTGGTGATCGGGGTGGCGTTCCTGATCGGTGGCTTCGGTAACGGTGTGCACAATGTCGGCGTCCGTAACGTGATTCATCACAACATCAGCCCGGATATGCACGGCAGGGCATGGGCGTACTACCGCGTGCTCGTGAACACCTGCCTGGCCCTTGGGTACATGTCCGGCACTCCAGGGGTTTTCGTGGATGCTCGCACCGCGATCCTTGTTTCCGCGCTGCTGTCCATGGTCGTCACTTTGCTCGCGATCTCGTGGTTTTGGAGGCGACGTTCTGACACCATCGGGTCGCCTTCCGCGTCACGGCCCTCGGCGTGACGTGACCTCGGCCATTGCCGAGATGATGGCGCCATGTCGAGTGATGGGGCCTGAGATCATATCCGAGGTGGCGATTGATCAAACGTTGTGGGACGCGATCCAGGAAGATCAGAGCAGGGCACGGCACGATGTCATCCCACACGGAGAACGGCACATCGCCAGGGCGAGTGACAAAATAGTCCAAGCTTTGGGTGCCTCCGATTTCGCCGTCTCTCTGCGGGCGTCTGTCCCCGATCGAAATCTGTCGCAGTCGGTTTACGCAACTTACTTGTATTATCGGGAGGGCGACTGGGTTCCGTTGCACGTCGATGACTGGAACATTTTTGAATTCAGCTGCCTGGTCTGTCTGGAACGGACGCGGGGTTCGTCCCGGCCCACAGCCACATACTTCCTGCTGGGTCGGGAGAACCTGATGGCGTTAGATCTGAACGTGCGCGAGGCAGTGTGGTTCCATGGCGTGCACATACCTCATGGACGGACCCCGCTGAGTGAGGGTGAATCCGTCGTGCTGCTCAACCTCGGGTTTTCCAGCAGTAGCAGGACAGACCGACCTCACGAAGAGAAAAATCACCCCGAGGCCACCGACGCTGGCACCTGATGTTTACGGGCGTCGCCCGCGCCCGAGCCGTCACTGGATGATCAGCGCACAATGTTGACCGCCGCAATCACCGACCGCCTTACGGGCCACCACGACGACCACCCGGCCCGAAACGAGAAAATGGATCTACGATGCAAAGGGGCTGGGTGGTGTAGTACCTCGCGCTTCGTGGTGGGGAGGAAAGCGGGCAAGGTGGTCCGGCAAGGGCCTGATGAGGGCCTCGGGGCGGCGTAGCGTCGGAGTATGGCCGAAGAGGAACAACAGGAAGCGCCGATCTGCGGTACCTGCTTGGGCGCGGACGGCGAATGGATCGACCGCAACGGCAGCACCAAGAAGCAGAGCGTCTGGGTGGCGTGCACCTCGTGCGTGGGGACGGGACGGCAGTGAGCGACCCGATCACCTGCCCCGACTGCGACGGCGAGGGCGGCCACCGGTTGGGCCGGCTGCGGATCGCGTGCCGGTTCTGCTACGGCCGGGGCTGGGTCGGCGCCGAGCATGAGCCCGCCGAACCTCCCCCACCGCCCGCCGAGCCACCCCCGGCGTGGGAGCACCGCATCTGGTCCGACTCCGCGGCCGCCGCCGTCCTGGGGTGCCGCTACTGCCTGGGCTCCAAGACGGTGGCGCACCTGGAGGAGAGTACCCGCACGCTGGTGATGACGCCCTGCCGGTGTCAGGCGCCCGGGGATCTGTCGGCGAGCGCGTAGAGGGGGGAACCGGCTGCGATCGCCACTTCGGTGCTCGCCGTGACGGTCGACGGCGATCGACGCCACGCCAACTCCTTCGTCGTCGGCGTGCCACCGAGCCACGACGTCGCCCTGGCGCTCATCGACGACGCGAGGCGAGGCCTCATCGACAGCGCGAAGCGGTCCCGGTGCGAGCTCGAAACTCATCCATCGCTGCTGCCTTGTTCGGGGCCGGCCTCGACGGGGTCGACGGGCCGCAGCATCAAAAGCATGATGGCCAGCACGATGGGCCTGGAGATGATCTCGAACCAGGAGCTGCCGGCATCCCATTGGATGACGGTGGAAAGAGCGAGCAGGGCCCATATGGCGATGAGGATCCGGCGCGCTGTGGCCGCGTCTCCAGTCCACCCCGGCCTGCAGTGCCAGCACGACAGGGGAGAGGGTCAGCCAGAGCGGCACCAGCCACGCCCAGAACCCCGATTGGTCGAGCCCCTGTGGCGACTGTGCCCATGCCAGCAGGTCGGTGAGCGAGAGCCTAACCCCCCGGCGCCCCCGGTGACGCAGAAGGCGCCCGCCATGGCGGACGCCCCTGAATGACACAGAGATTTAGTTTGTCAGCACTCGGCCGCGCCTGTGGCATACGGACTAACGGATCCGCCGGTGCGGAAGGTCTTACTCGACGAAGCAGGAATGGTCTGGCAGTTAGGGTCAGGGAAGTTGGGAACCGTAGGACGGGCACTGACTGCGTGGCCGCATGCGTTGTAGACGACGGCGTAACGGCTTGCCCCCTCCGTGTACACCCTGCTCAGGCTCACGCAGCCCGCCGCGGACGCGGGAGTGGAGGGAAGGACTAGCAGGCCAGAAGAAATGGCTGCGAGAGCTACTGCTTTACCGATGAAGCGTTTCATGAATGCCTCTTCCGAGAGAGTCTGGAGATGGAAAAATAATTACTCAGAAGTGGTCCCATAGCATTACCCCTCTGTGCCATATCCTTGGCTTTCCGTGCCATATCGCGCACTGGCGGATCGGTGAGAGCGGCCAGCATGGCGGACGGACAGTGCGGGTTTACCCGCGAGGCGAGTCTGCCGGTAGGACGAGGATCGCGGTCTGGAACGGGGTGGCCGGAGTACGCCAGGAGGTCTACGCGCGGGCACGCGAGACAGTCCAGGGCGATCGTAGGTTCCGGGAACTGTGGTTCCCGTTACCTGCACGGCCTCTGGCCTGCGGAAACACCAGCGCACGATAAGGGACGTTATCGCGCGTCGCGGCCCTCTGACCTGGGGAAATGTGCTCTGGCTGAAGTGGTCGACCTCGCCCCCGGCCTGGAGTGTGGCCGCCGCTTGCCGCCGGTCAAGTCCGCTCCCTCGCTGCGCTCGGTCGGCGGACTGGACAGTCGGCCGCGCGCCGGCCGGGAGGCCTTCGGGGGCGAGCCGGGAACGGGGCGTGAGGAACATCGGAACGAAAAGTCACGCTAAGGAGCCTGCCCAGGGTGGGTTGGCGTGACGGGCCGTTCCGATGCACCCGGGGTAGGGGGGCGATCTTCAAGGAAGCCGGGCGCGGGGACTGGCGGTGATCAAGGTCGTGGTGGCTGCGATGCTGCCGCAGTAAATACCGGATTCACTGCGGCAGGTCTTTGATCCCTCTCGCGCCGACCTGGGGTGTTCTCCGAAGTGATCAAGGTCGAGGTGAACGCATTTACCGCGACAGACCAAAGGGTCCGAACGATGAGCATCTTCACGACCCGTCACGCTAACTCGATCCCCGCAGGATCCTTAGCGTGACTTTTCGTTCCGATGTTCCAAGCCCCTACCCCCAGAAGGCGTTGCGCGAGATCAGCATGGCGTACTCGTGGCACCGCGCCGTCGAGGTTGCACCAGCGCCGACTCGCGGCCCATACGCCCAGTACGTGTCGCCGCTGTTCTCTTCGCAGAGGGCTGCCGCTTGGGCGGCCCTATCGGGGCACGAGGCCTTCACCCAGCCGCCCATCGTTTCATACGGTGACGAACTAACCGAGCATGCCGCCGCCTGCGCTGTGGAGATAGGTGCCATCAGTGCCATTCCAGCAGCCCCCGCGACCAGTGCGGACGTCAGCGTCGTGAGCATTCTGTTGCGTTTCATAACTTACCTCGTTTCGTTTAACGGCATATATCGACAGCGTGTCTATAAGCGTCAGAGGGAGCTTGCCTGTGCGGTCAAGCCCGCCATGGAAACCGAGATAGCCAACAAGGTGCGCGTCAACACCGCCTTTCATGCGCGCTTACGTAATTTCCCCATGTCAAACTATGACATAAGCGTGGCAGTTTTAATTGACTTAGAGCGCCACCTAATTGACTTAGAGCGCCACCTGTGCCGCCAAGAGCGATGCCCCCACCCCCGAGGTCGCCGAAGCACTGGTCAACGACCCCCACTACCGGGTGCAGGAGCACCTCGCGCGCAACCCGCACTGCCCGCCCGCCGTAGTACAAACCGAGGCGGATGTGGCGGCCCTTACCGCCCGGCGCGCGCTCGAGTAAGACCGTGATTCATTTGGTGAGTCGGCGGTAGCAGATGAGGGCAGCGGCGATGGTGACGGAGAATGCGTAGTGGTCGGCTCGGCGTTCGTAGCGGCGGTGTAAGCGGCGGCAGCCGGCCAGCCAGGAGAAGGTCCGCTCGACGACCCAGCGGTGTCGGCCCAGCTGCTGGCTGGATTCGATTCACCGGCGGGCGATGCGTGCGGTGATCCCGCGGCGTCATCGTCGCCGCAGTCGTGCTCGCCTGGACGGAGGTGAACCAGACTCTTCGGAGCTGGGAGACGGTCAACGCGGCGCGGTCGGAGACGCGACCCCGCGACATCATCGGGAAGCTGGGCGACCCGGGGCCGCTCGCCCGCGATGGCTCCGACGAGAGGCGGATCCACAAGGGGTTCAGCGGCGATGTGAAGGGGACCCCTTCGGGGCAGATGCTGCGCGAGGACGTCGAGGGCCACGACGACCTCAAGCCCAACCCGCTCGCGGCCACCACCAAGGAGCAGTTCCTCCAGTGCATGAGGGACTTTCAGGTCTGGGCCAAGGAGCCGTCCTTCCGCGAGATCGCCCGTAACTCCGGGGGCGCCGTCGCGTTCAGCACCCTGAGCACGGCGCTGGATCCCACTAAGCTTCGCTTTTAACCCGGTAGCGGGTGGTTCTCGACGTAGAACGGCCACCGCGCGATGCTCCGAGTACGACCAAGTGCCCGGAGGTGTGTGGTAGCCGTCGTTTCGAGTGTGCTCTTACCGAACCCACCTCGCCAAGGGCTGGCCGCCCTGACGGTGTTCCGGCGGGAGCTGATGGCCTGCTTCACCTGCCGCCCGGATGCATTGTTCGAGCTCACCGATGCCGTACTGGCCACTGGGCCGGTGGTCTGGCTGCCGCACCTGTCACTGGATCCGCTGCACCGGCGCGGACACGGCAGCGTGTATGCCGCCCTGGCCAAAGGGCAGATCAACACCGGGACTCTACGGGATCTGCTGGCCAGGCAGTTGGATCAGCGGCCTGCGGTGTTCGCCATCGACGTCAGTTGCTGGGCGCGCAGCGACGCCGAATGCTCACCTGGCCGCGGGTTCTACTACCACCCCACCCGGCATTCGGCGGGCAAGCCGATCATCGCCGGGTGGGCGTTCTCCTGGCTGGCCGGTCTGGAGCTGACGACCAACTCCTGGACTGCTCCGCTGGATGTGCTGCGCCTGCCACCGGGAACGAATGTCAATGATGCCGCGGCCACCCAGATCCTCCAGCTGCTGCCGCGGCTACCCGATGCCGGCGGGCGGCTCCCGCTGTTTGTCTTCGATGGTGGCTATGACCCGGTCCGGCTGGTCCTTGCCCTGAAGGACGCGCCGACGCAACTGCTGGTGCGGATCCGTTCCGATCGCTGCTTCTACGCCGACCCGCCGCCCGCCGAGGTGGGCGTCCTGGGCCGACCACGCCGACATGGCAGGAAGTTCGCCTGCGCCGACCCGGCTACCTGGCCGCCCTCGACGGCCGCTCTCACCACGACAGATGCGCAGTACGGCACCGTGACCGTGCACGCCTGGAGCGGGCTGCATGCCAAAACCCAGCAGCATGACGGGCACGGCAGTCGCGGTCCGCGCCCGATCGTGGCCGGTACCGTGGTTCGGCTCACCGTCACCGCGCTACCCGGCCGAAGCCGCAAGCCCGCCACTTTGTGGCTGTGGTGGCATGACCCCACCGGCTGCCCTTCGGACCTGGATCCGCTGTGGCGCTCTTACGTGCGGCGGTTCGACCTTGAGCACACCTTCCGCTTTTGCAGGCAGACCCTGAACTGGACGCTGCCCAGGCCACGCACTCCCGAACAAGCCGATCGGTGGACCTGGCTCGTCCTCGCCGCCTACACCCAACTACGCCTGGCCCGCCATCTCGTCACCGACCTGCGCCTGCCTTGGGAAAAGCCCTTATCCATCAACCGATTAACCCCTGGACGGGTGCGACGCGCATTTCGCTCCGTTCACGCGGGATAGGCACCCCCGCCAGTGCGCCACAACCCTGCGGGCACTCCCCGGGCCGTCCACGCGGCACCATTCGCGGACCTGCTCCCCGCCACCCGGCCATCAAAACGACCAGCCGGACGGCCTGACACTCGCTACCGGGTTAAAAGCGAAGCTAAGCCGTCCCGCCTGCCCACCATGAAGGTCGTGGAGGGCTTCGTCAGCGGCTGCGGGGGTAGCGAAGATGACCTCGCCCGGTGGACCACGGCCTGGCGCCGGATCCGCATGGCCAAAACCCACGAGACTGCCGTCTCCACCTACGAGACTGCCGTCTCCACCCACGAGAACGCCACCTCGCTTCCCACCAACCGCCGCACCGCCAGCTAAACGATCACCACGAACGCCCCGTCCCAGCGCGAGCCGTACGACGGGGCGTTCGTCACGTCCGAAGGCCAGGCGAATAACACGCCACCGGCCACCGGCCTGTTTCCCAGGTGGCCCTCGATGAGGCCGATCTGGACCGGGGTGACGCGGTAGCCGATCGGGGTGCGCGTGCCGGGCGCCCGTTGGGCTTCGGTGATGACGGCCTGGCCGCCGTCGGCGAGCTCGACCAGGTGCCGGGGGCGTGCCCGCCGCAGGTGCCCGCCAGGGCGGCATTCAGCGCCTGGCCCGGGAATCCCGTCTTACTAGCTGATAACTTGCGGGAATACCTAGGTCGATCGCCTCCGTGAGGATCGCTCATTCAAGATCAGAGGTTCGTGCGAATGCCGGCACCCGGGATCTCCCCCGCGTCGGAACGAGTGTGGCGATCAGGCCGGTGCCGGTGCCGGTAGTCCCGGGGGGCGAGCCCGTAGGCGGCGGTGAAGGCGCGGGTGAAGTGCGCGGCGGCGGGAAAACCCCACTGGGCGGCGATGGCATGAATCGGCCGGTCAGCAAGGAAAGGGTCGGAAAGGTCGTGTCGGCAGCACTCCAGCCGCCGGGCGTGGATCCATCCGGCGACGGTGGCGTTCTGGGTCTGGAAGAGCCGGTGCAGGGTGCGGGTGGAGACGCTGTGAGCGGCGGCGATCGTGGCCGGGGACAGACCTGGGTCGGTCAGGTGCTGCTCGATGAAGGCGTAGACCCGCATCAGCAGGAGGCTCTGGTGGGTGGGGGGCGGTACAGCCGTGTCGGCGTCGAGGTGGTGGGCGAGCACAGTGGTGATCAGGTCGACCAGAATGGTGCCGAGGCGAACGCTCTCGGCGGTCCCGTACTGGTGGGTGCTGGCGGTCAGCTGGGTCAGGAACCCGGTGAGCAGTGCGCCGACCCCCTCGCGGCCCGGTAACGATGTGGCGGTGAGCCGCTCCACTTTGCGTGGGGAGAGCGGCAGCAGCTTGGCGGGAAACACCACCATCACGCCCTGGGTGGCGTGCTCGCCGAGGTCGGCCCGTACCCGGCCGGTCCGTATTTGGTGAGGGCGCGAGGTATGGTAAAGCACCAGGTCGGAAGGCTGCGACAGAGCGCATTTGCGTTCCTGCGTTATCATGGTCTTTCCACGCAGGTTAAACGCAAGTTGGAACAGTTCGGGATCGGACTGGCGGATCATCCGAGACGTCCTGTACGCCTCGCATGGGGAAGCGCCCACCGCGGAGACATGAACGGCGCCCAGCTCTATCGCTTCGATGCTTCCCCGGAAAGCCCCGGGATCGTCACAGGTGACCCTCATAGGAGCCACCACCTGCTGGAACATGTAATCGAGCCATGATTCGAACCGCTCATCCACTGGCAGGTTCCCCGTGTCAATCACTGTCTTCACCGGTATTTCCCTCTTTCCAGAAAGCCGTTCATGGGTTTAGTCAGCTAAACCCTTTTTGGTCGTCCCGGGCCGGTTCTGTTAACCACCGGTGAACGAAAGGCCGCAGGTGCGCCGCGTGCGTTAAGAGGCCAGGCCGTGGTATGTCAACGACCCTGCGGAAATCACCCTCACCTGAGCCGCGAAAACGTCACTGGCTGGGGTGGGTGGCACGGTTCTCGACGTCGTCCTGGCTGTCGCGCCGGGCTACCGACCGGCGCGAACCCGCGCCGACGATCGTCACGCCGACGGCGGTGCGCCGCCGCCTTCCAGGGTGGCGGCCGTCATGCGTCTGGCGGGGGCGTGAAGGGTGCCAGGAGCAGCTCGGTCAGGCGCTGGACCGCGTGCTGGTCACCGTCGAGGCGCAGATCACCGGATCGGACGGCGACCGCCATGCTGGTCCGGGCACCGCAGACGGCCCGGAGGGTGTCGATGCTGGTGGTGAGCGTGGCGTCGGGCTGGTCGACGGTGCCGCGCCTGATCCGGGGAAGGCCGTCGGCGACCTCCACGGCGTAGGTTTCGGTGTTGATGCGGAACTCGTAGGCGCCCCGCAGCTCGCCTGCTCTGGCCTGGTCGAAACCGGCCAGAAGGCTGAGCATGAGCGAGCCGACGCCGAGCTCACCGTCGGGCGGGAGCGGGGCCCGAGTTCCCCAGCGGCCGAGCTGGAACAGAACGGGCTGCAGCTCACGGCCCCAGGGGGTGAGCTCATAGAGGCGGACCCGCGTCGGCGCGCCCAGGTCACGCCGGTTCACGACGCCGCAGTCGACGAGCTCGTTCAGTCGCTGGTTCAGCACGTTCGGGCTCATGCCGGACAGACCGCCGAGCAGGTCGTTGAACCGCCTGGGGCCGAGCAGGAGCTCGCGCACCACCAGCAGCGCCCACCGTTCGCCGATGACATCCAGCGCCCGAGCCACGCCGCACAGATCTCCATAGCTACGCATGCTCACGGCCCGAGACTACCAGACCACTCCTAAATTAGGAGTATCACTTGCTATTAAGGAGTTGCCGCCCCTAGTTTGGGGAGATCAGCTTTCCGGACCCCGGACCCCGGACCCGCAGTCATCGGCTCCGGCGGCAGCGTCCGGCGGGGCACATACCCGCGACCCGTCCGGGCCGCCTCGGGCGCCGGCCGAACACGACGCCAAAGAAGGACGGCACATGGGCAAGATCATCGTCTCGATGTGGATCACCCTCGACGGGTACGTCGCCGGCCCGAAGGACGAGATGGACTGGCTGCTGATCGACGAGCGGCTCCAGAGGTACGAGCGGGAACTCGTGGACGGCTCCGGCAGCCTGCTGCTGGGCCGGATCACCCACGCCGACTTCGCCAGCCACTGGCCACGGGCCGCCCAGAACCCGGACGAACCAGACGAGGTCCGCGATTACGCCCGCCGCGTCGACGCCATGGAGAAAATCGTCGTCTCGGCGTCGGGGAGCACGGCGGAGTGGAAGAACACGCGGCGGCTGGAACGCATCGATCCCGACGAGATTAACGACCTGAAGCGCGACTCCGACGGGGACATCGTCGTCTACGGCAGCCTCGGGGTGGTCCGGTCGCTCACCGGACACGGGCTCGTGGACGAGTTCCATCTACTGGTGCACCCCGTGTTTCTCCGCCACGGCAAGGCGCTGTTCGACGGCGACCGGCTGCCCGCGAGACTGAGCCTGGTATCGGCCGAGCCCTTCGCCTCCGGAGTCGTCCTGACGAGATACCGCCCGATCGGCAGCCGGTAGGCGGCACGGCGGTCTCAGGAACGGTAACGGCGACCCGGCCGGCGGGGACGCGGCTGTCAGGGCCGGTGCGGCGACGCTTTTCTTGACGGCGTCCCAGGGAGCCGAGGGCGACACCGGCAATCGCCCCGCCGGGCCCAAGAAGACCCGGCGCCACAGCCGGAGACCGACACGGAGCAGTTCGTAGCTCCTGCCGTCGCGCGGATTGTGGCCGGCGATCGACTTGTTCTCGTTGGCCTTGCCGACCAGCACATGCCGACCGGACGACAAGTCCTGGTCACGTCTACATATGACCAGGACCCCATAAGCGATCGGTTTGTGTCCGAGGGGGGACTTGAACCCCCATGCCCCGCAAAGGGCACTAGCACCTCAAGCTAGCGCGTCTGCCTATTCCGCCACCCGGACGTGGTGCCTGCACGAGGGACCGTCATCCCTCGTCGGCGGACTTAGGTTAGCAAACTCTTGAGCCCGCGTCATATCGGTTGGGGGCGGGGGCGGGAGGGGTGCCGGTGGGGGGCGCGCGGCGGCAGGATGGGAGGTGGAAGCCGTACCGAACCGCAAGGAGTCCCACATGACGGCGATCAACGCTGAGGACGAGGTCGTCGGGCTGTGCCGCGACCTGATCCGGATCGACTCGACCAACGCGGGCGACAATTCGGGGCCCGGTGAGCGGGCCGCCGCCGAATACGTGGCCGAGAAACTGTCCGAGGTCGGGCTGGAGCCGAAGATCCTGGAGTCGGACAGCCGCAGGGCCAACGTGATCGCCCGCATCGCGGGGGAGGACTCCTCCCGTGACGCCCTCCTGCTCCACGGGCACCTGGACGTCGTCCCCTTCAACGCCGCCGACTGGACCCAGCACCCGCTCAGCGGCGAGGTCGCCGACGGCTGCGTCTGGGGGCGCGGCGCGGTCGACATGAAGAACATGGACGCGATGATCCTCGCGGTCGTGCGGCAGCGGCTCAGCGAGGGCCGCCGGCCGCCGAGGGACGTGGTGCTGGCGTTCACCGCCGACGAGGAGGCGGGGGGCAAGTACGGCGCGCAGTGGCTGGCCGACGAGCACAAGGACCTGTTCGACGGATGCTCCGAGGCGATCGGCGAGGTGGGCGGGTTCAGCGTCTCCATCGACGAGGCGCGCAGGCTCTATCTGATCGAGGCCGCGGAGAAGGGCATCGCCTGGATGCGCCTGACCGCCACCGGCAGGGCCGGGCACGGTTCGATGCTCAACGCCGAGAACGCGGTCACCGAGCTGGCCGAGGCGGTGGGCCGCGTCGGGCGGTACGAGTGGCCGGTCCGGATGACGCGGACGGTCAGGACGTTCCTGGAGGAGACCTCCAAGGCCCTGGAGCTGGAACTCGACCTGGACGACGCGGAGAAGACCGTCGCCAAGCTGGGGCCGCTCGCCCGGATGATCGGCGCCACGCTGCGCAACACCGCCAACCCCACGATGCTGGAGGCCGGTTACAAGGCCAACGTGATCCCCCAGACCGCGACCGCCCACGTGGACGGCCGCTTCCTGCCGGGGTACGAGGACGAGTTCTTCGAGACGCTCGACGAGCTGCTCGGCCCCAACGTGACCAGGGAGTTCGTCTACCACGACATCGCCATCGAGACCGGCTTCGACGGGCCGCTGGTGCGCGCGATGGCCGACGCCCTCCTCGCCGAGGACCCGGGCGCGCTGGCCGTGCCGTACACGCTGTCGGGGGGCACGGACCTCAAGGCGTTCAGCAGGCTGGGCGTCCGGGGATTCGGGTTCGCGCCGCTGAGGCTGCCCGCGGACCTGGACTTCTCCGGGATGTTCCATGGCATCGACGAGAGGGTGCCGGTGGATTCGCTCCAGTTCGGAGTCCGGGTCCTTGACCGTTTCCTGGACGGCTGCTGAGCCGTTCCCGGGAAAACCGTTGCGTTGACTCAATGTGCTGCTAACGTAACTCTCCGTTGAGGGATGGCTCGTGTCCAAGCGGGCCCGTCCAGGAGCTTTGGGGAGGTCACGTGGCACGCGTGCCGTACGGGCAGTGGAGGGCGTCCTCGCCCGCTGTCCGACGCGCGCCCGCGACCCTTCCCGTCGACGACACGATCCCCGGCCGGGCTGACCGGATGGCGCGGTTCGCGGCCGGCACTCGGCGGGGCGTCAGGCGAGCCCTCGCTGTCGGCGGTCTCCTGGCCGCCGCATGGCTGCTCGCGGTCGTCTTCGGGCTCCTCGGAGCCGCTCCCGCGGTCGCGGACACCACCGCGGCGACAGGGGAGGCCCGCTCCCAGACCCCTCACACAGCCGCTTCCGGATCGGCCCTCGGGGCCGATGTCTTCCCCACGGTCAGCGGCGGGCTGTCGGCGACGCACAACGCCGAAGCCATGGCGGGGCGAGGTGTGGACGGGCTCACCAGCCAGTCCAAGCCGGGGTTCCCGGCACCCGCCACCGTCGAGCACGGCTCTGGCGCCAATGGATTCGTGCCCCAGAGCGGTGGTGGATCCGGTCTCCCAGGACCGGGTCCGGGAGATGTCGCGTGGTTCGCCTACGACCCGCGGCAGATGACGCAGCGCGTCCCGCCGGCGTTCGTGCTCCCCCCTGTCGTCCGCACAGCGGCGGACGATCCCTCTTTCTCTCCTGACTGATCTCCTCTCGCGGACCGGCCCATCACCTCTCGGGTGATCCGCCGGTCGCGGAGCCTGCCTTCATCCCCAGGAGAGCATCCTCCATCCCCAGGAGAGCCGCTCCGTCGGTGAGCGATCAGCAGGCCGGAGAAAGGCAATTCCCCATTCCTCGTGACGGTCCTCGGGGCCTCCGCTGTGCGGGCCTGTCCGGCCCTCGCACGGCTTCGCACGCCCTCACGAGGGTCAGGTCCCCCCCGAAACTGCTAGGAGCTTCAATCATGCGTACGTGGGTTACGGGTACGGCCCCCGCGGCACTGCTCGCACTGGGCGTCATGGCCATGGGCGGCGGTACGGCCTTCGCCGACACCGACGGTGACCACTCGATCGGCGGAGGCAACCAGGTCAACCTCCCCATCACCCTGCCGATCGACATCAGCGGCAACGCGGCCGGTGTGGCCGGGCAGTCGTCCGCCTCCTCGGAGGGCGGCGCCTCCGTCGAGAACGGCGGTGGCGGTACGGGCGCCGGTGGAAACACCACGTCCGGCCGGGGTTCCGTGCTCGGTGGCAACCAGGTCGTCGCCCCCATCACCGCGCCCGTCAACGCCTGTGGCAACGCGGTGTCGGCGTTCGGCCGCTCCGAGGCGGGCTGCCGGGGCGGTTCCTCGGTGCGGAACCAGGGCGGCAACGGCGGCGGAGCCGGTGGCAACCGTACGAACGGTGACCACAGCGTCGGCGGAGGCAACCAGGTGGTGGCGCCGATCACCGCGCCGATCAACGCCTGCGGCAACTCCTTCGCGATCTTCGGCGGGGCCACCGCCGGTTGCCGTGGCGGGGCCTCGGTGAGCGGCCAGGGTGGAGCCCGCAGCGGGGCCGGTGGCAACACCACGTCCGGCCGGAGCTCCGTGCTCGGTGGCAACCAGGTGGTCGCGCCGATCACCGCGCCGATCAACATCTGCGGCAACTCGGTCGCCGTCGTCGGCGAGGCCTTCTCCGGTTGCGAGGGTGGCGCCGAGGTCGTCGGCGGCACACCCGGCGGTCCGGGTCACCCGGGGGGCCCCGGTCACCCTGGCGGGCCTGGGCACCCGGGGGGGCCCGGCAAGCCCGGAGAGCACGGCGGGCCCGGCAAGCCCGGCTACGGTGACCACGGCGACCATGGGAAGCGGGGGCCGCGTCCCGGTGGCGGCTGGGAGCACGGCACGCGTCCGGGTGGTCCGGGCTCGGGCGGCTCCGGCGACGGCTGGGAGCGCGGCCCCCGTCCCGGCGGGCCCGACCGGGGATACGGTCGGCCGGGGAACGACACCGACGGGCGTTTCGGCGCCGGTAGCGGCAACCAGGTGGTCGCGCCGATCACCGCGCCCGCCGAGGTCTGCGGCAGCGCCGTCGGCAACGGCCGGGCGGGTTGCCCCGGAGGGGTGTCGGTTCCCGCGGGCCGGGGCGGCGGTTCGGGGGCCGGTGGCAACCGCACCTCGGGTCAGCACTCCGTGCTGGGCGGTAACCAGGTGGTGGCGCCGATCACCGCGCCGATCAACATCTGCGGCAACGCGGTGGCGGTCCTGGGCGGTGCGTTCGCCGGTTGCCAGGGCGGCGCGTCCGTCGGGGGCGGTGGCACCGGCGGTGGCGGCGGCGCTGGTGGCAACACCACGTCCGGCCGGAGCTCCGTGCTGGGTGGTAACCAGGTGGTGGCGCCGATCACCGCGCCGGTCAACGTCTGCGGCAACGCGGTGGGCGTGCTCGGCCAGGCCGCTGCCGCGTGCAGGGGCGGAGCCTCGGTCTCGGGCGGCGCGGGCGCGGGTACGGGCGCCGGTGGCAACCGCACCTCGGGTCAGCACTCCGTGCTGGGCGGCAACCAGGTGGTGGCGCCGATCACCGCGCCGATCAACATCTGCGGCAACGCCGTGGCCGTCCTGGGCGACGCCGCCGCGGGCTGCCTCGGGGGCTCCCGCGTCGGCGGCCCGTCCGGGCGTCCGGGCGGCGGCCAGTGGGGCGGCCCCGGTGGTAACGGCGGCCAGTGGGGTGGTCACGGCGGCCCCGGTGGTCACGGCGGCTATGACAATGGTCACGGTCACTGGGACTCCAAGCCCGGCCGTCACAAGACCAGCGGTCTGCTGCCCGCCTTCCCGGCCGTCCCGGCTCTCGGCGGCGCGGCCGGGCAGGCGTCCGCCCCCGGCCTGGCGTCGACGCCCGCGGCCCAGGGCGTGGCGGCGGACCAGTCGCGGTTCCCGGCCGCCGCGCGGCTGCCCGAGCTGCCCGCCATGCCCGCCGTGCCCGCGAGCCCGGCGAGCGACCGGGCCGCCGAGGCCGGGAACGGCTCGCTGCCCGCTCCCGTCGCCGGTCTGACCTCCTCGACCCCGGCCGGCGCCCTGCCGGTCGGTGACCTGGGCCTGATGAGCGCGGCCCAACCCGTCGGCGTGACCGGGATGAACGTCGGTTCCCTGGTCACCCTGCTGATCGGCGCGATGGCCGCGGCCGCCGCGACGGTCTTCGGCGCCACCCGCCGGATCCGTTTCGGCAAGAAGTAAGCCGCGAGAAGTAAGACATTAGTCACCCAATGGACACGCTTTCCCAGAACCGCTGAGGAAGGCATTTAGCGCCTCGACGGCCCGGGACAGGATGGCCGCGCCCCTGTGGCGCGGCGTCCGCTCGACCGAAGAGGTACCGAAGCTTTGCCCGTTCCGGGGGCGCGGCCCGGAGCGGGCAAAGCCATGTCCGATGTCACATCGTCCTGGTCACACGTATGATCTTCCGGCGTAGTCGGACGTCCCGGCGGCCGTCGGGATACAGTCGCAGGCGGTCGAGTTCCCAGTCGCCGTATTCTGCATGTTCGGTCAGGATCCGCCGGGCTGCGTCCCGGGATGTGCCACGCGGAAGGTGGAGAACCAAGTAGGAGTAGTCGAGCACAACGATTAGTCTCCGAGGGTGAGCTGGGGGACGTCGACACTCATAGGGCTTTATTCTGCGTCCTTGCGGCTTCCCTTGGGAGTGTTCCCGGCCGAGATCGGGTAACCCGAGGGGAAGAAAACGGGGAACGAATGCGAACAGCGAGGTAGGAAGCAGCGTGCCAGCCAAGAACGGCAACGCCGGCGGAACCCGCCTGGTGATCGTCGAGTCGCCTTCCAAGGCGAAGACCATCGCCGGGTACCTCGGCCGCGGCTACGTCGTGGAGTCCAGTATCGGACATATTCGCGATC
The DNA here is from genome assembly GCF_039537505.1 of Streptosporangium oxazolinicum. Taxonomy (NCBI): domain Bacteria; kingdom Bacillati; phylum Actinomycetota; class Actinomycetes; order Streptosporangiales; family Streptosporangiaceae; genus Streptosporangium; species Streptosporangium oxazolinicum. Next base: position 153,763 of record NZ_BAABAQ010000018.1, read on the forward strand.
TCCCCGAGAAGGCCGACGACATCCCCGAGAAGTACAAGGGGGAGTCCTGGGCGCGCCTCGGCGTCAACGTGGATCACGAGTTCGAGCCGCTCTATGTCGTCAACCACGACAAGAAGGCGCAGGTGAGCAAGCTCAGGCAGCTGCTCAAGGACGCCGACGAGCTCTATCTCGCCACTGACGAGGACCGCGAGGGCGAGGCGATCGCCTGGCACCTTCGTGAGGTGCTCAATCCCAAGGTGCCGGTCCACCGCATGGTGTTCCACGAGATCACCCCGAGGGCGATCCAGGAGGCGGTGGCCAATCCCCGCACCCTGAACCTGAGGCTGGTCGACGCCCAGGAGACCAGGCGCATCCTCGACCGCCTCTACGGCTACGAGGTCAGCCCGGTCCTGTGGAAGAAGGTCAAGCCCCGCCTGTCCGCCGGGCGCGTGCAGTCCGTGGCGACCCGGCTGGTCGTGGAGCGCGAGCGTGAGCGCCTGGCGTTCACCAGCGCGAGTTACTGGGACCTGCAGGCGCTCCTCGACACCGGCCGCGACGAGGTCCCGCACGAGTTCACCGCCACGCTGACCGGCGTGGACGGCAAGCGCGTCGCCCAGGGGCGTGACTTCGCGAGCAACGGCACCCTCAAGAGCGCCGACGTGCTCCACCTGGACGAGCAGGCCGCCCGTGCCCTCGCCGGGCGGCTGGCCGGTGTCTCGTACAAGGTCAAGTCCGTCGAGCGCAAGCCGTACACCCGCAAGCCGTACGCGCCGTTCAGGACGACCACGCTGCAGCAGGAGGCGAGCCGCAAGCTGGGCTTCTCCGCGAAGTCGACCATGCAGGTCGCCCAGCGCCTGTACGAGAACGGCTTCATCACCTACATGCGAACCGACAGCATCACGCTGTCGGAGACCGCCGTCGCGGCGGCCCGCAGCCAGGCCATCAAGCTGTACGGCGCGGCGTACGTGCCCGACAAGCCGCGCGTGTACGCCAGCAAGGTCAAGAACGCGCAGGAGGCGCACGAGGCGATCCGTCCCTCGGGCGAGGAGTTCCGCACGCCCGGCGAGACCGGGCTGAGCGGTGACATGTTCCGCCTGTACGAGCTGATCTGGCAGCGGACCGTGGCCTCCCAGATGAAGGACGCGGTCGGCGAGTCGGTCACCGTCAAGGTGGACGGCACGTCCAGTTCGGGTGAGCGGGTCGAATTCACCGCCTCCGGCCGGACCATCACCTTCCACGGCTTCCTGAAAGCCTACGTAGAGGGCGCGGACGACCCGTCCACCGACCGGGACGACTCCGAGAAGCGCCTGCCGAACCTGGCCGAGAACGACCCGCTCACCGCGTCCGCCCTCAACGTGCTGGCGCACGCGACCAAGCCGCCCGCGCGGTACACCGAGGCGTCGCTGATCAAGGAGCTGGAGGACCGGGAGATCGGCCGTCCGTCGACGTACGCGTCGATCATCGGGACGATCCTGGACCGCGGCTACGTCTTCAAGAAGGGGACGGCCCTGGTGCCGTCCTTCCTGGCGTTCGCGGTGGTCAACCTGCTGGAGCAGCACTTCGGGAACCTCGTCGACTACGACTTCACCGCCGAGATGGAGAAGGTCCTCGACGACATCGCCAACGACAGGGCGGAGCGGCTGCCGGAGCTGCGCCGGTTCTACTTCGGCGCCGACGGTGACGAGGGCCTGAAGGAGATGGTCACCGACCTCGGCGAGATCGACGCCAAGGAGATCAGCTCGTTCCCGATCAGGGGTACCGACATCATGATCCGGGTGGGTCGCTACGGCCCGTACCTGGACCGCGACGGCGCCCGGGTGAACGTGCCGGAGGACCTCGCCCCCGACGAGCTCACCGCCGAGAGGGCCGAGGAGCTGTTCTCCCGCCCGACGGGTGACCGGGAGCTGGGCAAGGACCCGGTGACCGGGCACGTGATCGTGGCCAAGGACGGGCGTTACGGCCCGTACGTCACCGAGATCCTTCCCGAGGAGGCGCCTCCGGCCGAGGGCGCCAAGAAGAGGACCAAGAAGGCCGACGCCGCCAAGCCGCGCACCGGATCACTGCTCAAGTCGATGTCCCTGGACACCATCACCCTTGAGGACGCCCTGAAGCTGCTGTCGCTGCCCCGGGTGCTCGGGATGATCGACGATCTGGAGGTCACCGCCCAGAACGGCAGGTTCGGGCCGTACGTCAAGAAGGGCACCGACTCGCGCTCGCTGGCGTCCGAGGAGGAGATGTTCACGGTCACCCTCGAACGGGCCAAGGAGCTGTTCGCCCAGCCCAAGGCGAGGGGCAGGCAGGCCGCCGCGGCGCCGCCGCTGCGCGAGCTGGGTGAGGACCCCGTCTCCAAGAAGCCGATCGTGGTGAAGGAGGGGCGGTTCGGGCCGTACGTCACCGACGGTGAGACGAACGCCTCCCTGCGCAAGGGCGACGAGGTGGAGCAGATCACCACCGAGCGTGCCGCCGAGCTCCTCGCCGACCGCCGCGCCCGCGGCCCGGCGCCCAAGCGTCCCCGCACCACCCGGGCCAAGGCGAAGGCCTGACGCCCCGGTTTCCAGGGTTCTGGGAATTCCAGGGCCCTGGGAACGCATTCGCCGTCCCGGGCGTTCTTCGGAGCGCACCGGGAACGGCCGGTGGGGGTGCGGGAGAGGCGAGTGGCGATAGTGGGTTTCGTGTCGCTGGTCATCTGCGCGGTCACGCTGGTCCACTTCTACCTGTGGCATCGCCTGGTCCGCTCGACCACGCGGCCCGGAAGGACCCGCCGGGTGCTGACGTGGGTCCTCGTCGGCCTGGCCGTGCTCACCCCGGTGACGCTGGTCGCCTCCCGCAGCGAGTGGGGGCACTTCCTGGCGTGGCCGGGGTTCTTCTGGATCGCGGTGATGTTCTACCTCTTCGTGTTCCTGGTGGTCCTGGAGATTCCCCGGGGCGTGGCCCTGATGGTCCTGCGCGGGACGGAGCGGTGGGCGGGGCGGGCGGTTCCGCCGGGTGGGGCGGCCTTTCCTGAGTCGAACGGGGTCGCCCGTACGGAGAGGCGGGCCGCGCTCATGGCCGCTCAGCCGGTGTCCGTCGTTCAGCCCGATGTCGCCGACCGGTCCGCGTCCGAGACGGAGTCCGAGATCGGCGGGGTGATCGTCGTGCCGGGGGCGGGGGACGCGCGGCGCGGCGGAGGGGCCTCGGGCGGGCCGGACGATCCGGCGGGGACGAGGGGGATGAGCAGGAGGCTGTTCATCGCCCGTACGGCCGCGGTCGCCGCGGGGGCGGGGGCGCTGGGCACGGTCGGGTTCGGGGTCAGGACGGCTCTCGGCGACCCGGTGATCGAATCGGTCGGGGTCGTGCTGCCCAGGCTGGATCCGCGCCTGAGCGGCCTGCGGTTCGCGGTGGTCAGCGACATCCACCTGGGCCCGCTCACCGGTACGGAGCACGCCCGGCGCATCGTCCGCATGATCAACTCGTTGGAGGCGGACGTGGTCGCCATCGTCGGTGACCTGGTCGACGGCACGGTGGCCGAGCTCGGCCCGCTGGCCGGGCCACTGAAGGGCCTCGAATCCCGCTACGGCGCCTACTTCGTCACCGGCAACCACGAGTACTACACCGCCAACGGCCCGCAGGAGTGGATCGAGGAGCTGCGCGGGCTCGGCATCCGCCCCCTCGGCAACGAGCGCGTCGAGATCGCCCACGGGGGAGCCGTGCTCGACCTCGCCGGGGTCAACGACCTCGGCGGCATCGTCTCGGGCGACGGCCCCGACTTCGAGCGGGCGCTGGGCGGCGACCGCGATCGATCCCGGTCCACCGTCCTGCTCGCCCACCAGCCGGTCCAGGCCGTCCAGGCGGCCGCGTACGGCGTGGACCTCCAGCTGTCCGGCCACACGCACGGTGGTCAGATGGTCCCCTTCAACCTGGTCATCCCGATGCAGCAGCCGGTCGTCTCCGGCCTCGGCGAGGTGGACGGCACCCAGGTGTACGTGACGCGGGGCGCGGGCTTCTGGGGACCGCCGGTCCGGGTGGGCGCTCCCCCCGAGATCACCCTTCTGGAAGTCCGCCACGGGCAGCCCTAGAAACTCCGCGCCGAACGACCCTGGGAGCGCCGGAACGAGTAGCCCTGGGACCCCGCTACGAGCGACTCTGCAACTCTGTGGATCCTGTCACGAGCAGCTCAGGGAACGCCGGAGCGAGCAACCCTGGGGATCTCGTCACGAGTAGCCTTTGGGCGGCTCCGATACGAGTGACTCTGGGGACCCTGTCACGAGCAGCCCCGGGAGCGCACGGAACGAGCGGTTCTGAGGATCTCAGCTCTGGAACCCCGCTACGAGCGGCTCTGGGAGCCTGTCACGAGTAGCCCCAGGCCCGCTATGAGCAACTCTGGAAACAGTCGTACCGGGCGCTTCTTTTCGCGGGTGTGACCTGCGGGGGGCGGGGTGGACGTATTACCCTCGTGCGACGGGCAGCCGGGCATTTCCGCCTGGCTCATGTTTTCCCCAGCCCAGCGAGCATCTGGATACGCTGACACTATGACCACCCCTGGCCGGAGCACCGCGCGACGCAAGACCCCCCACGTGCTGGCCAACGCCCCGTTCCGCAAGCTGTGGACGGCGATGTCGGTGTGCAGCCTGGGAGACTGGCTCAACCTCCTGGCGCTGACCGCCCTGGCGGGCAATCTCACCGCGGCGTCCGGCTACAAGGTCCAGAGCCTGGCCATCGGCGGTGTCTTCGTGGCGAAGATGCTCCCGGCCATCCTGCTGGGCCCGCTCGCGGGCGCGTTCGCCGACCGGTTCGACCGGCGGCTGACGATGTTCTTCTGCGACCTCCTGCGCTTCGCGCTGGTGCTGTCGATCCCGCTGATCGGCAGTTATCAGTGGGTGATCGTCGCCACGTTCCTGGTCGAGTGCGTCAACCTCTTCTGGGTCCCGGCCAAGGACGCCACGGTGCCCAATCTGGTGCCCAAGGAGCGGCTGGAGGAGGCAAACCAGCTCAACTTCCTGGTCACGTACGGCACCGCGCCCATCGCCGCGCTGCTGTTCGCGCTGCTGTCGGTCGCCGACGACGTCCTGGGCAGGCTGGTGCCGTTCCTCGCCCAGCGCGAGACCTACCTGGCGCTGTTCATCAACGCGCTCGCGTACCTGGTCTCGGCCGTGATCATCTTCTCGCTCAAGGACATCCCGAGGAGCGGCGCGCGGGCCACCGCCACGCCGTCGGTGCTGCGGCAGATCTTCGAGGGCTGGCGGTTCGTCGGAGGCAACCGGCTGATCCGCGGCCTGATCATCGGCATGCTGGGCGCGTTCGCCGCCGGTGGCGCGGTGGTCGGGGTGGCCAAGATCTACGTGGAAGCGCTGGGCGGTGGCGACGCGGCGTACGGCGTGGTCTTCGGCGCGGTCTTCGTCGGTATGGCGTCCGGCATGTTCTTCGGGCCCAGGCTGCTGAGGGAGCTGTCGCGGCGCAGGCTGTTCGGCCTGGCGATCGTGGTGGCCGGGCTGGTCCTCGTCGCGGTCGCGCTCGTCCACAACCTGGTGATCGTCGTCCTGCTCACCGTGCTGCTCGGGGCGTGCGCGGGAATCGCCTGGATCATCGGCTACACCATGATCGGGCTGGAGGTGGACGACAACCTGCGGGGCCGTACGTTCTCCTTCCTGCAGTCGCTCGCCCGGGTGACCCTGCTGCTGGTGGTCGCGGTCGCGCCGACCCTGGCGGGCCTGTTCGGCGAGCACCAGATCAGGGTCGGCCCGGATCCGGTCTACCGGTTCGACGGCTCGAACCTGGTGTTGCTGGTCGGCGGGCTGCTCGCGGTGATCGTCGGAATCGTGGCGCTGCGGCAGATGGACGACCGCAGGGGCGTCTCGATCGTCGCCGACCTGCTCGCCGCGGTGCGCGGCGAGCGGTTCGCCCCCGAGAGCGCCGAGCAGGGGCGCGGGACGTTCATCGCGTTCGAGGGCGGCGAGGGGTCGGGGAAGACCACCCAGTCCAGGTTGCTGGCGATCTGGCTGCGTGACCAGGGCTTCGACGTCGTGCAGACCCGTGAGCCCGGCTCGACCAAGGTGGGGATGCGGCTGCGGGCGATCCTGCTCGACGCGGTGCACCAGGGGCTGTCCGCGCGGTCCGAGGCGCTGCTGTACGCGGCCGACCGGGCCGAGCACGTGGAGAAGGTCATCCGCCCGGCTCTGTACCGGGGTTCGATGGTGGTCTCCGACCGCTACGTCGACTCGTCGCTCGCCTACCAGGGCGCGGGCCGGGCCCTGGACACCGAGGACGTCACGAGGATCAACAGCTGGGCCACCGGCGGGCTCGTCCCCGACCTCACCGTGCTCATCGACACCCCGCCGTCGGTGGGACTGGCCCGGCTGGGCGGGGCCGCCGACCGCATCGAGTCGGAGCCTCTGGAGTTCCACGAGCGCGTCCGCCGCGAGTTCCGGGCGCTGGCCGCCGCCGAGCCCGACCGCTACCTGGTCGTCGACGGGACCCTGCCCCAGAACCAGATCTCCTCGATCATCCACGACCGGGTCCGCGAGATCCTGCCCGATCCGGTGCCACAGGAGTCGGAGGACGTCACCGGGACCATGCCCGCGATCCGCGACTGAGCTCACGTTCCCGGCGGTGGGTCGGTCCTGTGCGTCCGCACCGCGCCGGGCGCGCGATCCGCGACTGAGCCCGCGTGCCCGACGGTAGGTTGGGGGCGTGGGAGTCTTTGATGATCTTGTGGGGCAGGAGCGGGCCGCCGCGACGCTCCGCCGGGCGGCGGCGGCCGGGGCCGACCTGCTGGCCGGGGGGCGCGGTGCCGGGATGACCCACGCGTGGCTGTTCACCGGGCCCCCCGGGTCCGGGCGCGAAGAGGCCGCGCGGGCGTTCACCGCCGCGTTGTTCTGCCCCGACCAGGGGTGCGGCCACTGCGACATGTGCCATCAGGTGGCGGTCGGCTCCCACCCCGACCTGGAGATCGTCCGCCCGCAGGGGCTCTCGTACGGCATCAAGGACACCCGGCGGCTCATCCTGCGCGCGGCCGGGGCGCCGACACTGGGCCACTGGCGGGTCGTGCTGTTCGAGGACGCCGACCGGGCGACCGAGGGGGCGTCCAACGCGCTGCTCAAGGCGATCGAGGAGCCGCCGCCGAGGACGGTGTGGCTGCTCTGCGCGCCCTCCCCGGACGACATGATGATCACCATCAGGTCCCGCTGCCGGCTCGTCACGCTCGTCACCCCGCCCACCGCGGCGGTCGCCCACGTGCTGGCCACGCGCGAGAACGTGCCACCGGCGATGGCGGAGTTCGCCGCCAGGGCCGCCCAGGGGCACATCGACCGCGCCCGCAGGCTCGCCCTGGACGAGGAGGCGCGTGCGCGCCGTGAGGCGGTGCTGTCCATCCCCCGGTCGCTCACCGGCGTCGGGGAGTGCGTGATGGCCGCCGAGCGGCTGGTGAAGACCGCCGAGGACGAGGCCGCCGCGGTCACCGCGGTGCTGAACGAGTCGGAGATCACCGAGCTGCGCCAGGTCTACGGCGAGGGCTCCACGGGCAAGGGGCTCAACAGGGGCCTGATCCGGGGCGGTGCCGGGGCGCTCAAGGATCTTGAGGATCGGCAGAAGTCCCGGGCGACCCGCACCAAGCGCGACGTCATCGACGCGTCCCTGCTCGACCTGGTGGCGTTCTACCGCGACGTGCTGGCGGTGCAGTTCGGCGCGCACGTGGAACTGGCCAGCGAGGACCGCCGCGCCGACCTGGACGACCTGGCCCGCGCCTCCACGCCGGAGGACACATTGCGCAGGATCGATGCGATCATGCGCTGCCGGAGGCGGCTGGCGTCCAACGTCAGCCCGCAGATGGCGGTCGAGTCGATGACCATCTCCCTGCACCGGCCTCGGCTCTGAGCCGGTCCCGACTCTGAGTCGGTCTTGTCTCCGAGGTACGGACCGGCTTCGTCCCCGACCGACACCGGGCCTGACTCCGGGCCGGGCGGGCCTTGGTTCCACGTCGGGCCGGGTTGGTGCCGGACTGTTCCGGCCTTGACTTTGATCCGGCTCGTGACGGGAGGCAACCCGGGGGCGGTTTCCGCGTCTCTTGGTCATGCAACCCGAAACGTTGGGCGTGGGCAGACCCGAGCCCGCTGAGACGATCAGCGGGCTCTACGCCGGGCACGCGCTCGGGCTGACCCGGCTGGCCCTTCTCATGATCGGGGATCGCGAGTCCGCCGAGGACGTGGTGCAGGAGGCGTTCCTCGGTCTCCATCGCCGGTTCGGCCGGTTGAGAGACCCGGAGAAGGCGCTCGCCTATCTGCGCAGTGCCGTGCTGAACAACGCGCGCACCGTGCTGCGTCGCAGGCGGCTGCCCTCGTGGTTCGCCGGGACCTACACGCCGCCCGTCTGGTCGGCGGAGTCCGAGGCGATGCTCGGTGACGAGCGCCGGGCGGTCGTCGAGGCCCTCCACCGGTTGCCGCGACGGCAGCGTGAGGTGCTGCTGCTGCGCTTCTACGCGGACCTGTCGGAGGACGAGACCGCCAGGGCCATGGGGATCAGCCGGGGCACCGTCAAGTCCACCACGCATCGGGCGCTGAACGCGCTCGGCCGTCTCCTGGGGGATGACCAGTGAACGAGATCGTCAACCGGTTGCGGGACGCGGCCGGAGCCGTTGGGGAGACCGTTCAGGACGTCCCCGCCTTCAGGCCGCAGCCGCTTCGTACGAGAAGATCGTGGGTCGTGCCGCTGGTGGCCGCGGCGGCGGTCACCGCTACCGCGGTGGCCGCCGCGGGGGTGGTGGTCGCCCAGGGCGGTGGGCGGGGGGACGGCGTCGTCGCGCCGCCGACCCCGACCCCGATCCCGACCCTGGCTTCGGGACCGGAGTACTTCGCGGCGGCCGGAGGTGACGGCATCACCTTCTACCGGGCCGCCACCGGTCAGCGGGTCGACCGGCGACCCCTGGGGGCCACGGAGGAATACCTCCTCCTGGTGGACTCCGCGCGAGGCGCCTTCTACACCGTGGTGAGGATGGGCCCCTGCGGCTTCGGGTTCCTCCGCGTGACGCCCGGCCAAGCGGGGGAATCTCCGCGAACGGAGGAGCCGCTGGGCGGCCCGCCGCAGGGCACCGTACCCACGTCGCTCGCGGTCAGCGCGGACGGCGGCACGCTCGTCTACGGTCTGGAGCCGTGTGAGACCGGCTCCTCCGGCGCCGCGCGGATCGGTGTGACCGACCTGGCCACCGGTGAGAGCCGGGTGTTCGGCTCGTCGAGTGACGAAGAGGTCAAAAACGTGACGGTCACCGCGGACGGCCGCTTCGTCGCCTTCCAGCGTTTGCCCGTACGACGCGATCCGGGCGCGGGCATCACGGCCTCGCCTTTCCCGACCTCGTCCCCCTCGACCTCGCTTGTCGAAACCTCGCCTCCCCTGAGCTCGCCTTTCCCGACCTCGTCTTCCGAGACCTTGCCTTCCGCGACCCCGTCCTCCGGGAACCCGCCTCCCCCGGCCGCCGCCTGGAGCCCGACCTCCACCCCGGTGTCCCCCCCTGTCTGGACGGATCCCGGGCCGGGGACGCCCACCGTGGTGCCTGATACACAGGACGTCCCGTCGTCCGGGGCGCCGAGTCAGGAGGCCACTCCGGTGCCGGACCCGGGGGGGACGGGCACCCCGGTACCCGACGCCACCAAAGTGCTTGAGCAGAGCGGGGGCACGGCGATCCTCGAGGTCAACCCCGACCCCTCGGAGGTGTGGGTGCTCGACCTGCGCGAGGACGGAGAGGACATGGGCAGGGCGAGGAAGGTCCAGCTCAGGACCTCCTCCGGCGCGCCCGCCGCCGTGCACGGGGTGCGGATCGACGCCGACGGCCGCTCGTTCGTCGCGGCGCTCGGCCGGATCGTCCAGAAGGCCGACGGGAGTGGCCTTTCCGTCGTACCCGGGACCGCCGAGATCGTGCGTTTCGACGCGGAGGACGGCGTTCAGTCGGCCGTGTTCTACCGCGACGGCCGGGGAGGTTTCCGGCTGGTCGACGCGGACGGTTCGGGTGGGCATCTCGTGGTCCGCCGGGGGGCGGAGTACGGGACGGTCAGCTCCGGCCGGTATCGGACACTTAGGAGTTTCTCCAGAACCCCCGAGATGGATATCGGCTGGTGAGAAGGCGGGTAGTGACCGCGCCAAGTGGTCACTACCCATCTGTTTCCGATTAGATGGAACCATTCATCGCTAAGTCACCTCAAAGTACGAGTGTGGGTCGTTAGGATTAACAGACAAAAATAAGCTATTTCGTTATAAATCAGTGGACAGTGTCCTGCTCTACGGGGATGAGCAGAGAAGACCGGGGGACTCTTGGTGAGCATGGGGGCACGCCACGGGGTGATTCCGTCCGTGAGCGGGCGGGCCGTCACGAGCCGTGTGGGCGACGACGACGCGCTGAGGATCGAGTGGCCGGAGCCGATCGACGGGAACGATCCGGGGATCGTCCTGCGACACGTGGAGACCGGTGAGGAGTGCCAGGCCACGGACCTGAGGACATTGTCCGCGGGTGTCTGGATGGCGTCGCGAGGCGGTGAGCCCGTCGCCACCGACGACCCGGGGTTCTCGCTCGACGGGCTGTGGTCCTATGCCGAGACCCCTCGCAACCGGGAGATCAGGGCGTTCCGCACCGCCCTCGGCACGCTGGGCCTGCGGGTCCGCGAGGTCGAGCCGTACGTCGAGGTGATCCGCGTGACCGCGGAGGACGGTGTGATCGAGGTCGAGGGCGCCATCGCGTACGGCGAGCCGATCCGGGGGGCGGCCAGGCTCGTGGCGGTGGCCCGCCGGGGACCGGAGCCCGTGAGCGGGCCCGCGAGCTTCCAGGGGCGGTGGTTCGAGGGAGGGGTCGAGATCGCGCCGATGGCCGAGACGCAGGTACGGCGTCGTGTCTTCTGGGATCTCTACGCGGAGATCTCCGGAACCCGGCTGCCGCTGGCCACTCGTCTTGATGACATAACGGACAAGAAGACCAAAATTCGTTTTCCCGCTCAGCGTGTCGGGCAGGTGAGGGTCCGGCCGTACTACACCGAGACCGACAGCCTCGCCGTCGCGCTCAGCGTCGAGGAGGGGAGCCCGTGAAGATCTCCTTCCTGCTCCTCAACGCCTACGGTATGGGCGGTACCATTCGCGCCACCTTCGACCTGGCCACCGCGATGTCCGAGCGGCACGAGGTCGAGGTCGTCAGCGTCTTCCAGCACACCGACACGCCCTTCCTGCCGCTGGGTTCCCGGGTTCGCCTGCGCTCGCTGGTGGACCTGAGGGAGGGGGCCAGGGTCCGCTGGCCGTACACGAAGAGGGCCGAGCGGCTGAGCGCGCGGGAGAGCGCGCTGATCCACCCCGAGGAGCGCGCGTACGCCTCCTTCAGCGCCTGGAGTGACGAGGTTCTCGTCCGCGAGCTGCGCAGGCTCCGCAGCGACGTGCTGATCACCACCCGCGCGGGGCTCAACATCATGGCCGCGAGGTACGCCCGCAAACGGGTCGTCACGATCGCCCAGGAGCACCTGCACTTCGAGGCCCACCAGCCCGGGATCTTCGAGGAGATCCGGACGTGGTACCCGAAGCTCGACGCCGTCGTGACCCTCACCGAGGCCGACGAGCACGACTACCGCAAGATGCTCGACGGGTCGCCCACCCAGGTGTTCACCATCGGCAACGGGCTGCCCGGCGGGCCGCGTCCGCGCTCCCGGCAGGAGAACCGGATCGTGCTCGCCGCGGGCAGGCTGGTGCCGGTCAAGGGGTACGACCGGCTGCTGAAGGCGTTCGTCCGGGTGGCGAAGGAACGCCCGGACTGGAAGCTGCGGATCTACGGCGAGGGCCGGGTCGGCGACAAACTGATGAGACAGTCCGTCAAGTTGCGCCTGCACAACAACGTCACGTTCATGGGACCCACCGGAGACATCGAGGGCGAGCTCGCCAAGGCCTCGATCCACGCGGTCAGCTCCCGCTTCGAGGGCTTCGGCATGACCATCATCGAGGCGTTCGCCTCCGGGGTGCCGGTGGTGAGCTTCGACTGCCCCCGGGGCCCCCGCGAGATCATCACCTCCGGGGTGAACGGGCTGCTGGTCCCCGCCGACGACGTGGACGCCCTGGCGGACGGGCTGATCCAGATGATCGACGACGAGGAGGGCCGCCGCCGGATGGCCGAGAACGCCCTCCAGACGGCCAGGAACTACGACATCTCCATGATCGTGAACCGCTGGGAGAAGTCCTTCGCCGAACTCGGCCGCTGACCGGAGCAGCGGACGGCCCGGTAGGGCGTCTCTGTGATGTGGTCGGACGAGCCGGAGCGGTGCTCGTTCCAGGGGACGGATGAGGGAACGCGGAGGCCGGCCGGAGGGACGTACGCGGCCCATGGTCGCGGATGGGGATCTTCGGGCGGTTCTCCGCGTCCCCGGGTATGCCACGTAAGGTGAGCACGAGCCGTACCCCCAGGTTTGGAGCCATATGGGCATGATCATGGCGGTGAGTTTCACCCGCTACGGCAGGCTGTACTACCTCGATCCCGGTGAGCACAGTCCCAAGGTCGGAGACAAGGTGCTCGTCCCCACCGACGCCGGGCCCGAGGTGGCCGAGTGCGTCTGGGCACCCCAGTGGACGAGCGAGGAGGTCGGCGGGCTGCCGGTGTGCGCCGGAATCGCGAGTGAGGAGCACCTGACCCGCGACGAGGGCAACAAACGGCGGCGCGCCGAGGCCCGCAGCGTCTCCAAGCGCCTGATCAAGCGGCACACGCTGCCCATGAAGGTCGTCGGCGTCGACTACACGGACGCCGAGAACGTCTACACGGTCTACTTCTCGGCCCCCCAGCGAGTCGACTTCCGCGCCCTCGTCCGCGACCTGGCCCGCAACCTGCGCGCCCGGGTGGAACTGCGCCAGATCGGCCCCCGTGACGAGGCCCGCCTCCAGGGCGGCATCGGACCCTGCGGCCGCGACCTGTGCTGCGCCACCTTCCTCAAGGACTTCGAGCCGGTCTCCGTCCGCATGGCCAAGGACCAGGACCTGCCGGTCAACCCGCTGCGCATCGCGGGGGCGTGCGGGCGGCTGATGTGCTGCCTGAAGTACGAGCACCCTCTCTACCTCGACGCGCACAGCAGGATGCCCCGCGTCGGGCTGAAGGTCGACACCCCCGAGGGGGCGGGAACCGTCGTGGGCCGCAACGTGCCCTCCGACTCCGTCGTGGTCCGCCTGGAGGACGGCGGACGCCGCTGCGCGTGCCCGTCGGCGTCGGTGTGCTCCCCACGCAAACAGCACGACGCGGCGTACGGGGACACGGCGAAGGTCGGCGACGGCGGGGCCTGAGCAGGGGGCGCCGGAGGCCCGCGGGCGTCCGTGTCCCGTCCTGCGGCACGCTGGTCGGTGACTGGCCGAACCTGTGTTCCTGCGGGCACCCGGGTTCGTGTCGCGGGGAAGAATGACCGCCCGCCGGTCCGGCCAGACCGGCGGGCGGCGACGAGGCCCGCCGGGCCCTCGGAGAAGGGTCGGCGGGTGGCCACGCGGGGCCGTATCAGGTGGCCCAGCCGACCCGCTGGGTCAGCCGGCCACGGTGAGGGCGTATCAAGGTGGTTCCGACGGTCACGGGATTCCTGCCTCGGAACCCGCTCGGAGGATCGGGGCTGTCCGCGGACTCACGCGATGAGCACGCGGGGAGGGCGCGGGGAGGGCGCGGGGAGGGCGCCCGCCCCGGAGTCGATCGGCGGCCCGGAGCGCCGTCAGTTCTGGGAGCTCGTCAGGTCGATGTGCGGGTGGGAGCCGTTACGCCGCTCCTCCTTGATGACGTGCGTGACGCCCTGGAGGCTCATCTCCTCGGTCCGGCGCCTGATCATGGCCTCCACCGTGGCGCGTGCCTCGGCGTCGGCGGCCTTGCTCTCGATGTCCATCAGCTGGCGCCGCCGTCGGCGGTCCTCCGCGTCGCGGTGCGCCTGAAGCTCCAGCTCGCCGACGCGCCCGTCCACGCTGAACTGCAGACGCTTCTCGTGGATTCTCTCCTGGGTGCGGTTCGCGCGATCCACCATCCGGTCGTAGGTGGTCGTGCCCCCCATGAGCTTGACCAGGACGGGCAGGCAGTCGAGCAGGATCAGGAACAGCCGAAGCAGCCAGCTCGCCCCGAACAGGTAGGGGTTCTCGACCGTCAGCTCGTGCAACGCCCGCATGCGCTCCAGGAGCCCCACGGGATCGTCCGCCCCGGGCATCGCGTCCACCCGCTTCCGCACGTCCGCCTCGACCCGCTGCCCGAAGTCGGCCCGCTTGTCGGCGAGAGGTTCGCGCAGCGCGGACACCTGGTCGTCCAGGGAGCGGAGCCTCTTCTGGTTCTCGGCCAGCTTGCTGCGGACGGCGAAGGACTTCACCGCGGCGTCCAGGCGTTCGCAGAGCGGTCCCATGCCTCTTCTGCCGCTCGTTCCCTCTGTCTTGACCCCTCCGCATTCGTTCGTGGCCTGGGTGAACAGCCTGTCGTACCGCGCGCTGTCGGCGTTGACCCGGGTGCGGAGCTTCTCGGCGTCCCTCTCCAGGTCGCGCAGCCTGGTCGCGTCCGACTCGGCGGCCGGTGCCAGGAGCCTGGCGTCCTCGCAGCCCCGCTGTTCCCGCGCGCCGGTGGGCTCCTGGGGGTTGCACCTCAGGAGCAGGGCCCGTTCCGTGCTACGGGCGTCCTGGCGTTCGTCCAGGACGTGCTGGACGACGGCGGTCTCGAACACCTTCAGGACCAGCGGTTCGGCGATGACGAAGCCCAGGACCACGGCGACGAGCAGGCGGGGGACCAGCATCAGGAGCCTGCGCTGCCAGATGCCGGTCACGGTCGAGACGAGCCATCTGTCGAGGTTGAGCACGATGAGCATCCAGATCACCGTGGGGATGACCAGCCCGATGTGGGGGCCGCCCAGAACCTGGCTCAGGGCGAACCACATCGAGATCCCGGCGACGACCGCCGTGCCCAGCACCACGCCGCCGAGACCCACGTACCGGGTCCGCTCCAGCGGCACCTGGTCCAGGATCTCCTCGTCGACCCCGGAGAGGACCCGGAGCCGACGCCCCAGGTCGAACCGGCCGCCCGGCCCGGCGGGCGGGGCCTTCGAGTGCCTGCCGGGCGGCACCTCGTCAGTCATCGAGGTCCTCCAGGCCGATCCTGCGCGGGCCGTCGTGCCCGTTCTGGAACGACCGGCCACCGCCCAGCGCGGGAGGTTCCACGGCCTTCGGCGCCTCGGCGAACAGGTTGTCCCCGGTGACCGACGTCACCATCCTCTCGATGAGCCGCTGGGTGTCGATGGGCAGGAAGTCCAGTGCCCCGTCGGGCATGTTGTTCATCAGGTCGGACAGGGCCTTCATCCGGTTCTCCTGCGCCTCGCGGGTGAGGCCGACGGCGTCGGTCATCAGCAGTTGCTCCCGGCTGACGCCGAACGCCACGGTCGCCTCGGGGCCGCGCTTGAAGATCTCCTCGATCCTGGCGACGTCACGGTTCTCGATCGCCGACTCCAGATCCCTGCGCTCCCCGTCCCACTGGAGCCCCTTGACCCGCCGGCCGTGGGCGAGCATGTCGTTGGGCGCGAGAAGGTCGACGTTGACCAGGGCCACCTCCAGCCCGTCGATCCGGGGCGGGTAGAACTCCAGGTAGGCCCGGACCCTGTTGGTGACCTCCACGGACAGGAGGTGCACCTCCTCGATCGGCCGCGTCGTGCCGAGCCGCATCAGCTGCGCGTCGTCACGGAGATGGTTGGTCAGCACGTCCGCGGCGTTCTCGATCCCGGCGGAGACGACCGCCTCGGCGTCGGTCACCCTGCACCTGAAGACGGCCTTCAGCAGGAACTGGTAGCCCATGTCCTGTGACGGGATCTCGATTCCCAGCGTGACCTGCCGGTTGCGCATGTAGACGACGCTCACGGACCTCGCCTCCACGACGGCGTCCTCCGACCCGCGCAGGTGCTGGCCCTCGGTGTACGCCTTGTAGCCTCCGTTCAGCGCGAAGACGAGGACGGTTCCCACCGGGGTCTCGGGAAGCTCGCCGGGATCGCGGCGGGGGAAGAGTCCCAGCCGCCGGCGGGGAGGCCGGAGGGCGCGTTCTTCCACGATCGGGTATTCGCTGTACGCGGGCATCGCTGTTCTCCTTGATGTCATTGCTGGCTTCGCCGTGCGCCCGCGTTGAGCAGGGCGAGGACGATCTCCTTGGCGAGCGGGGGATCCCACCGCGCGTACGTCTCACCGCAGGCGCGATCGATCGCGCGCCTGACCAGCACCGCCACGCCGCCGGGCAGGGTCGTCCAGATCACCCGGCCCAGCGCTTCCGCGGCGGCCAGGGCGCCGTCCTGCTCCTCCAGGGCCTGGAGGGTACGGCAGAGCGCCCGAACCGCCTCCGCGCGATGGTGGGCGTTGTGGAGGGTCCACGCCCACAGGACGCCGATCGGTTCGGCGCTTGGCGGCTGGGACAGGAGCAGCCATGCCATGAGTGGCCTCTCGCTCTCCAACCGGTCGGATCGCAGCACGCCGAGCACGGCTTCGAGGGCCCTCCTGGCCAGCTGCGGTGACATGCCCTCACCGAGGTCACGCTCCAGGTGCTTGGCGAGCAGCCGCAGCCCGGTCAGCGCCTCGTCGTCTCGTTCCGCCGCGGTCTGGAACAGGAGCGTCAGCGCCCTCTGGGCCACGTTGCTCACCCGGATCCCGCGCAGTGACAGGTACCAGAGCCAGTCGACGGCCTCACCCGGGTATCGGATGGACAGGCCGCCCGCGAAGGCGAGGGCGGCGGTCATGGCCTGCGGTTGCCCGGCGTTCTCCACCCAGCTCAGGGCGGTGCCGAGGGCGATGGCCGCGGTGGCGTCGTCCACACACATCATGGAGAGCGTGTTGGCCGCGGTGAGCCGTTCCTGGACCAGGCCCCCGGCCCAGGGCCGTAGGAAGGATTCCCCGACCTCCTCGGGACGTGTCCTCGCGAGCAGCGCGAGCCCCGCCGCGACCTGTACCTGGACCTCGGGGAGCTCCCCGGCCAGCTCGCGGACCCACTCGCGCAACGGCTCCCACACCTCGTATCCGTAGTACAGGCAGAGCTGGGTGATCACGTGCTCGCGGTGGCGAGGGCCGCAGAAGACCACCCTGGGCTCGCCCGCCTCGGTGGACGTGCCGATCAGCGAGTGCCGGCTGTTCCACAGCTTCCGGCTCTGCGGCAGGTCCTCCCCGATCGGGCGCGTCTCACGTTCGGCCCCCTGGCGCTCGATCTCGTCCGCGATGCTCGTCAGTCGCACCAGGAGCCGCTCGAAGACCCGCTCCGGTATGCCGTACGCGAAGGCCAGGGCCGCGACGGCCAGCACCTCGGAGCGTTTCGGTTCGCCGTCGAACCACTGGATGACGGTGCTGCCGTCCAGGTCGGCCAGGATGTCCCGCGCGTGCCGGGTGCCACCCGCCAGCTGCTCGGCCAGCTCGACGACCCGCTGCGGTGAGCGCAGCGCGGCGACGTGCTCGCGGACCTCGGCCTCGGAGAGCGCGGGGTGATCCGTGCCGACATGGGCGTCGAGCAGCTTCAGGGAGTCGGGGGGCTCCCATCCGATCTCGAACGCCTCGGGCTCGAAGCGCACCTCCGCGCGGTTGAGGGTGATCACCAGATGCGCCTCCGCCTGGGCCAGCCTGGCGCTCAGCGTGTCGAAGGTGAAGCGCCGCAGGCCCTTCTCGACCCTGTCGTCGATCCAGTCGGGGATGAAGTAGACGCGGTCCTTCCTGAACGGGGTCGCCAGCAGGTCTTCCAGGTCACGGCGAGGGGAGAGGACGACCACTTTGTCCGCGGGCAGCTTGACCTGGGCGAGGAGGGCGGTTCCGCTCGTCCACTTGCCGATGCCCTCGCCTCCCACCAGGACCACCAGGCGACGTTCGCGCAGGATCGTCACGGCCCTGTCGAAGCCCGGCGGCCTGACGAAGTGCCTCAGGGCGTGATGGATCTCCTTCTCGTCGAGCCGTCGCGACGTCGATCGCGCCGTTCCGGTGCCCGCCATGCCGAAGGTCGCCTTCTGCGCCTGCACCTCGGCGAAGAAGTTGTTGATCACTGTGGCCGTCTGGCCGAGAGCGCCTTCGTCGAAGTCCTCGTCCGCGCGCTCGGCGGGCGGTTCGTCCGGATTGGCCCGCTGCCGCTCGTCCGGGGTGGCCCGCTGCCGCTCCTCCTGCTCCGGTTCGGCGAGGGGCTCGGCCGGTGGATCGTTGGCCGGAGGGGGTTCCGCCGTCGTCATTTACGGCCGATCCCGAAGACCGCGCGGCGTGCGTCGACGGGGCCACTCAGATTGTTGATCACTTCCGCCTGCTGGGAGGTGCCGGTTCTGTGGTTCTCCGCCTGCTCGTCCGCTTTCGTGTCCGTTGGATCGGACAGGAGACGCAAATCCTCAGGTCTGAATTCCGGGCTCCATATCCATGCGGAGCCGGAGTACTCCTTCTCCCGAATCGTCACCTCGTGGAAGTCGCCGATCCCGTAGGAGGTGTGTCCCTGCCGCACCACGTCCTCGAAAACCCGCTGGGAGAGAATGAGGAAAATGTTCATGTCCTCTCTCTTCTTGAAGATCTTTTTGAGCGGTTTCCAGTCGACCAGCCGGCTCGCCTCGACGACCGCCTGACCGGCGTATCCGTTGACCGACGGGTAGGCGGTGCCGAAGGCGAAGGCCACCCTGAGGCGGAGTCGCTCCTCCACCGCCAGGCCGTCGTTGTGGGTGACCAGCCACTGGTGGATGGCGCGTACGTACTGGTCGACGACGAGAGGGTCGGGTTCGTCGGCGGGGAGTATCGCGAGCTCGCCGTCGCCTCCCTGCTGGATCACCCATCGGTGTCGGCTGAGCCCCGTCTGGGCGGCCGCGCTCTCGTGAAGGTCGACGAAGCCGCGCTGCATGGTCTCGTGGCGCTTGTCAGCTCCTTGTCCGTATCCTCGTAGATCGCTGGACATGATGAGGGCGCGTCCGAAATCGCCGCTTTTCATGGATTCTTCCGGTTCCTTACGGTCTGGTGGTAACTCCAGCTCGAAGCCATCAGTATGGGGGAATGTCTAGGGCCACATCCCCTACTGGTAGGGGATGTGGCCCTAGCAAATACGGAGAATAAACCCCAAGGTGGATTAATACCTACTCATAACCCAGTTCGCGCCATTTCCTGAAGTTTGATGCCAAGAAGTGAGGGGAAAACGGTGCACTGGATGCGACAAAAGCCGCAAAAGTTGACGAATCAGGATCTGGATGGCGCGCTGGCGGTGATGATCTCGTTCCAGAATTACGTTCAGCATGCCGACGGGAAGGTGAGCGTCCTCGCCGTGGCGCACGCGGGGGCCGCGGCGACGGTCGCGGCCCAGGCCGGAAGTGCCGCCAGGCTCGCCCACGCGGGCCTCGTCGCGGGGAACGCGCTGCTGGGGCTCTTCCTGCTGGGTTTTCTCGTATCCGGCTACCACATGCTCCAGACCATCCGACCGGTTCTACGGCCGCCGAGCACGCGGAGCAGGTACGGCATAACCGGAGTCGCCGGCCACCTGCCCCCGGCGGCGGACGAGGACGTCGCGACCAGGATCGACGAGGCGTGGGCGATGACGCGCCTCCTCGCCCAGATCGCCGAGCGCAAGTATCGTCACGTGTCCAGCGCGCTGCCCTGGACCGGGCTGACGCTCGTCTCGGCGATATCGCTGACGGTGCTCATCGCGACATGGAGATGACCCCGCCGTACGACGCCGCCGCGGGCGCGGCCCGCGGGGTGTCACGGGGAAGGGGTGCTACGGAGGGAAGACGCTTCGCGGAGTGTGATCTGGGCTGTGGCGACCCCACTCCGCACGCTCAACTCGCGGTGCCGAAGGCGTGGAGCGCCTCCAGATCCGTGATGACCACCTGCCTGTAGTCGGTCAGTAGCAGCCCGTTCCTCTTGAGGAGCCGGACCGCGTTGTTCACCGCGGCCTCCTTCGCTCCGATGAGCCGTCCCAGCTCGGGCTGCGACAGCCTGATGCCGAGGTCCGTACCGCCCGCGACGGCGAATCCGTGACGCGCCGCCAGCTCGCCGAGCACCCGGGCCAGTCGTACCGGGACTTCGAAGGCGGTGAACTCAAGCCGGCGCTGGTTGGCCCATTCCAGCCGTTCCGCGATCATGGAGGCCAGCGCGGACCACAGGCGCGGACGCTCGTCGAGATGGGCGAAAAATGTGGTCGTGGGGATCCGGAAGGCCACCAGCGGGGTGCAGGCCGTGACCGTCGCCGAGCGCTCCGTCTCCCGGAGCGCGGCCATCTCGCCCACCAGGTCACCGCTCAGTCTTATGCCGAGCAACGCCTCGGCGCCGTTGTCGAGGGTCGCCGTGATCTTCGCGCAGGCGGGTGACGAGGGCCGGACGGAACGGAGCAGAAGAACATGATCACATCGCAGGTCGCCCTGCCGGATCAGAATCGCTCCGGGCTCGTGGCGTTGCGACTCGCCGAGGCCGAAAAGCTCGTTGCGCCCCCTGTCGTCAAGGGCTGAGATCAGGGTCCCCGCGGGCCAGGGAGAGCGGGGGTTCTGACGGGGCGTCCTACTGGACATGAGGCCTCCTCGACGGTGAGGGTGCGCGCTTCGTTCGTTCGCCGATCGTCATATTCGCGCAGGAGAACGCGGTAGAACGTGGAGGACGCCCATCGGGACCAGGCCGGTTGGCTAAGATGCCACCGGTGTCCACTCGGCCGGTGGCCATTCGAAGGACGCGGGGCTCTCCCGCCGAGCGCGTGACGATCGTCTCCCACAATCTTGACATTCCGGCCTTAAGAAGGTGAAGCGGATGCGTGCACCTCAGAAGTATGAGGATTCGTCGCGTCGGGAGCTCTGCGACCGGACCTCGTATGCCGGATCGGCATACGATCCGCCCTCCTACGAGTCAGGCCAGGCGTGAGATCCCAGGTGGTCGCCGTACTGGCGGCGGTGGCCCTGCTCACCAGCGCGTGCGCCGGAACCGGCGCCAAGGCCGGTTCCGGCAGCGGTACGGGCGGCGGTGAGGTAGGGGGAGCGTCGCTCGGCTGGGACGAGTGCGGGGACGGTTTCGAGTGCGCGAAGCTCCCCGTTCCCCTCGATCACGCCAAGCCCGACGGCGAGAAGATCGAGCTCAGCGTGATCCGGCTTCCCGCCTCGGGTGACCGGATCGGCTCGATCCTCCTCAACCCCGGCGGACCCGGTGCCTCCGGCGTTCAGTACGCGCGAGGTGCCCGCACGGCGGTGAGCAAGGCCATCCGAGACCGCTTCGACGTCGTGGGCTTCGACCCGCGAGGGGTTGGCGGGTCCTCGCCGGTCCGGTGCCTGTCGTCGAGCGAGCTGGACACCTACGTCGGCCTCGACAGCTCACCCGACTCGCCGGGGGAGGTCACCATGCTGGAGGAGGGCTCGCGGCGGTTCGCCGCCGGGTGTCAGGCCCGTTCCGGCAGGCTCCTGCCGTACGTCGGCACGGCCGACGCCGCCCGGGACATGGACCTGCTGCGCGCCGCCGTCGGCGACTCCCGCCTCACCTACCTCGGCAAGTCGTACGGCACCCAGCTGGGTGCCACCTACGCGGACCTCTTCCCCGGCCGCGTCCGCGCCCTCGTCCTGGACGGCGCCGTGGACCCCTCGCTCAGCCCGCTGGAGGTGAACACCGCGCAGGCACGCGGTTTCGAGGTCGCCCTCGACGCGTTCCTCGGAGACTGTCTCGCGGCCACCGACTGCCCGTTCCGCGGCTCCGTCGGCTCCGCCCGCGCGGAGATCGCCGCCCTGCTCCGCCGCGCGGACGCGGCTCCCCTGACCAACGGGACGGGCGACGGCCGTACGGTGACCGAGGCCTGGACCACCCTCGGCCTGATCACCCCGCTCTACGACCGGCACGCCTGGCCGATCCTCCGCCAGGCGCTCGGCCGGGCGCTGAAGGGGGACGGCACCACCCTGCTCCGCCTGGCCGACCTGCTGATCGACCGCGAGGCGGACGGCGAGTACACCAACCAGACCGAGTCCAACCTCGCTGTCAACTGCGTCGACGCCCCTTACCCCCGAGACTCCGCCGCCTACGCCACGGCGGCCCGCGAGTCGGCCAAGGACGCCCCTCTCTTCGGCGCGTACGTCATGTGGAGCTCGCTGCCCTGCGCGTACTGGCCGGTCAAGGGAGGCCCACGGCCGAAGATCGATGCCCCCGGAGCCCCGCCCATCATGGTCGTCGGCACCGAACGCGACCCGGCCACGCCCTACCAGTGGTCCGAGGCCCTCGCCTCCCAGCTCTCCTCCGGCGTCCTCGTCGGCTTTGACGGCGACGGGCACACCGCCTACCTGACCGGCTCGACGTGCGTGGATCGTCTGGTGGACGACTACCTGATCGACCTGGCCGTTCCCAAGGACGGGACCCGCTGTCCCAAGATCAGCTGATTCCAGGGCGCGGGAAGCCCCCGGGAGCCTGTAGACTGCCGTAGGCCGTGGTGAAACACGGCACGCCGCCTTAGCTCAGTCGGCCAGAGCACTTCACTCGTAATGAAGGGGTCTGGGGTTCGATTCCCCAAGGCGGCTCCAGTTCAGAGGCCCCCACCGGGTTCCGGTGGGGGCCTTTTGCCAACACCCTTGCTAACAGTGCTGTGGACCCGGTGGTTTCTTCCGCGGCAGGGTCGGTGTTTGGGAGTCGATCGGTCTTCAACACCTGGAGACCGCAGCGTTCACGAACATGGTCTGCCCGAGGCGGTGCACCGCCCGCACAGTGAGCACCACATCTCGTCCGGCTCCAGCAGTCCGGTTACTTCGTTCAGTAACGGTTCCTTGATCTGGTTCAGGGCTGTGGCGTCTCGGCTGAAGCAACGGGCCACCCAGATGTCATGATCCTTTGTCCACCAGTTGCTGAGGTGAAGGTGCACGGCGGATGCGCCATCGAACCACCACAGGTCCGTCGGCCCCGAGGCCTCATCGACCCAGGGCAGAAGGTCCGTACCTACCAGAGCCGGTGTCCTTCCCTGTGGGAGAGCCAACTCCAGCGCCAGGTGTGGCCAGCGGTGAACAGCCAGGAGCAGCGCGTGTGCCTCAAGCCGCTGGTCGATGCTCCGGTTGAGGATCCTGAGCGGTCTGTCAGCGAGGGTCATCCCGGCACGGCCGTCCAGTAGAACCTCCACCCCACATGTCCAGTCGCCGTCCACGATTCCGTAGAACACCCATCCCTGGGCCGTCCAGTAGACCCTCGCATCACCATCCAGCCCGTACTCCATTCCATTGGGTCCCAAAGCCGGGCACCACAGTCCGCCGTATCTCTGCTCGAAAGCGATCATCGCTTCAACGGCTTCAGCGGGAGCCGCGACCTCGACCCCATCATGATCAACGGCGCGGGCAGTCCGTTCGATCCAGTCCACAGGCGTCGGTTCATGCCATCGTGCGTTTTCGTGAAGGAAGGTGTGGAGACGAGGCGATATCGAGCGGTCAGTTCGTATGTGCACACCTCACCGTAAAGTCCCCGAGAGCCTGGGTTGCGTCCACGGAGATGATGTACGAGTTTTCCCAGATAGTGGACGTGGCGCCGTTAAATGAGGACGGCCATCGCGTGCTTCTTCGAGTGCGAGCAACTGTTCCTATCGCGGTGTGAGGTGGGTGGCAGCTGTCTCCGTTGCCAAAGATGATCTAGGATGGGCGCCTCCATCCACGATGAAGCGGCGGAATCTTGCTTCCATTACCGGAGATTCCCCCTCGTTGGGGGATGCCTCTGTTGACCCTGGCGGCTCTGGCGGCCCCCGCGTCGCGCACCGTCTGGTGGTACTTCCAAGAAGGGCCGACTTCCGAGGTGAAAGGCTTCACCTGCCCTCTCAGCGCGGAGCCCTATGTTTTTCAGGATGTCGGCTGGCTGATAGAGATCAACTGGCGGACCATTTCCGCGGAGTTGAACGGCTGGCCTACCGTCGTGATGGCGCTTGGCTTGAGCGCGGTTCTCGCCCTTCGGGGAAGGTGGAGCACGATTGCCGGCTGGGTGACGACGGCGCTGTTCGTGGTGATCGCCGTGGTGTTCACGATCCCCTTCGCCATCGAGCTCGTCACCGATGACTGCCGGAACACGCTTCATTTCGGAGGGTGGAACATCATCGAGGTCGGACCGGTCATGCACTATTTGGGCGGTGCGGTGCTGGTCATGTTCTTGTCGCTGCTTCGGCGTGATGAGACGGGCCGTCATGTCTCGGCGCGTAGGACGCCGCGTCCGATTGGATGGGGCTCATGACTGCTCATGACGTGGCCCGGCTGTTGCCCGATGCCCCGGTGCTTCGCGACGTGTGCCGGTCCATGGCGGTGCTGGAGGCCATTCTGAGCCCGGAATGGTCCAGCCGCTACCACTCCTTCGACATGGGCTGGAACCCCGGTGAGGAGATGGCCTCGATGCGAAACGGGTCGGGAGACGAATACTCCATCGTCTTTTCGGCGGCGGGTGCGTACATCCGCGGTTTCGACCACGAGGCGGTGATGAGCCCGTACGGCAACGACGGGCCGTGGCCAGGGGTGCTCGACTTCGTTCCCGAGGTCTTCCGCCACTGCGTGGCCGAGCCCGCGTTCTGCGACGAGGACGGTATGCCGGTCGTGACCGCCTGCCTGTGGCGCGAGAGCGGCGACGCCCGCTGGCGGGTGGGCGAGATCGACTACCCGGACGGCGCCGACGACCCCGACGGTGCGACGCACCTGTTCGCACGGCTCGTCGACCCGTCCGCGGAGGCGTTCCAGAGGTTCGCCGAGGACTACTACGAGGTCCCCGTGGACCTCGATGCGGTACGGCACGTCTACGCCCTCCGCCCGCTGACACAGGCGGTGGTCACCGCGCTGAACGCCGACCTCACCGTGAGGGACCTCGCCGACGACCTCATGGCGGCCCGGTACCCATCGGCCGCCGGTTGAGAAGACGGTTCGCCCGTAGGGGCGATGATCGTGCAACGGCTCGCGCTCTTCGATCTGGACAACACGCTCGTGAACCTGGACGAGGTGTTCCAAGCGTGGGCTGCGGAGTTCGCCGACGGGTACGGCCTCGAGCGCGCGGCGGTCGACTGGCTCATCGCTCTTGACCAGGCGGGTTACCCGCACCGTGAGGTCTTCTTCGCCAAAGTCGTTGAGCGCTTCGCCCTCACCGAGTCGGTCGAGGAGTTGTGGGGCCGCTACCGCAAGCGCATGCCGTACCTGGTGCACTGTCGGCCCGACGTGATGGACGGCCTGGCTCGACTCCGCGCGTTTGGGTGGAAGGTGGCCATCGTCACCAACGGAACCGCGGACAACCAACTCGGCAAGATCCAGCGGACGAGACCGGCCGAGGCCGCCGACGCCTGCGTGTTTTCAGGGCTCGAAGGAATCCGAAAGCCCGACACCGGGCTGTTTAAGGTCGCGGCCCGGCGTTGCGGTGTGACCCTCGAAGGTGGGGGATGGATGGTCGGTGACCACCTTGTTGCCGACATCGGCGGGGGACAGGCAGCCGGGCTGCGTACGATCTGGATCGACCGAGGCACCTGGGGCGGCCACGACCACAGCGCGGATCATGTCGTCACCGACCTGCTTCAGGCCATGGAGATCCTGCTCAGCGAGCGGTGATCGAGCGGCCATGCCGCAGCCTGCGAGGAGTGCTGTACAGCAGTCCCATACAGCAACACCGTCTTACACGACCACACGCCACCGACCCGTATCTACCGCCTGACCAGGGCATGAGGCCGCCGACCTGGGACGTGCCGCTGACTCGTGATGAAGGGGTCTGGGGTTCGATTCCCCAAGGCGGCTCCAGGTCAGAGGCCCTCACGAAGATCCTTTCGTGCTCCCGGCGCGGGTATGACGTGGTTCCGGCAAAGGATCTTTCCGGTCTCCACCTCAGCCAGTCGTTCACGGCGTGCGCGACCGTGTAGTCCGATGGGGCGATGGCAAGGCCGTCCTCGTAGTACGCCAGAAACACACCGTGCCACCCCATCCCCGCAAGCCATCGCCACCATGTCCGGCCAGGCTGGTCCGATCATGTACCAGATAACGTGCCTGAGTCGCGTGGCTGCCGTCTTCACGCCACTGCTGGTCAATGGCGTCATGACGTCGGTGATGTATGCGATAACGAATCCCCTTACCCGGTACATCGTCTTGCCCTGTGGTGCTCCTCTGGCGTACTTCGGCCGCCCTTGCAGCGTGAACGGTCGCCGCTTCCCACCCCAAGATCATTCCGATATAGGTTTTGGGCTTATGTGAGCTGATCCCCTACGGGCGACGCCAGAGGCCGGCCGACCACCGGACCGGGCGGTTCGGCGCCTCGGGCCGCATGCTGAACTTCACCGCGATGGTCGCCTTCTTGCCCTTCGGCACCTTCAATTCGGCCAGCGTCGTCAGGGACGGCCCGCTCGTCCCCACGCCGCATCCGCCGCGCGTGCTGAGGCGGCCGTTCACTTCGGCGTCGAACAACAGCCGCGAGGCCACGTCACCGGTGCAGATTTCACCGATGCCGAGCGGTTTCCCGTCGCCGAGCACGTCGAATGTGAGTGACCTGTCGTGCGGCCAGGTGCCGGTCCGAGAGTCGGCCAGCCGGTAGCCCTTCAAGCGCTCGGGCAGAGCCTGCGGCGCCTGCGGCTCTGTTGGGCGCGGCGGTAGTCGACGGGGAAGGGAGCTCATCACCGCGCCTGCTCAGGGGGTCGCCCTGCTGTGGGGTCGCGTTCATGCCGTGGCCTCCCACCGGGAGGACCTGAGGTAGGCGTCCGGAGAGTGGCCCCGGCCGGGGGCGACGGCGGGCCCCGGCCGGAGAGTCTGGTTCTGGGGGCCGGGAGAATCCGGCAGCAGGGTGGTCGGCTGGCCGATGTTCGGGGGTGGGGCGCCATGCGCGTGCGCGCGGGCCGTGGTGCGGGCGCGGCGGTGGGAGCGCGCGTCGGCGAAGCAGGCGCAGCCGCTCGCTGTGGTCCGGTCGAGAACCGGGACACTAGGTTTGTTCATCGGGTCAGGACTCACTTCCTGATCAAGGGGCCCGTACGGCGTTACCGCGCCTGCGGGCCTCGCTTTTTGTGGTTGTCATGTCATTGACACGACGGATCCATCAGAACGGGGCGCATTCGCTATCCGGTAGATGAGGATGGAGGAGGAAAGCGGAGTCCTCCCACGTCCGCGAGGTGATCATGGGTTTGCCGACCTGGGCCGCGCGCTTGAAGGCCGCACGCCATGGCGAATGCTGGACGCAGAAGGAGGTGGCCCGGCGCCTCACCGAGGCGGCTCGTGAGCATGCCGGTATCTGCCTGCCGGGCAGGGCATCCCTGACCCGGATGCTCAGGGACTGGGAGACGGGAAGGGCCCGGCCTCGCTCCCCCTACCCGCAGTTGCTCGCCCTGGTCTACGACCTCGACGAGGCAAGCCTGTTCAGTGACTCTCCTGCAGTTCCCCGTTATGAGGGAGTGGACTACAGCGAGCAGTTTGATCCAGAGGACGAGGACAGGCTGATTCACGCCGCCCGTCAGCCCCGCCGCCTCGATGCCGCTGTCATCGGTTCGTTGGGCGTCATCCTCGCTGAGCAGCGCCGAGTAGAGGATGCGCTCGGCTCTGAATGCCTCATTGTCCCCGTCCGGGCGGAACTGGCGACCGTTGAGGGTCTGCTCGCTGAAGCTCGTGGGAAGCTACGCACCCCCATGCTGGACATGGCTGCGCAGTACGCGCAGTTTTCCGGGTGGCTGCACGCCAACACGGGCCGCGAGAGGGAGGCGGACGTCTTCTACGACCGGGTACTCGAATACGGGACTGAAGTGGGAGCCCCTGACATGGTCGCCACGGCCCTGTCGATGAAGGGGCATCTCGCGTGGCTCGGCCGCAAGGTTGGTCCGCTGATCGGCCTGTCACAGGCTGCTCAGCGAGACTCCGCCACGAGTGCCGGTCTGCGCGCCCTGGCGGCTCAGCAGGAAGCTCGAGGGCACGCTCTGGCGGGCGAGGCGGATGAAACCGATCGGCTGTTAGATCAGGCTGTAGAGCTGGCGCTGAAGTCCGCAGAGCGACCCGACCGCGAGCCGCCATGGATCTACTTCTACTCGTCCACCTACCTGACGCTGCAGCGTGGTCTCGCCTACCGCTACCTCGGGCGGAACGGGCAGGCCGTTGATCTGCTCAAGCAAGGCCTCGGCGCGCTCGCGGTTGACCTGCAGGAGTCTGAATGGGCGGCCAACTACATCTACCAGCTCGCGTTCACGCATGCCGCAGAAGGTGAGCCCGAGGAAGCGTCCGCGGTCGCAATGCGGGCTGTCACCATCGCGCACGCGACCTCTTCGGCCCGGCTCGCGGTAGACCTGAGTCGACTCCATAGCCGCCTGGTCGCTACCTGGCCCGACGTACAGGCCGTGATGGAATTGGGTGAGGCGCTGCCGAAGACGGCGTGAGCGGTCAATACGACGACGCCCCGCCGGTCAGCTGGTCGGCGGGGCGTCTCTTCCTCCATGCGGGCCAGTATGGGACCGGGCGACGACTCACACCCCGTACCAGCAGGTGGCCAACGCCCTGCGTGAGCGGATCGCTTCGGATGAGATCCCGGCTGGCCGTCGCATTCCGAGCATGGTCGAGCTGGAGAACGAGTTCCAACCTTGGTCGGGGGCGACCGGAAACCGGGACACCCTCGGCTGTCAGACGAGGGCGGTCTTGTAGAAGATGCTGGCCTTCCTCGCTCCCTCGACGCCCGAGGCGAGTCCCAGGCACAGGCGGGGCGCGCCGCTCGCGATCTGGATCGCCATGCCCTCCGGCTCCCGGAAGTCCAGGGACTTGCCCGCCTGGGTGAGCGACCGCTGGACCGTACTGCCCGTGCGCAGATCGACGCAGGTGACGTGGGCGTTGCCCGGAGCCGGGTTGGAGGTGCTGTAGGCGGTGCCGTCCAGGAGGTACAGGTAGTTCCCGTAGGCGGCGTAGCCCTGGAAGACGCCCAGCCCCGGCGGTTGTGCGATGTCGAACAGCGGGGTGGCCGTTCCATTTTTGAGCGCGGACAGGGAGTACGCCGCGTAGCGTGCCTTTCCGCCGATCCAGTAACGCATGATCAACCGATTGGTGGAGGGGTCGATCGCACACGTGGTGCTGGTCGCGCCCGCGATCGGCGCGTACTTGGTGAGAGCGGAGGAGGACGCGGTCAGGGTCTGGCCGTTGACGAACTTGAACCGGGCCAGCCTGTTGCCCCAGGCGTTGGCGCCGTCGCTCACGGCGTTGGTCTCGGTCCACAGGTACGCCGAGGTCCCCGACGGCTCCACTCCGATCTGGACGCCGTGCCCGAAGCCCATCAGGTACATGTGCCCGAGCACCGTTCCGGTCAGGCTGAGTTTGGTCAGGCAGAGGTTGCCCGCCGCCGCCGACCCCGAGCCGTTCTTCACCTGGACCACGTATATGTGCCCGTTGGTGTTGTCGAAGCCGAACGACTGCAGCACCGTCTCGTCGTAGAGGGCCTTCTTCCAGATCAACTGCGTCGAGGGTGCGGCCAGGTCGAACCGGTCCGCCGCGGTTTCGGCGGCGGCGCCCCGGACGCCGGCGAAGCCGCCCAGGGCCGTCGCCACGGCGGCGCCGGTGGCGGTCGTGAACAGGCCTCTACGAGTGATCATCCGCGAAAGATACGGCATATACGGATTCGTCCTGTTTCGTTCGACGGTGTCAGAGGACCCGTCAATCTCTATCACCTCGAAGATCATGACAACACTGAAACGGATTAAATTCCACATAACGGACCGATCCAAGCGGGCTGGAGCGACTCGGCCGATCTGCCGCGCACCACAGCCCAGGTCGCCGCCGAGCTCCAGAAGCCCTCGACTCCGGGACCCTTTTGGCCTGTACGGCGGTGTACGCCCTGATGAGCTCGCTGGACTGTGACCGAAAAGGTTCACGGAGCTTCACCCGCACCCGCTCGATCTGTATTTTCGCGCCCATGCCGGCTCAACGAATTTTCGCCCGTCAGGCGTCGAAGCGGCGGCGGGAGGATCCGATATGGCCGAGGTATCGGTGGGTCCGGTCGCACGTCCCATCGACGGGTTGGCGGGGCGGGAAGTCGGCGACATCACGGCATCGCCGCTCGTTCGCGTATCGAGGTGGGGCCTTGTTCGATGTAGTGGCACCCGGCCTCGGTGAGTCGTTCGACGATCAGTGGGTGAAGGCGGCGGGTCGCGTACCACGCGGGGGTGAGCTGCCGGTCGTCTACCTCGCTGGTCCGCAGGGTGATCGCCGTGAGGTCCCGTGGCCGCAGGGTGCGGGTGGCGAAGACGAACGCGATCCGATCATGGCGGTCGGGGCTGCCGGCCGGTATCCGCGCGACGGTGATGAGGTGTTCGGCGGGCAGGCTCAGGCCGGTTTCCTCGCGGGGTTCGCGAGTCGCGGCGGCCGGGCTCTCGCCGTGGTGGGCGCGGCCGGGGAGTTGCCAGCGGGCATCACGTGCGAGTTCGCGATGTGTCGAGTTTTTGTTCCGTCGAATGTCGGTAGGCGCCCTTCAGGTTGTCGGTTTTTTGCTCCGTCGAATGTCGGTTTGGCTCCATGCTGGCTCGATCACCGCCTGGAGGGGGCGCTGTGCCCGAGTTGATTTCACGTCGTGTAACCGGTCATGCCGACGACAGCGAGGCGTTCGCGCCCATTGGGTCGGGCGGATCAGGAACCGGTTGTCCGCGGTCCCGGGCCGACCTCGCGAATGACGGTGTAGGTGGGCACTCCGCTCATACGAGCCTCGGCCTTGCCGGAAAGTCCCTCCAGAGCCTTTTGGATGGCGACCACCCGGCCCTCGGTGTCTGACGTCTCCACGAAGTTGCGGTAGTCCGCCTCGCTCGCCCAGTGCACGATGTTGTAAACCCGGGTGCCGTCGGTGCTTACGTGGAAGCGGGCCGACCGGTAGCCGGGGTAGAAACGCACCCATCGCTCCTGGATCTCGGCGAAGGCGTCCACGAGCTCACGCTGGGTCCCGGCGCCGTCAACGGTGTAGTCGATGATCGAGTAGAAACCGGTCTCCATGCTCATGATGCGTTCTCTCCTGTACGGCGATGTGAGGTGAGGGCCGAGGGCCTGCTCCGAATCATGCGACCTCGATTTAGGTTGAGGTCAAGTGAAATCGGTGGGCGTTCACTCCGCATGAAGGGGGTCGGGGTTGGTTCTCACGGGCGAAGGCCCTCCGAGACGATCTCGGAGGGCCTTCGCGTGTTCGGGGGCTTGATGGGCTACAGGCCGACGCTGATCGTCACGTCGGCGTGTCCGCTCGGTGTGGCCGCGTGGTCCCGGATCGATTCCGAGGCCGCCGTTCTCGATTCGGCGGACCCGGACATCCGGTCCTCACGTGCCTTCCTCAGATCACGCGTTGGGGATGGTGTTGAGGTAGCCGATGGGGACGTTGGTGGAGTCGGGTTTGCCGAGGGTGACCCATTCGTCGTAGCTGAGGGGCTTTTTGTGGTTGTTGGTGATGGCGTAGACGGTTCCGTCGGCGTGGTTGCGTAGGTAGGTGCCGTTGCGGGGGATGGCGGTGAAGGTGTTGATCCATTCGATGGGGACGTTGGTGGAGTCGGGTTCGCCGAGAGCGGTCCATTCGGGGAGGCTGAGGCCGTATTTGGCGCCTCCGGCGGTGAGGTAGACCGAGCCGTTGACGGGGTTGCGCAGGTAGGTGCCGTTGGTGGGTTCGGCGCCGATTTTGTTGATGAAGCCGATGGGGACGTTGGTGAAGGCGGGGGTGCCGAGGGTGTCGTATTGGGCGGGGGTGAGGCCGTATTTGGCGGCTCCGGCGATGACGAAGATGCTGCCGTCGGCGTGGTTGCGTAGGTAGGTGCCGTTGCGGGGGGTGGTGCCGTAGGTGTTGATGAGCCGAACGGGGACGTTGACGGAGGCGGGTTGTCCCAGGGCGGTCCATTCGGCGAGGCTGAGGTCGTATTTGGCGCCTCCGGTGATGATGGAGATGCCGCCGCCGGAGGCGTTGCGCAGGTAGGTGCCGTCTCGGGGGGTTTGGGGCAGGGTGTTGAGCCAGCCTGCTGGGACGTTGGTGAGGGGGGCGCCTTCGTAGCCGGAGGCGTTGAGCTCGTCCATGCTGGTGAAGCGGACGGGTGCGCCGCCCGCGACGACCGCGACGGTCCCGTTGGGCTCCCGATACAAACGCCCCTCCACCGGCGTGACCGAACAGCCGTTGGCGCTGGCGACGTCGTTCCACTCCCTGCTGTTGCTCTGGCCGTACTCCACGCCGTTGAAGGTCGGGCGGACCCGCTCGCTGTCCGCCACGCCCCAGGTGGCGCGCCCGTCGCCGTTGGCGTCGAAGGCCTGCTCGTAGTGCAGGTGGGGGCGGCCGTTGGAGGTCGGTCCGGTGGCTCCCACCTGTCCGATCTGCTGCCCCTGGGTGACGCGCTGGTTGACGCTGACCGACCGGGTCTTCAGGTGGATGTAGGTGGTGAACCAGCCGCCGCCGTGGTTGATCTGGATCATGTTGCCGGCGTTGGAGTGGAAGGTGGACTGGACGACGGTGCCGGCGGCGGGCGCGATGAGCTTCGCCCCGTCGGTGCCGACCTGGTTGGGCTCCTTCACCATGTCCAGCGCGGGGGCGTGCCCCCAGGTGTTGAGCTGCCACTTCTCCCCGCAGGGGAAGGGAAGCTGGAACGCCGGCGCCGCGGACGCCGCGTTCGCGGGCGCGGGGGCGGCCACGGTGAGGCTCGCCAGGGCGAGCGCCGTCACGGTGAACGTACGGCGGGCGCGGGAACTCCTGCCGGAGGTCCGGTTCATCGGTGGTTCCTTTCGGGGGTGTCCGGTGATCTTGTCCGGGTCGTCATCAAGAGGCCCGGCATGCTTCGGGTCAGACGTTGGGGATGGTGTTGAGGTAGCCGATGGGGACGTTGGTGGAGTCGGGTTTGCCGAGGGCGACCCATTCGTCGTAGCTGAGGGGCTTTTTGCGGTTGTTGGTGATGGCGTAGACGGTTCCGTCGGCGTGGTTGCGCAGGTAGGTGCCGTTGCGGGGGATGGCGGTGAAGGTGTTGATCCATTCGATGGGGACGTTGGTGGAGTCGGGTTCGTCCAGGGCGGTCCATTCGGGGAGGCTGAGGCCGTATTTGGCGCCTCCGGCGGTGAGGTAGACCGAGCCGTTGACGGGGTTGCGCAGGTAGGTGCCGTTGGTGGGTTCGGCGCCGATTTTGTTGATGAAGCCGATGGGGACGTTGGTGAAGGCGGGGGTGCCGAGGGTGTCGTATTGGGCGGGGGTGAGGCCGTATTTGGCGGCTCCGGCGATGACGAAGATGCTGCCGTCGGCGTGGTTGCGTAGGTAGGTGCCGTTGCGGGGGGTGGTGCCGTAGGTGTTGATGAGCCGAACGGGGACGTTGACGGAGGCGGGTTGTCCCAGGGCGGTCCATTCGGCGAGGCTGAGGTCGTATTTGGCGCCTCCGGTGATGATGGAGATGCCGCCGCCGGAGGCGTTGCGCAGGTAGGTGCCGTCTCGGGGGGTTTGGGGCAGGGTGTTGAGCCAGCCTGCTGGGACGTTGGTGAGGGGGGCGCCTTCGTAGCCGGAGGCGTTGAGCTCGTCCATGCTGGTGAAGCGGACGGGTGCGCCGCCCGCGACGACCGCGACGGTCCCGTTGGGCTCCCGATACAGACGCCCCTCCACCGGCGCGGAGAGCACGGGCCAGATCGCGTTCACGATGAGCTGCGCGTCGGCGGCCTGCGGCTGGTAGCGGTCGGGGTACGCCGACACCTGCACCGCCTGGCACACCTGGCCGATCGGCGCCGTCATCCAGCCGTTGTTCGGATACTTCGAGATCATCTTGTTCAGGAACGCGTTGGTCGCCCAGGTGGGATTGAGCCGCTGGTCCCTGGACCCCCACGAGGCGCGCTGCTGGAACAGGCCCAGGCTGTCGTGGTCGAGTTCCTCGCTGATGTTGTCGATGCTCGTCTCGACGATCGTCGTCGTGATCGCGATGACCGCGGCCCGCGGGTTCAGGCCCCGGTCCTGGACCGCCTTGATCACCATGCGGGCGCAGGAGACGCGGTAGGCCGACATGTAACCGCGCATCTTGGCCCGCAGCGTGCCGTTGAGCTGGGTGGCCACCGACGCGTCGGACGGGGTGGTGCCCCGGGGGTCGCACGCGGCGAGGGCTCTGGCCACGTTCACGTCGCTCGCGTGCGGGACCGGGGTGGGGCTCGGTTCCGCGGCATGCGCGGGACCGGCGACCAGTCCCGCCGAGACCATGACGGTCATCGCCGCCAGGGCGGCGTGTGAGAGGAGTCTGCGGTTCATCGAAGTTTCTCCAGAAGAGGGTTGGGGGGTCACCGGACGGCGCCGTCGGCGATGAGGGTGCCGACGGCCGGTCGGCCGGGTTCGAAGGGAGTGGCGAGGGAGGCTCATCGCGATCCCTCGGACCGGGGCGTTCGGAGGCCCGGGTCGTTCGGAGGCTCGGGTCGTTCGGAAACCGGGTGCGTGGACGAGTCCGCCGCGACACGCCCGCGGTGGCGTCGTGACGCGCTACCGCTCAACCTGCGCGTGAGCTGCCCGGAGCGCTTTCGCGTCTCGTCTCGGGCGCGGGTCACGAATCGAGGAATGGTGAGAATCGGGGAACGGTGAGAGGGGTCGTGTTCAGGCACCCGCGTTTTCAGGCACCCGGCGTCTTCATGTGTCCGCGCACTCATGGAGACGCCGGGCGAGTTCGAGGGGGACCCGAGGCGGGCCGTTGTCCGTCGGGTTTCCGGGGCCAGTGGCTCGCATCGCCCCCCACAGCGATGTCGGCCGAGCCACTGGGGTCCTCGTGGAAAAGTCGTTCAACGGTCGAAGATGAACGGGTGATTCGTGTGTGACTTTCCCCGCGGCGGCGGAGACCGGGTGATCTCGCCCCGAACGGCTTCTGGCGCGGGTTGGCTGAGCGGGCCACCGCGAAGATCGCCGCCATCGTGACGATGGCCCACCGGATCACTCCGCTTCAGAGCCGTATTCTTACGAAGACCTTTCTTTCGTTTTCTTCCCCGGACGAGTAAGCACGCGGTGGAACACGGACGCTTGACGGCCCCGTTGAAAATCGGCCGCGTTCCGAGCCGGACGGGCTCCGTATGGAACCCGTCCGGAACGCCGGTGCTGCGGATGATCCTGTGATGGTCCGGTATATCTGCGGTATAGCGGTCGTCCATCGCGAATTCTCATCGTCGACCGGCAGATCGGAGCCTTTTTCGCCGGACGGTCCCCTTTCCCCGCTCGGAGGGCCGGGGAAATACGGCCGCAGTGCTCAGGGGAGGGGAGGCCGGGTAGGGGGCGGAGCTCGGCAAACCATGCTTGAGCAGGTGATATACAGTCGCTATACATGTGACGGATACCTTCGGGCCAGCGTTTCGCCAAAGGGCCTGGCGGCGCGTCGAGAAAGGTACCTCTCATCGATGTTGCGTAAGCGTTGGAGATTTCTCACCATGGCGGCCGTGCTGGCCACGTCGCTGGCCGCCGCCACTCATGCTTCGGCCGCCTCCAGCCAGTCCTACCTCAGGGATCCGTGTACCACTCCCTATGACTGGTTCTGCAACCAGCCTCCCCCTCCCATCTCAGGAGGGCAATCGCCCACTCCCCCTCCCATTCCTCCCGGCTGTAACCCGTACGCTTTTTGCCCCTGAGAGGAGAACCTGCCGTTTTCGGGATGGGAAAACGTCGGCGGCGCGGTTCCGCTGTGCTTTTCGACGCCGGGGAGGCGCGGTCCCTGGCGTCGGAGTCAGCCGGTCAGCTCCTCCGAGAAAGGGGCGCCGATCTCCGCGTACAGTTCCCTCGCCAGGCGTTCCTGGGTTTCCGCGGTGGCCGTGTCGCCGTTGTCGCGCGAGATCCCGGAGAGGACGACCCAGGTCTGCGCCTCGCCCATCCGGTGCCCGGTGGCCCGGTGGTTGTCCAGGGCTCGCCGGCCGTACGCCTCGGCGTTGGCCGGCAGCCCTCGCCGGTGGCAGGCGTAGGCGAGCAGGGTGAGCGCCCGCCCTTCGACGACGCGGAAGTGGGGTTCGTCGACGAGTTCCAGCGCCTGCCCGGCGAGGTCGGCGGCGGTGGTGTGGTCACCGGCGCGGTGGTGGGTTGTGCCCAGCGAGAGGAGCGCCTCACTCACGAGGTGGCGGGCGTTGATCTCCCTGGCGATGTCCAGCGCGGTCCGGTGGAGCCGGACGGCCTCGTCGAGGTCCCCGGAGCGGTCACGGATGGAGGCGAGCGTGTTCAACGCCTGGACCTCGGTGAATCGGTCGCCGATGTCCACCGCTATCCCCAGCGCGGCCTCGGCGGTGTCGTGGGCCTGCTCCAGGTGGCCGGAGTCGCGGCGTACCAGGGCGAGCCAGGCCAGCGTGTCGGCCTCGAGATATCGGTCGCCGAGCTCGCGGTGCCGGGCCAGCGCGGCGGTCAGGTGATCGGCGGAGGCGCCGAGGTGGCCGAGTTGGTGGTGCAGCTCACCGATGGTGGTCATCGCGACCGCCTCGGCTCTCGGCGCCGAGGTCTGGCGGATCAGCGTCAACGCCTGGACGGCGTGGTCGAGCCCCTCGCGGAGCCGGCCGGACTGCCTGCAGGCGTTCGCGAGGTTGTTCAGGATCTTGGCGCGTCCCTGTTCGGAGCCGAGACGGTCGTGGAGTTCGAGTGCCCTGGACAGGGGACGGGTGGCCTCGTCGGGGAGTCCGACGAACATGAACGTGGTGCTCAGGTTGCTCAGGGCACTCGCCTCGCCCTGCGTCCACCCCGCCTCGTGGCTGAGGGCGACCGCCCGGTTCAGGTAGGTGATCGAACGGTTGTAGCGGGCGAGGCAGTGGTACGCGTGGGCCAGGTTCAGGAACGTGGCCGCCATCGCCTGCCGGTTCCGTTCCGCGTAGGACGCGGCCAGTGCGGCGCGTGCGGTGGCGAGCCAGTCGACCATGCGCCTGGAGAAGTTGTGGTAGCCGCGGAGCCTGTCGGCCAGGAGCCAGGCCATCGGCCGGGGACCGTGCCGGACCGCGTGACCGATCGCCGCGACCACGTTGTGGTGTTCGGCGCTCAGCCACGCCATGGCGGCGGACGGGGTGCCGATGTCCACCGTCCCCGTCGCGATCCCGGGGGGCGCGGGCAACTGGAGCATGTCCGGGTAGAGCACCTTCGCGGCGTCACCGGCCACGGACAGGTACCACTCGAACAGCCTGTTCGCCGCCGCCTCCCGTTCCTCCTCGCTGTCCTCGGCACCCGAGAGGTCACCGGCGTACCGGCGGAGCAGGTCGTGCACGGTGAAGCGGTCGGGTCCCTGCTGGTCGACCAGGTGGACCCCGGCGAGCCGGTCCAGTGCCAGCGCCGCCTCGTCCTCGGACACGCCCGCCAGGGCCGCCGCCGCGGCCGGGGTGAAGTCGGGGCACGCGACCAGCCCGAGCCGCCGGAAGATCCGCTGCACGTGCTCGGGCAGCAGCCGGTACGACAGGTCGAAGGCGGCTCGGACGGCGGTCTCCTCGTCGCCCTCGATCGTGAGCGCGCTCACCGGGCTGCCGGTGCTCAGCTCCGTGACGTAGTCCTCGATCGGCAGGTGCGGGCGGTCCAGCAGGCGCGCGGCCGCTATACGCAGCGCGAGGGGCAGGTGGGCGCACACCTCGGCCAGCTTGGTGACGGCCTCGGGTTCGGCCCGTACCCGGTCCGCGCCGAGAAGATGGCCGAACAGGGCCCTGGCCTCGGCCTGGTCGAGCGCGTTGAGCGTGATGCGCTGAGCGCCCTCACGGACGACCAGCCCGGTGAGCCGGTCGCGGCTGGTGACCAGCACCACGCAGCCGGCGTTGCCGGGCACCAGGGGCCGGACCTGCTCGGCCGAGCTCGCGTTGTCCAGCAGGATGAGGATCCGCCGTCCCGCCATGAGCGAGCGGTAGCGCGCGGCGGCCTCCGTCGCCTCGACGGGCACCTGTCCCGGCGGTACGCCCAGCGCTCGCAGGAAACCCGCGAGCGCGTCCGCCGGGTGCACCGGGGTTCCGGGCGAGTAACCCCTCAGGTTGAGGTAGAGCTGCCCGTCGGGGAACCTGTCGGCCACCCGGTGCGCCCACCGCACCGCGAGCGCGGTCTTGCCGACGCCTCCCATCCCGGTGAGGGCCGAGATCGTGATCGGGTCGGCGGCGTCGCCGGGTCCCCCGGGGATCATCCTGTCCAGCGCCTCGAACGCGTCCTCACGCCCGATGAAGCCAGGGATGTTCGTGGGCAGTTCCCGGGGCACCGGCAGCGTCGTACGGACGACGTCCGACACCGTGGCCGTCGTTCTGGGCGCGGCGCGCTCGGGAGCCGGGGGCTCGTCGTCACCGCGAAGGATGTCCTGGTGTAGCCGCTGGAGCGCGGGGCCCGGCTCCACACCGAGCTGCTCGTCGAGCAGGGCGCGCGTCTGCTGGAAGAGCTCCAGGGCCTCGGCCTGGCGGCCACTGCGGTTCAGCGCGACCATGAGGTGAGCCCGCAGCCCCTCGTGGTACGGGTGTGCCCGCGCCAGCTGGGCGAGCACGCCGACCAGTTCCCTGTGCCTGCCCAGGGCCAGCTCCGCCTCCGCCCACCGTTCGTAGGTGACGAGCCGGAGTTGCTCCAGTTGCGCCGCCTCCTCGGCGATCGGCTCGCAGTCGCCGAACTCGGCGAACGCGGGGCCTCGCCACAGGTCGATGGCGTCGCGCAGGGTACGGCCGGCCCGCGCGGGATCGTCGTCGAGCGTCCGGCTCCCCTCGGCGGCGAGCCTCCGGAAGCGGGTGGAGTCCAGCCTGTCGCCGGTGACGATCGTGTATCCCCCGGGCTGCCGGATGATGCGGTCGTTACCGAGCACGCTCCGCAGCCGGTGCACGTACAACTGGATGTTGCGCCGCGCGGAGGCCGGAGGAGTGTCGTTCCAGACGGTGGTGACGAGCCGGTCGACCGACACCGTCTGCCCGGCCCCGCGGGCCAGCAGAACGGCGAGCACCAGCCGGGGCTTGTACGCGGCGCCGACGAAAACCTCCTCGCCGTCTCGCGTCACCTCAAGCGGCCCCAGCACCTGGAACTCCATCAACGGCCACCTCGCTCCCTGTACCGGGCTTCCGGTTCGCCTGCCCCGGTCGCCTTCCGCAAGGCACCGTGTCCATGAGGCGTGATCATGACATTTACCGCCGTCCATGTACAGCTTGTCCGCTTTGCGGTACAAGGCTCTCGCGGTTTGTTGTGAATCGGTCGGTGAAACCCGTGCCGATTCTCCCCGCCGCCGTGTCCGAGCCGTTCCAGAAGATGGCCGGGCGTCGGGCGTACGTGCGAGGAGCACCTGGAAAACCCCATAATCTATGGCTTATGTCTGAACGGGGTGAGGGACAGTCGGGGATCGCGTCCAAGGTCGGGCGCCTGGCCGCCATCGGAGCGGCGGCGGGCCTGCTGGTCGCGGGGATCGCGTTGCCGGCGGTGGGGGGCGCCGGTCTGGGGATCATGTCGGCGACCAATGAGCTGAATCTCAAGCCCGAGGATCTCACCGAGCCGCCGCCGGCGGAGGTGTCGATCGTGCAGGACGCCAGGGGCAACGAGATCGCGCGGTTCTATGAGGAGTACCGGACGGTCGTCACGCTGGATCAGGTCGCCGAGGTGATGAAGACGGCGATCATCTCGATCGAGGATTACCGGTTCTACCAGCACGGGGCGATCGATCTGGAGGGGACGATCCGGGCGTTCGCCAAGAACCTGCACGCCGGTGGGGTGAGCCAGGGGGGCTCCAGCATCACCCAGCAGTACGTCAAGCAGGTGCTGCTCAACTCGGCCGTCACCGATGAGGAGAAGGACAAGGCGCTGGAGGCCAGTTACGCGCGCAAGCTGAACGAGTTGCGGCACGCGATGGCGGTGGAGGAGAAGTACTCCAAGGACGAGATCTTGGAGAAGTATCTGAACATCGCCTATTTCGGGGCGAGTGCGTACGGGGTGGAGGCGGCGGCCACGCGGTTCTTCGGGGTGCGGGCGGCCGATCTGTCGTTGCCGCAGGCCGCGACGCTGGCCGGTGCGGTGCAAGATCCCAACGCCACCGACCCGAACCTGGGGCGTAAGCAGCGGGAGCGGTTGCTCAAGCGGCGCAACGTGGTGCTGGACCGGATGGCGGAGCTGGGCAAGATCACCCCGGCGGTGGCGGCGAAGGCCAAGGCCGCCAAGCTCGGCTACAAGGGCACGAAGC
>NZ_BAABAQ010000019.1:0-188887 GCF_039537505.1 Streptosporangium oxazolinicum
GGCCGAGCCACTCGCGCATCACCCGCCTGTCGCCGAAGATCCGCTCGAAGAGCGGGTTCATCGACTCGAAGTCGATCAGCGTCTCGTTGACGTCGAACACGAGCACCGACGGCTCCCCGCCGATCCATCCGGTGCCGTTTGGCCCCTGCTGAGTCGCGGAGGTCACCAGATTGTGGTTCATGGTTTCGCTCCCCTGTTGAATGATCTTCAGGCGGTCAGCCGCCCGTTCTCGGTTGGCCGGTTGCCGGAATTGGCCGACCGGCCGTTACGCGGTCCGCGTCCCGGGCCTCGCGCGCCTTCGCCGACGAAGACCGCATGTGAGCCCGTGCTGTCCGTCACCAGTCGGCGGCGGCCACGTAGGGCCGGGTCCAGACGGTGACATGCAGCATCACGGACTTGGTGAAGGCGGCGTGCATGCGGTCGACCTGCTCGGCTGGGGCACCGTCGGCCGCGAGATAGTCGCGGGCGGTGGCGATGACGACCGCGGTGAAGGCCAGCAGGTAACGCATCGGGATGTGATCGAGTGAGTCGGCGTGATCGGTGCTGTTCTTCTTGATCCGGGTGTGGCGCAGCCCGATCTCGTGCTGGTAGTTCAGCCAGTCTTGATCCAGCGGGCGGGTGCAGGCGTCGATGATGAAGCGGTCGAAGCGTGGCTTGGACGCGGCGCCGTACTCGGGGTTGGGCGTGCCGTCGGGATGGCCGGAGTAGGCGTGCATGAACGGCAGTTCCCCCAGCCGCTTACGGTAGGCGCTCACCATGTCGTCGGCCTGGTCGGCCAGTACGCGGGCGGCCTCGGTCAAAACCTGCTCGTCCTGCCGGGTCAGCCCCACCACGGCCTTGAGGTGCTCCAGGTCCTCCAGCGTCAACGGCGAGACGGCGGCCTCACCGGTGCCGTAGGTGTAGCCCGGGATCTTCTCAGGCTGCTCGGTGACCAGTTTGGGTGTCGGCGTATGGTCACTCAACGTGTGCTCATCCATGGCAAAGACCCCCTTTTCGTTGGTAGAGCGTTTTAGGTCGCTACGGTGATGTGAATCGCGCTTCGAAAGATCACGGCATGGTGGTCACGGCCATCGACGCCGCGTTTTCGGCCTGTGTGGACTCGCCCGCAGGCACGGCCGGAGACCGTCGCTCCAGGCCTCCGGCTCCCCCGGGAAGAGCTCGGTTCTCGCGGGCCGTCATACCCCGAGGCTAACCGCGGAACGCTTCGACACCGATCAAATCTCAGCGGATTTAGCCTGGTCGTATGAGACAGCCGGAATCCGCCCGTCGGGTGGGCGGAGACACCGACATCGCCGTGATCGGCGCGCTGGTCGCCGACCCACGGCGGTGCCGGATCCTGCTCGCCCTCGACGACGGCCGGGCCCTGCCCGCCAGTCGCCTGGCCGCCGAAGCCGGGGTCAGCCCCGCCACCGCCAGCAGCCACCTGGGCAAGCTGACCGAAGGAGGGCTGCTCGCCGTCGAGGCCCGCGGCCGCCACCGCTACTACCGGCTCGCCGGGCCCGCCGTCGCACACCTCATCGAGGCCCTGCAACAGCTCGCGCCCGCCTTGCCGGTCCGCTCGCTACGCCAGCACACTCGCGCCCGGGCACTGCGCGAGGCCCGCACCTGTTACGACCACCTCGCCGGGCGGCTGGGCGTCGAGCTCATGTCCGCGATGATCGAACGCGGCCATCTGACCGGCGGCGACGGCGTCTTCGACCTCGCACACGCCCGGCGGGACCAGCCCACCGGCTACGGCCACGACGTCGACTACACCCTCACCGAATCCGGCGCGGAACTCCTGGCCGATCTCGGGCTGCACCTGCCGGCGCGCCGACGGCCCGTCCGTTACTGCATCGACTGGAGTGAGCAGCGCCACCACCTTGCCGGAGCACTCGGCCGCGGCCTGCTCGACCGATTCGCCCAAGCCGGCTGGATACGACGCACCGACACCACCCGCGCCATCCACATCACCGACACCGGCAGCCAAGGCTTGCACGACCTTTTCGGCATTGACCTCACGCCATCGTAGGCGAGCTCGCCCCACGCGATGGACGGATCACGGCGAGAACGCGTACGGATCGCGACGACCGGTCAGGCGGGAGACCACTCGCCATCGCCGGCCTCCCGGAACGCGGAGGTCATGAGCGCCGGGCGTCTCGCAGGGATTCGGCGGCCGTGAGCAGAGAGGCTCCCAGCAGCACGGTGTCCTTTATCAGAAACTGGCCCACGAGAGACAGTTTCGGCTCCCGATGTCTCTGCTGCCAGGCCTCCGGCGTGGTGATCAGGAAACTGAGCGTGCTGGTGAACATCCCCACCGCCACCAGACTGCCGAACGCCGAGGCTCTGGGGGCCAGCGGTTTCGCCGCGATCAGCGATCCGATCACGATCTCCGCCGCGCCGATCAGCCTGGCCAGCCTTCGCTCACCGAACACGGCGGCAAGTCGTGAGAACGGCGGGCTCGAAGCGATCAAAGGGCGAATGTTCTCAACCTCGTAGTCCTCGAACTTGAGCCGTCCGATCACCACCAGGTTGAGCGCCAGCCCGGAACGAAGCGTAAAGACCCCCACCGTCCGAAGACTGCCGATGGCCGCAGGTGACGTTCTCATACAGGCACCCCCTCGCATGGTGCATCGCGACGTCCTGCGTGAGGCCAGTTTACGCCGGTCACCGTCGGCAGCACGCTGAGCAGGGCCTTCGATGTGTGGATTCGAGCAAGGAGATCGCCCGGCGAGCCGACCTCCTCGTCCCGCTCGGCTTCGGCCACGTAGCGAACGCGGAGGACGGATCACCACCGCCGCGCGGTGCGATCTCACGTTCTCCCGCCTCCGGCCGTCTACAAGGGTGTGAGGGGATCGTGCAGGCGGTTCCGCTCGGGCTCCGGCGCCTGCCCGAGGCTTACCACGGAACCGCTGCGGCACCCACCGGGCGTCAACAGGTCGTTGACGCGATACGTCCGGCGAGGCGATCGGCGCGCTGGCAGGCGCCCTGTTTGGTCAGGCATAGGGCGGCGCCGACCCTCGACCGGGCCACGCCGTCGGCTCGGACAGCGGTGATCAGGTCGAGCTCCCGGCCATCCAGGGCGGCGAGTTCCTTCTCCAGGTCGGCGCGCACGACCGGGGTGAGAGTCAGCGCGGCCATCCGGGCCGCCGGGGTGGCGCAGGGGTCGGCGGCCGCCGCCGCAAGGGCTTCTCGGGCGGGCATCGGCTGCAGGTGCCGCTGCCAGGCGGCCCGGTGATCGCCTGCGGCGTAGCGGTCGCTCAGGTACTCGGCCGCCCACAGCCGATCGCCCGGCCGCACCTGCTGCAGGTCATCGCCCAGCAGGGCGCCGACAG
Source organism: Streptosporangium oxazolinicum (assembly GCF_039537505.1). NCBI lineage: Bacteria > Bacillati > Actinomycetota > Actinomycetes > Streptosporangiales > Streptosporangiaceae > Streptosporangium > Streptosporangium oxazolinicum. The sequence continues at coordinate 3,315 of NZ_BAABAQ010000019.1, forward strand.
CGGGATCCGATAGAGCTCCTCGTGGCGGGTGTGGCCCTGGCGGGCCCAGTAGCCGGCGCGTTCAGCCAGGTTCCAGGCGTTGTCGGGCGTCCAGTCCCGCACAGCGTGGAGCACGCCGGGCAGGCGCATTTCGGCATCGCCGCGGCCTCGTACCACCATGTCCTGTGCGAGCGCCGCGGAGTCCTGGCCGATGTGGCCGTCGAGGACCTGGCGCAGACGGCGGCGGGCCTGACGGCGCGAACCGGATTCGAGATCACCCCCTCGGGCCAGGTGTCGCGCGGCCGTTGCCTGCGGTGCCGGACCGGCTGAGGGCCCGCGGTGGCATGCCGCACGCCCCCGCGACCAGTTGCATGAATATTGTTGTTGCGAGAAACATGCATTAGAAGCCGCAGAGGAGACACCCATGGGTGACTACACTGGCGGCCAACCAGATCGGCGTCGGCTCGCAGGTGTTCATCTACGACTGTCCCGACGACAGCGGGGAGTTCCGCGAGGACGTCGTGGTGAATCCAACTTTGATCATGTTCGGGTGGGACACCGCAGGCTGCACGAAGAGGAGCAGATCAGTTCAGCTCGATGCGTTCGACGAGCTCCCGTACGGCGATCATGTCCAGGAAGGCGTGGCAGCGCACAACGCGGCCTCTCCGTAGCCACCAGACCCAGCAGTACTCGTTGTGGTACGCGACGCCGTCGACCGCCGTCGCGTGGCCATCGAAGCGTATGACCACCGTGTCGCCCTCGGTCCAGAGGTCTCGGATCGTCATCACGAGCACCGACGCCAGCCGGTCCAGGACCGGCGCTGACCCCTCCGTCAGGAACTCGGCCTTGGACGTGTAAGTGCGCCCGTTGACGATCTTCCACTCCACGTCGTCGTGGAGGATCTCGTAGAGGTCGCCGCCTGCGTTCTGCTGCTCGAAGGCCCGGATCACCGCCGCCTTGTTGCGGCCTTCTTGGGTCGGCCGGTCCAAGCGTGGCCCGCCGACGGCCTCGCGAGATGCCGCCGAGGCGGTGCCAGCCCCGGACAACATCGTCACTCCTCCGGCGACCGCTGCTGTCATGAATACGCGCCGGCCCTGGTGCGAAGTGCTGTCTGCCATCATCGTCCCTCTCTGATCTGTTGGTGTGCGTCGCTGCCCTCGCGGTAGAAGACGTAGCCCCCGTGGTGCAGCACATCTCCGTCAAACGTCCCGTCCGCGCTGAATCCGGTGTCGTCGACGTACTCGATGCGGGTGCCGACAATCCGGTATGCACCCGTGTAGGCGCTCTCCCGCTCTCCGCGGGCCTCGTCGTAGCGGCCGTTCGCAAGGAGCATCTGACGGATGTGCCCGTCGGCCGTCACCCACATCCCGACGTATGGGTGCGGCGACATCTCTCCGCCCTCGGCCGGCGGCGTCCCCGGTGTCCGCCTGGGCGGTGTCTCCGTCGCGGACGACGGGGAAACCCCCTGCCCTCGCTGAGCGGCGTCGTCAGGAGACGCGGGTCCCCCGCTGCCCGGCCGCACCGAGAATAAGAAGAAAAGCACCGCGACGACGCCCGCGCCACCGAGCATGGTCCAGGAACGGGCCCTCATGAGACCCCCTCGCGTGAGTCGTCGCCGTGCTGGGGCTGGGGCACCGTCAGCGAGCCGAGCAGGCGCAGCGCGTCCGCTGTCCGGGTGCCCTCCTGGGCGTGGTAGACGATCAACTGCTGCCCCGGGGCGGAGCGCACGTCGAAGGTCTCCATGCGAAGGGTGAGCTCGCCGACGTCCGGATGCAGCAGGATCTTCGCCGCGTCGGACTTGCCCCGTGCGTCGCGTCGCCGCCACAGGTCCGCGAACTCGCGACTCTCCTCCATGGCCGTCCGCAGCACCTCCTGAATCCGTGGATCGTGCGGCCGTGCGCCTTCCAGGAAACGGAATCCCGCGACCACGTTGGCCGCGGCCGTCTCCCAGTCGCTGTAGAACGAACGGACCGACAGGTCGAGGAACATCGCCAGCAGCAGGTTCGTGCCGGGTTCGAGGTGATGGAAGACCGCACGCCCCAACGTGTTCGCGGCCAGGACGTCGTAGGCCCGCCCCAGGATCATCGCCGGCGTGCGGTCCCACAGCTCGGCCAACGCCAGCAACCGAGGGGCGGTACGCTCGACACCGCCTTCGCGGCGCGGCAGCGGACTCATCCCCGCGACGCGGTACAGGTGCAGCCGACCGTCGTCGTCCAGCAGCAACGCGTCGCTCAGGGCGTCCAGGACCTGCGGCGACGGTCGCCGCTCACGCCCCTGCTCCAGCCGCAGGTAGTAGTCGACGCTGATGCGCGCCAACAGCGCGACCTCTTCGCGACGCAGGCCGGGGACGCGTCGCCTCCCGTCCTCGGGCAGACCGACATCAGGCGGCATCACCTGCGCGCGCCGACCCCGCAGGTAGTCGCCCAGCCGTGAAATCGTCATGTCGACCAGGCTAGATTCCCCGCCTGCCGGAAGCCTGGTCCCAGTGCTCCCAGTCGGGACACGGCCTGAGAGCCTCCAGCAGAACGCGGTCATCGGTTCAGGCGTCGCCGGCAGACGGGAGCTGAGGCTGGAACCGTGAAGGCTTCGACCGATCCACCCCCGCGTTGGAGGCACGCCGTGGTGCGGCTGAGGCGATATCGCGTCCAGCGGGTACGTCACCGCGGGTGCGACTGGTCCGGCTGCCGTTCGAGGACGGGGTCCTTGCCGGTCCAACGGGCGGCTGCCGTGCTGAGTGCGGCGAGGCGGCGGCGTTCGAGGACGGTGGCGACGGCGTAGCCGCCGCCGGCGGCGACGGCGAGGACGGTGTAGACGCCCAAGATGTCGGTGGTGAAAAGGGAGGCGGCCCCGACAAGCGCGAGCCAGGAGCCGAGGATGTAATGCAGGTTGATGTGGCGTGCGATGCCCTCGGCGATGTTCATGAGGCCGACGATGAGCACTGAACCGGCGGCCCAGAGCATGTCCTGCAGGCCGGGCTGGTCGACTGTTCTGGTCAGGGCGGTGATGGCCAGGAACAGGGCGGTGAACGCGGTGCACCAGGCGATCCCGAGTAGCTTTTCGGCCTGTTTGCGAGATTCGCTCGCGCCCTGCTGAGAGCGGATGCCTGCGCGCACGCCCAGCACCAGGGCAGGTATCAGACCGGCGACGAACAGGGCGATGGGCAGCCACGCGGGCAGGCTGAGCAACGGATCGGCGCCCTTGGAGAGCGCGGCGGTGCCGTGACCGATCACGTAGGCCAGCGTGAAGCTGAGGTAGGCGGCACGGCTGTCGACCTCACCTGCGGGGACCGCGACGGTCGGGGCCGGTGTCGAGGGAGAATTCACGGTGACTGTGTCCTTTGAGGTAAACATGTCGGAGGGTCAGGAGTCCGCGACGATGACGACCTTGCCGAGCACGGTGCGCGACTCGGCGAGCTTGAGTGCGTCGGCGGCGCGACCGAGGGGGATCTGTGCGGCGATCTGCGGTGTCAGCGCGCCGTCGGCGACCAGGCGCAGCACCTGGCTGAGGTCCTCGCTCAGCCGGGCCCGGAAAGTGGCGGGGCGGCGCTTGCCGGACCAGAAGTTGTAGAACGTCGCGCTTCTGCCGTTGGGCAGGTGGTTCCACGCGGACAGGCGGGCGATTAGTTTCAGGAACGGCAGGGCCGCGTTGCCCGCCTCGCCCTTCGCCGACGCCGTGCCGTAGTTGACCAGGGTTCCCCCCTTACGGAGCAGTTGCCAGGACTGTCGTAGACCGGTGCCGCCGACGTGGTCGAAGACCGCGTCCACGCCGTCGGGGGCGAGCGCGCGGATCTGGCGGTACATATCCGGGTCGCGGTAGTCGACCGGGGTCGCCCCCATCTGGCGCACCATGTCGTGGTGGCGCTGGGCTGCGGTGCCGATCACCCTGATCCCGGCGTGGCGGGCCAACTGCACCAGCGTGTTGCCCACGCCACCGTTCGCGCCCAGCACCACGATCGTCCCGCCTCTGCGGACGGATGCCGATCGGTGCAGCATCTGCCACGCGGTGATGCCGTTCAGGACCGCGGTCTCAGCGGCGGCCGCGTCGACTCCGTCCGGTACCGGAACGAGGTCGGCGGCCGCGACGTGCAGGTGGCTGGCCCACCCGCCGATCTTGGTCACCGCGGCGAACCTGCGGTCCTGGAGTGCCGGGTCCACCCCGGCGCCGGTGGCCGCCACCGTTCCCACCACGTCATAGCCGGGGACGAACGGGAAGCTCGGTTGGTCGTAGTACTTTCCCAGGCGCATCTGCTGTTCGGCGAACGACACCCCGGTCGCCTCCATCCGCAGGACCACCTGTCCCTCACCGGGAGGCGGGAGATCACGGGTCCGGACTTCCAGGCCGTCGGACTCGACCGGGCCCGGTAGCACGATCTCAGTGACATGTGTGGTGACAGATCCAGCCATCAGGTACCTCTTCGGCATTCGCGTGTTGACTCAGGTCGGAAGTGCTGCGGGTCTGTTCGCCGTGACCGGCGCTCGGCGGGCGTGCCGTCGGTTTCGCGAGCACGCCCGCCGATGGCGATCGCCGTGGTTCGTCAGTCCGCGTGAGCGCCGGGCGCGGCACTGCCGCTGTACTCGCCCAGGCCGGCGACCAGGTCGGCTACGTCGGGATTGTCGGTGTACCTGCGCCGGTGGATGTCGGCGATCTTCGTACCCAGTTCCGGGTCGGAGTCGTCGGAGACGTCGAACGAGACGAACTTGTCGATCAGCGGCAGTCCGGCGCGGTCGATCTCCAGGTGTGCCGGGTGGTTCATCATCGCCTCGTAGCCGGTAAGGTCCGCGATGACGGAGACGGCCCCGTACTCGTACTCCCCGCCGAAGTCGCGGCCGACAACGAACGACGTGATCGACGGGATCGCGTCGCACGCGTCGCGCATGGCCTGGAGGCCGGCCGTCACCTCCTCCGCCGTGACGCCGGGCCGGAGGGAGAAACGAATGCCGTGATAGATCATGGAACTGCTCTTTCCTTGTTGGGGTTACGTTTCCGCGCGCCGCCGGCGGCGACCGCGCAAGCGAGCATGGCGATTCCGGCCCAGGTGAACGAGTCATCGACGCCGAACGCCTGGACGACGGGCTGAACGACCAGCGGTGAGAGGAACTGACCGAGGAAGATCGCGGCGACGAGTCCACTGAAGATCCGGCCGCGCCATGCTGGTGGGGCGAGCTCGGACAGGCGCAGGGTGAGGTTGGGAATGGCCAACCCGACACCGAGGCCTCCGACGAGCAGACCCGCCGCGATACCGGTGATCGTGCCGGTGCCGCCGGCGAGCAACCAGCCCGCGCCGAGCAGCGCGACGCAGACCACGGTGATGGCCGCGGACCGCAGGCGCCGGCGCAAGGCCGGGAAGGCGAAACCGCCCAGCGCGCTGGCCAGGGTGCCGCTGGCGACGATGACACCGATGAGTACGGGACCGATGCCCTGACGCGCCAGCAGGAACGGCACCTGCGTCGGCGCCATGTAGAAGACCATCGTGGCGACCAGGGCCAGGGCATAGATCCCGAGCACGCTGCCGGTCGCCGTACGGCCACCGCCTTCGACCGGCGCGGAAGCGGCCGGCGACCCCTCCCTTACGGCGAAAACGGCGACCAGCGCGACCGCCGCGGCCAAGCTGTAGAGCCAGAACGGCACCCGCCAGCCGATCGTGGCGAGTACGCCGGCCAGGGGCAGGAACAGCACCCCGCTGAGACTCGCGAACACCTGCTGCAGTCCCAGGAACGACGCACGTCCGGGGCCGTCGAACCAGTCGGTGATGATGGCGTTGACGGCGGTCATCACACCGCCGACGGCGATGCCGAGCAGCGCCCTGCTCGAGAGCAGCGACCACAGATCGGTCAGGAAATATCCGGCGGTGCCGCTGACCGCGTAGAGCACGAGACTGGACAGGAGCAGCGGCCGGCGGCCGACGCGGTCGGCGGCCAGTCCGGACAGCGGGGCGCTGAACGCGACGGTCAGCGAGGTGATCGTCATCGCCAGCCGGACCAGCAGGGAAACCCCGGGCTGGTCGGCGAAGACCCGCTCCATCGCCGGGAGGCTGGGGGCGATGATGGCGGGTGCCATGATCGTCAGTGTCGCCGCGGCGAGAACGGTTCCGCGCGCGGCGCGGCCGGGTCCCCGGTGCCCTGGCGCTGCCGTCGTGCCACCGTCCTCGTGTGGACTCACTCGGCGGGCGGTCTGTGGCTCGGGAGGCACGGGCGACCTTTCGGAATCATCAGGCGATGCGAACGCTGAACGAACCGCCGATGCTCACCGCTCGGCCGATCAACACGCTATGAGCGACCGGATTCGATGTCTTCGGACGCCGGTGCCGACCCGGACGGCACCCTGGTAGGAACAGAACGGCCTGCCGCTACCGCCGTATCGCGGAGGCCGCGAAGAAGGCGGCGAAACGGAGCACCACACGCAGGCGGCGTGCCCGGGTGAACCCGGTTCCGGTGAGGGAGGATCCCAGCCGTACCAGGTCGCGGGGACCGATGGACAGGACGCAGCGCCGGCCTTCGCCGGATGCCGGATGGGCTGGGACGATCTCCGTGTGGAGATTGGTCAATCCGGCGAGCAGCGCCATCGGCGCGCGGGAACGCACGGTTTTCACTCCCCGCACCTGCCACGGAAGACCATCCACGTCGTGGAAGCGCAATGTGTACGACATCGCCACCTGACGGCCTTGGGGGAACAGCGAGAGCGTTCCGGTGACGTCCGCCTGCGAGGTGAGGCCCTCGACCTCGATGACGCCCCGCATCGACACCGGATGTGCCGGATCGGCGAGGAACCGGTCCAGGCCGGGAATCTCCGCTCTCAAGGTCATCACCACCCTCGGATGCTCGTTCCCGTGGGTGCTCATGCGTTCCGTGAAGACGATGCCATCGCCTTTGGTCGAGGCATGGCGCTCGGCCATGAACGCGAACGCCGCGTCCTCGGGGACTTTGGTGTGCGAGACCGAATGCCACTCAGGGGCACGCCATCCGGGACGCCCCGAACGGCGGATCACTGTTTCGATCGAACGTTCCGCCGCCGCCAGGATCGTGGCGGAGGGGTTGACCCCGGTCGCCGCGGGGAGCACCGAACCGTCCACGACGAACAGGCCCGGGTAGCCGTGCACCTCACCGGCCTCGTCGACGACGCCGGTGGTGATGTCACGGCCGGGACGGACACCGCCGAGGGCGTGCACCGTGACGGTGCGGCGCAGCAGAGACCAGGTGACAGGGAGGTAGAGGCGTGCGTGGAGGAGCCGCGCGAGCAGCGGACCCACCCGCGTCTGAGACCGGTAGAGGTGACCTTGCCAGCGATTGCGCCATGACAGGCTGGCTTTGCCCGACCGATCCAGCCGCAGTGTCCCGTTGCCGGAGTCCCTGCCCATCGCGAGAACGGTGAAGGTGTGTCGCGGGGTCGTGCGCCTGACCTTCCGCCGCCACCACGCACGTGCCGCGCGAGCCGGCAGGATGGTGTCGAACAGGGTGTGCAACGGCGGCGGAAAGGCGCCGTCCTGCACCTGGAACCAGACCGACCGTCGCCCCTCGGGCACGTCCAGCACGGTGTTGGTCGTGATGGTGGGCCCGGTCGTCATGTCGTCGTGGTTGTCCCGGAGTTCGGCCAGGGTGAGGAAGTCCCCGTTGCCGGAGAATCCGTGCCCGAGCTGATGGGAGAGATCGGGCAGGGTGCGGTGCACGTCCCGGGACCGCAGCAGAAGCTCGGTGGTCGCGACCGCCCCGGCGGCCAGCACGACCCGGCGGGCGAACCACTCACGTTGGGCGGCGTCGGGATCGGACGGGGTCGAGGCGATTACCGCGTAGCCGCCGTCGCGCGTTTCGATGCGCCGCACCTCCGCGTCGGTCACGGCACGGGCGCCGCAGCGCTCCGCTATGGCGAGGTAGGTGGTGTCCAGCGTGTTCTTCGCGCCGTGGTTGCAGCCGATGACGCATTCCCCGACGAAGGCGCAACCACGCCGTGACACGCCGTGCGCGTTTGGCCGCCATGTGTCAGGATCGCCGAACGTCACCGCCAGATTGGGGCGCACGGTGGCTTCGGACATGGTCATTTCCTGGATGAGCCGTTCGACGAGTTTCGTGCGGGCCGGGGGCTGACCGGTGCGCGGATCATCGCCTACCGGCGCGACACCCATCATGTACGCCGCCAAGTCGTAGTACGGGTCCAGCGCCTCGCGTCGCAGATGGGCCGGCCAGCTCTCGTCCAGCGCCCCCTCGTACGGCCGGGCGAACACGTTCGCGTACACCAGCGAGCCGCCTCCCCAGCCCGCACCGTGGACACTGCCCATGCGCCCGAGCCAGCGGATGTCGTAGAGCCCCTGCCCGACCTCCCACAACCAGCCGTCCTCCAGACGCGGCCGGCGGGGGAAGTCACCTGGCCGCCACCGCCGGCCACGTTCGACGACGATGACCGAGAACCCGGCCTGCGCGAGGCGGGCCGCGGCCACCGCGCCGCCGAACCCGCTGCCGACGACGATGGCATCGGCCTCATCTGGATCGGTCAAAGCCGTTACCTCTCGATCGAAGGCGGTCCGTACACCCGTCGATCGATTCTGCGGACCGCGGACGTGGAAGTCGCCGCCCTCAGGTGCCGGAGCCGATCCCACCCTGGTCGGAAGATCTCGTCCGCGTCGTCCCCCGGTAGCGGGTGTCCGCTCATCTACGGGGGTGGACGAGTCCTGTGTCGTAGGCGAAGACGATGGCCGCGGCTCGGTCGCGGGCACCGAGTTTGGTGAAGATCGTGCCTATATGCGACTTGATCGTGGTTTCGGCGAGGTTCAGGTGGTCGGCGATTTCCCGGTTGGACGCCCCGCGGGCCATGAGGCGAAGGACGTCGAGTTCGCGGTCGGACAGCGCGTTGATCCGGTTGTCGAACCGGGCCGCAGGCCGTGCGAATTGCCGGTAGGAGGCGAGGATCGGGCCCAGCAGGGTGCCGTCGATCCAGGTTCCGCCGGAGGCGACGGTGCGCACCGCTTCGATGAGGTTCTCGGGTGTGGCCGACTTCAGTTCGAAACCCGCGGCGCCGGCGTCAACCGCGGACCAGAGGACGTCCTGGTCGTCGAAGGTGGTGAGGATGCAGACCGGCGGTCCGCCGGTGGCCCGTACCCGCCGGGTCGCCTCGACACCGTCGACGCCGGGCATTCGCACGTCCATGCAGATGACGTCGGGGGCACGATGGGAGAGGCAGGGCACGACCTCGCTGCCGTCGCCGCATTCGCCCACGACCTCGATGTCCGGCTGGCTTCGCAGGATCAGTCCAAGCCCCGCTCGTACCATCGGCTGGTCGTCGACCAGCATCACGCGGATCATGCGGACGCTCCGGCGAGACGGCGGGGCAGACGCGCCTCGACCACCCAGCGTTCGTGGTCCGCCCGGGCCCGGAAGGTCCCGCCGATGGCCGCCACCCGGTGATCGAGGCCGGCCAGTCCCATGCCCCCGCCGGCGCGTCGGCGACGCGGCCCCAGCGCGTTCTCGATCCGCACCTCCACCCCGTCGTGGCCAATGCCGATGCGGATGGTCGCCTCGGCGGATCGGGCATGTTTGGCGACGTTGGTGAGGGCCTCGCGGAGCACGTCGTGCAGCACGATCAGTGGCGCCGCCGACACGCGTTCGATGTCGCCGGCGACGTCGATGCGAATGTGCATCCCGGCATCGCGGTACGTGCTCAGAAGATGTTCGAGCTGCCCGGGGCCGACCGGCGTGAGCGAGTGGGAGCCCCCGTGCATGAGCATCAACGCCTGGCGCAGCTCGTCCATGCCCTTACGACCCAGATCCTCGGCCTGCCGCAGGGCGTCCGCGGCTTCCTCGATCGCCGTGGGCGAGGAGGCGAGCAGCATCCGCACCCCGGACAGGTGCAGCAGCACGACGCTGAAACTGTGCCCCACCAGATCATGCAGGTCCCGGGCGATGCGCTGCCGATCCTCGGCCAACTCGGCCTCGGTCAGCCTGATGGGAGTACGTTTCAGCTCCTCGATCAGCGCGAACTGCCGGCCGACGACATGACCGAAACCCCATCCGATCAGCAGGCCGCCGAACCAGAGCCACGCACCCAGCCCCCGGTGCCAGTCATTGGTCTCAAGTAGCCAGATCAGAAACGGCGACAACAGACAGACAACCATCATGACCGTGTCGAGCCGTCGCGGACGACTGGCCGCGACCACGGCCAGAGCGGTGGTGACCACAAGATAGGCACTGCGGGTGACGACCGCCGCGTCGCCGACGAGCGTCGGGAACATAACCCACGACAGGAGAAGCCACCCCGGCATCGACCGCCAGACCACCCGCACGATCAGCGCCGGAAGCATCAGAACCGCCAGAATCCAGCCCCACTCCAGCGAGTAGTACAGGTTCAGCACCCCCAAGCCGGTGCTGAGGACAGCCGCTCCGATCAAGAACTTGTCGCGGTCGCGCAGCAGCAAGCGCATGTCAGAAATATAGGTCAGCACCGCCGCCGGCGACTCCGACCACGGTGCCACGGCACCTCCTACCAGAGAAAGAGCGGAAGGCGATCTTCCGACCGGAGAACGAGCGGAAGGCGATGTCCGCTCCTGGGTCGCCGCCGCCCGCATGATCGAATTCACTGTCCCGGATGGTCGCGGAACGGCCGCCGGCCGCGGCGAGGGACGCGTCGTGCCCCGGGCCTCGCCGCCGCATGAGGAGGTGCCGATCACCCGTCGGTGGCGTTGGCGTTGGCGTAGGCGGCGAGACCGTCGGCCATGCGTTGCATGAAGCGGGTCAGGTACCACCGCCAGAAGCCTCCCGAGAGCGGCATCCTGGGGTCGAAGGTGGCGGACCACGCGATGTGCGTGCCCCCGCCGGGCACCGGGGTGAGTTCGATGGTCCCGCGGTACGAACGGAAGGCCCCGTTCACGGTGTCGTAGACGAACCGCCGGTTGTCGATCAGTTCGACGATCCGCTCCCGGGAGACGCTGCGGCCGGTGCGGAAGATCCTGGTGTCGCCGACCTCCTGCCGGTCTTCGGGATCGCCGCTCTCGACGTCGGCGGAGTCGATCGGCGTCCACCGGGGCCAGGTGGCCGCGTGGGTGAGCGCCGCGAAGACGGCGTCGGGAGTGGCCCGCGAGCGTGCGGTCACGCCATAGGAGTACGGCATGCGCCCAAACGTAGGCACTGCCGACTTCGCTGGACATGCGGGCGATTGCGGTCGATCGATCAGTTCTTGCGGTACGTCGAGGGGCGGACCCCCGTATGGCGCAGGAAGGCCGACGACAACGCGCCCGAAGCGGCGAACCCGCACCGCGCGGCGATCCGCTCGATTGGCACTCCCTGTTCAGCCAGGTGCGATTCAGCGCTTTTCGGCGGATTCCAACACCTCTCCCTTACCTCCACAGATCGGTCTCGGCCTGTCGGTCCCATAGATCGTCGAGCGCCGGTACGGCCGTACGGCAGGCCGCTCCGGCGGACCCGCGAGTACGTCGAGATCGTCCGTCGGAGCCGTGCCGCATATGCCGGGCTCACCACCGGTCACCACTCCCCCGGGCAACCGGATCCTCGACGATGAGCCGGCGACCGGTTCACGAGCGAGGGCTCGGGCCGAAGCGCTGATCCGGCATCACGGTTTCCTGTCCGCCGAGACGCCTTTCACGGGGCTCACCACGGAAAGCCCTGGGACGCGAGGGGCTTTTCCCGCTCTGGCCAGGCCGGGTGGAGTGAAGACGTGCAGGGTGAGGATGTCGGGTATCGGGGCGAGGCCGGGGCCGCCGGCCCGGATCCAGGCGGCGATGTCCTCGGCGGCGTCGGGGTGGTTGACCAGCCCGAGCCACACCGGCCGGCCGCCCGCGGCGCGTCCGGCGGGCGAGGGGCGGACCACGACGACGTTCGCCTGCTCGCACACGTCCAGGCAGTCGCTGACGTGAACGTCGGCGATCTCCGACAGGCGGCGGAGCTGCTCGTCGTGGTCGAGGGCGGGAACCTTCCGGACGCTGCCACAGCAGCAGTCCCGGCAGACGGTGAGCCTGCTCATGCGTGGGTGAATCCCTTTCCGGCGCGATCCAGCGGGTCGGGTTCCAGCCCGAGGTAGGTGGCGCGCAGGTCGTCCCACGCGGCGAGGCGGCTGTAGTCGGGCGGGGAGAGGATCTGCTGACGGTCGGTGAGAAACGGGTTGGGCAACAACACGGTCATCAGCTGGTCACCACGGCCGTTGAACATCCGCACGCCCCAGGAGACGGGGCTGCCGTCGGCGCTGATCGAGCGGTAGAGCTCGGCGCGGGCGCAGCGGCGGACGGCACCGAGTTCGGGACCGCTGGCGGTGTGCTCGCCGATGCACAGGTGGAAGTGCCAGCGACCGAAGTCGACGGTGACGTAGCCGTCGTACAGGCTGATGCGTTCGGGGGCGTTGGGGGCGGCGACCTCCCAGGCCGCGCCCTGGACGATGACACCGAACCAGATGTGCTCCCAGTGTTTCTCGAAGATGCCGGTGACCAGCGACAGCAGGGTGCGCTCGTCGGTGGGCAGCTTCCACACGTGCAGGGTGCCGGTGCCGTGTTCCTCGACGACGGTGTGGCTCATGCGGGTCCTCCGGTCTGTCGCAGGGTCAGCGCCCACTGCTCGCGGCGCGTGTCGGGGTCGATCAGGGCGCAGTCGCCGCACTTGCCGCCCTCGGGCAGGCGGTAGTACAGGCAGCAGCTGCGCCGGACGAAGAACGGCTGTCCGGGAGCGGGTTCGACCAGGTCACCGCTGCCCTGAAGTGCTCCGATCGTGAGCAGCTCGCGGCCGAGCGCGATGGCCCGCGCGGTGAGTTCGGGGCGCTGCCGGGCGATGGTCCGGACGGTTCCGGCCAGGGCGGAGGCGGCGTTGCCCCACAGCAGCCCGGGGGCGATCTTCACGATCTCCTGTACGGCCTGTGCCAGCGGTTCCAGCAGTTCGGTCAGTACGTTGTCGTGCAGCGGTCCGGCGATCCGGGCGGGGTCGAGGATCTGCGAGCCGGTCGGGCGCTCGGCTCGCAGCGGCAGCGGCCCGCTGGGCGCCGCCCGCCAGTGGACGCGGGCGGGATTCAGGTCCAGGAGCAGGTCGTGGGCCACCGCCGCGCCGATGACGGGTGACCACAGCCGGGCCGCCAGCCCCTGGAACAGGATGGAGGCCGCCACCCGGAGCTCGCAGGTCCCCAGGCGCCCGGCGACGTCGGTGATCCGCTGCCGCAGCGGCTCGGGGTCGGCCAGCAGGTCGGCGAGCGGCCGCCAGCCCGCTTCGGTGTCGATCGGGCCGATTCCGAGTTCGAAGTAGCCGCTGATCGTGGAGATGTCGGCGACCGCCGACGACACCGTCGACGGTGCGGCGGGAAGCAGTCCGGGCGGGGCGGCGGTGAGCCGGGAGCGCGCCGTACGTATCCAGGTGGCGAGGTCGGGCAGGGTGGCGAACCGGTGGACGGTGCCGTCGTAGGCCGCCTCGTAGCCGTCGCCCGTCCATTCCACCGCCAGCTCGGCGGGCCCGTCGCCGGCCGTACGCCAGCCCTCCCTGGCCAGCGCCCGCTCCAGCAGCGGAACATGCAGCCCCTCGGCGAGGACGCGGACGGTGCCGCCGGTCCCGTTCCGGAGCACGAACATGCCGGAGGCCGCGTCGAAGGCCAGTTCGCCGCCGTCGAAGGAGGCGCCGATCACCTCGCGCAAGGTCAGCTCCTCCGGGGTGCCGGTGTGCAGGCGGCCCGCCGGGTCGATGAGCCACATCCGGTCGGCGACCCGCAGCGCGAGCTCCAGATCGTGGGTGGAGACCACGATGACCAGATTCTTTTCGCGGGCCAGGCTGCGTAGCAGGCCCATGAGCGCCACCCGGGAGGTGACGTCGAGGAAGGCGGTCGGCTCGTCCAGCAGGATCGCCGCCGGTTCCTGGGCCAGGGCGCGGGCGACGAGCACCCGCTGGCGCTCGCCGTCGGACAGCTCGGTCACCGCCCGGTCGGCCAGGTGGCCCGCGTTCACCGCGGCCAGCGCCCACGTGACGATCTCGTGGTCGCCGGGAGAGAGCCGCCCGGTGAATCCGGTGTGCGGGTGGCGGCCCAGCCCGGCCAGCTCGCGGGCGCTCAGCAGCGGCGGCAGGTCGCGTTCGGTGAGCACGACGGCCAGGCTCCTGGCGAGGTGGGCGGCGGGCAGGGTGCCGACGCCGACGCCGCCGACGAGCACCTGGCCGCCCAGCGCGGGCTGGAGCCCGGCCATGGTGCGCAGCAGCGTGGACTTTCCGGTGCCGTTCGGGCCGATCAGCACGGTCAGCTCGCCCGCCGGCGCCTCGGCGTCCAGGCCGTCGAGCACGCGACGCTCCCGATGCCCCCGCCGTGCGGGGTATCCGGCGTGCAGTCCGCGCAGTTCCAGGCTCATGTTCACACCGCCAGTCCGGTCCGGGCCGCGCGGCTGCGCAGCAGTACGGCGATCACCACGGGCGCGCCCAGGATGGTGGTCACGGCGTTCAACGGCAGCACGACCCCGCTGCCCGGCGCCTGGGTGGCCACACAACACGCCAGCGCCACGGCGGCGCCCAGCAGGACGGCCGCGGGCATGAGCACCCGATGGTCGGCGGTGCCCAGCAGCAGCCGGGCCACGTGCGGCACCGCCAGGCCGAGGAAGGCGATCGGCCCGCAGTAGGCGGTCACCGCCCCGGCCAGCACCGAGGAGGTCAGCAGGGTCAGCGTACGCACCGCCCGGACCCGTACACCCATCGTGCGGGCGTAGTTCTCGCCCAGCAGCAGCGCGTTGAGCGGTTTGACCCCGGCCAGCGCACCCGCCAGTGCGGCCACGCAGACCGGCGCGAACACCCCGAGGTCTCCCCAGGTGGTGCCGGCGAAGCTGCCCAGCCCCCACATGATGAACTGCTGGGCTCGTTGCGGGTCGGTGTAGACCAGCAGCAAGGTGATCAACGAGACGGCGGCCGACCCCACCATCACGCCGATGATCAGCAGCGTCACCACCGACCGGACCCGCCGCGACAGCACCAGCACCAGCCCGAGCACCGTGGCGGCGCCGGCCGAGGCGGCCACCACCACGCCCGCGCGGCCCAGGCCCGCGACGCCCGCGGTGAACGCGCCGGCCGCGCCACCCCACCCGATGATCACCAGGGCGACGCCCAGGCTCGCGCCCGAGCTCACCCCCAGGATGTACGGCTCGGCCAGCGGGTTGCGAAACAGGGTCTGCAGCTGCACGCCGGAGACCGACAGGGCGGCTCCGGCCAGGGCCGCGGTGATGGCGCGCGGCAGTCGCACCGTCCAGATGATCTCCTGAACCCCGGGGTCCGCGCCGCTGTCACGCACCAGCGCGAGCAGTGCCTGGTTCAGCGGGATCAGGGTCGAGCCGAGCAGGACCGCCAGCGCGAACGTCAGCGGCACCGTGACCCCCATGGCGGCCAGGACAACGCCCCGGCGGCGCCGGGACGCCACCGGAACGTCGGCCGGAGCCGTCACCTGATCAGCCGCTGGTAGAAGGTGAAGGCGTGCTCCGGTGCGAGGT
Source organism: Streptosporangium oxazolinicum (assembly GCF_039537505.1). Lineage (NCBI taxonomy): Bacteria > Bacillati > Actinomycetota > Actinomycetes > Streptosporangiales > Streptosporangiaceae > Streptosporangium > Streptosporangium oxazolinicum. The sequence goes on from NZ_BAABAQ010000019.1 coordinate 18,718, forward strand.
CGGAGTGCAAGATCGCGACCAGGTCGGCCAGGATCAGGTCCGGGTGGCCGACGCCGCGCTCGAAGAAGTCGTTGCCGCCCCCGGGGCCGAGCGTCCTGTTCGCCGACCAGACGCTCCCGGCCTCGAACGCGCCGAACTTGGCGTAACGCGGGTCGGCCTTCTCCACATCGGTCAGGCTCCTCCACTCGTTCACGGTGGCCAGCCACACCTTGGCGTCCCTGGCCTTGGACAGCACGGCCTCCAGGTCCAGGGTGGTGCTGCCGGATCCCGGCGTGTCCGCCCACGGGTAGGTGCCGCCCGCGTCCTTGATCAGCCCCGCGACGTAGCTGCCGCCGTTGGGCACCGACCACTGCCCCTCGTACATCTGGCCCGGCAGCACGGTGACCGGCGCGGCCGCCTTGGCCTTGGCGGCCAGGGCGGTGTAGTCGGCCTCGACCTTGCCGAACACCTCGGCGGCCCTGGCCTCGGTACCGGTCAGCGCGGCCATCACCTTGATCCACTCGGCGCGGCCCAGTGCGGTGGACTCCAGCCATTCGGCGTTGGCCACCACCTTGATCCCGGCCTGGCGCAGTGGTCCGTAGGACTTGTCCTCGGTGCCGCCGCTCATCAGCACGTCCGGTTTGGCGGCGATCACCTTCTCGGTGTCGACCTCCTGCCCCTTGGCGTACTCGGTGATCTTCCCTGCCTTCACCTGGGCCAGCACCTGGGCGGAGGTGATGTACCCGGCCGAGGAGACGCCGGTGAGCCGCTCCAGCACGCCCAGGTCGGTGACGAACGGCAGGTGGGTCGTCGAGGCGGAGAACAATCGCTCGATCGGGGTCTCGACGGTGACGGCCCCGGCCAGTTCGCCGGTGAGCGCGGGAGCGGGGGTACCGCACCGCACCAGCACGTAGGTCTCCGGTTTGGCGCCGGGGGCGGGCTGTTTGACGGTGAGGACCTGATAGTTGTTGGCATAGGTCAGGGTGAAGTTCGTCGCGTGCCCCACCTGCTGCTTGACCGGGAAGTAGTCGCGGCCCGCGTCGAAGGCGGTGACGCAGCGGCCCTCTGCCGCCGGAGCCGCGTCCGGGGCCGCGGGCGGAGTCGCGTCCGGGGCGCCACAGGCGGCGACAGCGAGTAAGGACGCGAGCAGTGCTGCGGTGACCGGGCGGGGGATGGCCATGCGTGCTCCTGACGGCGGGCCGCGGACGCCGTTCCTCGACGGCCTCCGCGACAAGTGGGAGGCCGGGTCGACCAGGAGAGTCCAGCACGCCGAGCACGCCCAGGGCCGGCAGGCCGAGGTCCAGGCATGGCGATCACCGTTCCTCCCTTGGGGAGATCCGCCCCAATTTCTGCGAGGAGGCGACCGCGTGAGTCTCCTGGCTCTCGGGTCGAGGCTCGTCCCGGCCTTCCCACCCGTTATCCGGGCAGTGGCTTCGTCGGGATTCGCTCGCCGATCACAGTGGCGGGACCGCGCCGGATTCACACCGGCTTCCTCAGTCCGCGCTCGCCTACGCCGACCATGCTCGCACACCACTCATCAACGACAAAGCGCGCGCCACCCATCAGACCCGGTACGCCTCCTCGCGTTCGACAGGTGCGCCGACGGGTACCCCGTGGAGTACCTGGGCGAGGACCTCCGCCCCCCCGGACCACGCGAGGTCCGGGCCTGTTGAAGTACGCCGGACCGTCCAGCACCCACACCTGGCCCGCGCGGACCGCCGGCAGGCCGGCCCAGCCCGGCAGGCGGGTCAGCAAAGGCCACTCCGCTCGGGTCCGCTCGGGCGGAAAGCCGCAGGGCATCATGTACCGCTCTTCGCGTACGCCCGGTCAGCACCACCTCGCATGCTTGCCGGAACACCGTTGCGGCCAGGCCCACCCTTAGTTAGGGTACCCTTTGTTACCCCCTATAACAAAGGAGCCCGGACAGTGGCGTCGACAGCCCGCAGTGGTGGGCGTACTCCCCGTATCGGCACGCGGGACATCGTCCGGGCCGGTCGCGCGCTGGGCATGAGCGAACTGAGCGTGAAGGCGGTCGCCGCCGAACTCGGGGTCACCGCGGCGGCGTTGTACCGTCACGTCGACGGGCGGTGGGGCCTGGAGCGGCTGGTGGGAGAGAGCATCCTCGCCGATCTGGTGCTCCACGACGACCCTCGACACGGCCTTGAACCGCACCTGCTGTCGTTCGCGTCGCAACTCCGGGCGTTCACCCTCGATCACCCCGGAATGGCCCGTTACCTGCAGGTGCTGTTCCCGCGAGGCGAGGCCGGGCGGCAAGTGCTGAGCGCCGAGGTCGAGGCCCTGATACGGCGCGGCTACACCCCGGAGGGAGCCGTGGTGGTCAGCGGCGCGGTCGCGTCGCTGACGATCGCGATGGCGGCCTCGGAGGAATACGGCGTCGCGATGGAGCGAGAGGACGCGGGCGGCCTCGACCGGGAGCGCCGGGCCGCGACCGCCGGTGTCGAACTCGACGAAGGGCTCGGCGCCGCCCACGCCGTGCTCCCGCAGATGGGACGCCCCGAATACGTACGGCTGGTGCTGACCGGCGCGATCCGGGGGGTGCTCGGCGTCGCCCCGCCCGGCCGCCCCGTCGCCGACGTCATCGCCGACCTCGCCACCACACAGAAGGAGTTGTGAATGGCCAGGCGTGGATTCACGGGTGTGGTGATGCGGGGCTACGGCGCCCGCGATCACCAGGCCACCGTCGTGGGCACGGAGACGCTGGCCCCGCACTTCGTGCGGGTGCGGCTGAACTCGCCGACCCTGTTCCAGGACGCGATCGCCGTGCCCACGGCGTGGTTGCGGTTCTGGTTCCCCGACCCCGACGGCGGTGACGCCGAGCACCAGCGGGCGTACACGATCTCCTGGGCGGACGAGTCCACCGGCGAGTTCACCATCGACATGGTCCTGCACGAACCGGCCGGCCCGGCCTCGGTGTGGGCCAGGGACGTCGAGCCGGGTCAGACGATCATGGCCACCTCGCTCGGCTCGTCGAAGTTCGACGTCCCGCAGGAGCCTCCCGCCGGCTACCTGCTGATCGGCGACTCGGCGTCGATCCCCGCGATCAACGGCATCCTCGCCACGGTGCCGGCGGACGTGCCGATCGAGGTCTACCTGGAACAGCACGACGACGCCGACCTGTCGATCCCGCTCACCGCCCACCCCCGGGCGCGGATCCACTGGGTGCCCCGCAACGGACCGGCGTCGCTGGCGGGCGCGATCGAGGCCAGGGACTGGTCGGACTGGTACGCGTGGGCGGGCCCCGAGGCGGGCTCACTCAAACACCTGCGCACCCGGTTGCGTGAGGAGTTCGGGTTCCCCAAGTCGGAGCAGTACGCCCAGGCGTACTGGTATCACGGCCGCGCGTTCGGCAAGAGGCGCGGCGGACCGGAGCCGGAAGCGGAGCCGCAGCCGGGGCCGCAGCCCGTGCCGGGGCCGGTCCAGGCGTCGCGAGGGCGGTGGCGGGCGCAGGGCGCGGGCCGGTTGCTCGCGCCGCTGAAGCCGACCCTGTTCCTGGCCGGCGCGCTGCAGGCCGTGGTCACGCTCGTTCAGCTCGCTCCCTTCGTCGTGCTGGTCGAACTGGCACGGCGGATGGTGCTGGGGGCGGGTGAGGGGAGCCTGTGGGCCCTCGGCGCGTGGGCACTGGGCCTGATCGGCGCCGGCACGTTCCTGGGCGCGGCGCTGACGTTGTGGCTGCACGCCGTCGACGCGCGCTTCGCCCGTGATCTGCGGCAGCGCGTGCTGGGCAAGCTGGCGCGGCTGCCGCTGGGCTGGTACACCGCACGCGGCTCCGGTCATGTGAAGCAGGTCGTGCAGGACGACACCCTCGCGTTGCACTACCTGGTCACCCACGCCGTCCCCGACGCCGTGGCGGCCGTCGTCGCCCCGGTCGCGGTCCTGGTGTACCTGTTCGCCGTGGACTGGCGGGTGGCGCTGGCGTTGTTCCTGCCCGTGCTGGTCTACCTGGTGACGACGGCGGTGATGGTGGTGCAGTCCGGCGTCCGTACCGCCCAGGCGGCGCGGTGGTCCGAACGCATGAACCGGGAGGCCGGCGGATACCTGGAGGGGCAGCCGGTGATCCGGGTGTTCGGCGGCGCCGCCGCCTCGCCCTTCCGGGCCCGGCTGGATGAGTACATCGCCTTCCTGGGCGACTGGCAGCGCCCCTTCACCGGCAAGAAGACGCTGATCGACCTGGCCACCCGGCCGGCCACCTTCCTGCTGCTGATCGCCTTCCTGGGCACGTGGCGGATCGGCTCGGGCGCGATGGAGCCGGTGTCGCTGCTGCCGTTCCTGCTGCTCGGCACGGGATTCGGCGCGCGCCTGCTCGGCATCGGCTACGGGCTGGCCGGCTTGCGTACCGGCCTGCTGGCCGCCCGGCGCGTCCAGACGACGCTCGACGAGACCGAGCTGGTGGTCCGTGAGGAACCCGCCGCCCCCGTGGACGAGCAGCCGGGGACGGTCGTGTTCGACCGGGTCGGCTTCTCCTACCGGCCGGGGGTGCCGGTCATCGGTGACGTCTCGCTCGAACTGCGGCCGGGGACCGTCACCGCGCTGGCCGGGCCGTCCGGATCGGGCAAGTCGACGCTGGCCGCGCTGCTGGCCCGGTTCCACGACCTCGAATCGGGGGCGATCCGCATCGGCGGCCGTGACCTGCGCGACTTGACCACCGACGAGTTGTACGCCCGGGTCGGCTTCGTGTTCCAGCAGTCCTGGCTGGTCCAGGGGACCGTGCACGACAACATCGCGCTCGCCGTGCCCGACGCCACCCGCGAGCGGGTGGAGGCCGCCGCCCGCGCGGCGTACCTGCACGACCGCGTTCTGCGGATGCCGCACGGCTACGACACCGTGCTCGGGCCCGACGCCGCCCTGTCCGGCGGTGAGCGGCAGCGCCTGACGATCGCCCGCGCGATCCTCGCCGACACCCCCGTGCTCGTCCTCGACGAGGCCACCGCCTTCGCCGACCCGGAGTCGGAGTACGCCGTACAGCAGGCCCTCAACCGGCTCACCGCCAGGCGCACCGTCCTGGTCATCGCCCACCGGCTGCACACCGTCACCGGAGCCGACCGGATCGTCGTGCTCGACGGCGGCCGGGTCGCCGAGAGCGGAACCCACGACGAACTGCACGCCGCAGGCGGCCGGTACCGGCGGCTGTGGGACGCCGACGCGAGCCGCACCACCGCGCACGAGGAGGCGACCCTGTGATCCGCACCCTGTTCCACCTGCTGCCGCCCGGCAGGAGGGGCCGCGCCGCCGGTCACGCCGCCCTCACCGTCCTCGGGGTGGTGCTGCGGGCGGCCGGGGTGGTGCTGCTGGTGCCGCTCGTCGCCGCCCTGTTCGGCGCCGACCCCGGCGCGGCGTGGCCGTGGCTCGGGCTGCTGGCCTCGGCGACCGTCGCCGGTTGGGTGGTGGACGCGGCCGCCGCGCGCATCGGGTACGACCTCGGCTTCGCCCTGCTGGACCACACCCAGCACGACGTCGCCGACCGGCTCTCCCGGGTCCGGCTCACCTGGTTCACCGCCGGGCACACCGCCACCGCGCGGCAGGCGATCTCGGCCACCGGGCCGGACCTGGTGGGCCTGGTCGGCTACCTGATCACCCCGATCGTCGGCGCGGTGCTGCTGCCCGCGGCGATCGGGATCGGGCTGCTGCCGATCGCCCCGCCACTCGGCCTCGCCGCCCTCGCCGGGGTGCCCCTGCTGCTCGGGGCGTTCTGGGCCGCCCGGCGCGTCGGCGCGGCGGCCGACCGGGCCGCCGCCGACGCCAACAGCGCACTCACCGAGCGCATCGTCGAGTTCGCCCGGACCCAGCCGGCGTTGCGGGCCGCCCGGCGCGCCGAGCCCGCCCGCGGCGCTGTCGGCGCGGCGCTGACCACCCAGCACTCCGCCACCGTCCGGCTGCTGCTCCTGCAGATCCCCGGCCAGTTGCTGTTCGGCCTGGCCAGTCAGGCCGCTCTGGTGCTGCTCGCGGGCACGACCACCTTCCTGGCCGTAGGCGGCGAGCTGAGCGCGCCCGAGGCGATCGCGGTCATCGTCGTCGTCGCCCGCTACCTGGAGGCGTTCACGACGCTGAGCGAACTCGCGCCCGGCATCGAGAGCGCCACGACGGCCCTGCGGGGCATCGAGACGGTGCGGACCGCGCCGGCCCTCTCCACCGGGCCGCCCGCGCCTTCGGCCGCGACGCCCACCGCGCCGGGGATCCGGCTCGACCGGGTCACCTTCCGCTACGCCGACGACACGCCGCCGGTGCTCGACGGTCTGGACCTCACCCTGGAGGCGGGCACGACGACCGCGATCGTCGGGCCGTCGGGATCGGGCAAGAGCACCGCCTTGGCCCTGCTCGCCGGGCTGCACGAGCCGACCTCCGGCCGGGTCCTGGTCGACGGCACCGACATCGCCGACCTGGGTCCGGAGGCGCGCCGGGCGCTGGTCAGCGTGGTGTTCCAGCACCCGTACCTGTTCGACGGCACCATCCGCGACAACATCCTCGCCGGTGACCCCGGCGCCGATGACGACCGGTTCGGCCACGCCGTCACCCTCGCCCGGGTCGACGAGATCACCGACCGGCTCCCCGACGGCGACCGCACCGCCGTCGGCGAGGCGGGCGCCACCCTGTCGGGCGGGGAACGCCAGCGGGTGAGCATCGCCCGCGCCCTGCTCAAGCCGGCGCCGATCCTGCTGGTCGACGAGGCGACCAGCGCCCTGGACACCGAGAACGAGGCCGCCGTCGTCCGGGCGCTGGCCGACGACCGCATTCCCCGTACCCGCGTCATCTCGGCCCACCGTCTCAGCAGCATCAGGCACGCCGACCGGGTGATCTTCCTGGAGGACGGCCGGGTCGTGGAGGACGGCACGGTCGACGATCTGCTGGCGGCCGGGGGCCGGTTCACGGACTTCTGGCGACAGCAGGAGCAGGCGGCCGGATGGCGCATCGCCGCACCCGACCGTGGGGAGCACCCGCTTCTCCAAGACGGCCGCCCTCCGGCCCGTCCGAGACCGGCGTAGGAGGTGACTTCACGGATGATGGCGGCCCGATCGCGGGAAACAGATCAGCATTCCGGTCAGCCTGCGGCCCCGCCCCTACGCGTGCAGGGCCGACTCTCAGGTTGACCAAGGAACTGATCCCGATCGGGGGCCCGAGCATCCGTGGAAGGAGCATGCCCGAGCACCGCGCGACAGGCGTGTCACTATCCTTGCGGATATTGGCATTGCCGCCACTGGGGTGTGTGGATCGTGCGCGCGACACTGAGAGAGAACCGCCCGTCCCGACGCGTCGCGCACCCAGAACCACGATGAGGAACACCGATATGACTGATCCGATGAAGGCCGTTGTGCTCGTCCGTTTCGGAGGGGTCGATGCTTTCGAGCTGCGCGACGTCTCCGTACCGCACGTCGAACCCCGCCAGGTACGGGTGCGCGTCCATGCGACCGCCGTCAACCCGCTCGACTATCAGATCCGTCGCGGAGACTACGCGGATCATGTGCCGCTCCCGGCGATCATCGGGTACGACATCTCCGGCGTGATCGAGGAAGTCGGATCCCACGTGACCGAGTTCCGCGCCGGCGATGCGGTGTACTACACGCCCCGGATCTTCGGCGGCCCCGGCTCCTACGCCGAGCAGCACGTCGCCGACGTCGACCTCGTCGGCCGGAAGCCGGAGAACCTCAGTCACCTGGAGGCGGCGAGCCTGACTCTCGTCGGTGGAACGGTCTGGGAGGCCCTGGTGACGCGAGCTCAGCTCACCGTGGGAGAGAAGATCCTCATCCATGGAGGCGCGGGTGGTGTCGGCACGATCGCGATCCAGATCGCGAAGGCGATCGGCGCACGAGTGATCACCACCGCGAGAGCCGGCGACCATGAGTTCGTGCGCTCTCTCGGAGCGGATGCGGCGATCGACTTCACTTCGACGGACTACGTCGATGCCGTGGCCGAGATGACGCGAGGCAAGGGGGTCGATGTCGTCTTCGACACGATCGGTGGCGACACGCTCACACGAAGCCCGCTGACGCTCGCCGACTTCGGACGCGTCGTCAGCATCGTCGACATCGCGCAGCCGCAGAACCTCATCGAGGCGTGGGGCAGGAACGCCGCCTATCACTTCGTCTTCACACGACAGAACCGAGGAAAGCTGGACGCGCTCACCACGCTGGTCGAGCGCGGTCTCGTGAAGCCGGTCATCGGCGCGACTCTTCCGCTCGCTCGAATGGGCGAGGCTCATGAACTCCTGGAGAACAGGCGGTCGTACGCACTCCGCGGCAAGGTCGCGATCGATGTGGCGGGCGAAACTGTTGAGCTTCCCCCTCGCATCTCGTAGCGGAACGCTCCAGGCGCTCGGGCGATGATCGCGGTGGTCAGCTCCGCCCGGAGAAGGTGGCGCGGTACTCCGAGGGGGACACATCCAGGAGCCGGCGGAAATGCAGCCGGAGGTTCGATCCGGTTCCCAGGCCGACCTGGTCCGCGATGCGGTCGACCGACAGCCTCGTGCTCTCCAGGAGTTCGCGGGCGGTGTCGACCCGCGCCCGGAGGATCCACTGCAGCGGGGTGCTGCCGGTCTCTTCGGTGAAGCGGCGCAGGAACGTGCGGGGCGACATCCGCGCGTGTGCGGCGAGTTCGGCGATCGTGAGCTGCTGGTCGAGCCGCGTCATGGCCCATTCGCGCGTCGCGGCGAGGGTTTCGCCATGGGCTGCCGAGCTGGTCTTCGGCAGGTACTGGGCCTGACCCCCGGTCCGGTAGGGCGCGGTGACGAGTCCTCGTGCGATCTCGTTCGCCGCGCCCACGCCGAGGTCGCGCCGAACGATGTGCAGGCACAGGTCGAGACCGGCGGCGGCCCCCGCCGAGGTGAGGATGGATCCCTCGTCGACGAAGAGCACGTTCGGCTCGACCGTGATCTGCGGATGCCGCTCCGCGAGCTTCTCCGCCGCGTCCCAGTGCGTCGTCGCCCGCAGGCCGTCGAGCAGGCCGGCATCCGCGAGGGCGAACGCGCCGTAGCAGATCGACGCGATGCGTGCCCCGCGGGATGCGGCGCTCCGGAGCGCTTCGCGCACCTCCACCGGTATCGGCCGACCCGCCGGAGCGTACCCCGGGACGACGATCGTGTCCGCGTCGGCCAGTGCGTCCAGGCCCCGCGGGACCGCGTAGCCGAACCCCCCGTGGGAGGGCACCGTTCCGGCGGTGACCCCGCAGGCCGACACCTCGTAGGGGAACCCCGACTCCGGATGGAACACCTCCGCCGGGATCCCGACGTCCAGCGGGAGCGCCCCGTCGAGTACGAGGACCACCACCTGATGCGGTCGCTGCATCACCCGGCTCCGATCTGGTCGACGCGTGCCGACCGCGTCACTATCCTCGCATGTATGCGCATTACCGCCATCCGTGCGCATCCGCCTCGGGGGGCTGCGGGTCGGCTACGCCATCGCGCGCCCGGAGGTGGTCATCTCGATCCGCAAGGCGACGCCACCCTTCGCGGTGACGGACCTCTCGCAGGCCGCCGCCGGCGCCTCGCTGGAGTCGCAGGCCGCGCTCGGCGAACGCGTCGAGGCGATCGTCCAGGGGCGTGTCGGTCAACCTGGGCATCGCGGCTGCCACCGACCGCGGGTTGGTCGTGCCCAACATCGTGGCCGCCCGTTGGGTGAGCCGGCTACGGCGCTCGGCGGAGTCCGCACGGGCTACGGCCCGGCGATACCGGGACTCACCGGCCGGCGGCACGACCAAAAAAAGGGGCCCGAGGATTGGGAGATCGTCGCGGTGCGCTACGTGGGCGACGGGCGGCGGCGGGGTCAGGGGGGCGCGTCGCCGCGGGCGGCCTCCTGGGCGCACACCTCGTCCAGGTCATCGAGCCGCCGCATGCCGTGCACGCCGCGGGCCGTGCGCGGGTTGGCGGCCAGCCACTCCTGGTTGCGGGCGAAGAACCACCAGTAGCCCGCGGTGAACGGGCAGGCGTCCTCGCCGGTCCGCCGGGAGGGCCGGTAGCGGCACGGCGCGCAGAAGTCGCTCATGTGGTTGATGTACGCGCCCCCGGCCGCGTACGGCTTGGTCGCCAGCATGCCACCGTCGGCGTGCTGCGACATGCCGATCACGTTGGGCACCATCACCCAGTCGTAGCCGTCGACGAAGCAGCGGTGGAACCAGTCGGTCAGCCGCGCGGGGTCATACCCCCGCTGGAGCGCGAAGTTCCCGAGCACCATCAGCCGGACGATGTGGTGGGTGAACCCGGTGTCACGCACCTGGGCGAGCGCCCACGACAGGCAGCGCGCCTCGACGGCGCCGGCGTCCAGCTCCTCGAACCAGGCGGGCGGTGCCTCGCGGGCCGACAGCCGGTTGAGGTCACGGTAATCCTCGCCGAAGTACCAGTACAGGTGCCAGATGTAGTCGCGCCAGCCGATGAGCTGGCGCACGTACCCCTCGACGCTCGCGAGCGGGGCGTGGCCCGCCCGGTAGGCGGCCTCGGCGGCCCGTACGCACGTCATGGGGTCGAGCAGCCCGAGGTTGATGGCGGGCGAGAGCATGCTGTGGGCCATGAACGGGTCGCCGGTGAGCATCGCGTCCTGGTGCGGGCCGAAGGCGGGCAGCCGGTGACCGACGAAGCGCCGCAGCGCGCTGCGGGCTTCCGCGGCGGTGGCGGGGAAGACGCGCGGGCCGTCGCGCCCGACGAAGGACACCTCCCCGTCGCGTTCCCACCGGTCGAGGTCGTGGCGCACCCGCTCGTCGATCTCGTCCTCCTCGGCCGTCCAGGGGCCGGGCACGTCCAGCCCTCCGGCGGGCGGCGGCTCACGGTTGTCCGCGTCGAGGTTCCACCGGCCGCCGGCGGGCTCGTCGCCGTCCATGAGCACGTCCAGGCGGCGCCGGGCGTCGCGGTAGAAGTCCTCCATGAGCAGCCGGTGGCCGTCCCTGCCCTTGGCCCAGGTGGCGAACTCCCGCGCGGTGCTGGTGAACCCGCGCGAGGGCAGGACGCTCACCTCGGCGCGGCCCCGGACGAACGCGTCGGCCGCGTGGCTGGTGGGCCCGCAGACGCTGACCCGGCCGCCGGCGCGGTCGAGCGCCTCGGCGAAGGTGTCGGTCCGCAGGAACAGCGCGCGCTCACCCAGCTCGGCCGCCCGGTGCCGCAGCGCCGAGAGCACCAGGTGCGCTTTTTGCCGGTGGTAGCGTCGCCGCCGCAGCACCGACCTGGCCTCGATGAGCAGCACCGGCTGGTCGTCGGAGTCGAGGAAGTGCTCCCCAAGCTGATCGGCGAAAAGCCATCGCCTGCCGTGTTCCCCCATACCGCCATCTTGGCGGCTCGGCGCACCGTTTCCCGCGCGCCTCGCTGGCCGAACCGTGTGCGCTGCAGCTCCTCGTAGCGGCCTCGCCCGGCTGGCAGAGCGGTGTGCGTGCCGCGCTTCCTCGATCATCACGATGAGGTCCGCAGCCCTGATGGTGGACAGCCGGTGCGCGATGACCAGGGCGGTCCGCCCGGCCAGCGCCTCCTGCGCCACCGCCGCGGAACTGGAGTCCTGCCTCGGGGGACAATCTCCGGGGAGCCCACGCCGCTCGACGGGACGCCCGCCACCGGGTGACCATGCCGATCAGCACAGAGCACATCCGCCGGTTCGGCGATCGGACCCTCAACCTCAACCCGCCCGATCAGGCACTCGCCACCCGGCTGGACCTGGAACCGCGTGTCCTGTTCGGAGCCTCACCCGCCCCCTGACGGCGGCGAAACGCACTCGCTCGACCCATCGGGGCCCGCTTTTGGCGAGACGGCGGTAACAGATGAGGGCTGCGGCGATGGCGACGAAGGACGCGAAGTGGTCTGCGCACGCCGGTGCCGAGCACGACCACATCCGGGGCGGTCACCGGGTGCCTCCCGTCGCGAGCGTGCTCTTCTGGGCCGGAGCGTTCCCGACATAGCGGGCCTTGGCCTGCAGCACCTCACTGGCCCTTCAGTTAGCAGGTGATCTCCAGCGCGGTGAGAGAGCTCGGCGCTGTAGCTGTGTGACCAGGCGTTTGCGAAGCCGGTGGGTGCTGCTCGAGCCCGCCGAGTACGCCGTGCCCAGCCCGGAAGGCGAGGAATATCCGCGGACGCGGATCGCGCACCGATTAGGTTTCCACGCCGCGCTCGTCTGTACGTGTGAGATCGACTCACGAGAGGCTGACACGATGCGGAAACTGATCTTCGCCATGAACGTGACCCTGGACGGCTACATCGCCGCGCCTGGCGACGACCTCGGCTGGAGTGGGGGGGAGGGACCGGACTCATCGTCGAGCGACGAGCTGTTCCAGTGGTGGTCCGACCGGGTGGACGCGACGGGCCTGGCGCTGTACGGGCGCAAGCTGTGGGAGGCGATGAGCTCCGCCTGGCCGACCGCCGACAAGCAGCCGGGTGCCACACCGGCGGTGATCGAGTTCGCCCGCCGCTGGCGGGACATGCCGAAGGTGGTGTTCTCCTCTACGACCAGCACGGTCGACTGGAACACCCGTCTGGTCACCGGCGACGCGGTTACCGAGATCACCAGGCTCAAGGCCGACGACGGCGGCCCCATGGATATCGTCGGCGCCACACTCGCCGCGGCGGCCATGCGGGCCGGGCTGATCGACGAGTACGCGATCGTCACCTATCCGGTCCTGGTGGGCGGCGGCACGCCGTTCTTCACGGCCCTGGACAACTGGGTATACCTGAACCTGGTCGAGACGCGAACGTTTCCCGGCGGCGTGGTGCTGACCCGATACGAGACGAGGCGATGAGCACGGGCCGAATGCTCGGTGCGTGGCTCACCGTGACCCTCGGCGATGAGGGAACCTTTTCCCGGCCCTTCCTCGCGTTCCGAGTGAGCTGTCGACCGGCTCGCTGAAGATGAGGACGCCGGTGGCGCCTGCCCGTGCGCTGGACTCGTCGACGATGGGGACGTGTCTGATCACAGCGTCGCGGGCAGGCTCAGCCACGGTTTGTCGCTGGCGTCGAATCCGGTGAGCTCGGCGATCTTCCCGTCGACGATGCGCAGGACCGCGATGGTGAACAAACGGTATTCCGGGTCGTCGGGGGTGCGGAGGTACAGCGCGGCGGCAGGCATGCGGTTGACCGTCGTGGCGATGCAGCGCCAGTCGTCGTAGCCGCGCTGGAAGAGCCCACCGGAGACCCAGCCGTCCACCGCCTCCTTGGCCGTGACGACCAAGGTGCCCGGATCGGGCAGCATCGTGAAGCGCAGGTCGTCGCGCAGCAGGGCCATCAGCCCGTCGAGGTCGTTGCGCTCATGGGCGTCCATATACGACTTCACCACGCCGCGCTCGTCATCCGACAGCTCGTGCGTGGCAGGGCTCCGCCAGTCAAGGCGTCGGTCGGGCAGCTGCTCGCGCATCGTCACGCGCGCCCGCTGCAGCGCGCTGGTCACCGACGCGACGGTCAGCTCAAGGGCGTTGGCGGCCTCCGACGCCGGCCAGCCGAGGACGTCGCGCAAGATGAACACAGCCCGCTGCCGCGGCGGCAGATGCTGCACGGCGACGATGAACGCCAGCTCGATCGTCTCCCGCGCCACCACCGATTCCTGCGGATCCTCCGGGAGCATCCGGTCCGGGTAGGGCTGCAGGTAGTGCACTTCCGAGCCCGCGCCGGGCAGCTCGGCAGGCACGGGTGTGCGGTCGTTGCGCTTCTTCAGGAAGTCGAGGCAGGCGTTCGTCGTGATCCGGTACAGCCAGGTCCGCAGCGCAGCGTGGCCCTTGAACGACTCCCGCTTGTTCCACGCCCGCAGGTACGTCTCCTGCGTCATGTCCTGGGCGTCCTCGTAGTTCGCGAGCATCCGGTAGCAGTGCACCTGCAGCTCACGCCGGTAGCGCTCCGTGATGAGCGCGAACTGTGCCGCGTCATTTGAGCGGGCCGCCGCGATGAACGCGGCCTCGTCGTCGCCTGGCAGTCTGGCGTCGGTCATGGTCGTCAATCCTTCCACGGGTGCGAGGGGCTGCCAGAACTGACGACGTGGCGGAGGATTTCTGAGCGGTGAAGCCGCCGACACCGGGCCGTTCGCCAGGCCGGATGGGTCGGGTCGATCCAGGGGCCGTGCTCGGGCCGGGCACACCCTCGATGTCGAGGTGGGGTCCTGGCGGCCCAGCAGACGCAGCAGGCCGAACACGATGTCGCTGGAGGACCCGGTATCGGTGATGATCGCCTCCGGCGCCACGCAGCTGACGGGAGGTGTAGGCCGTGGCCACCATTCCGCCCTGCGAGTGGCCCACGACCAAGGGAGGCTGTTCGAGCCCCAGGGCGCCCAGGAGCGCGTGCACGTCGCCGGCCATGGTCAGCGGGTCGTACGGCGTCGCGTGCGGAGACTCGCCATGGCCACGTAGATCGACGCGCAAGGTGCGGAAGCGCTCGGCGAGCGGCACCAGGTCCCAGAGGTGGCGGTCCTCGGTCATTCCGTGGATGGCCACGAGAAGCGGCCCGGAGCCGTCGACGTCGTAGGCGAGGGAAACGGTCTCGGTCACCCGTTCGACGGTGCACCGCGTCATACGTCGCACATGGACGGTCAGAACAAGCGTTTGACCCTGTTCTGACAACACGGTCTTCACTCAAGGGGAATGCGTCTCACCCCTCGATGAACCCACCCGATGCCGGACGACCACATCTGACAAGACGGGAATCATGATGATCGACGGTTTCACCAGCGATTTCGCCGAGGTCAACGGCACCCGGCTGCACTACGTCTCCGGCGGCCGGGGTGAGCCCCTGATCCTGCTGCCTGGATGGCCCCGGACCTGGTACCAGTTCCACAAGATCATGCCGTCGCTGGCGGAGAAGTACCGGGTGATCGCCGTTGACCTGCGCGGCATGGGCCGGTCCGACAAGCCCGCCGACGGGTACGACAAGAAGACCATGGCCCGTGACGTCCACGAGCTCGTCCGGACGCTCGGCCACAACCAGGTTCACGTCGCGGGCGAGGACATCGGATCCATGGTGGCCTTCAGCTTCGCCGCGAACCATCCGGAGGCGACCCGCAAGCTCGCCCTGTGGGAGACCGGCCATCCCACCGAAGTCTTCAACGAGATCCGCATGCTGGCCCAGCCGGGACAGCCGGCACCGTGGTGGTGGGCGTTCAACCAGGTCGACGGACTGCCCGAACAGCTGCTCCGGGGCCGATTCCGGTTCATCATCGACTGGTTGATCGACTACCAGGCCACGAATCCCGAGGCGTTCAGCGATCAAGCGCGAGCGACGTACGCCGCCGCCTACGACACGCCCGACGCGATCCGCGCCGGCAACGGGTGGTACAAGTCCTTTCAGCAGGACATCGCCGACAGCGGGGAATACCCGCCGCTGACGATGCCGGTGCTCGCGATGGGCGGGATCTACTTCCCGTACGTGGTCGCGCAATTGGACGGCAAGGCCAAGGACGTACGTTTCCTCGAACTCAAGGGAGCCGGACACTACCTGGCCGAGGAACGACCCGATGACATCGTGCGCGCATTGACCGACTTCTTGGGGTGACCGGCCATCCGCCTCTTGGGTGTGTCCCCAAGGACACGGTGTCGCATTGGTGCGATCAATGACGACGAGGCAAGAGACCGGATCTGCTGAGAAGGCGCCGCGCCGCGGTGGGGGGCACACTCGCTCTGATCGGTGCTCTGGCCGCGGCGCCGACGGCTCTGGCGGCTCTGGCGGCTCTGGTGGAGGGATCGGTGGCGCTCCCGCGTCGGCCCGCGGTGGCCGGCCAGGTGCGAGTTTCAACGGCTCCTTCTTCAGAT
This sequence comes from Streptosporangium oxazolinicum, assembly GCF_039537505.1. NCBI lineage: Bacteria > Bacillati > Actinomycetota > Actinomycetes > Streptosporangiales > Streptosporangiaceae > Streptosporangium > Streptosporangium oxazolinicum. The sequence continues at coordinate 34,399 of NZ_BAABAQ010000019.1, forward strand.
GGACACGCCTGCGCTGAAGGTCCAACTCAGAACAGGGTCAACCGGAGAGCGGGACTCGGCTGGACTGTGTGGTGACCACAGCCTTTCTACTGGAGTCATGTCGATCTCCCAGCAAAACGGTCCGCTGCCGGCGTCGAAGCCCCTGTCGCTGCCGCAGCGGCTCTTCCTTCTGAGCCTGCGGCCGGGGAAGGCGAAGCTCGACGACGACAGCGCCGCGGTCCGCGGGTCGCTGCTGTCCGCCGCCGCGCTCGCCGAACTGTGCATCACCGGCCTCCTGCGCGACAACGACGGCAAGGCCGAACGAACGAACGCCGCGGTGACGGCCCCGCTCGATCCGTTCCTCGCCCAGGTGCTCGACGACGTCCCGGCGGATCGTCCACGCCGCTGGTTCGACGTACTGGAGAAGCGATGGTTCGAGGCCGAGGAGGTCGTCCGTGACCAGCTCGTCGCCGCCGGAGTCATCGCGATCGAGCATCGCCGGATCCTCGGTCCCATCGGGACGAAACGGTTCCACGTCACCGATCCCGCGACGGCGGAGACTCTCCGCGCCCGGGTGCGCGACGCGGTGCGACAGGAGCCCGGTCCCGAGCCGGTGGCCATCGGCGACGCCGTGCTGGCCGTGCTCGCGGTCGACGGAAACGTGAGCACCGTCTTCGGGTGGGCGGATCTGAGAGGCCACAAGCCCGCGGTACGCGCGCTGACCGCCCGGATCGACGGTGACCTGCCGGGCCTGCGCTCGGCCCTGTCCGGATCGCTCGCCCTGCGGCGAACTCCCTCTTCGTGAGCCACGCCTCGCGCTCGGCGGCCCGATCGGTGCGGGCGTCCCACAGGGCCGCCGGGAGCCGATGCCGAGCATGAGGCGTTCCAGGTGATTCACGGCATCGGGCTTCCCCAGTTCAGCCTGGAAGCGAGCCGCGGAGCCCGGTCCCGTGGTGGACGCGATTCGCCGTCCCGGCTCCTGCCGGCTGGTTTCGCCGATCCTTTGGTGCGAGCCCCTTCATTTTTGCCCGGGGAGGACGCTGGGCATGGGGTGCGGTATCGCGGTGTCTTCGACCTCCTCCATGTGGAACCGCGTCTGGACGATCTCGTCCTCGTGCACCTTGATGATGATCACGCCGCGCATGTCGGCCGCACCCGGCCGGAGGTAATGGAACTCACCCCAGAACTCATCCGCCGACTCGACGAACTCGGCCGCCGCGATCTGGATCTCCGGGAACTTCGCGAAGATGAACTCTCAATTCTCGCGGACGTTTTCGGGGCCGTTGAAAGAACGGGCCGGATGCGCGGGCCACGCGCTGGTGTAGTCGTGCGCGAAAGTGGCGGTGAGCGCGTCAAGGTCGTGCGCGTTGATGGCTTCGATCAGTCTGTTGACGACAGGGAATCTCGTAACCGATACCACGATCGTGCGCTGACGGGGGTTCGCGCGAACGCTATCGCCTTGATCACGCTCATGAGCGTGCGCCCAAGGCGACCCTCGGTGACCAGCCGCTCCGCCCCAGCGGCATCGGAGGGGGACAGGCGGTCATGGCCTTGCGACGTACGAGCTCAGGGAAGTGACCGTCACGGCGAGCACCAGGGTGTTGAACATGAATGCCATGACGCCGTGCGCCAGGACCTGGCGGCGCATCCGGCTCTGCGTGACGTTGACGTCCGTCGTGCCGAAGGTGGTGCCGACCGCGACCGAGAAGTACAGGAAATCGACGGTTTTTGGCTCCTCGTCCCCGGGGAAGTCCAGGCCGCCGCGCTCGGCGTACATCCGGAGGTAGCTCATGCCGAAGCCGGCCTGCAGCACCAGCCAGCAGGTGAGCACCGCGACGGCACATACGGCGAGCACCACCGGCAGCGGCGCGCCGAACTGCCGGGCCTGCGGGATCGCGACGACGGTGGCCACCAACGCGGTCGCCGCGGCCGCCTGCGAGAACTGTTCCGGCGCGGCGACCAGCAGACGGTCGGTCACGCTCCGACGGCGCTTGGTCAGGACGATCGCCTGCGATTCGCTCGGCGTGCGGCCGCGGAAGGCCAGCCAGGTAAGAACCAGATACGTCGCGGCGTAGAAATCCCAGGCGGCCAGCCATCTCACCACCACCTCGCCGGGGACGAGCAGGCCGAATACGATCGCCGGCGCGGACAGGAGCTGTCGTGACGACTCGCGGGTCCACCAGTGCATCGTTCGCGTCCCCCGGTTGAGCTTCAGGAATCCGTTCACACGGCCGCCCAGCCTTCGCCGCGTGTCCACGCGGATCAGTGAATACCGTGTTCCTACAACACGGTCAAATCGCCCATGCCCGGATCCGCCGAGTCCGACGCCGAGCCGCGTGTCCCACCGGCCGTTGTCTTGGCTGTGTGCAGCGCCTGGCCGCCGACTCCCCCCGCGACAGGAACACCATCCGCGAAGTCCTGTCCGCCTACGTCCGCAACCACGACCTCTGCACACCCGACCCTGGCACCAAACCCCCCGGCCAATGCACAACCACCGGTATCAAGCGCGCCCAACAACCCCACATATCCCCGTCTACCGACACGATCGCCGCACTGACTGTGGCGCTCCTGCTGAGAGACGGCTCACCTGACAAGCCCCAGCTCGTGAATTTCCGGGGCGTCCGCTTCCCTCGTGCCGACCTCGCTGGTCTGTCCCTGGACGGCGTGAACCTGAGCGGTACCGACCTATGGGGCGCGGACCTCAGCCATGCCGACCTGGACAGCGCCGACCTGAATGGGGCGGACCTGCGCGGCGCAATCCTGGGCGAGGCGACCCTGATAGATGCAACCCTGAGTAGCGCGAACTTCAGCGACACAGACCTGAGCAAGGCGTACCTGCTCGACGGGGACATGTTCGACCTGTCAACCGGGATCGTTGAAAAGATGGTCAGGCAAGAGGCGATCGTCAACGAGAACACCAAGTTCTAGAACCTGGCACCCCCGACCATCTCGTCTTCTTCGAGCTCCCTGCCGTCTTGAGGCGTGGGCGCGGACCGTCGGAGCACGCTCGGCACGGGACACGTCCACCGCCTGCGCCGGAGCCATCCGCCTCAGCGCACGGTGATGACCAGCTTGCCCGTGGTGCGGCCCGTCTCCCCCAGAACGTGGGCCCGGGCGCCTTCGGCGAGGGGGAAGGTGGCGGAGACGTGGGCGCGGAGCCTGCCCCGGTCGACGAGGTCGGCGATGGCACGCATCCCGGCCTGGTCGTGCTCAACGATCAGGGTGACGGCGCGGACCTGTGCCTTCTCGGCCGCGGCTCGGGTGTCCTCGGCGCCCGGCACCAGGGAGATGAGGACGCCGCCAGGGTGGAGCACGTCCACGGAACGGGTGGCGGTCTCCCCGCCGAGGGCGTCGAGGACGACGTCGTAGCGCTCCTCGGTGTCGGTGAAGTCCTCGGAGCGGTGGTCGATGCAGGCATCCGCGCCGAGCTCGCGCAGGAAAGCATGCTTGGGGGCGCTCGCCGTCCCGGTGACATGAGCCCGGCGTTCCTTGGCGATCTGTACGGCGAGGTGACCGACACCGCCTGCCGCGGCGTGGATCAGCACCCGCTGCCCGGCCCGTAAGCCCGCGGTCTCGACGAGGGCCTGCCAGGCGGTGAGCGCGGCCAGCGGCAGAGCGGCCGCCTGGATGTGGTCGATCCCGGTGGGCTTGGCGACGAAGGCGCGGGTGGGACCGGTCACGTACTCGGCGTGGGAGCCGGCCCCATACGGGTAGGGCAGCATGCCGAACACCTCGTCACCGGGCTGGAAGAGGGTGACGCCCAGGCCAGTCTCCACCACGGTGCCGGAGACGTCCCAACCGAGGATCAGCGGCGGGGGTGGCAGGAAAATACTCAGGGCGCGATGCTTGAAGTCCGTGGGGTTGAGTCCGGCCGCGTGCACGGCGACGAGGATCTCCCCGGGGCCGGGCGCGGGCCGCGGAAGTTCGGTCAACCGCAGAACCTCAGGGCCGCCGAGGGCCGTCTGGTGCAGGGCGAGCATCACAGGGGCGCTGTGCGGGGCAGCGGGGCCCGGGGAGCCGAGATTGTCAGGGGTGTCCGTCGGAGTCATGCCTCGATCCTGGCTCTACGGTCCAGCCCGGGGCGATGGCAAGAAGGTCAGCCTCCGATACATTCTTGCCATGTCCATCGACCCTGCCGCCCACCGCGTTCCCCGTGCCCTCCCCGCGTCCGCCGCGCCCGCTCGGGCCCGTGACCTCGCTGATCGCGCGGCCGAACTGGACCCGGCCCCGCGGCACGGCGCGCACAAGGTCGTCGTCCTTGCCCTCGACGGCGTCTACCCCTTCGAACTCGGCATCCCGCACCGGGTTCTGGGATCCGCCGATGGCCGCTACGAGGTGCTGTCCGCGAGCGTGGACGGGCAACCCGTACGTACCGACGCGGACCTGACCGTCACCCCCGGGCACGGTCCCGAGGTGCTGGCCGAGGCGGACACCGTGATCATCCCTCCGTACGGGATCTCGCCGGCCTCGGTCGCCGCCCCGGACCCGCAGGCCCTGGCCGCCCTGTCCCGTGTCCGCCCCGGCACCCGCCTGGTGTCCATCTGCACCGGTGCTTTCCTGCTGGCCGCCGCCGGTCTCCTGGACGGACGCCGAGCCACCACCCACTGGGAGCTCACCGACATCTTCCAGGAACTGTTCCCCCGGGTCGAGCTGGATGCCGGCGTGCTCTTCGTCGACCACGGTGACGTACTGACCTCCGCGGGGGCGGCGAGTGGTGTCGACGTCTGCCTGCACCTGGTGCGCCAGGACCACGGCAGCGAGGTCGCCAACCAGGTCGCCCGCCGCTGCGTCGTGCCGCCGTACCGGGACGGCGGGCAGGCGCAGTACATCGAGCGGCCGCTGCCGCCGGCGAGCGAAACCGGCACAGGACCGACCCGCGACTGGGCGCTGCAGCGGCTGGAACTGACGCTTTCGCTGGAGGAGTTGGCCGCGCACGCGGCGATGAGCACCCGCACCTTCGCCCGACGCTTCCGGCAGGAGACCGGTCTGAGCCCCGGCCGCTGGCTGACCCAGCAGCGGCTGAGGCGGGCGCGGCACCTGTTGGAGTCCAGCGACCTGCCGGTGGAACGGGTCGCCCACGAGGTCGGCTTCGCCACCGCCACCTCGCTGCGGCGGCACCTGGCAGCGGAGACGGGGGTCGCCCCATTGGCGTACCGGCGCACCTTCCGCGTCTCGGATCCGGCCGCGGGCGACGTCAGGGAAGCATCAGGACCTGGGCGCTGAGAGGTCGTTCTCACGCGAGAGCGGGCCTGCCCTGCTGCTGAGACGTGCATTGCGCGAGATGCGGCACTGTGACGGACTCAGGACCCCTCGCTGAGCGACTCGGAGACATCGAGCGCCACTCTGCCTCCGCTGCGGCGTCCAGCCGGGATCGCCGCCGTTCGCGCGGCGGTGCGATTGCCGCCACGTACCACACCGTCCGGCTCGCAAAGTCGCCGCGGGTGCCGGTATCGGCGCTCCGCAGGCCCGGACCAGCTCAGGACGGGTTTGGCGGCTCATCGCAGAGTTCTTAACGGCACCCCAACCCCCGCAGCCCCAACGATCAACCGTCAGCCACGCGGCCCCTTTCCGGCGTATTCCGGCCGCCCGTATTCCGGCCGCCCCCTGGAGGGCGTCCGAGGCCGCCGGGACAGGGACGGGATGACAACCAGGGCGCGTACCTGCAGATCTCGCCCGAGCGGGAGCTGATCGCCTGACCTCATCCCGCAGATGACACTTTGTCGCTCCTCCCCCGGTCCAGTGGCCCCCACGCGAGGGGGGCATGCCTTCCAGGCCTCGCCGCTGTCTGGCAAGCTGGGGTGAATGGACTCGGGAATCGAGCTGAGACACTTCCGATACGTTCTGGCCGTCGCCGAGGAGGGCACCTTCACCGCGGCCGCGGCACGTTTGGGCATGACCCAACCGGCGCTCTCGCGCGCCATCCGGGCCCTCGAGCAGGTCATGGGCACGGCCTTGTTCGAGCGGGGGCATCACGGGGCGACGCTGACAGAGGCCGGCAAGACCTTCCGGGACGACGCCCGCGCTGTGGACGCACTCGCCCGCAAGGCGCTCAACCGCACCGGCCAGCGAAGCAACGGTCCCCGTCATCTGCGCATCACGGCGCGCGGTTGTGACGTCGGCACCCTGGAGACCCTCGTCGCGTCCTACAACTCCACTCGCGGCGATCACGCGCCGGCTCGCGGGGCGATCGTGGGATTGCAGACACGCGTCGAGGAGGTCCACGCCGGCGAGGCCGACGCGACCCTGATGCGCTCCCCCGACGACCTCTCCGGGCTCGACAGCGATGTGGTGCGCACCGATCCGCGTGTCGCCCTACTGCCGAACGCCCATCCACTCGCGACACGGCGGATGATCAAGCGCGCGGACCTCGTCGACGAGACGTTCACGCTGTGGTCGGGGCACACCCCGGAACAGATCGCCTACTGGACGGCGACGGACCTGGCACGACACGGCTGGAGGCCGGGCCCGACCGTGTCGGACGCGGCCCAGTTCGGCGCCTGCATCCGGCTGGGGGAAAGCGTCGGATTCATAGCGGCCGATCTGCTGCCGGAGATGGTGCTGACCGGGATCAGCGTCGTCCCGGTCGCCGACATCTCGGTCAGTGAGTTGCGCATCGCCTGGCCAAGGTCCGCGACCTCACGCGACATCGCACACTTCGTCCGGCACGCGACCAGCACAGCCGAGGATTGCCCTCCGCTCTCCCGGATCACTTAGAACGATTTCACAGGATCGCGATGACGGCCTTGATCGCCTCGGCCATCAGCGCGTCGTCCGAGGACGCGTCGGCACACCGCGGTCCGGCCGGAGGCGATGACGAGAGGGCGGCCGACGGCAAGCCTGGCGGCGCGCCCCACCACGTCGCTCCGGTCGACCTCCACGACGGTCGTCTCGGCTCACCCCCGGCTCATGGACGCTCGGCCTCGGCGAGCACGCGACGGGTCAGCGTGCGGACGGATGCCGAGATCTCCGGACTCAGGTACTTCAAAAGATCCTGCGACGGAGCGCCATCCGGACCGACAATCAGGCCGGCCGCGTCGTCGAAGGCCGGATTGATGGCGGCGGCGACGATCGGCCCCGCGCTCTCCGGCGCCGGCCGCATTCCCGCTTGGATCGCGTCCCACAGGTGCCGCACCGCGGGCGGGAGAATCTGCGGGGTCATCGCCGCCGCGTTCGGCGTCGCGGCTGCGGCCGGACCGAGCGGATCCACGGAGAGCACCGTGATCCCGCTTCCCTTCAGCTCCTCGGCCAGGTCCTGACTGTGTGCGAGCCGGGCAAGCTTGGCCCGGCCGCACGCCGCCATGCCGTAATAATCCCCGGCCTGCTCGATCTCTTCGTAGTCCAGCGGCCCATCGACCTCCGCGACCGTGATCGACGACGACGTGACCTCGACGATCCGGCTGGGCGCACCCGCCCGCAACACACCGAGAAGTTCCCGGGTCAGAACGACCGGAGCGAGATGGTTGACGGCCAAGCTCGCCTCGATCCCGTCGACCGTCTCCCACCGTGTCGACCACATGCCACCGACATTGTTCACCAGCAGGTGCAGCGGGCCTTCCTGCGCAAGGCGTGCGCCCAGCTCCCGCGTCTGCCGCAACGAGGAAAGGTCGGCCTGGAGGAACCGGGTGCCCTCCCCGATCAGGCGGGCCGCCTCTTGGCCACGGCCGACGTCCCGGCCGACCACAGTCACGGCGAAGCCGAATTCTGCCAGCTGGCTCGCCACGTAGAAGCCGATGCCTCCCGTGCCGCCGGTGACTACCGCTTTCCTAACCACAATTCTCCTCCGATCCTGGTAACAGCTCCCATCACAATGTGTGGTCTCGTCGGCGTCCAATGCCTGCACAGGGTGGGCCCATGCCCTCACGACATCGGGGCCGGACAGCCAGCCGCCCGGTGGAGCCGTCGATGAGATCGATCAGCAGGGTGAGCTCCTCCCCCGCCTCCGGCAGGGCCGGGACCGTCTTCCATGCGGGCCCGCGCGTATGGCGGTCCTTGCGCGGTCGATGTGGTGGGGGTAGGAGCGGCGCCGTCGGACTGCTTGTCCTACGACATGAGTACGTCCGGTTTCGGCAGGTGCGGCAGGTGGGTGGTGGTGTATTCGGTTGCGCGCGAGGTGGGGGGAACACTGCGCGGGTCATTGGCCGATGCGGGTAGTGGGGGGGCGGGGAGGTGCGGCGGCTCGGAAGCACATCTTGTCCGGTGGGCGGTGAGCTTCGTCTCACTCCTGCCCGGAGGCACGTGCCGGGGGGCGGTGCAAGAGCAGCTCCATGGCCGATTTTACGTATCCGTAACCGGCCGGACACAGGGGGGCGCAGGGCTTGACGATGAGGCAAGTGCGATCCCAAGATAGGCAAGGCTTACCTAAATAAGACAAGTGACAACGCTTCGGTCTTGTCGCTGCACTCCGCGCTGCCATTGAACTCCGCACAGTAAGTACATGGGGAGGAACCATGCCTCAAAACCCCTTTGACGATGACAGCGGCAGTTTCTACGCCCTCGTGAACCATGAGGAGCAGTACTCCCTCTGGCCGACCTTCAAGCCGGTGCCCGGTGGCTGGACGATCGTCTTCGGCGCTCCCGACGGGGCTCCCCGTCAGGAGGTCCTCGCCTGGATCGACAGGACCTGGACCGACCTTCGTCCCAAGTCCCTTCGAGACTTCATCGCCGAGCAAGAGGGCGTGTCTCAGAACGTGGCTCACACCGGCAACTGACCGACTTCTCGTTCCAGGGAGAACATCATGTTCCGTACCGTCCTCGGCGGAAAGATCCACCGCGCCACCGTCACCCAGGCCGATCTGCATTACGTGGGCTCGATCACGATCGATGAAGATCTGGTCCGGGCCGCGGGTCTCGTCGAAGGTGAGAAGGTCCAGGTCGTCGACATCACGAACGGCGCCCGTATCGAGACCTACGTCATCACCGGGACCGCCGGAGGGGGGCAGATCTGCATCAACGGCGCCGCGGCGCACCTGGTGAAGCCCGGCGACCTGGTGATCATCATGTCCTATCTGCTCGCCGAGGAGAGCGAGCTGATCACTCACGAGCCGCGCGTCGTGCACGTCGACGCCGACAACCGGATCGTCAAGCTGGGACACGACCCCGCGGAACCGGTGCCCGGCGCGGTCGACCAGGTCTCGTCGCGGGGGCTTTGATGGCCGTTCTCGGGCCACTCCCCCTCGATGGTTTCGTGCCCTACCCCGCCGAGACCGCCGCCCGCTATCGCGACGCGGGGTACTGGATCGACCAGACGCTTCCGGAGCCGTTGTTCGCCACCGTCGCGCGAGTCCCCGGAAAGGTGGCGATCGTCGCGGGTGAGACCAGCCTCACCTACGCGGAGCTCGGCGACCGGATCCTCCGGATCGCCGCGGGCCTGCGCCACCTCGGCGTCGGCCGCGGCGACCGGGCTGTCGTGCACCTGCCGAACATCCCCGAGTTCATCGCGTTCGTCTACGCGTTCTGGGAGATCGGCGCCATCCCCGTCTTCGCACCGGCGGCGCACCGGCGTACGGAGATCGAGCACTTCGTCGAGGTGACCGAGGCCCGCGTCTACGTCACCGTCGCGAAGCACGACGGCGCCGATCTGGCCGCGTTGGCGGCGGAGCTGAAAGCGACGTGGCCCAGCCTGGAGCACACCGTGGTGCTCGATGCCGACGGCGGCGGCGCCGACCTCGACCGCTTGCTGGCGCACGATCCGCTGCCCCACGAGCGGCGGTCCCTGCCGGGCGACGTCGCCCTGCTGCAACTGTCCGGCGGCACGACGGGGCGGCCCAAGCTGATCCCGCACACCAGCGAGACCTACCTTCATTCGGTACGGGCGAGCATCCCGCTCTGCGGCATCACCGAAGCCTCCGTGCAGCTGACCGCGGTGCCGATCTGCCACAGCATGTCGGTGCGGTCCCCGGGTTTCCTGAGCGTTCTCAGCGTCGGCGGAACCGTGGTGCTGGCCCACGACGGCAGCCCCGACACCGTGTTCCCGCTCATCCAGCGGCACCGGGTCACCCAGTCGTCGATCGTCCCGCCGCTCCTCCTGGCCTGGCTGAACTCCTCGCTCAAGGACCGCTACGACCTGTCGAGCCTGGAGAGTCTGCACGTCGGCGGGGCGAGACTCAGCATCGAGGCGGCACGGCGAGTGCGGCCCGAGCTCGACGTCATCCTGCAACAGGGCTTCGGCATGGCCGAGGGGCTGGTCAACTACAACCGGTTCGACGTCGACGAGGAGACGAGCGTGCGGTGCCAGGGCCGCCCCATCTCACCGGGCGACGAACTGCTCATCGTGGACGACAACGGGCAGCCGGTGCCGCCCGGCGTGCCGGGGCATCTGCTGACCCGCGGTCCCTCCACCATCCGTGGTTACTTCCGCAATCCCGAGGAGAACGCCCGCAGCTTCACCCCCGACGGCTTCTACCGCACGGGCGACATCATCGAGCGTGGCGAGAACGGCTATCTGGCCGTGGTGGGACGGTCGAAGGACCAGATCAACCGGGGTGGGGAGAAGGTCGCGCCCGAAGAGGTGGAGAACCTCATCCTCGGGCACGAAGGAGTACACGACGTGTCCGTCATCGGGATCCCCGACGCCATCCTGGGCGAACGCGTCAAGGCGTTCGTGATCCCCCGGGCGGAGGCCGACCCGGCCACGCTGAAACTGCCCTCCATCCGGAAGTTCCTCCGCGACCAGGGCCTCGCCTCGTACAAGCTGCCGGACGCGCTGGAGGTCGTCGCCGAGTTCCCGCAGACGGCGGTCGGCAAAGTGAGCAAGCGGCTGCAACGAGTTCGACAGAACTGAAGTTCGCCAGAACTGAGAGGACGAACGTTTCCGGTGGACGCCGACGAGCGGGTAGCCCTGTCCGCTAGCCAACGGGGTATTTGGGCCGCCCAGAAGTTGTTCTCCGCGTCGGCGGCGTTCCGGGCGGCCGAGATCACCTGGCTGCCGGGCCCGGTGGACACGGCCGCCTTCACCGCCGCGGTCAGCCGTGCCTTCGCGGAGACCGACGCCTTGCGCGTCCGTTTCCACGAGGAGCAGGGCACCCCGTACCAGCGCGTCGACGCGGCGAGGCGCCTAGAAACGACCGTGGTGAACGAGCCGCACGGCGATGCGGCGATCCGTGACCTGGTTCGCGCCTCGCTCGACGATCCCGGCGCGGCCTCGGTGGAGCTGTCCACGGCTTCGGTGTTGCTGCGGCGTGCGGACGGCACCTGGGCGTGGGTCTTCGCGGCGGACAACATCCTGCTCGACGGGTACAGCGTCACGCTGTTCATCCGCCGCGTGGCGGAGATCTACTCGGCGGCCGTCCGGGACGAACCCGTTCCCGAGGCCTGGTTCGGCAGGCTGGCGGACGCCCTGCCGTCGCCACACGCCCCGGTGAGCCCCGAGCCCGGCGCGATGGAGTACTGGCGCCGGCTGTTGGATGTGGACGTCGCTCAGGAGCGGCCCTCGACCGTCGCGGCCGAACTCTTCTCCTTCTCCTACCGGCCCGTCCGGCTACCGACGGCCGACGGCGTATTCGACCGTCTGCGGGCGTTCTCGCGGAATGTCCGCTCGAACTGGACCGACACGCTGATCGCCCTGTGGGGGCTCTACACGTCGCTCGCCGAGCGGCGGTCCGACATCGCGGTACGGGTGCCGTTCATGATGCGGGACACCCCCGGCCTGCTGCGGACGCCCAACGCGATGTCGCGGGTGCTGCCGGTGGTGGCCCCGATCGGTCCGCGCCACACGCTCGCGGAGCTGATGAAGGCCATCGGCCGGCGGATGCAGCAGGCGAAGGCGCATTCCTCGGTGGAGGACCACCACATCGCCCGGAGCTGGCCGGGGAGCGAGTCGTCCTACTTCCTGCTGCCGTCCATCAACATCAAGATCTTCGAGTACGTCGCACGATTCGATCAGGTCACCGGAACGGTGGAGACCGTCAACCCGGGGCAGATCGGGAAGCTGGACCTGTCGGTCTACCGCGATCCGGTGTCCGGGCTACGCCTGGAACTGGCCGGACACGAGTCGATCATCTCGGTGGCGGACGTGGAACGGCACGCGGCCGCCTTCGCCCTGTTCCTTGAGCGGGCGCTCGACGCGGGGCCGGACACCACCCTCCACGAACTCGCCGAAACGGCCCTTCCCGTACGGAACACTCCGGCCGGTGTGGGAAGGGCGCCGGATGTCGCTGCCGACGTGTCGGTGGACGGGTTGCTTCGGCGGCAGATCGCGGCGACTCCCGATGCCACGGCGGTGATAGCGGACGAATTCTCGCTGTCGTACGCGGAGTTGGACGAGCGGGTGGGGGCGTTCGCCGGTGTTTTGGCGAAGGCGGGGGTTCAGGCCGGTGGCCGGGTGGCGGTGGTGTTGCCGCGTTCGGTGGATCGGGTTGTCGCGGTGCTGGGGACGATCCGGGCGGGTGCGGTGTGCGTGCCGGTGGATCCTGGTTATCCCGTTGAGCGGGTACGGCAGATCCTTGAGGATTGCGGCGCTGTTGTCGTGGTGACCGGCTCGGGTGAGCTTCAGGTGACCGGCCGGATCGCGGCTCCAGCGGGGGATGCGGCGTTTGTGATCTTCACGTCGGGGACGACCGGCCGCCCCAAGGGTGTGGTGTTGTCGCATCGGGCGGTGGTGAACCGGCTGGTGTGGGGCGCCGATCTGCTCGGGTTCGGTGCCGGGGATCGGGCTCTGGTCAAGAGCAGTGTTGGGTTCGTCGACGCGGTCACCGAACTGCTCACTCCCCTGGCCGCTGGCGCCGCTGTGGTGGTCGTTGACGACGAAACCGCTACGGATCCGGTGGCGTTGGCTGGGATCGTGGAGCGTCACCAGGTCACGCACTTGCTGACGGTGCCCAGTCTGGCCGAGGTGCTGGTCCGGGTTCCAAACGCGGTGGGTTTTCTGGGGTCGTTGCGGCAGTGGGTGTGCTCAGGTGAGGTGCTCGCACCGGCCACCATCGAGGCGATGCGGCAAGCCGCGCCGGGCGCGGTGTTGCGGAACTTCTACGGGTCGACCGAAGTCACCGGTGATGCCACCACCGCTACCGCTGATGGGGCGAGTATCGGTGATCCGGTGCCCGGCGTCCGGGTGCGGGTGCTGGACGCCTGGCTGCGGCCAGTCGCCTCCGGTGTCGTAGGCGAGCTGTACGTGGGTGGGGTACAACTGGCCGACGGTTATGAGGGCCGTCCTGGCTTGACCGCGGACCGATTCGTCGCCGACCCCTTCACCGGCAGCGGCGAGAGGCTGTATCGCACCGGTGATCTGGTCCGCTGGGACACCCACGGCATGCTCGAGTTCGTCGGTCGCGCGGACGACCAGGTGAAGATCCGCGGATACCGGATCGAACTCGACGAGGTCCGCAACGCCCTGGAACAACACCCGGCGGTCACCGGCGCCGCGGTCGTCGCGCTTGAGCATTCCGCCGGTGGCAGCTACCTGGCCGCTTACGTCACCGCCACCGGGAACGTCGACGATCTCCGCGATCATGTCGCCGGGCTCCTGCCCGACTACATGATCCCGGCCACTTTCACCGCCCTGGAGGCCTTCCCGCTCACCCCGAACGGCAAGCTCGATCGCAGAGCACTTCCTGTTCCCGCACTCGTCAGCACGGGTGGGCGAGCACCCGAGAGTGAAACCGAACGCGTCCTGGCCGACATCTTCCGCGATGTCCTGCACCTCGACCACGAACCGTCAGCCGACGACGACTTCTTCCGGCTGGGCGGGCACTCACTGCTCGCGACGCGGGTGGTCGCGCGGCTGGGATCAGGACTGTCGCTGCGAGATCTGTTCGACGCCCCGACGATCGCGGCGCTGGCACCGATCGTTGACGCCTGTCGTGCCGCCCGGCCGCGAACGGTACGGGTGGGTGAGGTTCCGCGGCCCGCGGCGTTGCCTCTTTCGTACGGGCAGCAGTCGTTGTGGATGATCGACCAGCTCGGCGGGCCCGGTTCGCGATACGTGGTTCCGCTGGTGCTGCGGCTGTCCGGGAGGGTGGACGGGGTTGCGCTGGGGGCGGCGGTGCGGGATGTGGTGTCCCGTCATGAGGTGTTGCGGACTCTTTTGGTGGAGCGGGACGGGCAGCTGTGTCAGGTCGTCGTTCCGGTGGAGGAGGTGGCTGTTCGGCTTCCGCTGGTCGTAGAGGACTTCTCGCAGGCGCGGCTCGCGGAGATCGTGCGGGCGAGGTTCCTGTTGGGGGCGGAGATTCCGATCCGTGCGGCGTTGTTGCGGGTCAGCGACGCCGAGTGGGTGCTGGCGCTGGCGGTGCACCACTCCGCGGTGGACGAGTGGTCGTTCCCGGCGCTGTTGGGTGACCTTTCGCTGGCGTATGGAGCGCGAGTCGAGGGTGGCCACCCAGAATGGGCGCCGTTGCCGGTGCAGTACGCGGACTACGCGCTGTGGCAAAGAACGGTGCTCGACGGCGCGGAGCTGGATCGGCTGCTCGACTTCTGGCGTGGCGCTATGGCGGACGCCCCACCGGAGTCAGGAATCAGCCCGGATCGGTCACCCTCGGCGGTGCCGTCGCATGTCGGCGCCGACATCGAATTCACTGTGAACCCGGTAGGGGTCACCGCGTTGCGTGCCCTGGCCGAGGCGCAGGGCGTGACGATGTTCATGGTCGTTCAGGCCGCGGTGGCGTTGGCGGTGTCAGCGCTGGGCCGTGGCGACGATGTGGTGGTCGGTTCGCCTGTCGGCGGCCGGACCGAGGACGGCCTCGAAGACCTGGTCGGCTATTTTCTGAACACCCTGCCGTTCCGGCACCGGATCAAGTCGGATGACCGGCTCGTCGATGTCCTCCTCCGGGCTCGTGGCGTGGTGCTGGACGGGTTGGCGCATCAAGCGGCCCCGTTCGAGCAGATCGCGGCCGCAGCCGGTGGCGGGGAACGCGCGGCGGGTCGCAACCCTGTGTTTCAGGTGTTGTTGACCTACCGGCATCTGGCCGACCGCGCCGTGCTGGAACCGGAGTTCCCGGGTGTGGAGGCGCGCTTGGAGAGGGTGTCCCTCGGCGCGGTGAAGACGGATCTCGACCTGTATCTGACCGAGACCCCGGAAGCGGTCACCGGTTTCCTGACCTACTCCGTCGATCTGTTCGACCCGGCCACGGCTGATCGGTTCGTGACGGTGTTCCAGAAAATCCTGGACGCGTTCGCGGCGGACCCGCAGACCCGCGTCGCCGACCTTGACCTGCACCCGGCGCCCTCACACATCGAGGTACCGGCCACCTCCGTCAACGTGTCGGTGGATGGGTTGCTTCGGCGGCAGATCGAGGCGAGTCCGGATGCGGTCGCGGTTTTGTCGGGTGATGGGATTTCCCTGTCGTACGCGGAGCTGGATGAGCGGGTGGATGCGTTCGCCGGTGTTTTGGCGAAGGCGGGGGTTCGGGCCGGTGGCCGGGTGGCGGTGGTGTTGCCGCGTTCGGTGGAACGGGTTGTCGCGGTGCTGGGGACGATCCGGGCGGGTGCGGTGTGCGTGCCGGTGGATCCTGGTTATCCCGCTGAGCGGATACGGCAGATCCTTGAGGATTGCGGCGCTGTCGTCGTGGTGGCCGGCTCGAGTGAGCTTCAGGTGACCGGCCGGATCGCGGCTCCAGCGGGGGATGCGGCGTTTGTGATCTTCACGTCGGGGACGACCGGCCGCCCCAAGGGTGTGGTGTTGTCGCATCGGGCGGTGGTGAACCGGCTGGTATGGGGCGCGGACCTGCTCGGGTTCGGTGCCGGGGACCGGGCTCTGGTCAAGAGCAGTGTTGGGTTCGTCGACGCGGTCACCGAACTGCTTACTCCCCTGGCCGCTGGGGCCGCTGTGGTGGTCGTTGACGACGAAACCGCTACGGATCCGGTGGCGCTGGCTGGGATCGTGGAGCGTCACCAGGTCACGCACTTGCTGACGGTGCCCAGTCTGGCCGAGGTGCTGGCCCGGGTTCCGGGGTCGGTGGGTTTTCTGGGGTCGTTGCGGCAGTGGGTGTGCTCAGGTGAGGTGCTCGCGCCGGCCACCATCGAGGCGATGCGGCAGGCCGCGCCGGGCGCGGTATTGCGGAACTTCTACGGATCGACCGAAGTCACCGGTGACGCCACCACCGCCACCGCTGACGGGGCGAGCATCGGTGATCCGGTACCCGGCGTCCGGGTCCGGGTGCTGGACGCCTGGCTGCGGCCAGTCGCCTCCGGTGTCGTAGGTGAGCTGTATGTGGGTGGGGTACAACTGGCCGACGGCTACACGGGACGCGGTGCCCTCACCGCCGACCGATTCATCGCCGACCCCTTCACCGGCACTGGCGAGAGGCTGTATCGCACCGGCGATCTCGTCCGCTGGGACACCCACGGCATGCTCGAGTTCGTCGGCCGCGCGGACGACCAGGTGAAGATCCGCGGATACCGGATCGAGCTCGACGAGGTCCGCAACGCCCTGGAACAACACCCGGCAGTCACCGGCGCCGCGGTCGTCGCGCTTGAGCATCCCGCCGGTGGCACCTACCTGGCCGCCTACATCACCGCCACCGACAACGTCGATGATCTCCGCGACCATGTCGCCGGGCTCCTGCCTGACTACATGATCCCGGCCACTGTCACCGCCCTGGACGCCTTCCCGCTCACCCCGAACGGCAAGCTCGACCGCAAAGCACTACCCACACCGCAAATCCCCACCGCAGGTGGGCGAGCACCCGAGAGCGAAACCGAACGCGCCCTGGCAGACATCTTCCGCGACGTCCTGCACCTCGACCACGAACCGTCAGCCGACGACGACTTCTTCCGGCTGGGCGGGGATTCGCTGCTCGCGACGCGGGTGGTCGCGCGGGTGAACGCCCGGATGAGCTCGGGACTGTCGCTACGGGATCTGTTCGACGCCCCGACGATCGCGGCGCTGGCACGGGTCGTCGGCACCGGGCCTGCGGAGGGCCCGGCACCGGTACGGATAGGTGAGGTTCCGCTGCCCGCGGTCGTGCCGGTCTCGTTCGGGCAGCAGGCGTTGTGGCTGGTGGATCAGCTGGGTGGGCCGGGTGGGCGTTATGTGGTCCCGGTCGTGCTGCGGCTGTCTGGAAACGTGGACGGGGCTGCGCTGGGGGCGGCGGTGCGGGATGTGGTGTCCCGTCATGAGGTGTTGCGGACTCTCCTGGTGGAGCGGGACGGGCAGCTGTGTCAGGTCGTCGTTCCGGTGGAGGAGGTGGCTGTTCGGCTTCCGCTGGTCGTGGAGGACTTCTCGCAGGCGCGGCTCGCGGAGATTGTGCGGGCGAGGTTCCTGTTGGGGGCGGAGATTCCGATCCGTGCGGCGTTGTTGCGGGTCAGCGACGCCGAGTGGGTGCTGGCGCTGGCGGTGCACCATTCCGCGGTGGACGAGTGGTCGTTCCCATCCCTGCTGAAGGATCTGTCGACCGCATACCGGGCCCGAGTCGAGGGCGGCCCCCCGGAGTGGGCGCCGTTGCCGGTGCAGTACGCGGACTACGCGCTGTGGCAAAGAACGGTGCTCGACGGCGCGGAGCTGGATCGGCTGCTCGACTTCTGGCGTGGCGCTATGGCGGACGCCCCACCGGAGTCAGGAATCAGCCCGGACCGGTCACCCTCGGCGGTGCCATCGCATGTCGGCGCCGACATCGAGTTCGGTGTGAACACGGGCACGGTGGCGGCGTTGCGAACGCTGGCCGAGACGCGCGGCGTGACGATGTTCATGATCGTTCAAGCCGCGCTCGCCCTGAGCGTATCGGCTCTCGGCGGCGGAGACGATGTGGTGGTCGGTTCGCCTGTTGGCGGCCGGACCGAGGACGGCCTCGAAGACCTGGTCGGCTATTTTCTGAACACCCTGCCGTTCCGGCACCGGATCGAGTCGGATGACCGGCTCGTCGACGTCCTCGTCCGGGCTCGTGGCGTGGTGCTGGACGGATTGGCGCATCAAGCGGCACCGTTCGAGCAGATCGCGGCCGCGACCGGTGGCGAACGGGTCGTGAACCGGAACCCGGTGTTCCAAGTCCTGCTCACCTACCGGCACCTGGCCGACCGCACCGTACTGGAACCGGAGTTCCCGGGCCTGCAGGCCCGGATGGAGCGGGCCTCTCTCAGCGCGGTGAAGACGGATCTCGACCTGTATCTGACCGAGACTCCGGAAGCGGTCACCGGTTTCCTGACCTACTCCATCGATCTGTTCGACCCGGCCACGGCCGACCGGTTCGTGGCAGTGTTCCAGAAAGTCCTGGACGCACTCGCGGCGGACCCACAGACTCGTGTCGCCGACCTCGACCTGCACCCGGCGCCCTCACAAGCCGAGGTACCGGCCACCTCTATCAGGAAGTCGGTGGACGGGCTGCTCCGGGAGCGGTTCGCGGCGACTCCCGATGCCACGGCGGTGATCGCGGACGAATTCTCGCTGTCGTACGCGGAGTTGGATGAGCGGGTGGATGCGTTCGCCGGTGCTTTGGCGGAGGTGGGGGTTCAGGCCGGTGGCCGGGTGGCGGTGGTGTTGCCGCGTTCGGTGGATCGGGTCGTCGCGGTGCTGGGGACGATCCGGGTGGGTGCGGTGTGTGTGCCGATCGATCCCGTCTATCCCGCTGAGCGGATACGGCAGATCCTCGAGGATTGCGGTGCCGCGGTCGTGGTGACCGGCTCGGGTGACCTTCAGGTGACCGGCCGGGCCATGGCGGTGTCGGGGGATGCGGCGTTTGTGATCTTCACGTCGGGGACGACCGGCCGCCCCAAGGGTGTGGTGTTGTCGCATCGGGCGGTGGTGAACCGGCTGGTGTGGGGCGCCGACCTGCTCGGATTCGGTGCTGGGGACCGGGCCCTGGTCAAGAGCAGTGTCGGGTTCGTTGACGCGGTCACCGAACTGCTTACCCCCCTGAGCGCCGGGGCCGTCGTGGTGGTCGTCGATGACGAGGCTGCCGGAGATCCGGTGGCGCTGGCCGCAACCGTGGAGCGTCACCAGGTCACGCACCTGCTGACGGTGCCCAGCCTGGCCGACGTGCTGGCCCGGGTCCCAGACGCGGCGAAAGCCCTGACATCACTGCGGCAGTGGGTGTGTTCGGGTGAGGTGCTCGCACCGGCCACCATCGAGGCGATGCGGCAGGCCGCGCCGGGTGCGCTGTTGCGGAACTTCTACGGGTCAACCGAAGTCACCGGTGATGCCACTACCGCTGCCGCTGATGGGGCGAGTATCGGTGATCCGGTGCCCGGCGTCCGGGTGCGGGTGCTGGACGCCTGGCTGCGGCCAGTCGCCTCCGGTGTCGTAGGCGAGCTGTACGTGGGTGGGGTACAACTGGCCGACGGTTATGGAGGCCGTCCTGGCTTGACCGCGGACCGATTCGTCGCCGACCCCTTCACCGGCAGTGGTGAGAGGCTGTATCGCACAGGCGATCTCGTCCGATGGAACACCCACGGCATGCTTGAGTTCGTCGGTCGCGCGGACGACCAGGTGAAGATCCGTGGATACCGGATCGAACTCGACGAGGTCCGCAACGCCCTGGAACAACACCCAGCGGTCACCGGCGCCGCCGTCGTCGCACTCGAGCACCCCGCCGGTGGCACCTACCTGGCCGCCTACGTCACCGCCACCGAGAACGTCGACGATCTCCGTGACCATGTCGCCGGGCTCCTGCCCGACTACATGATCCCGACGACCGTCACCGCCCTGGACGCCTTCCCGCTCACCCCGAACGGCAAGCTCGACCGCAGAGCACTACCCACACCGCAAATCACCACCGCGGGTGGGCGAGCACCCGAAAGCGAAACCGAACGCGCCCTGGCCGACATCTTCCGCGACGTCCTGCACCTCGACCACGAACCGTCAGCCGACGACGACTTCTTCCGGCTGGGCGGAGACAGCATCCTCGCCGCGCGTCTCGTTTCCGCCGCGCTCGCCCGCAAGCTGCCGCTGACGCTCCGGGACGTCCTCGAGCACCGGACCGTGGGTGGGCTGGCCGGCGCGCTGCCCGCTCCCCCGGCCGAACAGGTCGAGCAGGTCGAGCAGGAGCCCGTCCCGGCCCCGGTGTCCGCGACCCTCGATCGTCTCCGGGAGTCGGGCGCCGACCCGAACGCCTGGGTGTACACCGAGACCTTCGAGGTCCCCGGCCATCCGGAACTTCGTACCGCATACGCCGCTGTCGTCGCGGAAACGGACGCGCTGCGCATGTCCGTGCAGTGTGTCAACCGGCGCCTGTGGCTCAGCCACATCCTGCCGACGGCGTCGGCGGCGGTCACCGAACTCGCGCCGGCCGACGACGCCGACCCGGCGGCACTGCGCGCGGCGGCGACGGACCTGGTGGACATCACGATCGGGAGCCCGTCCGCCCTGGCCTTCGTCCGGACGCCGACCCGTACGGCCGTCTCCCTTGCCGTCCACGCCGGTGCAGCGGACCGTGCCTCGATCCATCGTCTTGCCGACGCCCTGCGGTCCGGCGTCCCGGCGGAACGGACGAACACCGGGCTGGCGCCGGCCCTTGAGGCCGTCGAGGAGGCCGGTGTCGCCATTGGCACGTCAGGCGTGGACGAGTGGCTGGACCTGCTGAAGAACCGTGCGGAAATTGACCAGAACGTCTTGGCGCCGGGCCGGGCCGAGACGTTCGGCTGGGCGGGGCCGTGTGGCGAGGGCGCCGTCCGGAACGCTCTCCGTCGCGCGCTGTGGGCGACGGGAGCGAGCACGACCGGTGGTCTTGTCGACGAGGAGGTCGCTTTGGTCGCCGGGACCGGCTCGACGCCGCCGGGTCCGTTCACGGCGACCGTTCCCCTGCCCGTCGACGACGAAGAGCGGACGGCGACCGTGCGGTTCCCGCTGCTGCGTCACCACAACCAGGCCGGGCGCCGAGCCCTGCGGCGCGCACCGGCGCCGCACGTGCTCATCACCCGTGTCCACGGGCCGGCGGCGGACCGGCCGGAAGGCGTCGAAACGCTTTACCGGGCGGTGATCCGCTATCACCTCGGCCCGGACGCCACCACGATCACGATGCTCGGTTTCGACGCCTCGGTCACAACGGCCGTGCGCGACGCCTTGACCGGCACCGTCGTGACCTCGATCTGATCTACCCCCTGCACTGCACGACCTTGGAGGATTCATGTCTGGCCGACTCGTCCCGTTGACCCGCGCCCAGCGCGGAGTGTGGGCGGCGCAGCGTCTGGTCCCCGAGGCGACGGCGTTCCGGATCGGCCAACTGGTGTGGTTGGACGGCCCGATCGATGCCGCGATCTTCGCGGACGCGGTCGAGCAAGCCTTCACGGAGTCCGAGGCGCTTCGCACCCGATTCACCGAGGTGGACGGCACGGCGTACCAGATCGTCGAGGAGGCCGCATCGTTGTCGACCACGGTCGTCGACGAGCCGGCCGGCGACGACACGATCCGGCGCCGTGTCCGGGCCTCCTACCGTACGGTCATCGACGTCACCGAGCCGTCCCGCTCGGAGTCCGTCCTGTTTCGGCGGGACGGCGGCTCGTGGGTCTGGGCGTTCACGACGCATCACCTCGTGCTGGACGCGTACGGTCTGTCGCTGTTCACCCGCCGGGTCGCCGAGATCTACACGGTCCGGCTGCGCGGCGCCGCGCCCGCACCACGCTGGTTCGGCGGCTTGTCGGACGTCGTCGGAGCCGAATCCGCACCGGCTGCGGACCATCGCCTTCCCGACGACTGGACGTCACTGTTCGCGGAGGCGGAGCCACTCGGTCACGCGGCGAACGTCCGCGTCGACGAGCTGTTCGAGCTTTCGCAGCAGCAGGTCGCCGTTCCACTGCCGGCCGACGCGTGGGGACGGATGCAGGACCGCGCCCGACGGTCACGGGTGAGCTGGGCGGCCTACCTGACCGGTCTGTGGGGCGTCTACACCGCCCTCGGCGAGAACCGCCGCGAGCTGATCGTGCGTGTCCCGTTCATGATGCGCGACGACGCCGCCGCTCTCCGTACCCCCGGCATGCTGGTGAATTCACTGCCGGTCGCGGCACGACTGGCCGGTGCGTCGTCGCTTGAGGAGATCGTGCACAGCGTGGCGCGGCAGCTGCGCACGACGAGCCGCGACCGGAACCTGACCGAGGAACAGGTGGCCCGCGGCTGGCCGGGCGGCGAGTTCGACTACCTGTGCCTCCCGGTCATCAACATCAAGGCGTTCGACTACACGGCCCGGTTCGGTGACGTGACCGGCCGACAGGAGACCGTCAACGCCGGCCCGGTGGGACGTCTCGAGCTGGTCGTCTACTCGGACCCGGTGCACGGTTCCCGGCTTGAGCTCGCCGGCCACGAGTCGCTGATCGGGCCGGCCGAGCTGGCGGAGCACGCGGAGCGCTTCGCCGGCTTCGTGGCGGCCACCCTCGACCGGGATGCCGACACCGCGATCGTCGCGTTGCCGGACACGATGACCCCCGCCGAACAGGCTCTGCTGGACGATCGCGGCGCAGGCGAGGCGCTGGAGGTGCGGCCGTTCACTCTGGACGGGTTGATCCGGGAGCAGGTGGCCGCGACCCCGGACGGGGTCGCGGTGATCGACGACGACGGTACGGAGGTGACGTACGCGCAGTTCGATGACCGGGTGAACGCGACAGCTCAGGCGTTGATCGACCGGGGTGTTCGGGTCGGTGACCGGGTGGCGGTGATCTTGCCTCGGTCGGTGAATCTGGTCGTGACCCTGGCCGCGATCGTCCGGGTAGGTGCGGCGTTCGTCCCGATCGACACCTCCTACCCCTCCGGCCGGATCCAGACCATCCTGGAAGACGCTGCTCCTGTTTTGGTGGTTGAGAAACCGCTGGAGGGCGTGGCGGCAGAGCCGGTGTTGTCGCGGTCGTTGTCGCCGCTGGATACCGCGTATGTGATCTTCACCTCCGGGACGACCGGCCGTCCCAAGGGGGTGGCCGTCTCCCATCAGGCGATTGTTAACCTGATCGCCTGGCGGCAGGACACCTTCCCAATCATGCGGTCCGAGCGGGTTCTGCAGAAAACGTCCGTCGGGTTCGATGTCGCGGTCCCCGAGTTCTTCTGGCCGCTCACCGTCGGTGCCGCGGTCCGTCTGATCCGACCTGGTGGTGAACGCGACCCCGAGTACTTGGCCGCCATCCTCACCGGTGAGTCGATCGGGTTCGTCGAGTTGGTGCCCACCATGCTCCAAGCCATGCTCGACACCGGATTCGACCCCGCCACCTCGCCGTTGAGGCACCTGTCGATCGGCGGAGAGGCACTGCCCGCCGCACTGGGCCGCCGCCTGCAAGGCGTTGGTGGGGTGAATGTGTGGAACACCTACGGGCCCACCGAAGCAGCTGTCGACACCACCGGGATCAGTCTCGCTGATGTGGATCTCACCGGTGTCCCTGTCGTTCCGATCGGCGGGCCGGTCGCCAACGTGCGAGCGGTCGTCCTTGATGCCTGGCTGCGCCCCACCGCGCCCGGTGTCACCGGAGAGCTGTATCTGGGCGGTGTGCAGTTGGCTGACGGCTACCTCGCCCGCCCCGGCCTGACCGCTGAGCGGTTCATCGCCGACGACCGTGGTGAACGGCTGTACCGCACTGGAGACTTGGTCGCCTGGAACAGCCGGGGACAGCTGGAGTTTCTTGGCCGGGCCGATGAGCAGGTGAAGATCCGTGGGTTCCGGATCGAGCTCGACGAGATTCGCAACGTCCTGGAAAACCACGAAGACGTCTCGGCCGCCGCCGTCGTCGCCCTCGACCACCCCGCCGGTGGAAAGTACCTCGCCGCTTATGTGATCACATCCGTGTCAGAAGAGGCGTTGCGCGCCCACGCCGAAGCGCGGCTGCCCGAGTACATGGTGCCCACCACCTTCACCCACCTCGACACGCTGCCGGTCACCGCCAACGGCAAACTCGACCGTAGAGCCCTGCCCACCCCGAACCTCGGGAACACAGCCGGACGGGCACCGCAGTCCCGGACCGAGCGGGTCCTGGCCGAGGTGTTCGGTGAGGTCCTCCAGGTGCCATCGGTGTCGGTGGACGACGACTTCTTCCGCCTCGGCGGGCACTCACTGCTGGCCACCCGCGCCATCACCCGCGCCAACGCACGCCTCAACGCCTCCTTCACCCTTCGCAACCTCTTCGACCACCCCACCATCGCCCGACTCGCCGCACTGCCGGAAGCGTCGTCAGCCATGGCCCTGCGCTTCACCGGGGTCACCCGGCCCGAGGTGCTCCCCGCCTCGTACGGGCAGCAGTCGTTGTGGTTGATCGAGCAGCTGGGCGGACCCGGTTCCCGCTACGTGGTTCCGCTGGTGCTGCGGTTGACCGGCACGCTGGACGAAGCCGCCCTGGGTACCGCTCTGCGGGACGTGGTGGCCCGGCATGAGGCCCTGCGAACGCTCATCACCGAGCAGGACGGACAACTGCGGCAGTTCGTCGTTCCCGCAGAGGACGCGATCTCCCGGCTCCCGCTGATCGTGGATACCTTCACCGACGCGCGGATCGCCGAAATCCTACGGGGCGGGTTCGAGTTGGGGGTGGATCTTCCGGTTCGTGCGGCGTTGCTCCGCGTTGCCGACGCCGAGTGGGTGTTCGTGCTGGCGATACATCACCACGCGGTGGACGAGTGGTCGTTTCCGCTGCTGCTGGGCGACCTGTCGACCGCTTACCAGGCCAGGACCCAGGGTAAGCGGCCCGTGTGGGAGCCGTTGCCGGTGCACTACGCCGACTACGCGATCTGGCAGCGTGAGGCGCTGGGCGATTCCACCGACCCGGACTCTGAGCTGGCCCGGCTTCTCGGCTATTGGCGTGAGGTGCTGGATGACGCACCGCCGGAGTCGACGATCGCGCTGGATCGGCCCCGGCCGACCGAGCCGACCCACCAGGGCATCGACGTCGAGCTGACCATCCCCGCCGACACCGTGGCGGGCCTGCGGGCGGTCGCCGATGAACTGGGCGTCACCATGTTCATGATCGTCCACGCGGCCACAGCGCTCACCGTGTCAGTGCTCGGCGGCGGCGACGATCTCGTGATCGGATCACCCGTCGCCGGTCGCACCGAGCACGAGTTGGAAGGTGTGGTCGGCTACTTCGTCAACACGCTGCCGGTGCGGCACCGGCTGAACCCCTCCGACACGATCACTGACCTCCTTCTGCGTACCCGGCAAACTGTGCTCGACGGGTTCGCTCACCAGGCCGCGCCCTTCGAGGAAGTAACGCGGGTAGCGGGAGTCGAACGGGCACAAAGCCGCAACCCCCTCTTCCAGGTCATGCTCACCCACCACGCCGACCCGCAAACCGACGACGTCGTGCTCGAAGGTCTCACCGTCGAAAACATCCCGGCCACCCTCGCCGCCGCCAAAACCGACCTCGAACTCGACCTGGTCGAAACCGGAACCGGACTCGACGGACACCTCACCTACGCCACCGACATCCTCGACCCCACCACCATCGACCGCTTCATCACAACGTTCAAACACGCCCTGACAGCGATCGCCACAACCCCGACCACGCGAGTGGCAGAGCTGGCGTTGCTGCCGGCCGGTGATGCGGTCGAGATGACAGGCACGCCCTTGGAGGTGTGGCCGCTCACTCTGGACGGGTTGATCCGGCAGCAGGTGGCCGCGACCCCGGGCGGAGTCGCGGTGATCGACGACAACGGCGTCCAGATGACCTACGCGCAGTTCGACACCCGGGTGAACGCGGCGGCGCGGATCCTGCTGGACCAGGGCGTACGGATCGGTGACCGGGTGGCGGTCGTGTTGCCCCGGTCGGTGGATCTCGTGGTGATGTTGGCCGCGGTGGTGCGGGTGGGTGCGGCGTTCGTGCCGATCGACACCTCGTATCCGGCGGGTCGGATCCAGACCATCCTGGAGGACGCCGCCCCGGCTCTGGTGGTGACCGACTCGGCCGGCGCGGCCGGGTTGGCGGAGGTTGCCGTGGGTCGGGTCCGGCTGGATGACCTCACGGTGGCGACGGCGCTCGATGCCAGCTCGGCCGAGCCGCCGGTGGTGTCGCGGTCGTTGTCGCCGCTGGACACCGCGTATGTGATCTTCACCTCCGGGACGACCGGTCGTCCCAAGGGGGTGGCCGTCTCCCATCAGGCGATCGTCAACCTGATCGCCTGGCGGCAGCACACCTTCCCGATCAAACAGAGCGAACGGGTCCTGCAGAAGACATCCGTCGGGTTCGATGTCGCGGTCCCCGAATTCTTCTGGCCGCTCACCGTCGGCGCCGCGGTCCGCCTGATCCGACCTGGTGGTGAACGCGACCCCGAATACCTGGCCGCCATCCTCACCGGCGAACCCATCGGGTTCGTCGAACTGGTCCCCACCATGCTCCAAGCCATGCTCGACACCGGATTCGACCCCGCCACCTCACCCCTGAGGCACCTGTCGATCGGCGGAGAGGCACTACCCGCCGCACTGGGCCACCGCCTCCAAGGCGTTCGCGGAGTGAATGTGTGGAACACCTACGGGCCCACCGAAGCAGCCGTCGACACCACCGGAATCAGTCTCGACGATGTGGATCTCACCGGTGTTCCCGTCGTCCCGATCGGCGGACCGGTCGCCAACGTGCGGGCCGTCGTGCTTGATGCCTGGCTGCGACCGACCGCACCTGGCGTCGCAGGAGAGTTGTACCTGGGTGGCGTGCAGCTCGCCGATGGGTATGTGGGACGTCCCGGCCTGACCGCTGAGCGATTCATCGCCGACGACTCCGGCGAACGGCTGTATCGCACCGGAGACCTCGTCACCTGGAACAGCCGAGGACAGCTAGAGTTCCTCGGCCGCACCGACGACCAGGTGAAGATCCGCGGGTTCCGGATCGAACTCGACGAGATCCGCAACGTCCTGGAAAACCACGAAGACGTCTCGGCCGCCGCCGTCGTCGCACTGGATCATCCCGCTGGCGGCAAATACCTCGCCGCCTACGTCATCACGTCAGTGCCAGAAGAGGCATTGCGCGCCCATGCCGAGGCACGGCTGCCGGAATACATGGTGCCCACCACCTTCACCCAGATGGACGCCCTGCCGGTCACCGCCAACGGCAAACTCGACCGACGAGCCCTGCCCACCCCGAACCTCGGGAACACCACCGGCCGGGCACCGCAAACCCGGACCGAGCGGGTCCTTGCCGAGGTGTTCCGGGAGGTCCTGCGGTTGCCGGCGGACGCCGCGCTGTCGGTGGACGACGACTTCTTCCGCCTCGGCGGGCACTCGCTGCTGGCCACCCGTGCCGTTTCTCGCGCCGGTACCCGGCTGACCACGAGCCTGACCCTGCGGGACGTCTTCGACCGCCCGACCATCGCTCGGCTGGCGGAACTCGTCGACGGCGCCGCCCTGGACACCACGCCGCCGCTCCCGCTGGTGGGTGAGGTTCCGCGGCCCGCGGAGCTGCCGGTCTCGTATGGGCAGCAGTCGTTGTGGTTGATCGAGCAGCTGGGCGGACCCGGTTCCCGCTACGTGGTCCCGCTGGTGCTGCGGTTGACCGGCACGCTGGACGAAGCCGCCCTGGGTACCGCTCTGCGGGACGTGGTGGCCCGGCATGAGGCCCTGCGAACGCTCATCACCGAGCAGGACGGACAACTGCGGCAGGTGGTCGTCCCTGCGGACGACGCGATCTCCCGGCTTCCGCTGGATGCGGAGGTGTTCAGCGACGCGCGGGTGGCCGAGGTCGTTCAGGGCGGGTTCGAGTTGGGGGTGGATCTTCCGGTTCGTGCGGCGTTGCTCCGCGTTGCCGACGCCGAGTGGGTGTTCGTGCTGGCGATACATCACCACGCGGTGGACGAGTGGTCGTTTCCGCTGCTGCTGGGCGATTTGTCGACCGCTTACCAGGCCAGGATCCAAGGTGAGCGGCCCGTGTGGGAGCCGTTGCCGGTGCAGTATGCCGACTACGCGATCTGGCAGCGTGAGGCGCTGGGCGATTCCACCGACCCGGACTCTGAGCTGGCCCGGCTTCTCGGCTATTGGCGTGAGGTGCTGGATGACGCACCGCCGGAGTCGACGATCGCACTGGATCGGCCCCGGCCGACCGAGCCGACCCACCAGGGCATCGACGTCGAGCTGACCATCCCCGCCGACACCGTGGCGGGCCTGCGGGCGGTCGCCGATGAGCTGGGCGTCACCATGTTCATGATCGTCCACGCGGCCACAGCGCTCACCGTGTCAGTGCTCGGCGGCGGCGACGACCTCGTGATCGGATCACCCGTCGCCGGTCGCACCGAGCACGAACTGGAAGGTGTCGTCGGCTACTTCGTCAACACACTGCCGGTGCGGCACCGGCTGAACCCCTCCGACACGATTACTGACCTCCTCCTGCGTACCCGGCAGACGGTGCTCGACGGGTTCGCTCACCAGGCCGCGCCCTTCGAAGAGGTGACGCGGGTAGCGGGAGTCGAACGGGCACAAAGCCGCAACCCCCTCTTCCAGGTCATGCTGACCCACCACGCCGACCCGCAAACCGACGACGTCGTGCTCGAAGGTCTCAGCGTCGAGAACATCCCGGCCACCCTCGCCGCCGCCAAAACCGACCTCGAACTCGACCTGGTGGAAACCGGAACCGGACTCGACGGACACCTCACCTACGCCACCGACATCCTCGCCCCCGCCACCATCGACCGCTTCATCACAACGTTCAAACACGCCCTGACAGCGATCGCCACAACCCCGACCACGCGAGTAGCGGAACTGACACTCCTGTCGGTCGGCAACGTCACCGCGGTGACCGGCGCGGCACTCGAGATCCCCGACTCGACCCTGGACGGGTTGATTCGGGAGCAGGTGGCCGCGACCCCGGACGGGGTCGCGGTGATCGACGACGACGGTACGGAGTTGACGTACGCGCAGTTCGACGCCCGGGTGAACGCGACAGCTCAGGCGTTGATCGACCGGGGTGTTCGGGTCGGTGACCGGGTGGCGGTGATCTTGCCTCGGTCGGTGGACCTGGTCGTGACCCTGGCCGCGATCGTCCGGGTAGGTGCGGCGTTCGTCCCGATCGACATCTCCTACCCCTCCGGCCGGATCCAGACCATCCTGGAAGACGCCAACCCCGCCCTGGTGATCGAAGAACCACTGCAAGGCCTCCCCGGAGAGCCGGTGGTGTCGCGGTCGTTGTCACCGCTCGACACCGCGTATGTGATCTTCACCTCCGGGACGACCGGCCGTCCCAAGGGGGTGGCCGTCTCCCACCAGGCGATCGTCAACCTCATCGCCTGGCGACAAGACACCTTCCCCATCACGCAGAGCGAGCGGGTCCTGCAGAAAACCTCTGTCGGGTTCGACGTCGCCGTCCCCGAGTTCTTCTGGCCGCTCACCGTCGGCGCCGCGGTCCGTCTGATCCGACCTGGCGGTGAACGCGACCCCGAGTACCTGGCCGCCATCCTCACCGCTGAGCCGATCGGGTTCGTCGAGTTGGTGCCCACCATGCTCCAAGCCATGCTCGACACCGGATTCGACCCCGCCACCTCACCCCTGAGACACCTGTCGATCGGCGGAGAAGCGCTACCCGCCGCACTGGGCCGCCGCCTGCAAGGCGTTGGTGGGGTGAATGTGTGGAACACCTACGGGCCCACCGAAGCAGCCGTGGACACCACCGGGATCAGTCTCGCTGATGTGGATCTCACCGGTGTCCCTGTCGTTCCGATCGGCGGGCCGGTCGCCAACGTGCGAGCGGTCGTCCTTGATGCCTGGCTGCGCCCCACCGCGCCCGGTGTCACCGGAGAGCTGTATCTGGGCGGTGTGCAGTTGGCTGACGGCTACCTCGCCCGCCCCGGCCTGACCGCTGAACGCTTCATCGCCGACGACTCCGGCGAACGGCTGTATCGCACCGGAGACCTCGTCACCTGGAACAATCGAGGACAGCTCGAATTCCTCGGCCGCACCGACGACCAGGTGAAGATCCGCGGGTTCCGGATCGAACTCGACGAGATCCGCAACGTCCTGGAAAACCACGAACACGTCTCAGCCGCCGCCGTCATCGCCCTCGACCACCCCGCCGGCGGCAAATACCTCGCCGCCTACGTCATCACATCCGTACCGGAAGAGGCGCTGCGCGCCCACGCCGAAGCGCGACTGCCCGAGTACATGGTGCCCACCACCTTCACCCACCTCGACACGCTGCCGGTCACCGCCAACGGCAAACTCGACCGACGAGCCCTGCCCACCCCGAACCTCGGGAACACAGCCGGACGGGCACCGCAGTCCCGGACCGAGCGAGTTCTGGCCGAGGTGTTCCAGGAAGTCCTCCAGATGCCATCGGTTTCAGTGGACGACGACTTCTTCCGCCTCGGCGGTGACAGCATCCTGTCGATCCAGGCGGTGTCGCGGGCCCGCCGGGCCGGAGTGACGGTGACGGCGGCGGAGATGTTCACCGCCCGTACGGTCAGTGCGCTGGCGCGGGCGGCCGAGCAGCACGACGCCGTGGCCGTGCGGGAGTTCACCGCCCTGGCCGAGCGGTCCGAGTCCGGTCTGTGGCCGATCGCCGCCGCCGAGGTCGATCTCCCCGGGTTCGGCGCGTTCACACAGTCGTTCACCTTCGTCACCCCGCCCGGCCTGACCGAGCCGGCCCTGCACCGGATCCTCGGGCGTGTGGTCGAGCACCATCCCGCGCTGCGCGGGCGGCTCGTACGAGGCGACGGGCAGAAACGGCGCTTCGAGATCCGGCCGTTCTCCGAGGAAGCGGCCGCCCGTCAAACCTCCACGGCGGTGTGGTCCTCACCCGAGTGGCCCCAGCAGGTCCGAACCGCCACGGCGGAGCTTTCCGAGTCGCTGGACCTGACGGCCGGAATCCTCTGGCGCGCCCGCTGGTTCACGGACGACGCCGAGTCCGGCGGCAGGCTGCTGTGGGTGATCCACCACCTGGTGGTGGACGGCGTGTCCTGGCGCATCCTCGGCGACGACCTGAAGCACGCGTGGGAGCTGGAGACCGGCCGGACCATCGAGCCCCTGTCGCCGACCGGGACGGGCGTGCCCACGTGGACGCACGCCCTCGCCGGGCGCTCAGCCGACGCCGACGTCACCGGCCAGCTCGCTTACTGGTCCAGTGTGGTCGCCGACGACGATCCACTGATCGGCTCGCGCCCGCTCGACCCGGTACGGGACACCGAGGGGACGGCCGGAACGGTCGAGGTGTCGCTGTCGGCGGAGGTCACCCGGGCGATCCTGACCGATGTGCCGCGCCTGCTGTCGGCGGAGGTCGACGACGTCCTCCTCGGGGCGCTCACGATCGCGATCGGCGCCTGGCGCGTCCGTCGCGGAGCGGACCACCGGCGCGCCGTCGTGGGGCTGGAGGGGCACGGCCGCCAGGAGTCCCTCGTCCCCGGCGCGGACCTGTCCCGAACGGTCGGGTGGTTCACCAGCTGGTACCCCGTCGCGCTGTCCAGCGACGACGTCGATCCGACACGGGCCCTGACCGACCCTCGGCTCGCCGCGGACGCGGTGCTGCGGGTCAAGGAGCAGCTCCGCCGGGTTCCCGATCGCGGTGCCGGTTACGGTCTGCTGCGCCACCTCAACCCCGCCACCGCCACGGCTCTCGCCTCGGGAGGTGTCCCGCAGTTCGGCTTCAACTATCTGGGGCAGTTCCGTGGCGACGAGTCGGAGCAGGCCGTCGCCTGGGGCGGGGCACCGGAGACCGGCGGCCTCGACGGGTATTCCCCCGGCGAGCTGCCGTTGCCGGCGGTGATCGACATCAACACCGCCGCCGTTCCCGGCGAGGGCGGCCTCGTCCTGGACGGAACGATCTCCTATGCCGCCGACGTCATCGGCGAGCAGGACGTCCGCGAACTCACCGAGTTCTGGACGGCCGCGCTGACCGCCCTGGGCCGCTACGCGGACGCGGCGGCTCATCGGCGTCGCTCGCCGTCGGACCTGACCGTCCCCGGTCTGGCCCAGGCGGACATCGACGCGTGGGAGGCGCGTTACGGGGAGCTGGCCGACGTGCAGCCGCTCACGGCCCTGCAACGGGGCATCACGTTCGAAACCCTCCTCGGCGCGGATGACGGGGCGGTGGACGTCTACGTCACCCAGACTGTCCTGCACCTCGACGGCGAGGTCGACCCCGACCGGCTGCGGGTCGCCCTGGACCGGGTGCTCGAACGGTTCCCGCACCTGAGGGCGGCGATCGCCTCCACCGGCGCCGGGGAGCTCGTCGCCGTCATTCCCTCGGCGGCGGTGACGCCGTTCGCCGCGATCGGCGCCGGAGTCCCGCTCGACGAGGTGCTCGACCGTGACCGGGCGGAGCCGTTCGACCTGCGGTCGGCGCCGCTCACCCGCGCGGTGCTGCTGACCGCCGAGCCCGGCCGGCACACCCTGGTCTGGACGACGCACCACGTCCTGGCCGACGGGTGGTCGAGCCCGAGGCTGGTCGAGGCGCTGCTGGACGCGTACCGGAATCCCGCCTCGCGGCCCGAGCCGGACCGCGTCTACCCGGCGTTCCTGTCGTGGTTGGCGGCTCGGGACGAGCGCGCCTCGCTGGCGCGGTGGGCCGAGGCGCTCGCAACGGTGGACGAGCCGACGCTCGTCGTCCCCGGGGCGCCGATCACGTCCGCGGTGTTCCCGGACGAGTTCGAGGTGGTCGTCGGCCCGGAGACCCACGCGGCGTTGCAGCGGGTCGCCCACTCCGTCGACGCCACGTTCAGCAGTTTGATGCAGGCGGCCTGGGGGGTCTTCCTCAACAGCGTCACCGGTCGGCAGACGGTCGTGTTCGGCACTGCGGTCTCCGGCCGTCCCGCGGAGATCGACGGCATCGAGGACGCGGTGGGGTTGTTCATCAACACCGTCCCGACCCCCGTCGCCGTGGCCGGGAACCCCACCCTCCGGGAGCTGGTCGCCCAGGTTCAGGAACGGAACACCGCCCTTCTCGACCACCACCACGTGCCGCTCGCGGAAGTTCAGCGAGCCACCGGGTTCACCCCGCTGTTCGACACACTCCTCGTCTACGAGAGCTACCCCGTCGACGAGGAACAGCTGGCCGAGGCACAGCAGAACGTCGGGATCGCGCTGCGGCAGGTCGATGGGCGGGATGCCACCACGCACCCGCTCGCGCTCTCGATCACGCCGGGTCCCGACTCGGCCGTCCTGGAGTTCTCGTACCGGCCGGACGTGCTGGATCGGGCCACGGTCGACCGGTTCGCCGCGATGTTCGAGCGGGTGCTGGCGGCGATGGCGACCACTCCGGATGTACGGGTGGCTGAGCTGGCGTTGCTGCCGGTCGGCGATGCGGTCGAGATGACAGGTACGCCCTTGGAGGTGCGGCCGCTCACTCTGGACGGGTTGATCCGGGAGCAGGTGGCCGCGACCCCGTCCGGGATCGCGGTGATCGACGACGACGGCGTCCAGGTGACCTACGCGCAGTTCGATGACCGGGTGAACGCGACAGCTCAGGCGTTGATCGACCGGGGTGTTCGGGTCGGTGACCGGGTGGCGGTGATCTTGCCTCGGTCGGTGGACCTGGTCGTGACCCTGGCCGCGATCGTCCGGGTAGGTGCGGCGTTCGTCCCGATCGACACCTCCTACCCCTCCGGCCGGATCCAGACCATCCTGGAAGACGCCGACCCCGCCCTGGTGGTCGAAGAACCACTGGAAAGCCTCCCGGGAGAGCCGGTGGTGTCGCGGCCGTTGTCGCCACTCGACACCGCGTATGTGATCTTCACCTCCGGGACGACCGGTCGTCCCAAGGGGGTGGCCGTCTCCCATCAGGCGATTGTCAACCTCATCGCCTGGCGGCAGGACACCTTCCCGATCACGGGAACCGAGCGGGTTCTGCAGAAAACCTCTGTCGGGTTCGATGTCGCGGTCCCGGAGTTCTTCTGGCCGCTCACCGTCGGCGCCGCGGTCCGTCTGATCCGACCTGGTGGTGAACGCGACCCCGAGTACCTGGCCGCCATCCTCACCGGTGAACCCATCGGGTTCGTCGAGTTGGTGCCCACCATGCTCCAAGCCATGCTCGACACCGGATTCGACCCCGCCACCTCACCCCTGAGACACCTGTCGATCGGCGGAGAAGCACTACCCGCCGCACTGGGCCACCGCCTCCAAGGCGTTCGCGGAGTGAACGTGTGGAACACCTACGGGCCCACCGAAGCAGCCGTCGACACCACCGGAGTCAACCTCACCGACATCGACCTCACCCACACTCCCGTCGTCCCCATCGGCGGGCCCGTCGCCAACGTACGGGCCGTCGTCCTCGACGCTTGGCTACGACCGACCGCACCCGGCGTCGCAGGAGAGCTGTACCTGGGCGGCGTACAACTCGCCGACGGGTACATCGGCCGTCCCGGCCTGACCGCTGAACGCTTCATCGCCGACGACTCCGGCCAACGCCTCTACCGAACCGGAGACCTCGTCACCTGGAACAATCGAGGACAGCTCGAATTCCTCGGCCGCGCCGACGACCAAATCAAGATCCGCGGGTTCCGGATCGAACTCGACGAGATCCGCAACGTCCTGGAAAACCACGAAGACGTCTCGGCCGCCGCCGTCGTCGCCCTCGACCACCCCGCCGGTGGAAAGTACCTCGCCGCCTACGTCATCACATTCGTACCGGAAGAGGCGTTGCGCGCCCACGCCGAGGCGCGGCTGCCCGAGTACATGGTGCCCACCACCTTCACCCACCTCGACACGCTGCCGGTCACCGCCAACGGCAAACTCGACCGTAGAGCCCTGCCCACCCCGAACCTCGGGAACACCACCGGACGGGCACCGCAGTCCCGGACCGAGCGGGTCCTGGCCGAGGTATTCCAGGAAGTCCTCCAGGTGCCATCGCTGACAGTGGACGACGACTTCTTCCGCCTCGGCGGGCACTCACTGCTGGCCACCCGCGCCATCACCCGCGCCAACGCACGCCTCAACGCCTCCTTCACCCTCCGCAACCTCTTCGACCACCCCACCATCGCCCGACTCACCGCACTGCCGCAGTCCTCGCCGACCGCGGCCTCCCCCACCCTGCGCTTCACCGAGGTCACCCGGCCCGAGGTGCTCCCCGCCTCGTACGGGCAGCAGGCGCTCTGGGTCACGGAGCAGGTCTCCGGGGAGAGCGTCTACCGCGCCGGTGACGCGTTCCAGTTCCGCGGCCGGGCCGACGCCGCCGCCCTGGAGCGGGCGATCGGCCGCCTGGTCGAACGCCACGAGGTGCTGCGCACGACGTTCGCGTTCGACGGCTCCGGCGCGCTGACCCAGGTCGTGCACCCGGCACCGGGCACCGGCCCGCTGAACGTGGAGCGGGTCCCGCCGACGGCGGTACGGGACCGGATGGCGGCCCTGCTCGACGAGCCCGTCGACATCACCTCCGCGTACGGGATGCGGTTCACGCTGCTGCGGACGGACGAGGCCGACATCCTCGCGGTGCACGGTCACCACATCGTCACCGACGAGCAGTCCAGCGCGCCGATGCTGCGGGACCTCGACGCGTTCTACACCGAGGAGACCGGCGGCGTCCGGGCCGAACTCGCTCCGCTCACCGGGCAGTACGCGGACTTCGCGGTGTGGCAGCGGCAGGTTCTCGGCGAGCGTGACGACCCGGGT
Source organism: Streptosporangium oxazolinicum (assembly GCF_039537505.1). Lineage (NCBI taxonomy): Bacteria > Bacillati > Actinomycetota > Actinomycetes > Streptosporangiales > Streptosporangiaceae > Streptosporangium > Streptosporangium oxazolinicum. The sequence continues at coordinate 69,711 of NZ_BAABAQ010000019.1, forward strand.
TCCCTGTTCTCCGCCGAGCTGGCCCACTGGCGGGAGACGCTCGACGGCCTGCCGGCCGAGACACCGCTGCCCCTCGATCACGCGCGAGCCGACGGCGGGGCCAGGACGGTCCGCTCGGTGTCGGTCGAGCTCGCCGCCGAGGAGGTCGGTGACCTGCTCGACCTGCTGGCGGAGCGCGCGGCCACACCGTTGCACGCGCTCGTCGGGGCGCTCGCGCTCGCCCTCTGGGCCGAGGGGGCGGGACCGGCGATCCCGGTGGGCACTCCGGTGGACCTTCGCGACGATCCGGAGCTCGACGACCTGATCGGGTACTTCGTGAACACGGCCGTCGTCCGTGCGGACATCGCGGAGGACCGCGGTTTCGAACAGACCCTGCGCTCCGTCCGCGATCGCGCGATCGAGGCCGGCGAGCACAAGCTGGTGCCGTTCGAGAGCGTCGTGGAGGCGGTCAACCCGCCGCGCCTGCCGGGGGTGAGCCCGCTCTTCCAGGTGATGGCCGCCTTCTTCGACCTCACCGACGAGTCGAACGCCGTCGCGGGCCGGCATCTCGTGCCCTATACGCCCGGCGAGGCCGCGTACACCGAACTCGACGACGACAACGCCCCGCCCGCGCTGTTCGACCTGGTCTTCGCCCTCGCCCGGGAAGGCGGCGGCGGGTACCGCCTGCACCTCGACGCCGCCCGCGAGTTGATGTCCGCCGAGACGACGCGGCGCCTGCTGGCGACCGCGCGCCTCTTCCTGGTGCTCGGTGGCCGCCATCCGGCTCTGCCGGTGGTCCAGCTCGCGGAGTTGGTGCGGCTGGCCCGGGACGGTGCGGATGCCACGCCCGCCGAGGACCTCGCGCCGGCCTACCGCTACCCGATCCCGCGTTTCGACATCGCCGACGCGCCGCTGTGGCGGGCCGCCGCCGAGCACCTGACCCTGGCCGGTGTGGGGCAGGTGGCCATCGGCATCAACGACGACGGCCACGGCATGCTCACCACCTCGGGCCCGAACCCCGAGGTGCTGGACACGCTGGCCCCGCTGGCCGCCCGCCTGGTCGAGGCGTACCGGGCCGGTACCGTCCTCACCGTCGTCCCGACCACCGAGAGTCCATCTCTCGACGGCGCCGCCCTGCGCGAGGCGCTCGAAGATCCGTTCTGGGACGACCACGTCGACGCCCTCGCCGACGCCGAGCCCTGGCAGCCGTCCCCCGGGGAGCCCGGGGAGCAGGCGTCCCCCGGGGAGACGTCACGCACAACCGGGACCGCCGAGGTCACGGCGCCGGTGCGGTCCGGGACGCCTGCCGCCGTCCGCGCCCGCCTCGCGGCCGCGGTGGTGCGGGCGCTCGGTGTCACGGACGATCTCGTGATCGAGTTCGAGGAGCCGGGTCCGGCCGGATCGGTGCGACGCCTCCCGGCCGTCGTTCCGGGTGATCTCTGCGGGCGCGTCACGGCCGGTGACGAGGTGACACCGGACCTGGAGGCGGCGCTGTCGTGGGATCCTCGGCGCGCCGACGAGTACGCGGCCCTGCTGCGCGACGCCACCCTGAGCCGCTTCCTCGACGACGTCCCCGAGCCCGGTGTGCAGATCGGCCTGTTCCGTACGGACGCCGAAGGCGCGGGCCGGGGCGCACCCGTGTCCGTCACGGTGCTCGTCGGGACGGGCGGCCGGGTGTCGGTGCGCACGGAGGTGGCGCCCGGGATCGGAATCGACGCGCGGCGATTCGCCGAGACGGTCCTCGGCGACCTCGCGGCCCGGGGGGTGGTCGTCGGCGACGCCGGGCCTGACCGGCCCACGCTGCGCCGCGCCGACCGGCTGCCGCTGACGGCGGCCGAGGCCGATCGGGTACGCGCGCGTTACGGCGCCGACGCCGAGCTGATGCCGCTGTCGCCGTTGCAGAGCGGGCTGCTGTACCACATGGTCCGCTCCCGGGAGACCGACGACCACAACGCGTACGTCTCGCAGGTCACCCGGGATCTTTCCGGCGCTGTCGATCCGGACCGGATGGGCGCGGCGGTGTCCGCGGTGCTGCGGCGCCACCCCAACCTCCGCGCCGGTTTCGTCGTGCTGGGTGCGGGCGAGGTGCAGGTCGTGCCGGCCCACACGCCGCCGCCCTACCGGGTCGTCACGCGGGCCGAGTGGCAGCCGGAGGCAGACGATCCGGTGGCCTTCCTCGCCGCGGAGCGGGAGGCGCCGTTCGACCACGAGCGGCCGCCGCTGCTGCGGTTCGTGCTGCTGGAGCGTGCCCCGTCGGCGTGGACGCTCGCGATGACCTTCGAGCACATCCTGATGGACGGCTGGTCGCTGAACCTGGTCATGGCCGAGGTGCTCGCGGCCTACCACGACCCGGATCAGGCGGATCGCGTCGCGGCCGTGCCGTTCCGGGACTACCTGGACTGGCTGGCCGATCGCGACACGGAGGCCACCCACACGGCCTGGCGGGACTATCTCGCCGATCTGGCCGGCCCGTCGATCGTCTGGCCGGCCGGGGGCGACCTCGGTGACAGCCGCGTCGAGACCGCCGACCTGCACCGCGATCTCGGCCCGGCCGACGCGGCGCGCGTCTTCGCGGCCGCCCGGACCGCCGGCAGCACGGTCGGCACCCTGCTCCAGGCGGCCTGGGCCATCACGCTGGGCCGGCTCACCGGCAGCGGTGACGTGGTGTTCGGCAACACCGTCTCGGGACGCCCGCCCGAGCTCGCCGGCGCCGAGCGGATCGTGGGCCTGTTGTTCAACACGCTGCCGCTGCGGGTCGCGCTCGACCCGTTCGAGACGGTCGGCGACCTGCTGTCCCGGATGCGGACCGACCAGGCGACCGTGATCGACCACGCCTACGCCTCGCTCAGCCGGATCCAGGACGACGCGGGTCTGGGCACCCTCTTCGACACCCTGTTCGTGGTGCAGAACTTCCCGTACGAGGTGGGCGGCGACGCCGAGGCGGACACGAAGGTGACCGGTGGCGGGCTGAACGACGCGACCCACTACCCGCTGACGTTCGCGGTCAACCCGTGGGAGACCGGCGGTACGCCGGCCGTGCACGTGCGGCTCTCGTTCCGCCGCGACGCGTACGAGCAGGTGGCCGCCGAGGTGGTCCTGGACCGCTATCTGCTGGTGCTGCGGTTCCTCACCGAGCATCTCGCCGAGCCCGTCGGCCGTGTTCCCGCGCTGCTCCCCCACGAGCCGGGTTCGCCGGGCGGCGACGGCAGGGTGTGCCCCGTCGACGAGGTGACGGTCGGCGACCTGCTGGCGCGCCAGGTCTCGCTGTCGCCGGGCGAGACGGCGCTGGTCGCCGGGGACCGTCGCTACACCTTCGGCGAGTTCTCCGCGGAGGTGCACCGGTACGCCCGGATGCTGCTGGAACGGGGGGTGCGGCCCGAGCACCGGGTCGCCCTGCTGCTGCCCCGGGACGAGCGGATGGTGATCGCGATGTTCGCCGTGTTCGCCGTCGGCGCGGCGTACGTGCCGGTCGACGCCGAGCACCCCGACGACCGGATCGACTACATGCTGTCGGTCGCCCGGCCGACGGTCACCCTGGTCACCGACCGGGACGCCCACCGTCTCGGCGAATCGGCCGGCCTGATCGTCAACCTGGACACCCCCGGCGTACGGGAGCAGATCGCCCGGTTCGGCAGCGGCGCGATCACCGTGGCCGAGCGCGGCTGCCCTGTCTCGCTCGACAACCTCGCCTACATCATCTTCACCTCCGGCTCGACCGGACGCCCGAAGGGTGTGGCGGTCGGATATCGGGGGTTGACGAACATGTACGCCAACCACGTGGAGGAGATCTTCGACCGGGTCGTCGCGCACCAGGACGGCCGGCGGATGAAGATCGCGCACACCACGTCGTTCTCCTTCGACGCCTCCTGGGAGCAACTGTTCTGGCTGCTCAACGGGCACGAGGTGCACGTGATCGACGAGGAGTTGCGCCGCGAGCCGGCCCGTCTGCTGGCCTACTACGACGAGGCGCGGATCGACGGTTTCGACGTCACCCCGTCGTACGGTCAACTGCTCGTCGACGACGGCCTGCTGGAGCGGGACCGGCCGGCGGGCCGGTCGGTGTCGGCCGACGCGCCCGGTGTGGTGTTCGTGTCGCTGGGCGGGGAGGCGGTGCCGGAACGGCTGTGGCAGCAGCTGCGCGACGCGCCGGGCGTCGAGGCCTACAACCTGTACGGGCCCACCGAGTACACGATCAACGCGCTCGGCGCCGACCTGGCCGACAGCCCCACCTCAAGCGTGGGCAGGCCGATCTTCAACACCCGTGCCTACATCCTCGACGAGAACCTGCAGCCGACGTTGGAGGGCGTCGCCGGCGAGCTGTACCTGGCGGGTGACGGCATCGCCCGGGGCTACTGGGAGCAGGCGGCGCCGACCGCCGAGCGGTTCACCGCCTGTCCCTGGGAGCCCGGACAGCGGATGTACCGCACCGGCGACCTCGCACGCTGGACCCCGGAGGGCAACATCGACTTCCTGGGCCGGGCCGACGACCAGGTGAAGATCCGCGGCTACCGGATCGAGCCGGGCGAGGTGGCGGACGCGCTGGCGGCCGACCCGCGGGTGGCCCGCGCGGCCGTGATCGCCCGCAAGGACGCGGCCGGGACCGTGCAGCTGTACGGCTACCTGGTGCCCGCCGACGGCGATCCCGCGAGGGTCGATCTCGACGCCGTCCGCGCCCGCGTCCGCGGGCAGCTGCCCGACTACATGGTCCCGGCGGGGCTGGCCGCGGTCGCGGACATCCCGCTGACCGTGAACGGGAAGATCGACGCCCGTGCCCTGCCGGAGATCGAGACCGCGGGGGCGGAGTACGTCGCACCGCGTACCGGCACCGAGGCGCTGATCACGGACGCGCTCGCCGAACTCCTCGGCGTCGCGCGGGTCTCCACGTCGGCGAACTTCTTCGAGATCGGCGGCAACTCCCTGCTCGCCATGCGGCTCGTCGCGCGGGTGAACGCCGCGGGCGACCACACCCTGCTGGTCAAGGACGTCTTCGCCCACCAGACGGTCGCGGAGCTCGCCCGGAGCATGGACGCCCGGACGGCGTCGTCCGGTCCTACCCTGCACGACGCGGTGGTGCTGCCGCTGCGCGAGGGAACGGGGGGCCGGACGCTGTTCTGCTTCCACGAGTACACCGGGCTGGCCACGATGTACCGGCGGCTTCTCGGCCTGCTGCCGGACGACTGGGACGTGTACGGCATCCAGGACCCGGCGCACGGCATGATGCGGGTGGACTTCGCGAACCTCACGGACCTCTGCCGCGCCTACGCCGACGTGGTCGTCGAGACGCGGCCCACCGGGCCGTACGACCTGCTCGGCTGGTCCTGGGGCGGGCACCTGGCCTACGGCGTCGCCCGGGAGCTGATCGCCCGTGGTCACCGGGTGCGGGGCCTGGGGATCGTCGACGCCGTCCCGAGCGCCGACGGCCCGCTGCAGGAGAAGATCGACATCATCGGGGTGACGATGGCGGACCTGCTGGCCGACGTCGCCTTGCAGGACCGGATCGCCGACCAGCTGGCGGAGAACGAGGAGCCGGAGCTCAGCGAGCGCATCTTCGGGGGCCTCAGCACCACCCAGCGGCGGGCGATCGCGGTCGCCGCCGCGCGCACCGACCTGCTGCTGGCCGAGCCGACACAGGGCGTACTCGACGTGCCGGCGTTGCTGGTCGCGGCCACCGAGGGCGTCGAGCGCGCGGACTATCCGGAGCAGCTTGCCGCCATGTGGTCGGCGTTCCTGCCAAGACTGCGGACCGTGCCGGTGGCGGCCTCGCACCAGGAAGTCGTCATCGGGGACACACCCGCGCAGCAGTGGGTGCCGAAGCTCGTCGAACTGCTCAACCAAGGAGAAGAGAACGAATGAAGATCACCGACGAGCAGGCTCTCGCCGACATCGCCGATCTGCTCTACCTGGAGCCCGGCGATCTCGACCACGAGGCCGACCTGCGCGACCAGGGCATGGATTCCGTACGCGTCATGGAGCTCGTGGAGACGTGGCGGGGGGCCGGGGTGATGGGGATCGACTACATCATGCTCGCCGAGGACCAGCGCGTGACGCACTGGCTCACCGTGCTGCGCAGGCTCCAGGAGACCTGACCGGCACGCCGGCCGGCGGGGTCACCGCCGGCCGGCCTCCCAGGCCGCCCAGAGGCCGGCGTACCGGCCGCCCGCGGCGACCAGGTCGTCATGGGCGCCGCTCTCCACCAGGCGTCCGTCCTCCAGTACGAGGATCCGGTCCGCGGCGCGGGCCTGGGAGAGCCGGTGGGCGATGACGAGAGCGGCCCGGCCCTCCGTCACGGTGGCCGTCGCCCGGTCGAGCACGGCGGTGTCGGCCGTGTCCGCCTCCGCGGTGGCCTCGTCCAGGATGACCAGGAGCGGGTCGGCGAGCGCCAGTCGCGCCAGGGCGAGGTGTTGCGCCTGCGCGGCCGTGACGGCGTGTCCGCCGTCGCCCACCTCGGTGTCGAGGCCGTCGGGCAGCGACGCGACGATGTGGTCGGCGCCGACCCGCTTCAGCGCCGTGACCACCTCGTCGTCGGTGGCGTCGGGCGCGGCGAGGGTGAGATTGTCGCGTACGGTGCCGGAGAACACGTGCGTCTCCTGGGTGACGGTGACGATCCGCCGTGGATCGACCCGTCGGACGACGTCGCCCGCCGTGGGGTGGTGCACGCCGGCGACCAGGGCGGCCAGGGTGGATTTGCCGGATCCGGTGGGGCCGACCACGGCGAGCGTCGTGCCGTGTTCGATGCGGGTGTGGATTCCGGAGAGCACGGGACGGCCCGGCCGGTACGCGAAATGCACGCCGGCCAGCTCGACGGCCGGGCCGGTTCCCGTCCCGGCGCCGCTCTCCGCGTCGTCGGCGGCGTCCGCGCGGGCGGTGGTGACGCCGATGATGCGCCCGAGGGAGGCGAGGGCCGACTGGAGTTCGTCCATCAGGAACAGCAGTTCCGCGATGGGGGCCATGGTGCGCAGGTACAGCAGGGCCGCGGCGGTGACCTCACCGGTCGTCGTCGCGCCGGTGAGGGCGAGCCGGACACCGATGCCGAGCACGGCGAGCAACCCGAGGAGTTCGGCGACGTTGAGATGGCCGAACAGCCGGTTCTGGACGATCCGGGTGCGCATCGCCCACCTGACGGTCAGCCAGGTCGCCTCCTTGATCCGGGCCAGCTGACGGTGTTCGAGCCGATGCGCCGTCACCGTCGGCAGCTGGGTCAGGGTGCCGAGGACGTCGTGTCCCCGGGCGGACTCCGCGGCACGCTCGGCGACGTAGACGCCCGGTGCCGTGCGCAGGTACCACCGTACGGTGAGGGCGTACAGCGGGACGGTGAGGGCGAAGCCCACCAGGAACCAGGGGTCGAGCACGGCGAGGGTGCCCGCGACCAGGGTCATGGTCAGGATCGAGACGGTCAGCCGGGGCAGCACGTCGGGCAGCGTGCCGGAGATCTGCGCGATGTCGTCGGACGCGCGGGTGACCACGTCACCGGTGCCGGCGGCCTCGATCGTGGCCCGAGGCAGATCCAGCGCCGCCCCGACGTAGCGTTCCCGCAGCTCGGCGACGACCGTTTCGGCCAACCGGGCCAGCGCGCGGATCGCGACCCAGGCCACCGCCCCGGCGACCACCGAGGTCGCGGCGAGCAGCGCGAGCTGCCACCAGAACGACCCCGGCACGCCGGATCCGCCGGCGGTCTGCACGGTGTCGACCAGGTCGCCGATCACCAGAGGGAAGACGAGCGCGAGGCCCGCCTCGACCAGGAAGAGCGCCGCGAGCCCGCACAGCGCCAGGCGGCGACCGGCGAGCATCCGCCAGACGCGGATCGCGACCGTGCGGCCCGAGGCGACCGGCAGCATCCCGCGCGCGTCAGCGGTGACCGGCTCAGACATCGATCCTCGTTTCGCGTCCGACGGTGACGACCCGGTCGGCGACCGCCCGGAAGGCCGGCGCCGAGGTCAGCACGAGGGTGGTCCGCCCGGCCCGGCGGGCCCGGACGGCGGTGGCGATCGCGTGCTCGGTGACCGCGTCCACCGAGGTGGTGGGCTCGTCGAGCACCAGCAGTTCGGGGTCGGCGGCGACCGCGCGGGCCAGGGCGACGCGCTGGCGCTGCCCGCCGGACAGCTGCCATCCGCCGTAGCCCACCGCCGTGTCGTATCCGTCGGGCAGCTCCGTGGCGGCCAGCGCCGCCACCTCCAGGGCCGCCCGCGCGGCGTCGGCCGGGACCGGCTCGTCGCCGGTGGCGCGGACGTTGTCCAGCACCGTCCCGGGCAGGAGCGCCGGGGTGTGCGGGGCGATGAGCGCCCGCTCGCGCCAGCGGACCGAGGAGTGCTCCGCGGGCGGCAGGCCGGCGAAGGTGATCTCTCCGGCGGCGGGTGTGGCCCGCAGCGTCAGCAGGTCGCCGAGGCCCCTGCGGGCGGCATGGGGCAGGTCGAGGACGACGAACTCGCCCGGATCGACCCGCCCGTCCAGGGTCATGCCGTCGGGCAGGGCGAGGTGCCGGAACTCCAGGGCCGGCGCCTCGGCGCGGCCGGGCGCGGCGGTCTCCGGGACGGTCGTCCTCCGGGGGGAGGCGAGCAGGTCGAGCACGCGTTCCGCGGAGGCCTGCGACATGGCCCAGATCGATCCCTGTACGGAGATCAGCGCGTCGAGCGGGGCGATCAGGGTGATGGCGATCGACGACACCATGACCACCTGCCCCACGGTGATCTGCCCGCCGAAGGCCAGCAGCGCGGCCGCGACGGTGACCCCGGCGGCGAACAGGTTGCCGATCGCGGCGCTGGCGCCGTCGAACGCCGCCTCCACGGACCGGGCCGCCAGGCTCGCCCGCAGCGCGTCCCGGCTGACCTTCCGGTACCGGTCGGTGGCGGTGCGCTGGGCGTGCAGGCCCTGGACGACCCGGAAGCCGGCGACCAGGTCGGCGGCCTCGGCGGCGGCGTCGGCGAGACCGGCCCGCTCGTCCTTGCTGCGCCGGCGGAGCGGATAGGCGGCCAGGTGCATCAGTCCCAGGACGACGGGCAGCACCAGGACGACCCCGATGCCGAGGGCGGGATGCACCCAGAACAGCACACCCGCCGCGGCCAGCAGCCCGATCAGTTCGCCGGGCGGGTAGACCGTGACGTATATCGACTGACACGCCTGGAAGGTGTCGGACGTCGTCAGCGACAGCAGGCGGCCCGGCGGGTGCGCGGCCGCGCCCAGATCGCGCTCGTCGAGCACCCGTCTCAGGGTGTGCTGGGACAACTCGAACTGCGCGCGCTGCACCCCGTACCACCCCAGGCGTCCGCCGAAGCGGAAGCCGAGGTTCATCAGCGCGTACAGGCCGATGAGCGCGCCCGTCCAGCCGGCCAGCGGCCAGGCGATCTCCTGGGCGCTCGCGCCCCTGGTCGCCGGAGCCACGACGTCGTCGATCAGCTTGCCGACGGTGACGGGCAGCAGCACGCTCGTGACGTTGTACAGCGTCCGCAGGCAGGCACCCGCCAGGACGTATCTCCAGGCCGAGGCGATGATCGCCCGGGTCAGCCGGGCCGGTGACCAGGCCGGGTCGACGCGTAGCCGCGGTTCGTCGTCGGGAACGGCGGGGGCCTCGAACCGGCCCCACCTCCGACCCGCCGGCGCGTCAGTTGTCATCGATGTCGGCGTCGTGGTGGTCGAAGCCGCCCACGCCGCGTCTCCAGTACCCGTCGACGACGACCTGGTCCTTGGTCAGGCCGAGCTCGTTGCGCAGGTAGCGCCGGATCGGCTTGACGGACTCCGTCTCCCCCGCCGCGAACGCGAACAGGGCGCTCGGGTCGGCCGGGGGCCGCCACGCGCGGAGCGCGGTCTCCAGGGCGCTGAGGTGTCCCTCGCCCACCGGGGCGGAGTCGCGGTGGATCCAGCGCAGGTCGATCTTGGCCTCGCCCGTCAGCTCCTGCCGCTCTCCGGCGTCCGGGATTTCGATCAGGGCCGTGACGTGGGCTTCGGCGGGCGCCTCGGCGATGATCCGCGCGATGGCCGGCAGGGCGGTCTCGTCGCCCAGGGCCAGGTAGTGCGGGTAGTTCTCCGGGAGCAGCCAGTTCGAGCTCGGGCCGTTGACCACCAGCGGGTCTCCGGCCGTGGCCCGGCTCGCCCACTGGCTGGCGAAGCCGTGGCCGTGCAGGACGAAGTCGAGCGACAGCTCACGTGCCTCGGGGTCCCAGGCCCGTACGGTGTAGTCGCGGTGGATCGGGTCGCCGGTGCCGCCCTCGTTGGGCCAGCTGCCGTCGGGCTGCTCGCGCGGTGCCACCAGCTCGCCGGTCTCGGGGTGGGGGAAGAACACCCGGACGTGGTCGGGGGCGAAGCGCGCGATCGGGAACCCGTCGGCGAGGTCGTCGCCCACGAGCACGACGCGCCGGTAGCGCGGCGTGATGTCCTCGGCGCGCGCCACCCGCAGGTCACGGCGGACGAGCCGGTCCATGTAGTTGAACTGAAGTTCACCGGTCCGGTTTGGGCCGCTGAACCTCGGGAGGTTGTCGCGATTCATCGGGTGCTCTCCTGTCGGCGCGGTGATGATGGTTCGTGGTCGGTGCCGGGGTCGTGCGGCTCCACCGGGTGGACCGCCGCCGTGCGGGGGTCGAGGGGGATGACGCTGGGGGTGCCGGTGACCGGGTCGGGCGCCACGAGGGCCCGCAGTCCGAACACGGCCTCGACGAGCTCGGCGGTGATGACGTCGCGCGGCGCCCCGGCGGTGATGATCCGCCCGTCGCGCATGACGATCAGATGGTCGGCGTAGCGGGCGGCCTGGTTGAGGTCGTGCAGCACGCAGACGATGGTCTTGCCCTGGTCGTGGAAGGTGCGGAACAGTTCCATCAGCTCGTACTGATGGGCGATGTCCAGGAACGTGGTGGGCTCGTCGAGAAGCATGATCGGGGTGTCCTGGGCCAGCAGCATCGCCACCCACACCCGCTGTCGCTGCCCTCCCGACAGCTCGTCCACCAGCCGCCCCGACAGCTCGGTCAGGCGGGTCGCCGCCAGTGCCGCCACCACGGCGTCCTCGTCGGACGGGCGCCACTGGTGGATCAGGTTCTGGTACGGCGCCCGGCCCCGGGCCACGAGATCGGCCACCCGGATGCCCTCCGGGGCGAGCGACGTCTGGGGCAGCAGCCCGAGCCGGCGGGCGACCTCCTTGGATTTGTAGGCGCCGATCGCCTTGCCGTCGAGCAGCACCGTCCCGCTGCTGGGAGTGAGCACCCGGGCGAGCGCCCGCAGCAGGGTGGACTTGCCGCAGCCGTTGGGGCCGATGATCGCGGTGAACGACCCGTCCGGGATCGCCACGGACAGCCGGTCCGAGACGGTGCGTTTGTCGTAACCGATGGTGGCGTCATCGACGACGACACGGGGATGGCCGGCCGCGGGGTCCGCCGTTCCGGGTGAGTCCTTCATCTCGTCCTTCGCGGGTTGCGCGGGACTCACAGGGTGAGCCCGTATCGTTGGCGGGTTTCGCGGATCAGCAGCCAGATCAGGTAGCAGCCGCCCAGGCACACCGTGATCAGCCCGACCGGCACCGGCCGGTACGCCTGGGCGATGAGCAGGGAGAGCAGGTGGGCACCGGCCAGCAGGGTGGCTCCCATCCCGGCCGAGGCCGGCAGGCTCACCCCGGCCGAGCGGGTCAGCCTGCGGGCGAGCTGGGGTGCCGCCAGGGCGATGAAGCCGATCGGTCCGGCGACGGCGGTGACCACCGCCGCCGTCGCGACGCCCGTCACGATCAGCCCCAGCCGGACCGGTCCGGGACGGGTGCCCAGCGTGACGGCGGCGTCGTCGCCCAGCTCCAGACGCCGCATCGCGGGTGCGAGCAGGGCCGCCGAGACGACGATCGCCGCCGCGACCGCCAGGGCCGGGATCAGCGGGGCCCAGGTGACGCGGCCGATGGAGCCGGCGCCCCAGAACCCCACGGTCATCGCGTCCTCGATCTCGGCGCGGGAGATGAGGTAGGAGTTCAGCGAGCCGAGCATCGCCGAGACGCCGATACCGACGATGATCAGCCGGAAGCCCTGGACGCCGCGCCGGTAGGACAGGACGTAGACCACGAACGCGGTCGCCATCCCCCCGGTGATCGCCGCGAAGGCGATCGACCAGTGGCCGCCCGTCCCGATCACCAGGATGGTGACCACGACCGCGGTGTACGAGCCGGCGTCGAACCCGATCACGTCGGGGGAACCGAGGGGGTTGCGGGTCAACGATTGGAAGATCGCTCCGCCGATGCCGAGCAGCGCTCCGAAGACGACGGCGGCGATCACGATCGGCAGCCGCCACGTGAGGACGACGGTCCGCTCGAAACCCTGCTCGGCGCCGGTGAGCGCCGCGAACACCTGCTGGAGGGTGAGCGGGTAGTCGCCGTGGGTGAGAGCGACGGTGGCCAGGCCCAGAGAGGTCAGGAACAGGACAGCCGACACCACCAGCGACCGGATGCCCACGCGGCCGGAGAGCAGGCGTGATCGCAGGGTCTGGGTGCGGTACCCGAACGCGACGCGGCCCGCGCTCACAACCCGCTCGCGATCCGTCGCCGCACCAGCGCGATCAGCACCGGCGCCCCGATCACCGCGGTCACGATGCCCACCTCGATCTCTCCGGGGCGGGCGATCACCCGTCCGACGACGTCCGCCGCCAGCACCAGGACCGGGGCGGCCAGGGCCGAGTACAGGATGATCCACCGCTGGTCCGGGCCGGTGGACCAGCGGACGACGTGCGGCACCATCAGCCCGACGAATCCGATCCCGCCGGTCAGCGCGGTCGCGCCACCGGCCAGCAGGGTGACCGCGACGATCCCCAGGACCCGGGTGCGCCCGACCTTGGTGCCCAGCGAGGCCGCCAGGTCGTCACCGAGCGCGATGGAGTTCAGCGACCCGGCGAGCAGGATCGCGATCGTCAGGCCGAGCACGAGGAACGGCAGTACGGCGAGGATCTCGTCCGGGCCGGTGCGCGCGATCGAGCCGAGTCCCCAGCTGCGCATCGCCCGGAACGTCTCCTCGTTGATCAACGTCAGGAACGTGGAGAGCCCGCCGAGCACCGCGCCCAGCGCCACCCCCGCCAGCACGAGCGTCACCGGCGAGATCGACCCGCGCCCGGCCGAGCCGATCAGGAAGACCAGGACCGTCGCCGCCGCCGCGCCGAGGAAGGCGAACCAGACGTAGCCGTTGACGCTGGTCAGGCCGAAGAGCCCGACTCCGGCGGTGATGGCGAATCCGGCGCCGGCGTTGACGCCCAGGATGCCGGGGTCGGCCAGCGGGTTGCGGGTCAGCGCCTGGATGAGCGCGCCCGCCACCCCGAACGCCGCGCCGGTGAGAACGCCGAGCAGGGTGCGGGGCAGCCGGACGGTCCAGACGATGTGGGACGCCTCGGTCCCGTCCCGTTCCCACAGCACCCCCCACGCCTTCACGGGCGACAGCGGGTTGGCGCCGAACGCGACGCTGAACAGCCCGGCGATCCCGAGGGCCGCCAGGATGACCAGCAGCCCCACCACGCGGCGGCGATGCGACGACGGGTCGGGGGCGGCGTCCGGGAGGGTGGCCTTCGCGGGCGGCCGGTGCGTGGAGGTTGGCGGCACGGTCTTCCCTCGCGGGTAGCGGTCGGGTACGGGATCGGGACCGCCGCGGCCCTGATCCCGTACCCCTTGCGGTCTTTGGTCAGGACAGCTTGGCGCCGGCCAGCCACTGGTCGGCGATCACCTTGACGCCCCAGGGCAGGCTGGTCGCGCTGGCGCCCATCCGCAGCATCCAGGTCACGTTCTCCACCTGCTGTCCGGCGGCGTTCGTGAGCTTGGTCGGGTCGCCCTCCACCAGGGTGAGCGCGACGTAACGGCCCTCGGTCACCGGCTTGAGCGCCTTGAAGAGGGGCTTTGCCTCGCGGGCCTTCCGGATCGCCTCGCTGCTGTAGACGACCACCAGCAGGTCGGCGTCCAGCAGGCCCAGGTTCTCGTCGGGGACCACGTCCTCGTCGACGAACTTCTTCGCGTTGGGGTTCGCCGTGAACCCCAGGTTGGTCATGACACCTTCGGTGATGCTGCCGGCCACGGTGTAGTAGGACAGGCCGTACTGGGGGCCGTAGTCGTTGGCGATGGTGATGGTCTTGCCGGCGAACTGCGGGTGCGCGGTGGCGACCTCGGCGATCGTCTGCTCGGCCGAGGTGACCACCTTGTCGGCGGCGGCACCGAGGTCCAGGGTCTTACCGACCAGACGCTGCAGGTCCTGCCAGGGGATCTCGCCTTCCTTCTCGGTTTCGAGCACCGGCGCGATGTCGGCCAGTTTCTGGAAGTCGGGCTTCTCGACGATCGTGCCCACGGCGACGATCAGATCGGGGTTCGTCGCGGCGATGCCCTCGAAGTTGATCGCGTCCTTGCGGGTGGCGGTGTCCACCTTCTCGATCTTCTGCGCCCAGGCGTTGTCGCGCCACCCGACGACGGGGTCCTCGGTGAGGGCGTAGACCGGAGTCACATTGAGCGACTGGAGCGCGTCCATGTTGGGGGACATGCCGACGACGGCGATCCGCTCGGGGCGCTTCTGGAGGGTCGACTCCCCCGCCCAGGTCGTCAGCGTCAGCGGGTACGTCGTGGTGCCCTCGGCCGCCGGGAGCAGGCCCACCGGCTCGCTGCTCGGCTCGCTGCTCGCCGGGCCGGTCGTCGGCTCGTTCCTGGCGCCGGTGTCTGTCGAAGCGCAGCCGGTGAGGGCGAGGAGCGCCGCCAGCGCGATGGCGGGGGTCAGGCGCCACCGCCTGCCGCGGCGGAATATGGAGCTGGTCATGGGGGCCTCTCGATGATCTGGCTACGCCGTCCGGTGTGTACGCGGCATGCGCCCGGAATAAGGTTAGGCGAACCTAACTTATTGCTGTGCACTGTTTCCGACAGACGTCGCGCAGAATGCGACAGAACCGAACCCGAGGCTGGTGCAATGTCTCAGCGCACGTACGGTGACGCGGCCACGCCCTGGCGTATCTGGATGCCGGCGGTCACCGTCCCCGAGCAGCACGAGGAGCACCTGCACGTCCTGCTGTGGCAGGTCTGCGGGGACACCGACCTCATCGTCGGCGGCGGCGGCCGTACGCTGACGGACGGGCACGCGCTGTGGATCCCGGTCGGCGTACGGCACGAGTTCACGGTCCGGGCCAACTCGGTGACGATGCCGCTGTTCTTCGAGGCCGCCGACACCGCCACCACGCTGACCGAACCCACCCTGGTCACCGTCGACCGGGATCTGCAGACGCTCATGCTGGCGTATACGGTGTCGTGGAACACGATCATCAAGCCCGCGCCGAACCTGGCCCGGCAGATCCTCGCCCTGATCGAGGAGAGTCCGGTGCTGTCCGCGGTACTGCCGATGCCGGCCAGTGAACCGGCACGGGCCATCGCCGAGGCGCTGCGCTTCAACCCCGGCGACATCCGTGGCGTGGAGAAACTCGCGGAATCGGTGCACACCTCCGTGCGCACCGTCGAGCGGATGTTCCAGACCGAGACCGGCATGACGCTGCGGCAGTGGCGGATCCGCAACCGGATGGAGGCGGCCGCCATCCTGCTGCGCTCGAACGCGGCCCTCGACGCGGTCGCGCACCGGGTCGGCTACACGAACGCGAACGCCTTCCGCCGCGTGTTCAAGAGCCACTTCGGCATCTCGCCGACCGAGTATCTCGATCGCTACCGAGCTCAGCGGTGACCGCTCCCGGGCACGAGCGGCCCCGCGGCCCGTTTCGCCAGCTCGCCGACGAGCTGCCGCAGGGAGTCGGCGCCGAGTTTGGCGACCTCGCTCGCCGGCCGCTCCCGGTATCCGGGGTTGAAGATTTCCAGCGAGAGCGGTCCGCGGTAGCCGGACGCGACCGCCGACGCGACCGGGGTCAGCACATCGAACTCCCCCTCCCCCGGGAAGCACCGGTAGCCGCGGCTCCACAGGATGACGTCCATCGACAGCCACGGCGCGTCGGCCACCTGGAGGAAGCCCACGGAGTCACGCGGCAGCCCCGCCAGCACCGACGCGTCCTCCCCCGCGGCGTTCAGATGGAACGTGTCCACCACCAGGGCGACGTTCGGGTGATCCGCGTACCGGATGGTCTCCCAGGCGTCGGCGACCCGGCTGATGTGGGTGCCCCAGGCCAGGGCCTCGAACATCACCGTCATCCCGTGCTCCGCGGCCGTGTCCCCCAGGGCGGCCAGCTGGCTCGCCGACAGGTCACGGCTGCCGTCGGCGTCCGCGTCGGTGTTGGACACCACCAGGATCGAGTCGGCGCCGAGCCTGCGCATCACCTCGAGCTCCCCCCGGAAGCGGGCCAGGACCTCCCGGAACTCGTCCCCCGAAACCCCTTCCGCACGCCGGAACGGCTGGTAGAGGTCGATGGTGAGGCCCAGGTCGGCGCAGCGGCGAGCGCACTCCTCCGGCGTCATACCGGACTTTCGCAGGTCGTCGTCGAGCAGTTCCAGGCTGTCGAACCCCGCCGCCCCGATCGCGTCGATCTTCTCGGGGAGACTCCCGCCGATCGACACGGTCGCCATGCACAACTTCATCGTTTCTCAGCCTCACTTGTCACGAAAAGAGCGGTTCTGCGAGCGCACGTCGGCGAGGGGACGCGGCGCGTAGCCCACCGCGTCGACGACGAACGCGTGCTTACGCAGGTCTTCGGCAGACTCCGGCAGCCGCCTGGCCGGCCCCTCCCGGTCCTCGGTCGGGTGGCCCGCTCGAGGACCGGGGATGGTGTTCGGCGGGACGCGTCCGCCGGGCAGGTCGAGCGCGAAGGTACGAGCGTGCGGGTCACCGCACGCCTGACGGGCCAGAAATGTGTGTCCAGGCGCTCGGAACGCTCGGAAGAGGAACGACGAAGACGCCCGATGCTCCTCCAGAGGATCGGGAGCAGGACGGGACCGGGTGAGGATGCTCAAGGGCATTCCCATCGTCAGGCTGGACACAGCCTTTAGGCAAGGCTTCCCTTAATTAGGTAAGCCTTGCCTATCTTGGAATGTTCCCGTCCGCTCGTCAAGGCCTGACGTCCCCCGGTGTCACGCCCTCCGGCGCGCGGGCCGATTACGTGATCACCCACGCCGTCTCCTCGGCCGAGCCCGGCTCGGGCTCGACCGTCACCTGGACGGGCACCGTCACCAACCACGGCCCGGACACCGCGACCGGCGTACGGATGGACGTGAGCGTCCCCGGCGCCGCCGGACCGACGACATGCGAGACCTCGCACGGCATGCGCGTCGACCTGGGGATCACCGATCGGGTCGGAATCGGTTCGCTGCCCTCAGGGGCCCCACTCGGGTCCGTGTCACCGGCCGCCTAGAACTCGGCTCCTCCTTGGGCCGGATGGACTTCATCACGCCCACCTGGACTACGAGCGGCACTCAGGGCCGACACCCGGCACGTCGACCATTACGCCGCCCAAGCTCGACCTGCTCGGGCGGCGTGAAACTTGCCACAAACCTATAGAAATCCGCGACCGGAGATTGCTAGGCGTCGCGGCGCAGTGTGAACCAGAAGGTCGGCACCGAGTTGGTCCCCGGTGTGACGTCGAGTAGTTCCCATCCGGGGAACCTGGAGTGGAGCTCGTCGGCTGTGACGCCTGCCGCCCACGACGTGATCTCGGTGGTCGAGCTGCCGAGCGGCTCGGGGCCGTACCCGAACATCAGCAACCGCGCTCCAGGAGCGGCGCGGTGGGTGAGCCCGGCGGCGTAGGCGTCGCGGCGGTGCAGCGGGATCCCGCAGTAGCAGCTCAGGTCGAAGAACAGGTCGAAGGGGCCGGGCACTCCCAGCTCGTCGAGGCGGGTGGCGTCCCCGTGCAGGAGGCGTACCGCCACTCTCGCCGCCTCGGCCTTCTCCCTGGCCTGACCTACGGCGCTGTCGATCAGGTCGACGGCCGTCACCTCCCAGCCGTGCCGTGCGAGGTAGATGGCGTTGGTCCCCGTGCCGCAGCCGAGCTCGAGGGCGCGTCCGGGCGGCAGCGCGCCGTGCCCCTCTACCAGGGCGACCAGTTCGGGCGGCGTCACGCCGGTGTCCCACGGCGCCTTGCCGGCGCGGTAGTAGCCCTCCAGTGCGCGGTGCACGGACTCCTCTTCCTGGTCTTGCTGCGTTGTGATCAAGCCCAGGTCGGGCTTCTGGGTGGCGTTGGGCTGGTCCATCGTCTTCCCCAATAAATTAGAGTTGAACTCTAGTGACATAATCTAGAGATACACTTGCAAGATGGACAGAGTCAAGCGGCCGGACAAGCGAGCCGAGCGCTCACGCCGTACCCATGAAAAGATCGTCGAGGCGGCTCGCGAGCTGTTCGTCGCGCAGGGTTACGGGGCGACGAGCCTGCAGGAAGTGGCGGACCGGGCGGGCGTGGCCGTCCAGACGGTCTACTTCGTCTTCCACAACAAGCGCACGCTGTTCAAGGACGTCGTCGACACATCCATCGCCGGGGACACCGAGCCGGTCGCCACCATGGAACGTGAGTGGTTTCGCACCGCGTGCGCCGAGCCCACCGCGGCCGGTCAACTGCGCGCGCACGTCCACGGCACCCGCGAGATCCTGGGCCGGGTCGCTCCGATCATGCCGCTGATCGCGGCTGCCGCGGCCACCGACCCTGAGATCGCCGCACAGTGGCCGGACGGCCCCGATCCGCGTTACACCGTGCAGTACGCGGCGGCCGAAGCCTTGGCCCGCAAGCCCGACACCCGTCCTGGCCTCTCCGTCGAGATGGCGGCGGACCTGCTGTTCGGCCTGCTCAGCCCGCAGCTCTATTTGATCTTCGTCCGCGACCGCGGCTGGTCACCAGACACGTGGGAAGAGTGGGCCCGTACCGCCTTGACCTCTCAACTCTGCGCCGACCCCGGCCAAGCGGACGGACGTCATGATGGTCCTCCAGCCCGCAATGCCGGTGGCTAACCAGCTGGCCGACCTGCGGAGAATCAGGCCGCTCAGGCGTGGCCCACATCCATCCCGATCTGGTCGGGGCGTCACCGCGGATGACGGACCGCCTTGATCGTGGCTTTTCTCACCGCGGGCACGGCGGCGGGGTTAGTGCGGGAAAGAAGAGGGCATCAGGGGCTTACGACACGAATGTTCGATAAATCCGCTTAAGGTCGTATGTGGCAATACTGACGCCGAGTCAGGAGTGAGCCAGCCGCGCCACCTCACAGCAAGACGCCCACCCGGAAGATGATGAAGCCGCCGAATTCCTCCCCGAGCTTCTTCGCCGTCAGGGGAGATCGTGATGCTGCTGCCCACACCTCGGGGCCCCTTCACCGCCTCGCTCTTCGAACATCTGAGGCGTCCGCCCCACACCTTCGACGCACCCCCGGTACCGGACGTTGAGGACGAGGATCTCCAGCTCGCGCTCTTCGCCTGCTACGAACTGCACTACCGGGGCTTCGCGGACGTGGACGAGGAATGGGAGTGGGAGCCGTCGCTGCTGGCGGTCAGGAAGGCGCTGGAGCGGCGGTTCGAGGACGGCCTCGCGCGAGTCGTACCCCGCCCGTCCCCGCCCCCGGGGGTGCCGATGCGCCGCGCCCTGGCCGACCTGGTCGCCGCCGACGAGGGGCCCCGCCTGTCGGCCTTCTTGGCCAGGCAAGCCGACCTGGAGCAGTTCCGCGAGTTCGTCGCGCACCGGTCGATCTACCACCTCAAGGAGGCCGACCCGCACACCTGGGGAATTCCCCGCCTGAGCGGCGCCCCCAAGGCGGCGCTGGTGGAGATCCAGGCCGACGAGTACGGCGGCGGGCGCGCCGAGCGGATGCACTCGGAGCTGTTTCGGACCACCCTGCGCGAGCTGGGCATGGACGACTCCTACGGCGCCTACCTGGAGCGGGTCCCGGCGATCACGCTGGCGATCTCCAACACCATGTCGCTGTTCGGGTTGCACCGCCGCCACCTCGGGGCGCTGCTGGGCCACCTGGCGGCGTTCGAGATGACCTCCTCGGCCCCCAACCATCTCTACTCCCTGGGCCTGCGCAGGCTGGGCGGGGACGAGGCGGCGAGGCGCTTCTACGACGAGCACGTGCAGGCCGACGCCGTCCACGAGCAGATCGCCGCCCACGACATGTGCGGCGGCTTCGTCCGCCAGCACCCCTCGCGGGCCGGCGAGGTCCTGTACGGCGCGGCCTGCGCCCTGACCCTCGACAGGCTCTTCGCCGAGCACGTCCTGGATCGCTGGCAACGCGGTATCTCATCACTGCGCGAGACGGAACTGATGGCGGGGAGCCGATGACAGACCCATCCATGGCTCCACAGACCGACCTCGACATGGATTACGTGCTGCCGCTGCGCTGGAATGACGATGCCGGTCTGGAGGAGCTGACCGCCTACCTGCGCCGACTGTGCCCCATCGTCCGCGTCATCGTCGTCGACGGCTCCCCGGCCGCGTTGTTCGCCCGGCACGCGCGCCGCTGGGACGGCCTCGCGCTGCACGTACGCCCCGACGGTGATCTCGGCTTCGCCAACGGCAAGGTCAACGGGGTGATCACCGGGCTGCGCCGGGCCCGCGCCGAGCACGTGGTCATCGCCGACGACGACGTGCGCTACGGCGAGCGCGAACTGGCCCGCCTCGACGCCCTGCTGGAGAGAGCCGACCTGGTCCGCCCGCAGAACCACTTCGACCCGATGCCCTGGCACGCCCGCTGGGACAGCGCCCGTACCCTGCTCAACCGCGGCCTCGGCGCCGACTACCCGGGCACGTTCGGGGTGCGCCGCTCGACCTTCCTGGCGATGGGCGGCTACGACGGGAACGTGTTGTTCGAGAACCTCGAACTCATCCGCACCGTCCGCGCCCACGGCGGACGCGAGGAGCGTCCCCTCGATCTCTATGTCCGTCGTCTGCCGCCCGGCCCGCGCCACTTCTGGTCCCAGCGGGTGCGTCAGGCCTACGACGATCTCGCGCAACCGGCCCGCATGGCGTTCTTCCTGGCCATCGTGCCCGCCCTCGCCGTCGCGCTGTCGCGGCGGCGCCCGGGACCGGTCCTGGCCGGTGCCGGGCTGGCGGTGGGCCTGGCCGAGGTCGGACGCCGCCGTGCGGGCGGGCGGCAGGTCTTCCCCCTCACCACCGCTCTGTTCGCCCCGGTGTGGCTGCTGGAGCGGGCCGTCTGCAGCTGGCTGGCCCTGGGGACCCGGTTCCTACGCGGCGGAGTTCTCTACGCCGGGCGTCGGATAGCGGTCGCCGCCCACTCCACCCGCCACCTCAAGGCGCGCTCTCAGGCCGCCGCCCCTGGCTCGCGCGTGGCCCGGAAAGGCGTGTCGGGCTCGCTCGCCGTCCGGAAACCGGAGCGCTTGTGCGAGCCGTCGCACAACGGCTTGGACGCGGACAGACCGCAGCGGCACAGCGCCACCGTCGCCCGGCCGGGATCGATGACGGCCCCCTCCTGAGTCAGCAGGGTGAACGGCCCTCGGATGAGCAGCGGCCCATCCTCGCAGGCGGTCACCGTGACCGAATCATCCATTTTTGGGTGCATATCACTGCTGTGCCCGATGCACCCCCGGGAAACACCACTTGGGTTTCGTTCCGGGTGACCTGTGGCGAGCAGGGGTACCAGGGCCGAAGGGCCCCTATCACCTACACCGTAAAATCCCGGCCACAACCGCACAGGCTTCATCCAGCGTGCTCGGCAGGCCGTGAACACACCCTCGCCCATCCCCATACACGCCGTCGAGCGAAGACATCGGGGCGGAAGACTTTTGATGCGATCTCACCCCGTCGCTCAGAACAAGGCCCGGCCCAGGTCCCGGTCGCCCTTTGCGATGCCGGGACCTGGGCCGGGCGGGCAGCCGGTCAGGCGATGTCGGCCGCGGCGGGGAAGCGGTCCCAGACGCGGTGCTGTCCCAGCAGCCGGACAACCTCCTCCAGCACCGCCTCGCCGCCGTCGGCGACGAGTACGCCGGGTGCCGAGGTGTCGATGCCCGCGGCGGCCAGCGCCCGCTCGGCGTCTCCCCAGCCGCCGAGCGGCTTGGCGTGGCGGAAGGCCTCGCCGAGCATCAGCACCACCCGCGGATCAACGCCCGCCGCGGCGGACAGGTCCCCGCCCGCCTTGGCGTCCCGGGCGCCGTAGGCGTCCTTGCCCGGCGCGGGCGCACCGGCCAGCACCACGGCGTCGAACTCCACGGAGCGGGCGGTGGCGAAGGTGCGCTGTACGGTGACCGGATCGTCGCCGCCGGCGCCGAGCAGGCCACCGGACGGAGCGATGACCAGCGGCACCATGCCGCCGTCCAGGATCGTCCGGCGCACGGCGCGGACGGCGTCCAGGTCGCTGCCCTCGTCGGCGACGATGCCGATGACCCGGCCGGTGGCAGGCCAGGTCTGGCCGAGCTGGGACAGGGCGGGGCTGGGCTCGACCGGCGGCAGCGGGCCCGCCGGTGCCGGGGCGGGCAGGCCGAGGCCCTGGGCGACCTGGGCGCACAGGTACGGGTCGATCTCGGCGAGCGCCCGCAGGGTGCGCTCCTTGATCGGCTGCTCGTAGACCTTGCCGAGTTCGAAGGTGTAGGCGGCGATGACGTGCTCGCGCTCGATCGGGGTCAGGCTCAGCCAGAACCGGCGCGGCTGGCTGAAGTGGTCGGCGAACGACGCCGGGGCCTCGCGCACCTTGCTCGCCGCGGGGACCTGGACGGGTGTCTCCACGTACCCGCCCTCGGCCGCCCCGGCGAAGAACGGGCAGCCGCCGTCCAGGGAGTTGGGCTTGTACGGGGCGACACCGGAGTGCACCGCCGTCTGGTGGAGGCCGTCGCGCAGCATGTCGTTGACCGGGGCGTGGGTGCGGTTGATCGGGATCTGCCCGAAGTTCGGGCCGCCCAGCCGGGTGAGCTGG
Source organism: Streptosporangium oxazolinicum (assembly GCF_039537505.1). Classification (NCBI taxonomy): domain Bacteria; kingdom Bacillati; phylum Actinomycetota; class Actinomycetes; order Streptosporangiales; family Streptosporangiaceae; genus Streptosporangium; species Streptosporangium oxazolinicum. Next base: position 92,425 of record NZ_BAABAQ010000019.1, read on the forward strand.
GTGTCCAGGTAGGAGAACAGCCGCCCCGCCAGCAGCGGGTCGTCGGTGACGTCGATGCCGGGCACCAGGTGACCGGGATGGAAGGCGACCTGCTCGGTCTCGGCGAAGTAGTTGGCCGGGTTGGCGTTCAGGGTGAGCAGGCCGACCGGCTGGACCGGCGCCAGCTCCTCGGGCACGATCTTCGTCGGATCCAGCAGGTCGATGCCCTCGAAGGTCTGCTCGGGGGTGTCGGGGAAGACCTGGATGCCCAGCTCCCACTGCGGGTAGGCGCCCGCCTCGATGGCGTCGGCCAGATCACGCCGGTGGAAGTCGGGGTCTGTGCCGTTGATCAGCTGCGCCTCCTCCCACAGCAGCGAGTGCACCCCGGCCTTGGGCTTCCAGTGGAACTTCACCAGCGACGTCGCCCCTTCGGCGTCGACCAGCCGGAAGGTGTGGATGCCGAAGCCCTCCATCGTCCGGTACGAGCGGGGAATGCCGCGATCCGACATGTTCCAGATGGTGTGGTGGGTGGCCTCGGTGTGCAGGGACACGAAGTCCCAGAACGTGTCGTGCGCGCTCTGGGCCTGGGGGATCTCCCGATCCGGGTGCGGCTTGGCCGCGTGGATGACGTCGGGAAACTTGATCGCGTCCTGGATGAAGAACACCGGGATGTTGTTGCCCACCAGGTCGAAGACGCCCTCGCCGGTGTAGAACTTGGTGGCGAAGCCCCGCGTGTCGCGTACCGTGTCGGCCGACCCGCGCGACCCCAGCACGGTCGAGAAGCGCACGAAGACAGGGGTCTCGACGACCTCGGCGAGGAACGCCGCCCTGGTGACGGTGGAGGCGTTGCCGTAGGCGCGGAAGACGCCGTGCGCGGCGGCGCCGCGGGCGTGCACGACGCGCTCGGGAATGCGCTCGTGGTCGAAGTGCATGATCTTCTCGCGCAGGTGGTGGTCCTGCAGCAGCACCGGACCCCGGGGACCGGCCTTGAGCGAGTGGTCGCTGTCAGGCAGCCGCGTCCCCTGGGCCGTCGTCAGGTACGCACCACCCTGTGCCCGCGCCGCTGGCGGCACGTCGACGGGCTGCCCGGTCGGGGAGAACGAATCCGGTCCGCTCTGGTCCGGGCTCGGCGCCGCGGGCGGCCGAGGCTCGGTCGGCTCATCCAGCGACGGCGTCTCGCTTCCCGGCTTGCCGGGCACCTCACCGGACGACTCGCCGGACACGGCGCCGGCCACCTTGTCGACGACCCTGCCGACCGCGTCCTTCACCGGGTGGGACTTCTCCATCGTTTCTCCCCTGAGTTGTGACGGCGGCAGAGCGCCACCGTCATCAAGAACCCAATGCGCCTATGGGTGATGCGCGCTGATGACGCAGGTCAGAGCCCCCGTGATCAGCAGCGCTACGACATACCCTCGTGCTGGGACCTGAACCCACAGGTCGACCGGTGCGCGGCACCAAAGGCGCGGCGGAGGTCTCGACACCGAGCCGGACGTGGGCGACAGGGAGTTCACGTGCCGCTTTGGCCCACGTCCCGGCTGCTCGTGGATCGTGCGACGTCCAGGGTGATCGCCATGAACACGTACACGCAGGTGCTCCCGGACATCCGGGGGGCATCCCCCAAGAGTTGAATCAGTCAATATCCTGAACTGTTAATGTTCATGGGGTTATATTGAAGCCATGACCGCATCCCAGCCCCCGACCACCGCCGAGGAGCTGCGAGGTGCCGGCCTACGGGTGACGGCGGCCCGTGTCGCACTGCTCGAAACCGTCCGAAACGGTGACCATCTCGATGTCGAGGCACTCACCTCGGGAGTGCGTGACCGTATCGGCCAGATCTCCCTCCAAGCCGTGTACGAGGGCCTTCACGCGCTCACCACCGCGGGGCTCGTCCGCCGTATAGAACCACCGGGCAGTCCCGCCCTGTTCGAGGGGCGGGTCGGCGACAATCACCACCACATCGTGTGCCGATCGTGCGGTGTCGTCGCCGACGTCGACTGCGCGGTCGGTGAGGCGCCCTGCCTGACCGCGTCCAACGATCACGGCTTCGCGATCGACGAGGCCGAGATCATTTACTGGGGCGTGTGCCTCAACTGTTCCACCGCCAGCTGATCCGAGAGGATGTCCATGACCGAGAACCACGACGCGATCGTCACCGGCGCCAAGAGCGGGGGTGAAGCAGGCGGCTGTCCGATCGCGCACGACTCCGTGACCGCGCAGGGCAGCGAGAGCGAGAACCCGGCCATCGACTCGCCGACCCCGAAGACCGGCGGTCGTCCGCACACGAACCGGGACTGGTGGCCCAACCAGCTCGACCTCTCGATACTGCGCGCGCACTCCTCCAAGGGCAACCCGCTGGCAGCGGACTTCAGCTACGCCAAGGAGCTCGAGCAGCTCGACGTCGAGGCTCTCAAGCAGGACATCATCGAGGTGCTCACCACCTCGCAGGACTGGTGGCCGGCCGACTTCGGCCACTACGGCGGCCTGATGATCCGGATGAGCTGGCACGCCGCGGGCACCTACCGCATCCACGACGGTCGCGGCGGGGCCGGCGACGGCTCTCAGCGTTTCGCCCCGCTCAACAGCTGGCCCGACAACGCCAACCTCGACAAGGCCCGCCGCCTGCTGTGGCCGGTCAAGCAGAAGTACGGCCAGAAGATCTCATGGGCCGACCTGCTCGTGCTCGCCGGCAACGTCGCCCTGGAGTCCATGGGGTTCAAGACCTTCGGCTTCGGTTTCGGCCGCGAGGACATCTGGGAGCCGGAGGAGATCTTCTGGGGTCCGGAGGACGCCTGGCTCGGCGACGCGCGCTACGTCACCGAAAAGGAGATGTCACCGGACGTCGGCGCGACCGAGATGGGCCTCATCTACGTCAACCCGGAGGGTCCCCGCGGCAACGCGGACCCGGCCGCGGCGGCGCACTTCATCCGCGAGACCTTCGGGCGGATGGCGATGAACGACGAGGAGACCGTCGCTCTCATCGCCGGTGGCCACACGTTCGGCAAGACCCACGGCGCCGGGATCGCGGACGGCCACGTGGGGCCGGAGCCCGAGGGCGCGCCGCTGGAGTCGCAGGGGCTGGGCTGGCTGAGCACCTACGGCACCGGCAAGGGCGGAGACGCGATCACCAGCGGTCTCGAGGTGACGTGGACCGACCGGCCGACGCAGTGGAGCAACCGTTTCTTCGAGATCCTCTTCGGCTACGAGTGGGAGCTCACCACGAGCCCCGGTGGCGCGAAGCAGTGGGTCGCGAAGGACGCTGAGGCGATCATCCCCGACGCCCACGACCCGTCGAGGAAGCACAAGCCGACGATGCTCACGACCGACCTGTCGCTGCGCGTCGACCCGGCGTACGAGAAGATCTCCCGCCGCTTCCTGGAGCACCCCGACGAGTTCGCGCTGGCCTTCGCCAAGGCGTGGTACAAGCTGCTGCACCGCGACATGGGTCCGATCAGCCGCTTCCTCGGGCCGTGGGTCGCCGAACCCCAGCTGTGGCAGGACCCGGTGCCGGCCGTCGAGCACGAACTGGTGGGTGACGACGACGTCGCCTCCCTGAAGGCCAAGGTCCTGGAGTCCGGCCTCACCACCGCCCAGCTGGTCTCCACCGCCTGGGCCTCGGCCGCGAGTTTCCGGTTCACCGACAAGCGCGGCGGCGCCAACGGTGCCAGGCTCCGTCTGGAGCCGCAGCGGAGCTGGGAGGTCAACCAGCCCGAGTCGCTCGCGACGGTCCTGGACACCCTCGAGGGCATCCGGCGTGAGTTCAACGAGGCCGGTGGCGCGAAGATCTCGCTTGCCGACCTGATCGTGCTGGCCGGGTCGGCCGCCGTCGAGAAGGCGGCACGCGAGGCGGGCGTGACGGTGACGGTACCGTTCCGTCCGGGCCGTACCGACGCCACTCAGGAGCAGACCGACGTCGAGTCCTTCCGGGTCCTCGAACCCCGCGCCGACGGTTTCCGCAACTACCTGTCCTCCGGCGAGAAGACCCCACCGGAGGTGCTGCTCGTCGACCGTGCCTACATGCTCAACCTGACCCCGCCCCAGATGACCGTCCTCGTCGGCGGCCTGCGCTCTCTCGGAGCCAACGTCGGCGGTACCCGGCACGGCGTCCTCACCGACCGGCCCGGCGTGCTCACCAACGACTTCTTCACCAACCTGCTCTCCCCGGGCACCCGGTGGAAGGCGTCGGAGTCCGAGGAGCACGTGTACGAGATCCGGGACGTGAACACCGATGAGGTGAAGTGGACCGCCACCGCGGTCGACCTCGTCTTCGGCTCCAACTCCCAGCTCCGGGCTCTCGCGGAGGTCTACGCCAGCCAGAACGCCTCCGACAGGTTCGTGACCGACTTCGTCGCGGCCTGGACCAAGGTCATGGAACTCGACCGGTTCGACCTCACCTGATCTATTTCCACCCGACGAGCCCGGTCACGTCACCACGATCGACCGGGCTCGTCCGCTGCCGGACCAGGCAAGGCCACCATCGCCGACCTTGGTGCGACCGTCGCGGGGCAGGGGCAGGTCGCGGCAGCGCGTTCTCACCGGGGGCGCTCCCCCTCACCAGCCGCCTGCACCTGGCCTTCCACGGCCAGGTCAGCCGGATGTCCGAGGCCTGCCAGAGTCTGCTCCTGGTGGCGACGGCCGACGAGACCGGCGAGCTCACCGTGATCCTGCGTGCCGCCGCCGCGCTGGGAGCGGCCGTCGAGGACCTGTCCCCCGCCGGGCGGGCAGGCCTGGTGCTCCGCGCCGACGCCGACGGCACCACGATCCGCTTCCGCACCCTCTCGGCGGTGCGGCGGCGGGGCCGTACCCCCGACCAGGTGTTGATGATCCTCTGTGGCGCGGCACTCGCGCTGGGCCAGGACGCCGACGCCTACGAGCTGGCGACCTCGCTCGCCGCCGGACACCGTGCCAGGGGCGGCGCCGGGCGGCTGCCGACGGTGCTGTTCGCGGTCGAGGGCGAGGTGTTCACCGGACGGCACCTGGACGCGCTCGCCACGGCCACCGAGGCGCTGGGTGAACACCCGAAATTCGCCGCCATCAGGCCGCCTCGTCCGTGGAATCGGGAGGGGAAACCAGTCGCACGCTGCCCGGCTGGGCCTTCTCGTCGGGGAAGACCCACTTCCGGAACGCCCAGAAGCGGAAGACCATGGCGATCAGCGTGCCGATGATCTGCGCGCTGATGAAGTCGGCGATCTCCTGGGTCACCAGGCTCACATCCGGGGTCTCCAGCAGGAACACGTACCGGGAGATCCATAGCGGCGCGGAGCTGAGCACCAGACCGACGCCGCTGACCAGGAAGAACAGCGCCGCCTCGTGACGGCGCTCGCGGCCGCCCCTGGTCCGGAACGACCATTCGCGGTTCAGCACGTAGGACACGATCGTCGCCACGAGCACCGCGATGATCTTCGCGGTCACCGGCTTCGGTTCCAGAATGGTGAGCTTCAGCCCGTAGAACACTGCGTTGTCCACCAAGAACGCTGTTCCACCCACCACCGCGAACTTCAGTAGTTCGTGGTGCTTCAGCACGAGTGCGTGCAGCGGTTCCGGCAATCTCGCGAGTACTGCGTTCGTTATTCGGGGCACCCCCGATCTTCTCACCGGTCGAACGCCCTGATAACACGATTCACGGACACGGTTTGTCCGGCTGGAACCGTACCCTACGACACATCCGCGTGATCATGAGCTTTGCCAACGCTCTGCGATGTTCGCGCAGCCGTACTCCTCGCCGGCCACCCACAGCGGCGTTAACACAGTGTGTTGGTGCAGAATGCTAACACGGCGTGTTAGTGGGAAGGATCGAATGGTGGCGCGGGACGAAGAACGCATCAGCTCGCGAGAAAAGGTCCTCGTCGCGGCGGCCATGATGCTCGCCGAGGACCCCGGCGCGCTCCTGAGCGTCCGGGCGGTGGCGGCACGGGCCGGAGTCAGCACCGGCTCGCTCAGATTCCATTTCCCCACCCAGCGCGAACTCCAGGAAGCCGTGCTCGCGAAGATCTACGGCCACTTCTTCCCGGACGACCCGATCCACGACCGGTCCCTGCCGGCGCGAGACCGGCTGGTGAACTGCCTCCGTCAGCTACTCGCCCCGATCGGCGTGGGACAGCAGGCGCGAGAGGCGTGGAGCCAGGTGTACCAGACCTATATCACCGCGGATCCCTCCGAGGACGCGCGCGCCGCGTACCTGGCGATAGCACGGGAAGAGGGGCGCCGTGTCGAGCACTGGCTGGCAGTGCTCGTCGACGACGGCGCACTACCCCGAGACGACCACGCACGACACGCGAGATTCCTGCTCACCGTGCTCGGCGGGCTCTCCATCGAGCGCGCGCTCCCCGCCGAGGAGTCGATCCTGAAATCTGAGACCGAGACCCTGTACATGGCGGTCGACTACGTCCTCGGCACCGCGCAGACCGTGTGAGCTGATTCGCCACGCGAAAGGGGGGACACGGGAGACCGGCTTCACCCGGCCGGACGCCGGGCGCTTCGGCGCCTGCCGTGACGCCTGCCCGGCCGCCGCCGTCCCGCCTGCCGTAGCGGGATCACCGATGGTCGGCCGGTGGCCTCGTGGATCCGCGCAGCTGAACACGAGGTCAATCGGACGACGTGACCGAGGACCACACGCCGGACCACTGCTCGGCGCCGTACGCCTCGAACCGCTCCACCTCGGTGAACCCCAGCTTCGCCGCGAGGCGCATCGCACGGTCGTTGGCGGTCTGGGTGCGGAGCAGCACCGGCTCGTCGGGAAGCACGTCGGCGAACCAGTCGAGTGCCGCCGCGCACGCCTCGGCGGCGTACCCGCGTCCCCACGCCTCCGGCAGGAACATGTAGCCGAGCTCGGCCTCACCGGCATCCGGACGGACGTGCCCCGGACGCTCCGCGTCGCGCCGATCAAGCGTGATCATGCCGATCATCGCCCCTTCGAGATCGACCACGAAAAGGCCGGGCCGCCGCCCCGGCACCTCGGGCACCGAGCGTTCGAGCTCGTCACGCGGCCGAGCGCCACCGATGTAGGCGCCCACCTCCGGCGAGGCGAACAGCTCGATGAAGGCCGTACGGTCCCGGGCCTCGGACTCGCGGAGCACGAGCCGCTCGGTCCTGATCGGGGCAGGTGGCCAGGCGACGGGTCCAAGCTCGGTCATGGCGGGCAACCTATCTCACGCCCGCCGATCGGGGCGATTGCGCGAACATCGAGCGGTGTTTACATTGAGGGCGCGTTTCCGTGTGACATGCCGTCGGGGGCATCCGGGCGAGACCGAGAGAGGACGCCGCCGTGCCCGTGCCAAGTCCGCCGGAAACGGAGGCGCCGAATCCGGAACGGATCGGGGCGCGGGAGGATTTCGCCCGCGAGCTGACGCTGCTGCGGCTGCGGGCCGGGCTCACGGTCCGCCAGGTCGCGACCAGATCCGACACCTTCCGCAACCACAGCACGATCGGTGACTGGTTCGCCGGGCGAGGACTGCCCTCCACCTCCTCGCGCGAACTGCTGGTACGGGTCCTGGCGGCCTGCGGGGTCGACGATCCGGCGCTGGTCACGCTGTGGTTGTCGGCCTGGCAGCGGGTCAGGCGCACACCGGGCCGCCGACCGCGGGGCCCGGAGCCGTACCGGGGGCTGGCCGGTTTCGAGCCCGAGCACGCGGAGTGGTTCTTCGGGCGCGAGGCGCTCACCCGTGAGCTGGTCGATCGCCTGGCCGCCGTGGACGAGGACGCCGCGGGCACCGCAGGCGTCCAGGTCGTCGTCGGGGTCTCCCGGATCGGGCAAGTCGTCGCTGCTGCGCGCCGGACTGGTCCACGCGGTGCGTCACGACGGGCTTCTCGGTCCCGGCTGGTCGATGACCCAGCTCGCCCACGCGCTCAATGTGACGCAGCGACGCGTCACCGCCCTCGTCGACGAACGCCTCGTAGGTGGCGCCCGTCCCGTCGGCGCGCGGCCGGGCCGGGCCGTCGCCGCCCAGGCGGGATGCCGTCGCGGGTGGCGGCACAGAAGGTCTCGGTGTCGGCGACCACGATGGTGGCCTTCTCATGCTGGGCCCAGGCAGTAGGCGATGTGGGCATTGGGCAAGGTGGTGGTCGGCGATGATGATCCGCGTCAAATCCAGGCCCAGGTGCCGCAGGCCGGTGTCGGCGAGCTGGGCAGGGGTGCGAAGGGGCTCGGTGAGCACCCGACAAAGGTGGCGCGGGAAATGTCGGGTGATCGGGACCGGTGTCGCCGCACGATGGGGGCATGGACGACACGACCTTGGTATCCCGCTTCCTCCGCGACGGCTTCGTGAAGCTGGAGGGCGCCGTCGCGCCGCGCGTGGCCGCGGACCGCGTGCGGCTGCTGTGGCGGGAGACGGGGTGTGACCCGGACGATCCGGCGACGTGGACGCAGCCCGTGCACTGGGTGGCCGGTATGGCGCAGGGGCCGTTCGCCGCCGCGCCCAACTCCCCGTTCCTGCAGCACGCGTACGACCTGCTCGTCGGCGCGGGACGCACCGGATTGAGCGCGGGATGGCGACGGGCGTGCGGCACGATGGCCGGCTCGGCCGGCTCCCCGGACGCCGCCAGCGCGGCGACCGTGGTGTTGTATGAGGCCTCCCGCCGGCGTCGCGGCCACACCGCATGACCTACCGTCACGCGATCGTCCGGACCAGCCATCAGGACCTGGCCAGCGGCGCGGTGCTGCATTCGGCCCCAGGGTTTCCCGCCTTCCCCGTCCGGCTGGCCAGCGAGATCTTCCAGCGCGCGCTGACTCTGCGCGGCGGCGACCAGCCTGCCGTGCTCTGGGACCCGTGCTGCGGCAGCGGTCACCTGCTGACCGTTGTGGCATTGCTGCACCGGCGCCAGATCGCCTCGGTGCTGGCCTCCGACCTCGACCCTGAGGCGCGGAACCTGGCCGAACGCAATCTCGCCCTGCTGAGCCCGGCCGGCCTGACGGCCCGCGCCGCCGATCTCAGGGCGCGCGCCGCCCGCTTTGACAAACCGGCGTACGACTCGGCCGCGCATGCCGCCCACCGGCTCGCCACCGAGCTCGACGCCGCCGGAGGAGACATACCGCACGCGGTGCGCCAAGCCGACGTGTTCGACCCCGACCAGCTCCAGCGGACATTCGGCCACCACGCACCCGACATCGTGATCACCGACATCCCCTATGGCGAACAGACCCACTGGGGCGGCCCCAGCGCGACGGCGGGAGTCACCGGCATGGTCGAGGCTCTCACGGCCGTGCTCCCGCACGACAGCGTGATCGCGGTGACGGTGCGGGGCCGCAAGGTTCCCACGGACCGCGGACCACGCCCTCGGACATCCTTCAAGGTCGGCACCCGAGCCGTCGCGCTGTTCCGAACCTCTGAGTGTCTTCGTCCGCGACGGTCATAGGACACCCACACGTTCGTGGCGAGGTCCTTGCCCGCCGGTGCGAGTGATCCCAGGCGGTCACGGGCGATGTGACACAGAAGGAGATCGCCGACGCGGCGAACGTGTCAGTGAAGACGCTGTTCGTCTACTTCCGCTCCAAGGAAGACCTCGTCTTCGCCGACCAGAGGTTCATCGAGGCCGTTCTGGCGGGTCTGGCCGGCCGCCCCTCGGGAACCGCCGCGCACACGCCTGCACGCCATCGCGCTCGTCGGGATCATCCGGCTGGCGACCTCCCCCGAGGCCCGAGCCGCGATCGCGGGGCTCACCCCCGCGGAGTCGGCCACGCGCGTCGCGACGATGCTCGGCGACGCCGCGGCCACCGTGACCAGGTCGTTCCCGGCGACCGCCTGAACAGAGTACGCGAAGAGCCACGGCCACCGTAGCGGCCGTGTGACCTCGTTCATGGGCTCGCCGTGAGGGCGCGGGGTTGCCCCTGTTCCGGGAACACGGTTTTTCCTGGTCGGCGTGCTCACCGTCCCGCTGTGCCGCCGATCGGGTTCGATCCGGCCGGCGTCGTACCGTACGGCGCCGACAACGCGACCACGCCGCTCGGCCGTCCACGTCGAGAGCGGCCGGGCGTACGGTTGTCCGCGAAGACGGACACCGGGCGGTTCTCAGCAGGGCGGCCAGTTGCGCAGGGCGGTGTCGGCCATGTCCTGGAGTTCGTCGCGGCCGACGCCGCTGGCGGCCTGCACGGCGATGCCGTAGGCCAAGGCGGTGACGTAGCGGGCGAGCAGGGCCGGGCTGGTCTCCGGCGGCAGGTCGCCGTCGTCGACGGCTCGCTGGAACCGTTCTCGGATGCGGGAGTAGCCGCTGTCGCGCCAGGTGACGAGGAGGTCGCGGGCTCCACGGCTGGAGTCGCCGGTGACCAGGGCGCCCTGGACGCCCAGGCACCCGTTGGGGCCGGTCGGACGGGTGGTGGTCCGGACGGTGCCGGCGAAGATCGCGGTGACGACGCCGAGGGCGGTCGGCTCGTCCAGGGCTCGGTCGAAGTAGGCGCTCGGGCCCTCGGTGTAGCGCTCCAGGGCCTTGCGGAAGAGCTCTTCCTTGTTGCCGAAGGTCGCGTACATGCTGGTGGTGGAGATGCCCATCGCGTCGGTCAGGGTGGCAAGGCTGGCTCCCTCGTAGCCCTGCTCCCAGAACACCAGCAGGGCGCGCTCGAGTGCCTCGTCGGCGTCGAATCCCCGCGGTCGGCCGGTTGGGCGGCGCTGGCTGGTCTTCACCTCCGCAGTCTAACCCTTCTGTAGCGATCGATGCGGAACATGCTACCCTCTATTTCTGCATCGATTGATGCGGAATAAGGGGAGGGCACTCCACGTGGGACTGCTTGAGGGCAAGACCGCTCTCGTCACCGGGGGTGGCACCGGGATCGGCCTGGCCAGTGCCGTCCGGCTGGCGGCCGAGGGCGCACACGTGTTCATCACCGGCCGGCGCGAGGCCGAACTCGACGCGGCCGTCGGCGTGATCGGTCCGGCGGCCACCGCGGTGGCCGGCGACATCTCGAACCTGGCCGACCTGGACCGGCTCTACGAGACGATCCGTGGCCGGGGGCGGGGCCTGGACGTACTGTTCGCGAACGCCTCGATCTCCTCGTTGGTGACGCTTGACCAGGTCACCGAGGAGCACTTCGACGCCCTCTTCGGCATCAACGTCCGGGGCACGCTGTTCACCGTTCAAAAAGCGCTGCCACTGCTCAACGACGGCGCCTCGATCATCTTGAACGGCTCCACCAACGTGGACGTCGGCGATGAGGCGCTCGGTGTGTACGCGGCGACCAAGGCCGCCATCCGATCGTTCTCCCGGACCTGGGCCAACGAACTCAAGGGACGCGGCATCCGGGTCAACACCATCACGCCCGGCCCGACCGACACCCCCGCCGTGTCGGCGCTGACCGCCGACCCGGCCGCCTTCACCCGGCGGCTGGCCACGCGTGTACCGCTGGGCAGGCTCGGACGCCCGGAGGAGATCGCCGCCGCCGTGACCTTCCTCGCCTCCGGGCAGAGCAGCTTCATCACCGGAACGAGCCTCTACGTCGACGGCGGCCTGAACCAGATCTGACCCGCGGCACCCCAACCCGGATTGAGGTAGCGAACCCATGACAGTGATCGGCATCATCGGCGCGGGTGAGGTCGGCGGCCAGATCGCGCGCGCGGCGATCGCGCACGGCTACCACGTCGTCATCGCCAACTCACGAGGACCCGAGACCCTGAAAGACCTCGTCGACGAACTCGGCCCGTCCGCGCGTGCCGCGACCGCAGCGGGCGCCGCGGCCGCCGGCGATTTCGCCGTCGTGGCCGTCCCCCTTAAAATGGTCAACGACATGCCCGCCGAGGAACTGGCAGGCAAGATCGTGCTCGACACGAACAACTACATGATCTGGCGCGACGGCCACTTCCCGATCATCGACTCGGGCGAGAAGACGGTCTACGAGCTACGCCAGGAACACCTCCGGCGATCCAAGGTCGTCCAGGCCTTCACCCACATCCAGGCCCCCCGCGTCACCACCGCGGGTACGGCGCCGGGCACCCTCGGCCGTCTGGCGCTGCCGGTCTCGAGTGACTTCCCCGAGGCCGTGGAGCTCGTGACGCGACTGTATGACCGGTTCGGGTTCGACGCGGTCGACAACAGCCCGCTGCGCGAAGCGTGGCGCAGCGCTCCCGGTCAACCTGCCTGGGACGCACTCCAGTACCAGACCCGCGACGAACTGATCACCAACCTCGCCAGAGCGCGACGGATTATCTTGAGGTGATGTCCAGCGGCCGGTGGTCGTGCGTCCACGACAACAAGAGGTTCGGCGTGAGTGCGCCCCCACGGGGCACGGTGTTCGGCTCATGAGCGCAACGACCGATTCGACCCCGGGAGGAACCTTCCCGATGGATGTACCAGGATCCGACGATCCCCGAGACGCGAGTCCCTTGACACAGGAGCGCTCCTGGCCGTTCGGCGCGCGTCTCCGCATGAGCTGGTGGAAGCCGCTCGTGGGCGTCATCGTGCCATCGCTCGTGGAGGAGGCGAGCACCCCGTGACCTGGAGCACGCGCGAACTCGCGCAGCTCGCCGGTACGACGGTGAACACCGTCCGGCACTATCACCGGCTCGGCCTGCTCGACGAGCCGGAACGCCGCTACAACGGCTACAAACAGTACGGCGTGCAAGACCTCGTACGCCTTCTGCGCATCCGGCGCCTCGCCGAGCTGGGGGTTCCGCTCTCCCGGATCGGCGAGGTCGGCGCGGACGGGGACATCGCCCCCGAGGCCCTGCGCCAGGTCGACGCCGCGCTCGCGGCCGACATCGCGCGTCTGCAGCGAGCCCGGTCCGACATCGCGACCATCCTGCGCGACAGCGCACCGGCCGACGCACCCGCGGGGTTCGAGTCCGTCGCCGCCCGCCTGTCCGGCTCCGACAGCTCGATGATCCACATCTACGGGCAGCTGTACGACGAGGACGCGATGGCGGACCTGCTGCGCATGGTGGAGGCCGACACCGACCCCCTCGGCGAGGACGTCGACGCCCTGCCGCCCGACGCGGACGAGGCGACCAGGCAACGCCTCGCCGAGAAACTCGCGCCGACCATCGCCCGGTACCTCATCGACTACCCCTGGCTGAGCGACCCGGCGGCGCATCTGTCGAAGAGCGAGCACGTCACGCGCCAGACCTTCATCGACGCGGTGATCGGGCTCTACAACACCGCCCAGATCGACGTGCTGCGCCGCGCCAGCATCCTCGCCCACGAGCAACTACGCATCACGGGCGAGGAGGACGACGACGACATTTGACTCTGTTCAGGCGAGTTCAGGTGAGAACTCTAATGGTGGCCATGAGGCCAGTGATGGTGGTGGCCGGGCCAGGAATGGTGATGGTGACCAGGCCAGGAGTGATGGTGGTGACCGCCAGGCCAGTGCTGGTGGCCGCCGGGCCAGGAATGGTGGTGATGACCAGGCCAGGAATGGTGGTGGGGACCGCCGGGCCAGGGGCGATGGTAGGTGCCGGGGGGAGGATCGTTCAGAGGCAGGGATACCGGAGCGGCTTCCCGGGTTACCGCGCTTGCCTCGGCGAACGGAGCCGACATCGTCATGGCGACAATGAAGCCGGAAGCCACCAATGCGCCAGCGGCGAAAACGTGCTTGAACATGAAAGACCACTCCGTGTTTGATGTTTGGGCCCGATATGCATTCTGGGCTTACAGGGCACCAATTCAGTTTCCAGAAATATGTCGGATCGACGCTACGTAAGACGCTAGTTCAGGGGCATCTGTACGTTCACCCCAAGTAAGACAAAGCCTTGGTCCAGGATCATCGCCGAGAAGAAAGCCACCTGACGGACCGCGTAACCCCGGCGGATTCCGCCGGCCCGCGCGTCGCGTCGCAGGCAGGTGAGGTCGGCGCGGTGAGCACACCCGATGAGGAGCCTCAGGTGTGCTCAACCTCCGGTCCTCGCCGCGCCGCGCCGGAAAAGCCGGGGTGACCACTCCGCGAGGCGTATTGGCCACACACTGGAATTTCATGGTTGGAGCGGGTCGGGGCCGCTGTTCGGTGAGCTTTGACCGACCGATACGGGGGGTTCGATGAGCGTGTCGAGGCGCGAGATGGTCGCGGGACTGGGCGCGGCGGCCATCTCCGCCGTTTCACCGTCGGTGGCTTCTCCAGCGCCGAGGCCGCGGTCGTCGGCAGCTGAGCCATTGACCGTTCCGGCCGGACGCACTCCTGACCAGCTCGCCCGAGATGAGGCATTCTGGACCACCGTGGCGCGGCAGTACCGGGTCAGCGCGGACTTCATCAATCTGGAGAACGGCTACTACGGGATCATGCCCGAGCCGGTGCGTCTGGCATATCACCGCAACGTGGACCAGCTGAACGAGCTGAACTCTCACCTGCTGCGCACCTCCTACGCCGATCGGGCCACCCAGGTCAGGAAACGCGTCGCGGCCCTTCTGGGCGCCTCCCATGAGGAGATCGCCCTGACCCGTGGTGGCACCGAGGCCCTGCAGAACCTGATCGGCGGCTACAACCGGCTGCGGCCGGGTGACGCGGTGATGTACACCGACCTCGACTACCACAGCGCGCGGTACGCGATGAACTGGCTGCGCACCCGGCGCGGGGTGGATGTCGAGCGGATCGCCATCCCCGAGCCGGCGACCCACCAGGCCGCCCTGGAGACCTACGCTCGGGCGTTCCGCGACCATCCGCGGGTCAAGCTGCTGTTGCTGAGTCACATGAACAACCGCACCGGACTCGTCCTGCCGGTGGCGGAGATCGTTGCGATGGCCCGCGCGAGAGGCGTCGACGTGATCGTCGACGCGGCCCACTCCTGGGGGCAACTCGACTTCACCATCGACGACCTCGCCGCGGATTTCGCCGTCTTCTCCCTGCACAAGTGGATGGGGGCGCCGCTGGGGTCGGGGTTTCTCTACATCCGCGAGAACCGTCTGGCCGACATCGACCCCGCTTTCGCCGACGAGACCTACCCCGGCCGTGACATCCGCTCGCGGGTCCACTCCGGCACCATGGACGTCGCCCCGATCCTCACGGTGGGCACCGCCCTGGACTTCCACGACGCCCTGGGCTCCGTGGTCAAGCAGGCGCGGCTGCGTTTCCTGCGCGACCGCTGGGTGCACCAGGTGATCGACCTCCCCAACGTGGAGATCCTCACCCCCGAAGAACCCGCGATGTACGGGGCCATGACCGCGTTCCGGATCACCGGCCGCACCTCGGAGGCCGACAACGTCGCGATCGCCAAGGAGCTGATGGACAGGCACCGGATCTTCACGGTGCGTCGCGGCGGGCCGGTGCGAGGCGACTGCGTCCGGGTGACACCGGCGCTGTTCACCTCCCGGGACCAGGTCGACCTGCTCGCCGTGGCGGTGCGTGAGCTGGCCTCGCGGACGCGCCGCTGAGAACACGCGGGCGGGCGTGGTAATCGGGCGCTTTCAGGTGCCGGGCGCGCACGGGCGGCCCGGCAGGGCCGGCGAGAGGGTCGGCTCGAAGGTGAGCGGAGTCAGCGTGGGGTGAGGACGCAGAACTCGTTGCCCTCCGGGTCGGCGAGGCACGTCCACGGGACGTCGCCCTGGCCGAGGTCGACGTCGGTGGCGCCCAGGGCCCGCAGCCGGGCCACCTCCGCCGCCTGATCGTCACCGGGGTACGGCCGGAGGTCGAAATGGACGCGGTTCTTCACGGTCTTGGCGCCGGGCGTGCGGAGGAACTCCAGGTACGGGCCGACGCCCTTGGCGGAGCGCAGCACCGCGTGATCGTCGCTCACCTTGTGCAGGGTCCAGTCCGTCGCCTCGCTCCAGAAGCGGGCCATGGCCCGCGGATCGACGCAGTCGGCCACCACCGAGGCCATCGGGCCGGTGTCCCGGTAGATCTCCCGGGGCTCCAGTACGCAGAACTCGTTGCCCTCCGGGTCGGCGAGGACCGTCCACGGGACGTCGCCCTGGCCCACGTCGGCGGGCGTCGCGCCGAGAGCCCGGAGGCGCGCGATCAGGTCCGCCTGATGGGCCGCGGAGGTGGTGGCGAGGTCGATGTGCACGCGGTTCTTCACCGTCTTGGGTTCCGGGACGACGATGATGTCCAGGCAGACGGCGACGGGGTCGGGGTAGGCGAAGTCCTCGGGTTCGAGGTTGGTCACGCCGGGTTCCTCGCTGGAGACGGCCCAGCCGAGCGCCTCGGCCCAGAACCGGCCGAGTGCGGAGTCATTCCGAGCATTCATCGCAATCTGAACAAGCCGCGTCGCCATGCCGCCGATCCTATGCCCCGCGTGAACGAGCGATCGCGAGCCTTCGGCTCAACCGGCGACACCGGGCAGGCCGGGAACTCCACCGATCGGCGGGCTCACCTCGCTGCTTCCGCGGATCCCCGCGCGGCCAGGGACATCGCGCGGATCCGTAGCAGCAGGGCCAGCATGATGGTGAAGGCGGTCCATGCCGCGTAGATCCCGGGCAGGCCGAATCCGAAGGTGAGCCCGAGGAGCCAGCTCAGTGGGATCAGCACCAGGTAGTCACCGGCGACGTTCGCGATCATCACCGACCGGGTGTCGCCGTGGGCGCGCAGGAAGCTGCCGTAAGCCATCGCCCACACCATCGGCGCCAGGCTGAGCAGCGCCAGGGGCACCACCTGCCAGGCCAGCGTGGCGACCTCGGCGGAGGCGGTGAACAACCCCAGCAGGGCCGTTCCGCCGAGGAGGACCAGTGCGGCCGGGGCCGCGTACACGATCAGCAGCAACCGGATTCCGATGCTTCGCCACCGTTCGGCGGCGGCCCGGTGCCCGGCGCCGGCCTCGTGCCCGGCGAGGATGGCGACGCCATCACGGTGAAGACGATGAGCAGCAGGTTGTCGGTGATGCGGTACGCGGCCAGCTCGGGGGTGCCCATCCGGGCCGCGAAGCCCGCGATCAGCGCCTCGTTGAGGTAGCCGACGCCCATCGCGCTCATCTCCGGCCAGCCGAGGGTCCACAGCGTGCGGGCCACGGGCCTGCCGTCGCCGGGGTCCCGAGGCAGCTTGGCGCGGGCGTACCCGAGCAGGACGGCGGTTCCGGCCGCCGTGGCGGCCAGGGTCGCGAAGGCGGCGCCTTCGATGCCGAGCCCGGCGTTGAAGATCAGCAGCAGGCCCAGCGGCAGGTTCACCGCGTTGACCACCAGGGCGTTGTACATGGCGGCGCGGGTCACCCCGACGCCCGAGCAGGCGCTTTGCAGGGTGAACGACGCGGCGGCGAACGGCACCGCGAAGGCCAGGATCCTCAGGTAGGCGCCGCCGGGACCGATCAGTTCGGCCGGTGCGCCCAGCAGGGCGAGCACCGGCTCGGCGACGGCGTACAGCGCGACGCCGATGGCGAGGCCGGTCAGGGCCGAGGTGGCCAGGCCCACCCGCACCGCCTGGATCACCGCGCCCGCGTCGCCCGCCCCGTGGGCCTGGGCGACCTTGATCTGTACGGCGGTCGCCCAGCCGCGCACGATGACCAGGGCGATCAGGTAGACGGGAGCGGCCAGCGCGAAGGCGCCCAGGGCCGTGGTGGAGTGGCGGGCCAGCATGATCGTGTCGACGATGTTGACGATGATCTGGGTGAGCCCGGCCACGAGCAGGGGCACGGTCAGCGCCCACATGCGTCTCACAGGACGGCCCGCGCGGCTTCCAGCAGGGCGGTGTCGCGGTCGAGCAGGATGACGGTGTCCACCCGGGAGGCGCGCCACACCGCCAGCCGTTCGGTCATCGCCTCGATGGGGCCGATCAGGGCCACCTCGTCCAGCAGCCGGTCGGGGACGGCTTTGACGGCGGCGGCCCGGTCGCCGTCGGTGAAGTGCTTGCGGATGTCGTGGGCGGGGCCCTCGTAGCCCATCTGGACGACCACGTCGGCATAGGTGTTGCGTACGCCCGGGGAGGAGGCGCCGATGAGGTGGGCGTACAGGGGCCGGAGCTTTTCGCGGCCCTCGGCGATCGTGGGGGCGTGGGCGACGTAGAGGATGGGGCAGATCCGCACGTCTTCCGGTTGCCGTCCGGCGCGCGCCAGACCTTCCTCCAGGGGGGCGAGGATGGCGCCTTCGTGTTCGGGGGCGTACATGCCCGACAGCCAGCCGTCGGCCAGTTCGCCGGTGAGCGCGAGGTTGCCGGGGCCGATGGCGGCCAGGTAGAGGGGGATACGGGGCCGCAGCGGGGTCATCTCCGAGCGGATCGCGCGGGCCCGGCCGGTCGAGCCGGGTCCGGTGTAGGGCAGTGTGTACAGCTCGCCCTCGTAGTGCACCCGGTCCTCGTGGGCGATGGCCCGGCGCACGATCTCGACGTACTCGCGGGTGCGGCGCAGCGGGCGCTCGTACGGCAGACCGTGCCAGCCCTCCACGATCCACGGCACCGACAATCCCAGCCCGAGCTGGAAACGGCCGTTGGACAGCACGTCGAGGGTCATCGCGGTCATCGCCGTGGCGGCGGGGGTGCGGGCCGGGATCTGCATGATCGCGGTGCCCAGTTCGATGCGGTCGGTCACCGCGGCCAGGTATCCGAGCACGCTGACGGCGTCGGGGCCGTACTCCTCGACGCTCCACACCGAGTCGACGCCGATGCTCTCGGCGCGTTTGATCACCGGGAGCACCTCGTGCATGGGTTCGCCGCCGTAGCCCATGGCCAGTCCGAGCCGCATGCGTTCTCCTTCGGGGTCAGGCGAGAGGTCAGGCGAACGGCAGGGGTTGCCGTACGAGGTCCGATGAGGCGGGCAGCCGGGTCCCGCCGAGGAACGGGAAGGCCGCCGGGGCGTCGCAGTACAGGCCGGGCACCAGTACCCGGGCCACGTGCAGCCCGGCGCCCTCGGCGCCCGGGGTGGTCAGGTCGGCGGCGTAGGCGCGAAAACCCCGCTCGGTGAGCGAGCGCAGCGGCCCGGTGGTCTCCGGCGGCAGCGGCAGGCCGCCGGGGAGACGCAGCCGGTCCAGCGCCTCGCCCTGGAGGCGTTCGTCGAGGTAGACCTGGACGTGCAGGCGGACGTCGTTGACGTCGCGCCAGCCGCGCGCCAGGGCGTCGAGGTAGCGCCGGTCGGCGCGCCGCCGCAGGTAGGGGCGCCGCCCGACGTCGCGGCGCAGCAGGACGCGGCCGGTCTCGTAGGTGCCGACGGCCTCGGTGAACGCCTTGGCCGCGGCCTCCTGCTCGTCCGCCCGGCAGGCGCTGCCGAAGCCCACGACGCGGCGCGCGTGGTCCTCGACGAACACCGCGGCCACGGTCGCGTCGAACGTCGAGGGCACCCGCAGCAGGGACACCGTCAACCCCGCCTCCTCGGCCTGTGCCAGCGCGGTGGCCAGCGGGCCGCCCGCGGGCCTGGGCAGTGGTGCGGCCTCGGTGGCGCCCGCCCACCACGTGGTCACGGCGTCGCGTTCGAGGACCTCGCGCAGCGCCGCCTGCCGGGCCCGCTCCGGGGTCGTGGCGGCGGCGGTCCCGGCGAGGACGGGGTAGTTGGTGGGCGGCTCGGCGCGGCGGGGGCCGGTGAAGTAGTTCACGTACACCAGCGAGGCGGGCACCAGGACCCGCTGCCCGGAGACCAGGTCCTCGGCGGGCGCCCAGGCGATCTCCAGATCGGGGGTCATCGCGACGAACGGAAAACCGCGCGCCCGGTACTGGCCCTCTGAGTAGAGGGCGAACGCGCGCGGGTCGGTGGCGGGTTCGGTCAGGTCGCGGTAGGCGGCGCGGCGCAGCCCGGCGGGCACCTGGTTGGCGCAGTGGCGCTCGATCGCCTCTCCGATCGCGGCCGCGCGCGCCGCCTCCTCGTCGCCGAGGGCCGCGCCGCCGGTCACCTCCGTTCCTTCGGCGGGAAAGGCGGAGTAGGAGACCAGGCTGGGCACGACGGGGTCGTCGGGCGCGTCGCGGCGGACCTGTGCGATCACGAACGCTCCTCTTGAGGAAGCCGGACAGGGGCCGGGGCCCGGTGAGGGGCCCCGGCTTGGGGCGATCTACTCGTCGTCGTCCTGGCGCCACTCGAACGGCGAGTCCACCGCCGGGGTGTGGGACTTCAGGCAGTCCTGCGGGCCCTCGGGCTCGGCGAATCCGTGGTGTGCCATGCGCTTCCTCCTTCTGCAGGTGATTTGCACGTGCCAACTACATGCAACACCATAGGCATACGGTCGCGGTGAATTCAATAATTCATTTTTCCGCCAATGAGCAGTCGTCGCATTTGGAACCGTCCGGCACCCGGTAATAAAGGCAG
Organism: Streptosporangium oxazolinicum; assembly: GCF_039537505.1. Taxonomy (NCBI): domain Bacteria; kingdom Bacillati; phylum Actinomycetota; class Actinomycetes; order Streptosporangiales; family Streptosporangiaceae; genus Streptosporangium; species Streptosporangium oxazolinicum. The sequence goes on from NZ_BAABAQ010000019.1 coordinate 112,461, forward strand.
CACGTGGTGCGCCGGAAGGCCAGTTCAGGGGAGATGAGCGCTCCCTTTCCCGCCAGGTGGCCGCGGGTCAGCAGGTCGGCGACCAGGTCGGCGGCGGGCTCGGCCAGGTCCGGGCGGGTGGCCGCTATCGCGCGGCCGGCCTCGGCCAGGGCGGAGGCGGCGTTGCCGTACAGCAGGCCGGGGGCGACCTTCACCCGCAGGCCGGCCGCCAGCGGTTCCAGGTGACGACGAATCACCAGGTCATAGAGCTGATCCGGCGACTCGTAGTGCCATCCCGCGGGGGTGGGCAGGCGCAGGCGCGGGCCGTCGTCGGCGCGGTCCAGGCGGGTCAGGTCGGGCACCACCGCATGGGTGAGCACGGTGGCCAGGAGCGGCGACCAGAGCCGCGCGGCGTGGCCGAGCTGGGTGATCGAGGCGCCGATGCGCAGCTCACGGGTGCCGTACCTGGCGGCCGTCGCCTCCACCAGGTCGGCGAAACCGCGTTCGTAGTCGGATCTCACGTCGTGCCACCCGGCCGGATCACCGCCGATGTGCAAAGAAAAGAACGAGCCGAATCCGGCGACCGCTCCGAGGGCCGTCAGAACCGATCCGTTCGATGCCGATTCCATTACGCGGAAGCTCCATTCGTGAAAGGCGCACGGTGAATACGCCGGATGGCGGATCCGGCTTTTCATACAAAGAGAGATTCAGTTCGTGAGGCGGCTCCCTCCGGTTCGCAGACTCACCCGCGGCACCCCTGTCTCCGGGTGGATCGCCACCTCGGCGTCGACCCGGTAGACCTCGGCGAGCAGAGCGGGGGTGAGCACGTCGGCGGGGGTGCCCAGAGCGACGACGCGGCCGGCGTCCATGACGCAGAGGCGGTCGCAGAAGGCGGCGGCCATGTTGAGGTCGTGCAGGGCGACCACCGCGGTGACGCCGAGGCCGCGCACCAGGTTCAGCGCGTCGAGCTGGTGGCGCAGGTCCAGGTGGTTGGTCGGCTCGTCCAGCACCATCGTGGTCGGTCGCTGGGCCAGCGCCCGCGCGATCAGCACCCGCTGCTTCTCCCCGCCGGAGAGCCGGTCGAAGGGCGCGTGCGCCAGGTCGGCCACGTCGAGCCGCCCCAGCGCGTCGGCGATGATCGCCCTGTCGTCCGCGTTGTCGCCGTCGAAGGCCCGTTTGTGCGGGGTGCGGCCCATGGCGACGACGTCGTACACCGACAGCTCGAAATCGCCGCCGCTTTCCTGGAGGACCGCGGCCAGCCGGCGGGCCAGCCGCCCCGCCGGCATGCGCCACACGTCCTCGCCGTCGAGCAGCACCCGGCCGCCGGTCGGCCTGCGCGCCCGGTAGAGGGTACGCAGCAGCGTCGACTTGCCCGCGCCGTTGGGCCCGGCCAGGCCGAGCATCTCCCCCTCGGCGACCTCCAGCGAGACCTGGCGAACCAGGTCGCGGCCGCCGACGCGGACCGACACCTCCTCCACGGTCAGTGTCACGTGGAACGCCTCCGCATCAACCACAGGAAGAACGGCCCGCCGACCAGGGCGGTGATGATGCCCACCGGGATCTCCTCCGGCGCGATCAGGGTGCGGGCGGCCAGGTCGGCCACGATGAGGAAGGCCGCGCCCAGCAGCGCCGTCGCCGGGAGCGCCCGGCGGTGGTCGGCGCCGATCAGCAGCCGGACGACGTGTGGCATGATCAGCCCTACGAAGCCGATGGTCCCGCTGACCGCGACGATCGTGCCGATCATCATGGCGACCAGCACGAACAGTGCCGCCCGGAAGCGGTGCACGTCCAGCCCGAGCGAGGCGGCGGCCTCCTCCCCGGCCAGCAGCAGGTTCAGCGGCCGAGACACCCCGACCAGCGCGACGGTCCCGGCCAGGACGGCCACCGCCGGGATCCACACCATCGTCCAGGTGGTCCCGGCCAGGCCGCCCAGCATCCAGCGCACCGCCGCCTGCGTCTTGTGCGGGTCGTTGGAGGTCACCACCAGGAAGCCGGCCACGGCCGAGAGCACCTCGGCCGTCGCCACCCCGGCCAGCACCAGCCGCACCGTCGTCATGCGCCCGCCCGAGCGGGCCAGGAAGTAGACCGCCACCAACGCGGCCAGCGCGCCGAGGAAGGCCGCGATCGGCAGGCTGAACGCGCCGAACACGCTCAGGCCGAACACCACCACGGTGACCGCTCCGACGCTGGCGCCGGAGGAGACCCCCAGCAGCATCGGGTCGGCCAGCGGGTTGCGTACCAGCGCTTGCAGGGCCATGCCGCAGACCGACAGGCCCGCGCCGATCGCCCCCGCCAGGACGACCCTCGGCAGCCGTACGTCCAGCACGATGGTCTCCCGCACGGGTGTCCAGCTCGGTTCGGCCAGGGCGGGATGCAGGTGATGGAGCAGGATGCCCCACACCTGCCCGGCCGGCAGGGCCACCGACCCGGCCGCGACGGCCGCGGTGACCGCTCCGCCGACCAGGAGCACGAGCAGGCCGATCACGACCGGGTACGGCATCCCCGGGCGCCGCGCCAACGGCACGGCGCCCGCGACCGGTTCGCTCACTTGAACCGGTCGGCGTGCAGCTGCCGGGCCAGCGCCTCGACGGCCCCCGGCGCCCGCACGCCGAGCACCACCGACGACAATGGCAGCACCGCGAACCGCTTGTCCTTGATGGCCGGTACGTCCTTCAGCGCCGGGTTGGCCAGCAGGAACCTCTCCTTGTCGGCCACCGGCTGGTCGCCGTAGTCGTAGATGACGATCCAGTCGGGCGCGCGCTCGGCGACCTGCTCGAACGACACGTCGCCCCACACCTTGTCGACGTCGGCGAACACGTTCTGTGCCCCGGCCAGCTTGATGATCTCGTTGCCGACGCCCTTGCCTCCGGCGGTGAAGGCGGTCTTGTCGCCGCTGTCGTAGACGAACAGCTTGACCGGGGTGGCGTCGGCGAGCTTGGACTTCACCCCGTCGAGGGTCGCCCGCAATGTGGTGATCAGCGGTTCGGCCCGGTCGGAGACGCCGAAGATCTTCGCGACGTTGCGGATCTCGGTGTCCATCAGGTCCACCGACACCGCGCCTTCGGCGCACTCCTCGACGTTCAGGTACGTCTTGATGCCGGCTTTCCCCAGGGCGTCGCGGCTGCGGCCCTCCTTCTCGTCGAAGGTGCTGGCGAAGCCGCCGTAGACGAAGTCGGGTTCCTCGGCCAGGAGCGCCTCGTAGGCCGGGTACTCCTTCGAGACGACCTTGATGGCGTCGTAGGCCGCCTTGTACTCGGGCAGCACCTTGTCGTCGAGGTAGGCGGTGCCGATCATCGACTTCTCCAGGCCGAGCGCCAGCATCACCTCGGTGGCGTGCTGGTTCATGGATATCGCCCGCCGCGGCGGCCGCTCGTACGTGCTCGTCACGCCGCAGTTGTCGAGGGTGACCGGGAAGCCCGCGGGCGCGGAGGCCGCCGGAGCGGGGGCCGGGACGTTCTCAGCCGGGGCACCGCCACAGGCGGCCAGCACCGCGGATACCAGGAGGGCGAGCAGGAGGGAGGTGGGGCGTCTGCCCGTCATGGAGTGTTCCTCTCACGGAATCTGCACAACGGGGCGGATCTGAAAGAGGGAACACCACAGGGCTTCTCGGCGCGGCCACCGGCTCGACGGGCACGAGAGCCCACTCCTCTCCGGGGAAATCCGCCCCAGTTCATCGAGGAGGCGACCGCGTGAGTCTCCTGGCTCTCGGGTCGAGGCTCGTCCCGGCCTTCCCACCCGTCATCCGGGCAGTGGCTTCTTCGGGATTCGCTCGCCGATCACAGTGGCGGGACCGCGCCGGATTCACACCGGCTTCCTCAGTCCGCGCTCGCCTACGCCGACCATGCTCGCACACCACTCATCAACGACAAAGCGCACACCCCGGTCAGATCCGGTGCGGCTCCCCGCGTTCGACGTCGGGGCCGATCGCGGCGGGCGCCGTCCCCGGAGTCGTCAGGCGGCGAGGGCCCGGCGCCCCGCGAGCAACATGATCACCGGCGACTATCCTGGGCGACCGGCGTGAGAGCAGGTATCCCGTCAGCGCGGCGAGCAGGCCGGCCAGTCCCGCCGCCGCGAAGCCGCCCGCCGGCACGGACGCGTCGATCGCCGCCCCCACGACCGGAGAGCCGAGCGCGAACCCCGCGCTCGCCGCCGAGGACTGCAGGCCGGTCGCCTCACCACGCACACCGGCCGGCGCCAACCGGCTCACCGCGTCGGAGACCGTGGAAAGGGTCGGCGCGGTGAGCAGACCGGCACCGACGACGGCCACACACAGCCAGGGCCAGTCACGGGCGAGTCCGGCCGGAATCGTCACCAGCCCGAGCAGGCCGAGCAGCAGCCAGGTGGGCATCGGCCGGGGCAGCGCTCCGTACACCAGGCCGCCCACGATGGACGTCACCCCGAACACGGCGACGACCACGGCCGCCCACGAGACCTGACCGGCTTCTCGAAGGGTCGCGACGATGGCCAGGTCGACGCCGCTGAGCAGCATCGCGACGCCGAACCCCATCGTCAGGACAGCGACCATGCGCGCTCCCAGCCACTGCCTGCGCCGGGGCCGGTCCGCCGCCTCGCCGTCCGCCTCGTCCTCGGCCCGCAGCGGCGGGTTGAGCAGGGCGATCCCCGCCCCGCCGACGACGATCGCGGTGCCCACTCCCCATGCCACCACGCCGGGAGACACCTTCGCCGCGCACAAGATCACCACCGGCGGCCCCACCAGGTACGACAGCTCGCCCACCACCGACTCCAGCGCGAACGCCGCCCGCCGCCGCCCCGCCGTCGTCATCGCGGCGATCGCCTGCCTGGTGACCGATTGGATCGGCACCATCAGCAGACCGGCGGCGAAGGAGACACCCAGCAAGATCACGTACGGCAGCACGGGCACGGCCAGCCAGAACACGAGCTGCGGCACGACAGTGGCCGACAACACGGTACGCAGGCCCCGCCGGTCGATCATCCGGCCCAGCAGCGGCCCGCCCAGCGCGACACCGGCGGTGAGCGCCGCCACCACGGCCCCGGCCGCCGCGTAACTCATGTCGAGGGCGACGACGACGTACATCGTCAACGCCATCGCGTCCGCCGTGATCGCGGCACGGGCGAGCAGCGAGATGGCCAGCAGCGGCGTCATCCCCGGCACCGCGAGCACCTGTCGAAATCCGATCACCGTTTTGACGCTAGATCCTGTGGAATGCCATAGGAAGCCGTCAGTTCATTGGACCAGCCATAATGAATTCTTATGGCACGTGATCTCGACACCGCACTGCTGCGGTCGTTCGTCACCGCCGTGCGAGCGGGCAGCATCAGCCGTGCGGCGTCGGCACTCGGCCGTACCCAGCCCGCGCTCAGCCAGCAGTTGCGCAAGCTTGAGAGGGCCGTCGGCAGCCCACTGCTGTACCGGGCGCCGTCCGGCGTCTCGCCGACCCGCGCGGGTGAGGAACTGCTGCCCTACGCCGAGCGCATTCTCGCGCTGTCGGCACAGGCACTCGCCGAGACGGGACGTGCGCTCACCGGGCACTGCGGGGTGGGACTCCTCGAGGATCTCGCCGCCTCCCGCCTTTCCCAGGCACTCGCCGACCTCGCGCGGCTGCACCCCGGCGCGACGCTGGAGGTGCTCAGCCTTTCCAACGCGGAGATGCGGGAGGCCTACGACGCGGGGCGTGTCCAGCTCGTGCTCGACGAGGTCCCGGGGCTTCCCTGGCCGCCGAGCTGGACGGTGCGTCTGCCGCTGGTCTGGGCGGTCGGGCAGGGGGTCGCCACCGACGCCGATCCGCTGCCGGTGGTGCTGTTCTCGAACACGTGCGCCTGGCGGACGTCGGTGCTGGAGACGATGGAGGGTACGGGGCGCCGCTGGCGGGTGGCGTTCGAAAGCAACAGTCTCGCCGGGGTGCTCGCCGCGCTGCGGGCCGGCCTCGGCGTCGCGGCGCTCCTGCCCGCCAACCTCGAACCGGCCATGGCCCGCCACGACGCGGCCGCGTTGCCCGCTCTGCCGGACGTCGAACTCGGCCTTGCCCGCCACCCCGCCACCGAGGGTGACGCGCTCGTCGACGCCGTGGAGAGCGCCCTGCGGCGGATGATGTGAGCCGCGCGCCTGACGCCTGTCTCCGCCGTCGTGGTGTGCCCCGGTCTCGAAGGCCGGATCACCTTTGCCGCCCGCGGCGCCCCGGGAAAGGCCCGTCATCGCGTATCCCGAGAATGTACGTCGCGGTAAGCGCGACGGCACGGTCCTCGTCATGGGACAGATCCGCGAGGGCTCGTGACACCGTGGTTCCCGGGATGTCCGCGAGTGCCTGTGTCAGCCGTAGGCGCGCGGGCGATCCGACGCCGCCGTGGGTGAGACGGTCGACGAGCCTGGCGGCGATCTGATCCGCCAGCGCGGGACGATCCGCCAGCGCGCCCAGGGCGTCGGCCGCGTCGACGTCGTTCGTCCCCTCGACGACGACATCGACGAGCGTCGGGATCGCGTCGGCCACTCCGCGTGCCCCGAGGGCCAGAGCCGCGTACCTGCGGACCACGGCGTCGGGATTCGCGAGGGCCTCGCGCAGCAGTGTGGTCGCCTCGCCGTCCGGAATCTCGGCGATGGACTGGACGGCACGTTCGCGCACCTCGGCCACCGGCGAGCCGAGCCCCTCCGCCAGCAGCACCAAGCCGTCATCGCCCGATCGCGCCAAAGCCCAGCGAAGGGCTCCGGCGACGTTCGGATCCGTCTCGTTCAGCGCCGCCTCGACCAGTGCCTCCACCGGCACCGCGACCTCCTCGGCCGAGGACAGGGCCGCGCGCTGGCGGTTGCCGGCGCTCTTTGACCCCAGCGCCTGCAGGAGGGCGACGATCTGGAGGACGTCCTCCCAGCCGGCGGGTTCCGCGGCGTCGATCCGGCGCAGTCGCGTGAGCAACTCCGTCTCGGCCGCGACGCGTTCTCGCGTCCGGCGGATGAGGTCGTCGACAAGCTCCGAGGGCGTGAAGCCGGGATCGTCGAGCGCGCGCCCGACATCCCGCAGCGACAGCCCCAGCGACCGCAGGCTCTCGATATGGAAGATCCGCCGGATGTCCTCGCCGGAGTACTCCCGATACCCCGCGTCGCTACGACCCGTTGGCCGCACCAGGCCAAGGGAGTCGTAGTGCCTGAGCATGCGGGCGCTGACCCCGGACCGTCGTGCCACCTCACCGATCAACACTGCCCATCACTCCTCCTCGCCGGGGACGCCGAGGGCCACGACACGCTTGGCCTCCTCGATAGTGAACTCGAATCCGGCCTCCGGGTCGCGCAACAGCCGTTCCGTGGCGAGCGCGTGCACGCGCACGCGCGGGTCGGGATCCGTCAGCGCGGCGCGCAGCATGGGCACGATCACCTCACCGAGCGCGACCAGCGCCCGGCTGAGGCTCCGCCGCGTCTCACGTTCGCCGCGTCCGAGCTGTCTCGACAACACCGCGGCCAGCTCGGGCTCCTCGCCCTCGGGGACGAGCACGACCGCCGCCCGCCAGGCGCTCCGCGCCACCTCGTCGTCGGCGTCGTACAGGAGCGCCTGTGTGATCGCCGGCCACGCCTGCCGATCCCCGATCTTGGACAGCGTGTGCAGCGCCTGGCTTCGTGCCTGCGCGCGCTCCGAGCGGAGCTCCCTGAGGAGCGCCGGAACGGTCACGGACGCCGGGTGGCGGGTGAGTGCCCAGGTCAGCGTATCGCGTACATAGAACTCGGGTTCGATCGCGCATCGTTCGACGAGCTTGCCGACGAACCGTGGGTCGGGGGTCGTGCCGATCGCCATCGCCGCCCGCAGCCGCACTGACGAGCGGCTGTCCTCCAGCCCCTGGAGAACTCGAATCGTGTCCGTGTCCTGTTCCCGCATGGTCATCGGGACCACCTCCTTGGCGACAGTGAAGACCTTGTCACCGTGTCAAGGTCAAGCGAGGTCACCGGGCGCCTTGGCCTCTACCCGGTCCGTGTCACCGAGGGACGAGGCGGCCCTGGGCGATGACGGTGTGCGGTTCGCGGGGCCGGCCCGTACCGGTCCACCCTTGGGTGCTCTCACGCGTCCCGGCATGACAAGAATCCTGACAACATCGCGGCGACGAGGACCAAACATTGGCATTAGATGATCTATGACACAACATCACACCACTACAACCCATAGACACTATGAATGTCATTTGTCAGACTCACTTAACAGGCCAAAGGATCGCAGAAAGAATCTTGGGCGAAGGTGGCTCCCCACGGGGGCGGCCTTCGGTCATAAAACCGGCATTGAGCTGGGCGGATGCGAGAGGGCGGATGCGGTGGCGTGGGTGAGCACGATACGGCGCGCACCCCGATGGACGGCAGCCGTCCCGACATCGGCAGGGTGTCGGTGACGGCGAAACGGGCCGTCGATCCGCGCGCGATGCCGCCCGGCGTCCCGCCGCCGGCCGCGCCGCGACAGGCGGGCGCGCCCACCTCCGTTCCGTCGACCTGACCGCCATCACCGACCCGAGGAAGAACACCATATGAGCGCCCTCAGTGACACCGATCGCCTCCTGCAGGACCTGGAACGCGAAGGCCTCGTCTTCCACCTCGGCGTCGGCGGCGGCGACGGCAGCACCGTGTGGTTCGCCTCCGAATTCCGGGAGCAGGTCATCGCCGACCGGCTGGCGATGTTGCCCGACGAACCCACCATCAGCGTCGCCACCGCCGCCGTGGTGCTCAACGTCCCCCTCTCCCATGTCATCGCCGAGGTTCGTGCCCGTACCTTGGCCGGTCACGACAACGGGCGGCAGATCCGGGTGCAGCGCGAGGCCCTGGCGCAGCGCATCACCTCCCTGGGCCTGCCCCGCCCGGCGACGCCCCCCGACCTCCCTGAGGGCCCTGCCGGCTCGTAGCCGCCGGAGGAGATGACGCGCCAGAGCGGTGCCGGGAGTTTCGGGAGGCGCTCACACGCGCGAGGACCTGCACGCGCGTGGCGGGCGCGCAGGAGTGCCGTACCCAGAGGCGCTCACACGCGCGAGGACCTGCGCTCTCTCCGGTGACGAGTGCCGACGGGGGAAGGTAACGGATCCGTTCCCCCGCAGTGGTTACCGCATCCCCGTTCACACAGGTCAGACCTCCCGGTATTCAGACCATGGGAGCCGCGGAACTCGGCCGCGAGCTCGGCGACGCCGGTGGCCCCCTGCTCGTCGCGGGCATCGCCACCGCGGCTCACCCACGGCTACGCCGCCCTCGCGATCCTGCTCACCCTCGGCCCCGTCCTCGCCTTCGCCCTCCGGCGCGCCCCGGCCGACCCCGCGCCCGACAGGCACATCGTGAACGACCGGGTAAGAGACAACCCCTGAAGGTCCCGCGGGCTTCCGGGGGGCGCGGTTGCGGGACCGGTCACCGGGGAATGTGAAGTCCAGCGAAGGGGCCGTTCCGGCGGACGGACACCGGCCCCGCGCATCCCCCCGATCGTGGTCATGACGGACGGGGATGCGGATGAGGGACATCGGCGCGCGCCGGGGCGGGGCCGCGCGGCGACTGGGCGTGCTCGGCGCGGCGACGCTCTGCGTCCTGGCCGCCGCCTGCGCCGGTCAGGGGCGCCCGCACCACGGCGCCGTGTCGGAGGGGCCCGGGTCGGCGTTCGGCGCGGCGATGTCGCAGAGCATGCGGCGGATGCACCTGGACATGGCGGCCGCCCCCATGACCGGCGATCCGGACCGGGACTTCGCGGCCATGATGATCCCGCACCACCTGGGCGCCGTCGACATGGCCAAGGCCGTACTGGCCCACGGGCGCGACCCCGTCCTGCGGCGGCTGGCCCAGGAGATCATCGTCACCCAGCAGCAGGAGATCGACGTCATGCGCCGCCGCCTGGAGACGGCGCCCACGCCCACGCTTACGCCCGCTCCGGCGACCCCGGCGCCCGTCACCGCGACGCCGTCCCAGACCGGGACGGGACGGGCGCGCGGACCCGGCCCGGGAGGAGCGGCGACAGGGCCCACGGTGGCGGTCTCCGGCCGCGACCGCGTCTACACCGCCGACCAGACCTCCAACACCGTCTCGGTGATCGATCCGTCGGTGAACCGGCTGCTGGGCGTCATCCGCCTCGGCGACCCGGTGCCCGCCTCGCTCAACCCGCTGTACAAGGGCCAGCTGCTCGTCCACGGCATGGGGTTCTCCCGGGACCTGCGCACGCTCGCGGTCGTCTCCATCGCCTCCAACTCGGTCACCCTCATCGACACGGCCACCAACCGGGTCAAGGGCGTCGTCTACATCGGACGCTCGCCGCACGAGGCGTTCTTCACCCCCGACGGCAGGCAGGTCTGGGCGACCGTACGCGGCCAGGACTACGTCTCGGTGATCGACCCGGTGAGGATGCGGGAGATCCGCCGGGTGCCGACCGCCAACGGGCCCGGCATGGTGCTGTTCCACCCGGACGGGCGCTACGCCTACGTGCCCTCCAGCTTCACCCCCGAGGTGGACGTGATCGACACCCGCACCTACCGGGTGGTGGCCCGGCTGCCCCAGGCCAGCCCCTTCTCCCCGAACCTGTCGGTGAGCCGGGACGGCCAGGAGGTGTGGTTCACCCTCAAGGACTCCGGCAGGACGCAGGTGATGAGCGGCACCCCGCCGTTTCGCATCCTCACCACCTTGGACACCGGGCCGATCACCAACCACGTGACCCTGGTGGACAACGTCAACGGCGCGTTCGCGTACGTGACGGTCGGCGAGGAGAACGTCGTCAAGGTCTACCGCCGCGGCGGCGCGACCCCACGGCTGGTCGCCACCATCCCCACCGGGGACCTGCCGCACGGCGTGTGGGGGTCGGGGGACGGCACCCGGGTCTACGTCGGGCTGGAGAACCAGGACGCGGTCATGGCGATCGACGCGCTCGCCAACCGGGTCATCGCGACGATCCCCATCGGCCAGCAGCCGCAGGCACTCGTCTACGTCCCCGAGGCCGTACCGTCCGGGCCCGGCACCTCGGGCCTGGTCCCGCTCGGCGTCGCCGGCCGCAACGGGCACATCGTCCTGATCGCGCCCGGCGGCGACCGGCGCAGGGGGCACGCCACGGTCTCGGTGAACTCGCTGGGCCCGCTCGACCTGCTGGAGATGACGGTGTCCGGCCTGAAGCCCGGCGAGACCTACACGCTCTGGCTGGCCAACACCAGGAACGCCCCGCACGGCGACCGGAAGGCGCTCGCCGACTTCACGGCGAACATCGCCGGGGCGCAGATCGTGCAGGCGATCGGCCTGCTGCGAGAACCGCTGACCCCGGCGAACGCCGACCGGGACCGGCGGCGCTTCCTGGTGGTGACCCGGCGCGGCGCCACTGAGCCGGTCCTCCTGCAAAAGACCCCCTGACGGCCCCTCCCCCAGGCTCCGCGTACCGGCCGTTCCGGCCGCGGCCGGGACAGCGACGGATCTGGAGCGAGGAGCCGGGGTGCCGCTCGTCAACCGCGCAGCCGCGCGTTGAGCCGGGCGACCTGTCGCGTGAGGTGGTCGCGTTCGGGGAGGCTGGGTGCCGATCGGGCGGCTTCGGCGTAGAGACGCGCCGCGGACACCGGGTTGCCGTCGCGTTCGTGCAGGTAGGCCGCGACGGCCGCGTGGCGGGGCAGGGCGGGATCGAGCCCCGCCAGGGCGGCCAGACCGGCTCGCGGGCCGTCGGCCTCGCCGACCGCGACGGCCCGGTTGAGGCGGGCCACCGGGCTGCCGGTGAGGCGCACCAGTTCGTCGTACCACTCGACGATCTGCACCCAGTCGGTCTCCTCGGTCGTGCGGGCGTCGGCGTGCAGCGCGGCGATGGCGGCCTGGGCCTGGAACTCGCCCAGCCGGTCGCGGGCGAGGGCCGCCTGGAGCACGCGGACGCCCTCGGCGATCATGCGGGTGTCCCACAGCCCTCGGTCCTGCTCGGCCAGGGGCACGAGCCTGCCGTCGGGGCCGGTCCGTGCCGGACGCCGCGCGTGGTGGAGCAGCATGAGCGCGAGCAGGCCGGCGACCTCCTCCTGCCTGGTCATCGCGGCCAGCTGGCGAGTGAGCCGGATCGCCTCTCCGGCGAGGTCGACGTCGCCGGAGTAGCCCTCGTTGAAGACCAGGTAGAGCACCCGCAGCACCGTGGCGACGTCACCCGGCTGGTTGAACCGGACGCCCGAGACGGCGCGCTTGGCCCTGCTGATCCGCTGGGCCATGGTCGCCTCCGGCACGAGGTAGGCCCGCGCGATCTGACGCGTGGTCAGGCCGCCGACCGCGCGCAGCGTGAGCGCGACGGCCGAAGCCGGTGTCAGGGACGGGTGCGCGCACAGGAAGTACAGCTGGAGCGTGTCGTCGGCCACCCCACCCGGGCCGGGCACCGGCTCCCCCTCGACGCGTATCTCGCGGTGCCGTCGCGAGGTCTCGGCACGGGCGGCGTCGAGGAACTTACGCCAGGCCACGGTGATCAGCCAGCCCTTGGGATCTCGCAGCGGGTCGCCCGGCCACACGCGTACCGCCTCGACCAGGGCGTCCTGCACGGCGTCCTCGGCGGCCGCGAAGTCGGCTCCGCGACGGACGAGAACGCCGATCACCGCGGGCACCAGCTCCCGCAGCAGCGACTCGTTCACTCGGTGACCGTGGGCTGCTCGGCGTAGAACGGGCGCACCTCGAGCCACTCGTGGATCGGCCTCCCACCCGCCCCAGGAGCCGCGGACAGCTCGCCGGCCAGCTCGATCGCCCGCTCGTAGGTCTCGACGTCGATCACCATCCAGCCGGCGATCAGGTCCTTGGTCTCGGCGAACGGGCCGTCGGTGACCGGCGGCCGCCCCTCGCCGTCGTAGCGGACGAACGTCCCCCGCGGGGAGAGCGCCTGACTGTCGACGAACTCACCCGTGCCCTCCAGCCGGGCGGCGAAGTCCCGCATGTACCGCACGTGGGCCGAAACCTCCTCCGGCTCCCACTCCTCCATCGGCACGTCGTTCACCGACGCCGGCGCGCCCCGGTAGTGCTTGAGCAGCAGGTACTTGGCCATCGTGTTCTCCTCCGTAGGGCACGCCCATTGTGGCCGTGTTCACTATTGGGACGAAAGCACACGCGGGCTCTCGACGTCGCGCCACGACGTTCTCCCCGCGGACCTCCACGGACGGGCATGGGGAGCCGCCTGGCGTCCGGGGCGCGAGCCGAGCCTGGACGACCCGGTGGATCGGTGACGGGCCGGTCGGTCGGCGCGGGGATGCGTGTAGCGTCTGACCAAACGATCCGACCCTGCGTCCTGCTTGCCGCGATCACCGCCGTCATCTGGGCGCGCACGCGACGGAGCGGCCCGCCCCTGACGCCGTAGGGCGGTCCGCCGTCGACCCGGCGCGCGGAAGGTCGTTTCGACAGACGGATCCCCAGCGGGAATCATGACCGGCATGGCCAGCTTGCCCAAAGATCTCAGCGACGCACTGGACGGCGCTCTCGGCCGCTTCTCCCCGGCGGACATGACACGCTCCGTGCAGAACCTGATACAGCAGTACCGGGAGGGCTTCGACCCCGCCGACACCGTGCTCGGCTCCGAGGCCGACGTGGCGGCCTACGCGGGCTACCGCATGCCGGCGACCTTCGCGGCCGTCTCCACCGCGCTGCGGCATGTCGCGAACCTGGCGCCGGGATTCGCCCCCCGCACGCAGGTGGACGTCGGCGGCGGCACCGGCACCGCGTTGTGGGCGGCCACCGGGATCTGGCCGTCGCTGAGGAGCCTCACCGTGCTGGAACAGGCGCCCAGAGCCATCGCCCTCGGACGGCAGCTGGCCGGGCGGGCCGTGTCGGACGCGGTGCGGAACGCCTCGTGGGAGCAGACCGTCGTCCGCACGGCCGTGACCAAGCCCCCCGCCGATCTGGTCACCATGTCCTACGTCCTCAACGAGCTGTCTCCCGCCGCGCAGCAGAGCGTGGTGCGGTCCCTGGCGGCGGAGGCGGCCATGGTCGTGCTGATCGAGCCGGGCACACCGGCCGGGTACGCCCGGATCGTCGCCGCCCGCGACGTGCTGATCGACCAGGGGTTGTCGGTGCTGGCGCCGTGCCCCCACGATCACGCGTGCCCCATTCCCAGCGGCCGGGACTGGTGCCACTTCTCGGTGCGGCTCAACCGGAGCGCGCTGCACCGGCAGATCAAAGTCGGCACGCTGGGTTTCGAGGACGAGAAGTTTTCCTACGTCGCGGCCTCGCCCCGGCGCTGGTCCCCGGCGGCCGGCCGGGTCCTGCGTCATCCGCTCAAGCGCAAGGGGCTGGTGTCGATGCGGCTGTGCACCGGGGAGGACGGACTGGCCGACGAGATCGTCTCCAAGCGCCAGGGCGACACCTACCGGCAGGCGCGCGACATCTCCTGGGGGGACGAATGGCCGCCGCCGGGCGGCGACGTCACCTCGTGACCGCCTCCCGCCGGACGGGCCGCTGATCCGCTCCGGCCACGGGGCGTGATCCGCTTTCCGGGCCTTCCGGAGCGCCATGAGGGTGAGCGGGCCGATTACCCCATCCGCACGCGGCGACCCGTCTGACTCCTCCGCGAAACACGCGTGTAATAAATCGAAGGATCCCAGCGGGATACTGCATGGTCCTGCGAGGGCGAGCTTCGTACGTTGCTCCAACAAGAACACGCTGTTGATGCGGCACCGTAACCGTTTGTGTGTCTTTCCCGTACTCAACGGGAGAAAAGGTGCATATAGCGCAATACGGCAGAAATGTCACAAGGAGAAGGGAGCCGGCGATGATCCATCGGTCCCCCCGGAGAACACGGCCGACCACCCGCCCCGAGGCGTTCGGCGCGGGCATTAAGTTCGGCGCGGACCTCGACGAGAAGTCCAGGAGCGGCGCGGGTGGTCGAGGGTGACCACGACGATCCTCCCGGACGAGGGCCGCCGCCGGCTGCGCAGGCGGCGGCTGATCGCCATCGCCTTCGTCCTCCCCGCGCTGGCGATCAACCTGCTGGTCATCGCCGGTCCGGCGGTGAGCAGCCTCTACTACGCCTGGACCGACTGGAACGGCTTCTCGGCCCCCACCTTCACCGGCCTGGCCAACGCCAGACGGCTGATCGAGGACCCGACCTTCTGGAACGCCCTCGGCCACAACTTCATCTGGCTGGTGATGTTCCTGACCGTGCCGATGGCGATGGGCCTGGTCGGGGCGTTCATGCTGTCACGCGTCCGCCGAGGCGCCTCCCTGTTCCGGGTGGTCTTCTTCGTCCCGTACGTGATCGCCAGCGTCGTCAACGCGCAGATCTGGAAGAGCCTGCTCGACCCGGCCACCGGGATCGCCGCGCAGCTCGACAAGATGGGCATCACCTGGCTCAACGACGTCTACTTCTTCGGCGACTCGAACCTGTCGCTGTACAGCGTCGCCTTCGTCGACAACTGGCACTTCTGGGGCTTCTTGGTGGTGCTGTTCCTGGCCGCCATGCAAAGCGTCGACCCGTCGCTGTTCGAGGCGGCCCGGATCGACGGCGCCGGTCCGCTGCGCGAGTTCTGGCACGTCACGCTGCCCGGCATCCGGGCGACCCTGATGTTCGCCATCATGATCATCTCCCTCGGTTCGCTGCTCGCCTTCGACTACTCCTTCGCGCTCACCGGCGGCGGCCCGGCCGGATCCAGCGACCTGGTGTCGCTGCTGGTCAACCGGACCGCGTTCACCGCGCTCGAACCCGGCTACGCCTCGTTCATGGCACTGGCGATCTCGCTGCTCGGCGGCGTCCTGCTGGTGATCTTCCACTTCATCCGCAGAAACGAGGACACGCGGTGACCTCCAGGACGTCCGGCGGCATCCGGCGCACCCCCATCTCCTACCTCGTGCTGATCCTGCTGGCGCTGTTCGCCGGGCTGCCCCTGCTGATCCTGGTGTTCAACTCCTTCAAGTCGGACCTGGAACTCGGCCAGAACCCGCTGGGCCTGCCCTCGGGCCTGGAGTTCGGCAACTACATCGAGGCCTGGACGCGCGGCAGCATCGGCCGGGGCATGTGGAACAGCGTCGTCCTGGTGGGCGGCACCGTGATCGGCACCTGCGTGTGCGCGGGCGCGGCGGCCTACTCGATGGCACGGCTCGACCTGCCGTTCAAGCGGGGCATGGAGAACTACCTGTTCGTGGTGATCTCGCTGCCGGTGCAGATGTTCATCGTGCCGCTGTTCTTCCTGTGGTCGAACCTCAACCTGATCGACAGCCTGTTCGGCCTGATCATCATCTACGTGGCGCTGAACACCCCGTTCTCGGTGCTGCTGTTGCGCACCTTCCTGGTCGGCATCCCCAGGGAACTCGACGAGGCGGCCAGGATCGACGGCGCCAACGAGTGGCAGATCGCCTGGCGCGTCATCCTGCCCCTGGCCAGACCCGGGCTGCTGACCGTGGGGCTGGTGGCGGGCCTGGGGGCGTACTCGGAACTGCTCTTCGCGGTCATCTTCGTCACCACGCCGGAGAAGCTGCCGATGGCCACCGCGCTGCTGCAGTACAGCCAGGGGCACACCCAGCTGTTCGGGCTGGTCAACGCGGCGGCGGTCATCATGACGCTGCCCGCCGTGCTGCTGTTCCTGTTCATGCAGCGTAAGTTCATCGCGGGCCTGGCCAGCGGTGGGGTGAAGGGTTAACGCGCGCGGTGCGCCCGGCGGTACTCCCCCGGCGACTTGCCGGTGAACTTCTTGAAGGCCACCCCCATGTACTCGGAGTGGCTGAAACTCATCCGCTCGGCGAGCTGCGGCAACGACAGGTCGGTCTGGATCAGCAGGTCGGCCAGGCGCTCCATCCGGACCCGGGTGATCTCCTCGTGAACGGTACGGCCCAGCACCTGGGTGAACCGGTAGTCCAGCGAGCGCCGCGACAGTCCCACGTGGCGCTGCACGGCCTCCACCGGCAGGCCGTCGTCGACGCGGTCGCGGATGAGCTGCAGCGCGCAGGCCACGATCGGGTCGTCGACGGCCAGGATGTCGCTGGATTGCCGGGTGACCACCCGAAGCGGCTCGATCAGGTGCAGCCTCGGCGCGAGAGCCCGGCCGGACATCATCTGGTCGAGCAGCGAGGCGGCCAGGAACCCGGTGTGGGTGGTGTCGGGCTGGATGCTCGACAGCGGCGGCGTGGTCAGGTTGCAGATCAGCTCGTCGTTGTCGACGCCCAGCACGGCGACGGTGTCCGGCACCGCCAGATTGGCGATCTTGCAGGCTTCCAGGATCTCCTGCCCGGCGATGTCGTAGCAGGCCAGCACGCCCACCGGCTTGGGCAGCCCGAGCAGCCAGCCGGCCATCGCCTCACGTTCGGCGGCCAGGTGGCGGGTGTGCTCCATCCGGAACTCGTGCGCGGCCAGGCCGTGCCGGGCGGCGTGCGCGGCGAACCCGGTGCCGCGCTTGACCGACCAGCCGAACCGGGCGTCACCGCAGTAGGCGACGTCGCGCAGCCCCCGTACGGCGAAGTGCTCGACCGCGAGCCGGGCGATCACGTCGTCGTCGGTCTCCACGCAGGACAACTCGGGCGCCAGGTAGGCGGCGCTCAGGTCGACGGCGGGCACCTTGAGGCGGCGCACCTGGCGGGCGGTCTCGGCGTTCTCGATGCGGGCGATCACCCCGTCGCCCCGCCAGCCGTCGAGCCACGACAGGTCGGTCTCCTGGCGGCTGTGCTCGCCCAGGTAGATCGACCATCCGGGATGGGTGACGAGATATTTCTTGATGCCCACCAGCAGACCCCTGGCGTAGGCGTTGGAGGTCTCGACGAGCAGGGCGACGTGTCTGGTTTCCGCCATTTTCACAATGTACTAAATCGAAGGAAGGCTGCGAGAAATTGCATGGTCCCAGTTCAGCGTCGTTCGTACCTTTGACGCCATGACAGAGAAGGTACGGGTCGCGATCGCGGGTCTCGGGTTCGGCGCCGAGTTCATCCCGATCTACCAGGCGCATCCGAACGCCGAGCTGGTCGCCGTGTGCCAGCGGTCGGAGGGGCCCCTCAACGAGATCGCCGACCGGTTCGGCGTCCAGGGCCGCTACACCGACTACGACGCCATGCTGGAAGACCCGGACATCGACGCGGTGCACATCAACACCCCGATCGGCGCCCACGCCGACCAGTCGGTGGCCGCGCTGAACGCGGGCAAGCACGTGGCGTGCACGGTGCCGATGGCGCTCTCGCTGGAGGACTGCGCCCGGGTGGTCGCCGCCCAGGAGGCCTCGGGCAGGGCGTACATGATGATGGAGACCGCCGTCTACACGCGGGAGTTCCTCTACGCCAAGGAGCTGCTGGACAGCGGCGCGCTGGGCCGCATCCAGTTCCTGCGCGGCGCCCACATGCAGGAGATGGCGGGCTGGCCGGACTACTGGCGGAGCATGGCGCCGATGCACTACGCCACCCACGCGGTGGCGCCGCTGCTCGCGCTGGCCGGGGCGCGGGCCGCCTCGGTGCGCTGCGTGGGATCGGGACTGGTCGGCGGTCGCGATCCCGGGTCCGGCCTGCGCTTCGCCGTGCAGAGCGCGGTGTTCTCGCTGCGTGACTCCGACCTGGCGATGGAGGTCACCAGGTCCCTGTACGACGTCGCCCGCGAGTACGTGGAGAGCTTCGACGTGTACGGCTCCCTGAGAAGCTACGAGTGGCAGCAGCTGGAGCGGGAACACCCGGTGATCTTCACCGGTGAGGACGGCGAGCGAAGCGAGGTCCCCGACTTCGCCCGTCTGCTGCCCGAGGAGATCCGCCACTTCACCACCGAGGGCGTCTACGACGCCGACGGCAACCGGCACCTGTCCTTCACCCAGGGCGGCGGCCACGGCGGCTCCCACCCCCACCTGGCGCACGAGTTCCTGATGGCCGTCATCGAGAACCGCCGCCCCTTCCCCGACGTGTACGCCTCCGCCAACTGGACCAGCGCCGGAATCCGCGCCCACCAGTCGGCCCTGGAAGGCGTCGAACTCGAGATCCCGGTGTACGGCAATGACCACTGAACTCACCGTCCTCGCGGACGCCGGCTGGGCCGGCGTCTTCCACGCCGGTTCCCGGACCCCGATCGTGGTGCAGAACGCCACCCCCGGCAGGCGCCCCTTCATCCACCCGATCGTGGTGCCCGGCGGCACCGCGGCGGTCACCGAGGACGCCCCCGGCCACCACCCCTGGCAGCACGGCCTCTACGTCGGCCTCAACGACGTCAACGGCGTCGGCTTCTGGCTGGAGGGCCTGCGCCCGTCCCACGCCGCCACCGACGGCACCTTCCACCCCCGCCTCCAAGGCACCCCCCAGGCACGCGACAACAGGGCGTGGTGGTCGGTCGGCACCGACTACCGCCACCCCGACGGCTCCCCGCTGATGCGCGAGACCCAGGACTGGCTGCTCACCGACCACGGCGACCGCTACGACCTGGACGTCGTGCTCACCTTCCAGGCGCGGGTGCCGCTGACGTTCGGCCAGTACCCCTACGGCGGGCTGTTCCTGCGCATGCCCTACCGCAAGGAGACCGGCGGCCACGCGATCAACAGCGAGGGCTTGCGGGACGCGGACGCGGAAGGGCGGCGGGCCCGCTGGGTGGCGGTGCGCATGGCGGTGCCCGGCCACACCGGCGAGGCGCAGGTCGCGGTGATGGACCACCCCGACAACCTCGAACACCCCGTGCCCTGGCGGGTCGACAACGAGTTCGGCGTCGCGCCCAGCGCCTGCGTCGCCGGGCCGTGGACCCTCGGCGAGGACGAGAGCCGGGCCTTCCGGCACCGGGTCGCGGTGTTCGCCCACCCCGTCGGCCCCCAGACCATCGACGAGATCTGGACGTCGTTCACCACATGAGGACCACGATGAAGACGACGATCGTCGCCACCCCGGAATTCGAATGGCACTGGCCCTTCACGGCCGACCACCTGCTCACCCTGCTGCCCGGAGCCACCCTGGCCCGCCAGGCCACCCTGGATGGCCTCCCCGGCGACACCGAACGGCTGATCTCCCTGGGCGCGCTGCCCGCGAACGAGGACCTCGACCGTCTCCCGGCACTGGCCGAGACCTACGTCAGCTCCGGCTACCGCTCCCCCGCCGAGACCGACGAACTGCTCGCGGCGCGGGGGATCCGTCAGCTGCGGCTGCCGTCGGAGGGCTACTGGGGCCAGTCGGTCTCCGAGTTCGCCCTCGGCCTCACGATCGGCGCGCTGCGGCGCATCCCGCAGACGCACCACGAGATCATCCAGAGCCTCGACCCGTGGAAATACTCCTACGGTCAGTACGCCGACGACCCCGACTTCACCGCGGGCACCGTGGAGGGCACCCGGGTACGGATCGTCGGCGCGGGCAACATCGCCAGCCGTTACGCCTCCTTCACCCACATGCTGGGCGCCGACGTCGCCGCCTGGGACCCGTTCGCCGCCGAGCCGTCCTTCCACCGCTCGGGCGCGCGCCGGGTCCACCACCTGGAGAACCTGCTCGCCGACGCGGAGATCTTCGCCCCGATGGTGCCGCTGCTGCCGGGTACCGAGGGGCTGATCACCGCCGAGCACATCCGCGCCCTGCCCAAGGGGTGCCTGGTCGTGCTGGTGACCCGGGCGGCCGTCGTCGACATGCCGGAACTGCGCCGGCGGGTGCTCGGCGACGAGCTCAGCCTGGCCGCCGACGTGTTCGACGTCGAACCGGTGCCGCTGGAGGACCCGCTGCTCGGCCGGCGCAACGTCGTGCACACCCCGCACAACGCGGGCCGCACCCGCGAGTCCAACCTCCGTCTCGCCGAGGCGCTGGCCGCGCTGTTCCCGGAGTCAGGGCGATGATCAAGGTCGCGGTGGCGGGACTGGGATTCGGACGGCAGTTCGTCCCGATCTACCGCGACCATCCCCTGGTGTCGTCCGTGGTGACGGCCGACCCGGCCGAGGGCTCGTCCCTGGACGACGTGCTGGCCGATCCCACCGTCGACGCGGTGCACATCGTCACCGGGCTCACCGACCGGGCCGACCACGTCGTGGCCGCCCTGGAAGCGGGCAAACACGTGGCCAGCACGGTGCCGATGGCCCTGTCCTTCGCGGACATCTCCCGCATCGTCGAGGCCAGGGAACGCTCCGGGACGACGTACATGATGATGGAGACCGCGATCTACACGCGGGCCTTCCTGTACGCCGCGGGCCTCGCCTTCGGAAACATCAGCCACGCCCGGGGCGTGCACACCCAGGACATGACCGGCTGGCCCGGCTACTGGCGCGGCCTGCCGCCCATGCACTACGCCACCCACGCGATCGCGCCGATCCTGCACCTGCTCGACGCCCCCGCCACACAGGTCACCGCCCTGGGCGGCGGCCTGCTCGACCCGCGAAACCGGGGCGGCTACGACAACGAGTTCGCCGTCGAGTCGGCACTGGTGCGGGTGGCGGGCAGGAATACCGTCGTCGAACTGACCCGCTCGCTCTACCAGGTCGCCCGCCCCTACGCCGAGACCTTCTCCGTCTACGGCGACCGGCTCGGCTTCGAATGGGACCGCGACATGGTCCTGCACACCCTCCAGCCCCCGACGGAGGCCAGGGGCCGCCAGGTCACCACCGAACCGGTGGTCGCGCCGGACCGGCCCGACCTGTTGCCCGAGGAGATCCGCACCTACACGAGCGGCGGCCACGACGGCTCGCATCCACATCTCGTGCACGAATTCGTGTCCGCCGTCGTCGAGGGCCGCCCGCCCGCGATCGACCACACCCGGGCCGCGAACTGGACGGCGGTCGGCATCGCCGCCCACGCCTCGGCCCAACGCGGCGGCGTGCCCGTCGCACTCCCCCACTTCTGACCGGCACCAAAGGAGCCAGACATGGTCACACGTCGCCGTACGCTCGCGGTGGTGGCCGCGCTCACCCTGCTCGGCGGTTGCGCCGCCGAGCCCCCCGCGGTCAAGAACAACACCGTCGTGCCCACCGCCGCCGCGGAGATCGGCGGGAAGGTCACGATGTGGTACGACCTCGATTCCAACGACGAGAAGTCGGTCAAGGAATTCGAGAAGTGGTACATCGAGCCGTACAGGAAGAAGTATCCGAAGGTCACGGTCGACGCGGTCCCCAGCACCGGCGGCACCCTCGGCCAGAAGGTCAAGACCGCCCTCGCGGCCGGGCGCGGCCCCGACTTCATCGAGACCCCCGGCTCCTCCACCGCCATCCCCTACGCCGAGGCGGGCTACCTCGCCGACCTCGGCCCGCTGGCCGAGAAGGAGGGCTGGAAGGAACGCATCCTGCCCTGGGCCTACGACATGGGCGTCATCGACGGGAAGTTCCTGGCCGTCCCGCTCTACTACGAGACCCTCGTCGTCTACTACAACAAGACCCTGTTCGCCCAGAACGGCTGGAGCCCGCCGACCGACCGCGCCTCCCTGGAAAAACTCGCGGGCGAGATGCAGGCCAAGGGCATCGTGCCGTTCGTCAACGCCAACGCCACCTACCAGGGCGCCACCGACTGGCTGGTCAGCTCGTTCATGAACGGCGTGGCCGGCCCGGCCAAGATCAACCAGGCGCTCACCGGCAAACTGCCCCTCACCGACCAGTCGTTCGTCGACTCGATCCAGCTGCTGGCCGACTACTTCGGCAAGGGCTACTTCGCGGGCGGCGCCAAGCAGTACTTCTCCCTCCAGGACCCGCAGAAGTACGCCATGTTCGCCGAGGGCAAGGCCGGCATGTACATCTCCGGGAGCTGGGAGTTCGCCGCCCTGGACAAGTACTTCAAGGAGGCGGGCTCGGAGTGGGCCGAGGCGCCGCTGCCCCCGCTCGCGCCCGGCGTGCCCTCCGAGATCTACCCGCTGTCGGTCGGCGGCACCATGTCGATCAACGCGGCCTCCAAGAACCTCCCGGCCGCCGCCGCCTACCTGAGCTGGATGCTCTCGGACGTCACGACTATGTGGCAGGCCACCTCGCTGGGCCTGCGGGTGCCGCTGCCGATCACCTTCACCCAGGCCGACGTGCCCCCGGGGGTGGACCAGCGGGTCGTCGACCACTACCAGAAGATCAACGACGCCTCGGAGAAGGGCGCCGTCGGGTACACCACCTGGACCTCCTTCGGCGGCAAGGCCGAACAGTTCATCCTGGAGAACATCGACAAGGTGGTGAACGGCGACCTGTCGGCGGCCCAGTTCTGCGCCGGTCTCGACAAGGCCTTCAAGACCGACGCCGCCGCGGGCCTCATCCCGCCCGTCTACTCCACCTCCGCGACGGGCTGACCGATTTCATCCGGCCGCCGGTCCCCGCCCGGGACCGGCGGCCCCTTCTCTCAGGTGACGGGGTCGGCGAGGGGGGTCGGCTCAGGTGAGCGCCAGGGCCGTATCCAGGCCTCCTCCTCGCGGCGCACGGGGTGCCCGCAGTGGTCGCAGTGCCCGCCCGCCGTGGTGGCGTGCCCGCAGGTCCGGTGAACGACCCGCATGGGTTCGGCGGGTTCCGCAGGCGCGGTGTGCTCGTGGCCCCAGGCGGCGAGGGCGTGCAGCACCGGGAGCAGGTCGGCGCCCGCGGCGGTGAGACGATACTCGTCGCGGGTGCGCCCGCCGTCGCGGTAGGGCACCCGGGTGAGCAGGCCGCGCTCGACGAGGCGGCTGAGCCGGGCGGACAGGATGTTGTCGGCGATGCCCAGATCCGATCGGAAGTCCTCGAAACGGGTCATACCCAGCGTGGCGTTGCGCAGGATCAGCAACGTCCACCGTTCTCCCACGGCGTCAACGGCCCGGCCGATCGGGCAGGGCACAGCCCCACGCCCATTTCGGTCGGTTGCCATAATTTTAACCCCTCTCACCCATAGCTGGCTTGCGATAAGCAAGTCTACTTCATACGGTCTGTCATATATCTAGCTATCAAACTGCACGTTAGAGACGCCGGAGAGATCATGACTCAGCAGACGGGCACCGGGGTCCACACCGTCACACACGAGGTGAACCGCCTGACCATCGGCGTCTCCGCCCCGTTCCAGGAGTTCCGTGAGCGCTACGAACGCGCCGTTCCCACGATCGACACCGGACGCTTCGAACGGCTCATCAGGGACAACGCCGACTGGGACACCGTTGTGCGGGCGACGGCCGAGAACGCGCCGCACCACTTCCTCATCTACTGGAGATTCGACGCCCCACCCCTGATGCGGCTGGCCGGCGACCCGTGGCTCTGCGTCGAGTACCTGATGGGAAACCACACGACCGCCCAGCGGATGTTCCACCGTGACCCGGCCGTCCTGCTCTACGCGCCGCTGCGTACGGCGATCTACCAGGACCCCGGGGGCACGACCTGTTTCGCCGTGGACCAGCCCAGCACCCGCTTCTCCAGCTTCGGCGATCCCGGCATCACCCAGATCGGCCTCGAACTGGACGACAAGCTCGCCGCCCTGCTGGAATACCTCGACGCACCCGTACCCGCCGAGCTCGTCCAGGGACGGGCGCCGCATGGATGAGGGCTTCGCCACCCTTCGTCCGGCCCGCACCGGCCGCCACCCGCAGGTCCGCGCCGTCACGGCGAAGACGCCGAATTCCGCGGATTCCCCAGCGACCAGTCCGGTCAGCGTTCTTCCAGCACCTCGGTGACCGGCCGCCGAACCCCACCGCTGTCATCGAAGGTGATCCCCAAACGCATGATCATCTGGGGGTACTCCTGCGAGCACAACTCCTGCCGCAAAAACTCCCGCAAATGGAACATCTCCAGCGCCTGGGTGTGGAAAGCCGCGCTGAGACCATGGGCCGAGGCACGCAACAGAACACGCTGCAACGCCTGACCAGCCATGATCCAATCCTGGCGAGAATCACCCTTCGTCGTCAGGACCGCCACCACACCGGTGGAAACAGAGAGAAACTGATCGGCGTCACTCCCCCAGGGGTGACCGTGGGCGTAGTCGCGCTGAGCGAAGTGCGGACGGGTCCGCCGGGGCACACGCGGATACCCCTCGGCCGGAACCCCGTCCCCGCGAGAACTCCCCGGCGGACGCGCCCAGCGAACCACCTCCAGCGACAACAACCGGTCCTGGGACTGCACATCCTGCGCGGCACAGGTGACCGCGGCGAGCACCCGGACAGCCACCTCGGAACGAACCGGCGTCAGCCGCGCCCCCTCACCACCCGCCTCCGCCACCAACACCTCAAGAAGAGGCTCCGGAACGGGCAACCGCGTGAAACCGGCCCGATGAGTACGACGACGCTCGACCTCGCCGTACAACAGCCGGGCCTCCACATCCGCCATCATCGCCACCCCCGGCCGCACCGTCGCCAGCAGGGCAGGACGGTCAGGATCGGGCAGCACCCGCACCCTCGGCTCATAACCAAGCGCACGCAACGCGAGCCGCACGTTCATCAGCGCCGCACCACAGCTGATCAGCGACTCCCGGCCGCTGGGATCACAAAGCCGCAACCTCCTGTCACTGTCGGCGCGCAGCGCGATCTCGTCACCGTCGACACCGAAGGACCAGGGCTGGGTGTTGTGCACCGACGGCGCCCACGTAGCGGCCCGAACCGCCCTGCGGACCACCGAGGCCATCTTCTCCGTCATCACGCACCTCCTCACCACAACGATCGCGAAATGCCCCAGAACACGTCAGCGGCGAAAGTCCCCCACCGAAAGGACCAACGCCCATCACGCCTCCCCCCGGCCCCGGACCACGGCGACAGGACAGCGGGCATGATGCAAAACCCCGTGACTGACCGAACCCAGCACCGCCGAACCGAACCTGCCCAACCCCCGAGAGCCGACGACAACCAGATCCGCGCCGGCCGAAGCCTCACAGATGACACCGACCGGATGCCCGCAAACCAGCGTCCGCTCGACCTCCACCCGCGGATACCTCTCCCGCCACGGGCTGAGCGCGTCCACACAGACCTGTTGCTCAGCGACGAGAAGATCCTCGACCAACGGCGTGTAGACAAGGGCACTCGGCCCCACGACAGGCATCTGCCAGGTGTGAATCGCCCGCAACCCGGCACCACGCCGGACGGCCTCCTCGAAGGCGTACTCCAGCGCCACCACCGAATGATCGGAGCCGTCGAACCCCACGACCACCCGGCCGCGAATCCGCTCCGGCACACCCCTGACGACCACGACCGGCGCCTCCACATGCCCGGCCAACGCCAAGGAGACCGACCCGAGCAGCAACCCGGCGAATCCCCCCAGCCCACGACTGCCCAGCACGACCTGCTCCGCGTCCTCGGCCTCCCGCCGCAGGACCCCGATCACCCCACCTGCCTCCAGCAAGGTGTCCACCTCCAGATGCGGAGCACGCTCACGCGCCAACACGGCCGCGCGCTCCAACACCCCCTGGCCGTACTCGGTGACGGAGTCACGAAAACCCGGCGGAGTCTGAAGCGGGATGTCACCGGGCCACGGCTCACACACATGAACGATCCTCAACGCGCAACCACGCCGGACCGCGTCGTCAACGGCCCATTCGACCGCACCGTCCGCCGGGAACGAGCCGTCCACACCCACCACCACACGCGCTGCCATCTCAACCTCCCCGAACTCTCCCTCCTCTCCATTCGACCGGCCGACAACACTTTTCGCAGCGTCCCAAAGGCCCATCCACCAGGGACTTTCGACCCTGCCCCCTCACCCTCGCCCCGCCATAGCGTCCTCGGTGAGAAGACATCCCCGAAAGCCACCCCCACCCCGCCGCCGTACGGAGAGATCCGAGAACACTGTGGCGACACGAACCACCCCGAAAGGAGAGCCCCATGGCTGAACGACTCGCCACTCCCGGCGACCTCGGCCGCCGGATCACCAGACGACGCGAAACCCTCGGCCTGAACCGGGAGGAACTGGCCAACCGCGCGGGAATCAACGCCTCCTACCTCGCCTACGTGGAGCAAAGAGCGGCCGCGCCCGCCATCGAGACCATAGAACGCCTCGCCTCCGCCCTGGACACCAGCACCGCCGAACTCCTCGGCGCGACCGTCGACCAACCACCCGGGCAGGGCCGAGCCGCCCTCCACCCCGAGCTGGAAAGCCTGGACGCGAAGGAGTGCCTGCGGCTCATCTCCCCCGGCGGGATCGGCCGCCTGGCCTTCGACGACCTCGAAGGCCCGACGATCCTCCCGGTCAACTACGTCCTCCACGAAGGCTGCGTGATCTTCCGCACCGCCTTCGGCGGCCCATTCGACGCGAACCTGAACACCGGCCTGAAAGGAGTCGAATTCAAGATCGCCTTCGAGATCGACCGCATCGACGACGCCAACCGCGAGGGCTGGAGCGTACTCATCCGCGGCGGCGTCCACCACGTCTCCACCGCCGAAGAGCAGGCCGCCGTGATCGCCTTGAGCGTCCAGCCCTGGGCCGGCGGCGACCGCGAGCTCTACGTCAAGATCACACCCACCGATATCACCGGCCGCCGCATCCGGCACACCCCATAACCCACACCGGGACGGCCACCACCGGCCTCCGGGGAGGATCACCATGGTGCTTCTCGCCCACGCGCTGAGCGCCCTACCGGTAGCGGACGACGACGGCCACGTGGTGGACGTCGTCTCCGAACCACGGCACCGACCCGCGAAACCGGCGCGTCACGGCTTTTTCGCATCGCGGATGCCGGGCAGCACGGAACCCTTGTTTTTAGGGGCTGCCTTTAGTCCGTTTTGTACTGTTTGTCGGTTTTTTACCTATCGGCCGCCTTTACGAAGTAGATCACAAGTGTCTTTCGAGCCGCGCCTCAGAGCGGATCATCCGCCGCAGGTGAGCGGATCGGCGTCGGCTACCCGACCAGGGACAGCCTTGTGTCCCCGTTCGCAGTGGACTTCTTCGCGTACCCGCTCAGATCGGTCAACGACGCACCCGATAGCGCAGGTGAAGCACCCGGTTGCCCTGAATCATCACGTCAGGATCCTCCAACAGGTGCTGCGCGTGGACCGACCCGAAGTAGCGCTTGCCGGACCCGAACACGACGGGTACGACGTCCATGCGCACCTCGTCGATCAGGCCCGCGGCAAGCACCTGGCCACCGACGTCGCCGGCGGCGACCTCGACCATGCGGTCCCCCGCGAGCTCCTGCGCCTTGGCCACGGCTGCCTCGACGCCGTCGACGAAGTGAAACGGTGCCTCGGAGTCCCAGCCCTCGGGCATCGGCCGGTGCGTCACGACGACCACGTGGTCGATGCCGCCCGGAGGCTTTCCGTCCCAGCCGTCCGTCAGGTCGAAGACGTGGCGGCCGACGATCGTGACTCCGATCTGATCCCAGTACGCCCGGGTGTAGTCGTAGGAGATCTGCGACACCTTCAGCTCACCGCTCTCGTCCAACGGGACGTCACCGCTGGACAACCAGTCGAACAGCGGTCCGGGCTGGTCATTCTCGTCCGCGACGAAGCCGTCCACCGACACCGAGCTGTACATGACCACCTTGCCCACGGGGCTCTCCTCTGCTTTGGGGTGCCCCCAAATTAGCGGGTCGTGAGCTGTCACTCCTGTACGAAATCAATCGGCCGGCAGCGGCCAGCCGCCCAGCGCGTGGCCGGGATGCTCGCGCAGGAATCGCGGCGACCTCGCAGCGGCACGAGTTTGGCCCGTGTCCACCCCGCCGCCACCGGCCTCTCAGGGCCCGCCAACCTCATGGGCGCATCGCCGATTGAAGGTTTATCGCGGCGAAATCAGGGATTTCTCCGTCAAAGTTTACATCGAAAGTTCAACGATACCGTTGAGGCCATGGACATCAAGGACACAGCCCGGCCGCTCGACGGCACGGGTATCTCGGCCTTCCTCCGATCCCTTCCCGCCCGGCCCCTGCTGCTCGGCCTGGGCGAGGCGAGGCACTTCGCGGGGGAACTGGGCGAGGTGCGCAACGAGATCTTCCAGTACCTCGTCGAGCACGAGGGCTACCGGTCGTTCACGATCGAGAGCGACTGTCTCATGGGCCTGGTCGTGGACGACTACGTCACGACGGGCACGGGCACGCTCGACGACGTCATGGAACGCGGCTTCAGCCACGGTTTCGGCGCGCTCCCGGCCAACCGCGACCTCGTACGCTGGATGCGGGCGTACAACGAGGAGCACGAGGAAAAGCTCCGGTTCTTCGGGTTCGACGGCCCCTTGGAGTATTGGGCGGCGAGCCCGCGCCAGGCGCTCACCGCCCTCCACGCCCTCCTCGACGGCCCGCTCCCCTACACCGAGGAGACCCTCGACACGCTGCTGGGCCCGGACGACCGGTGGTCGAACGAGGCCACGGCGATGGATCCATCCCTGTCGATCGGCCGGTCCGCCAACGCCCAGCGGCTGCGGCTGGTCGCCGACGACCTGGTGGCGCTGCTCGACACGCAAGCGCCGCGGCTGAGCGCGCGGGACAGGGAGCGGGCGGCACTGTACGGGCGCACCGCCACCGGCCTGCTCCGCTACCACTACTGGATGGCCGACGCGTCCCCGGCACGCTGGACCCGGCTGTCGGCCCTGCGGGACGCGATGATGGCCGCCAACCTGCGTGCCGTCGCCGAGCGCGGCCCGGCCCTGGTCTTCGCCCACAACCTCCACCTGCAGCGGAACAAGACCCTCATGCCGTTCGGTGACCAGTCGCTGGAGTGGTGGAGCGCGGGGGCGATCACCGAGGCGTACCTGGGTGAGCAGTACGCCTTCCTGGCCTCGGCCCTCGGCACGGTCGGCGTCGACGTCCCGCCCCCGGACACCGTGGAGGGCGTCCTGTCCGCACTCCCCTGGGACCACTCCCTCGTCGACGCCCGCCACCTAGCCGAAGCCCTCGCGCAACCGAGCCCGCGCGTCTCGCCGGACCACGCCTACTTCCCGCTGGACCCGGCCCACCTCGACATGATCGACGGCATCGTCTTCCTCAGGGAGATCGCCAACCGGGACTGACAGCGCATGCCCGCCCCCACGGCGAGGCGTGGCGCGCGCCCGCGGAGTGATCTGCCTCACGCCCTGTCACAACGGCCGGTCACGCGGTGTCTTGAGATCGAACCCTCTTGGAACGAAGGAGACACCATGACCGAGAACACCGATGTGGTGGTGATCGGCGGCGGATACGCCGGCGTCATGGCGGCCAATCGCCTGACGCGGCGCGACGACGTGACGGTGACCCTGATCAACCCGCGCCCGTCCTTTGTGGAGCGGATCCGCCTGCACCAGCTGGTGGGCGGTTCCCACAACGCGGCCGTCGACTACCGTGACGTCCTGGCCGAGGGCGTCGATCTCGTGGTCGACACCGTGACGCGGATCGACGCGGCCGGGCGCCGCGTGACCTTGGCGACCGGCGGCACGGTCGGCTACGACTACCTGATCTACGCGGTCGGCAGTGGCAGCGCCGACCCGCGCGTGCCCGGAGCGGCCGAGTTCGCCTACCCGATCGCCGCTTTCGAGGAGGCACGGCGGCTACGGGCGGTCCTCGACACCACTCCCGTCACAGCCGCGGTGACGGTGGTCGGAGGGGGGCCGACCGGCATCGAGACCGCCGCCGAGCTGGCGGAGATCGGCCGCGCCGTGACCCTGGTCTGCGGCGAGGTGCTTGGCCCGTACCTGCACCCGCGGGGCCGGCGCTCGGTCGCCAGGCGGCTGGCCGAACTCGGGGTGACCGTGCTCGACGGCCCCGGCGCGACGGTGACGGCCGTGACCGGCGACGCCGTGCGGCTCGGTGACGGCCGCGAGCTGCCGAGCGAGGTGACCATCTGGACCGCCGGATTCGGCGTGCCGGACCTGGCCGCGCGCAGCGGGCTGAGCACCGACGCCCTGGGCCGCCTGCGCACGGACGAGACGCTGACCAGCGTGGACGACGTGCGCGTCGTCGCGGCCGGGGATGCGGCGGCACCGTCGGACCTGCCGTTCCGGATGAGCTGCCAGGCAGCGGTCCAGCTGGGCCCGCACGCCGCCGACACGGTGCTCAGCCGGATCGCGGGCGAACCCCCCGCGCCGCTCGCCCTCGCGCTCATCGCCCAGTGCGTCAGCCTGGGGCGCCAGGCCGGCATCTTCCAGATGGCCCACAGGAACGACGTCGCGATGGGGCTCTACCTGGGCGGCCGTCCTGGCGCGAAGCTCAAGGAGTTCATCTGCAAGGGTATCCTCTGGCAGCTGGCGTACCAGGCGCGCAGGCCCGGTTCGCTCGACTTCCCGGCCTGGGCGAAGGATGGCAGGCGCCGGCGGCTGCTGCGGACCGAGGCCTCGGATGTGGACACGCGTTTGAAGACCGTCGGCGACCGGGGCCGGCCGTCGAGGAGTGAGAGCGGGAGATGAGCGACCACGCCACCGATCCGGCGACCGAGGCGTTCGTCGCCCACCGCAACCTGTTGTTCACCGTCGCGTACGAGATGCTCGGGTCGGCGGCCGACGCCGAGGACGTCCTGCAGGAGACCTGGCTGCGGTGGGCCGGGGTCGACGTGGGGCAGGTGCGCGACCAGCGCGCCTACCTGGTGCGGATCACGACCCGGCAGTCGCTCAACCGGCTGCGTGCCATGAGGCGCCGCAAGGAGGCGTACGTCGGCCCCTGGCTGCCCGAGCCGCTGCTCACCGCGCCGGACGTGGCCTGCGACGTCGAGCTCGCCGAGAGCGTGTCGATGGCGCTCATGCTCGTCCTGGAGACGCTGTCGCCGACCGAGCGCGCCGTCTTCGTGCTGCGCGAGGCCTTCGGCGTCGGCTACGACGAGATCGCGGCCACCGTCGGCAAGAGCCCCGCGGCCGTCCGCCAGATCGCGCACCGCGCCCGCCGTCACGTCGACGCCCGGCGCCCTCGCGAGGCGGTCTCCCCGAGCCGGACCCGGGCGGTCCTGGAGTCCTTCCAGCGCGCGGCCGAGACCAGGGACCTGCGGGGCCTGCTCGACGTGCTCGCCCCCGAGGTCGTCTTCATGGCCGACGGCGGCGGCGTCAAGCAGGCCGCGCTACGGCCGATCATCGGTGCCGACAAGGTCGTCCGCATGATCGTCGGTAGTGTCGGCAAGGCCGGGGCGGCGCTCACCGTCGCCCCGACCGTGGTCAACGGCAACCCGGCGCTCGTTCTTCGCCTGGACGGCGAGATCGACGGCGTCATGGCGCTCCGGGTCGAGGACGACCGCATCACCGGCCTCTACTACGTCCGCAACCCGGAGAAGCTGACCCGCGTCGAATCCGAGACCCCGCTCACCCTGCGATGAACCCCGGTGGCGGAAAGGCCACCGGGGAAGCGAGCACGACACCGATGCCGCCCGTGGCACGTTTCTCGCCGGTACCCCGTCCACAGGACCGTCTCCAGGTCCGTGTACGTACGGGTTGAACAAGAGGAAAGCCTTCCTTTAGCCGCGGGGACGATGCTGCATGCGCGCGGAGCGGGGGGGACGTACGAGGGGACGGCACGCATCCCGCCGGATCCGCGGACGTCGTCCCGGCGACGAGCAGACGGGCCGAAGGAGCGTCACCGGCCGGCCTCCTCGGCGGCCGGTCGCCGGGCGCGTCGTGGTGACAATCGGAGACGGTGACTACGGCGACTACGCACCCGGTGGCGGGGTCGTACGCACTTCCGCTGATGGCAACCGGCTCATCCATCGCAAGAATGGCGCCAGCTGACAAAAAGGACCGATCACCACTTGATGTCAGGCTCAAGCCACTCGGGAGACAGATGAGATACGAACTGCTCGGGCCACTCCAACTGGTGGACGAGAGAACGCGCACGGTCAACGCGCCCAAGGTGGAGACCTTGCTGGCCGCCCTGCTGATCCGCGCGAACCAGCCGGTCTCGACGGATGAGCTGATCGACGAGTTGTGGGGAAACGCGCCGCCCCGGCGGGCCCGTGCCGCGCTGCACGTCTACATCTCCCATCTGCGTAAGAACTTCGTCCAACCGGCGGTCGAGGGCGCGACGATCAGGACCCACGCGCAGGGATACCTGCTGGAGGTCGAGAAGTCGTCGGTCGACGTGTTCCTCCTCCGGGCCCTGCACGCCGAGGGGCGGGCCGTGCCGGAGACCGATCCGGAGCGGGCGCTGGAGGTGTCCGCCGCCGCCGCGGGCCTGTTCCGAGGGCCGGTCCTGACGGGGATCAACAACGGGCTCATCGTGGGCACCTTCGCCCGGTGGGCGGAGGAGGTGCGGCTGGAGTGCCTGGAGACGGTCGCGCGCTGCTCGCTGCGGCTCGGAAGGCATCGGGAGCTGATCGGCGACCTGTCGGCGTGGGTCGAGGAGCACCCGCTGAACGAGAACCTTCGCGAGCACCTCATGCTGGCCCTCTACCGCTCCGGGCGGCGGGCCGAGGCGCTGGAGGTCTTCCAGTCCGCCCGGCAGGCGCTGCGGGAGGAACTCGGTCTCGATCCGCGCAGGACGATGCGCAGGCTGCAGTTCGCGATCCTCGAGGCGGACACCGACTACGCGATCGCGGGCTGAGACACCGGCACCGTCCCCCTCGCAGGACGGTGCCGGCGCTCGCTCACGTCCCGCTCAGCCCTGGGGCCTGTTTTGTGGATCTTTTCGCCTACTGCGGTCGCCCAGGCGGCGCCCCGCGGCGTTGTCGTCGTCGCCCATAACTCCGTTATGAACTCCTCCTCCGCCTTGCGGGACATCCACCTGGACGATCCTCGCCACGGCGAAGATCCACAAAACAGGCCTTAGGCCGGTTCGGCCCGGCGCGCCCCGGGGCCGAACCAGAAGAGCAGCGCCACCGCCAGGGCCAGCGCTATCGCCGCGCAGGCCCAGACGAATACCGACGAGATGTTCTCCGCGATGCCGCCGCCGTCTCCGGTGAACGGGATCAGCAGCGCCGCCAGGCCCAGCGACCCTCCGACGGTCAGCGCCGTCTGCAGCAGGCCGGCGGTGACGCCCGCGTACTCGGCCGGGGCGGTGGTCAGAATGATCATGTTGAACGGGATGATGGCCACGCCGACGCCGAGGCCCAAGACGACGAGCGCCGGGAGCACGCCGGTCAGGTAGGTGCTGTCGGCGCCGAGGCGGGTCAGCCACGCCACTCCGGCCAGCACCACGACCAGGCCGAGCAACGCGCGGACCTGCAGGCTCACGGACGCGATGTGCTTGGTGAGCAGCTGGGTGGAGACGAGCAGCGCCAGGCCGAAGGGCAGGATGGCGAGCCCGCTCAGCAGCGCGTCCAGCCCGAGCACGCCCTGCAGGTACTGGACCAGGTAGATCAGGAAACCGGTGAGCACCGCCGCGAGCAGCAGCAGGCACAGCAGGGCTCCCGCCCGTTGCCTCCCGGCGAAGACCGCCAGCGGCAGGAGCGGCTCCTCGGTGCGCCGGTCCCACACCAGCAGCGCCGCCGCCAGCACGACCGCCGCGCCCAGTGAGATGAGGGCTCCGGTCTCGCCCCAGCCGTTCTCGGCGGCGCGTACCAGGCCGTAGACGGCGGCGGTGACGGCCACGGTGCCCAGCAGGGCGCTCGGGAGACCGAGCGGGCGGGGCCGGGTGGCCTCGTCGCGCAGACCCAGCACCTTGGCGGAGACGGCGATGATGAGCAGGCCGAGGGGCACGTTGACCAGCAGGCTCCAGCGCCAGTCCCCCACCCAGGTCAGCACGCCGCCCAGGACCATGCCGGCGGAGGCCCCCAGCCCGGTGACGGTGGAGTACAGGCCGAAGGCGCGCTGCCGTCGCTCCCCTTCGAAGACGATCGCCAGCAGCGCCAGGCCGGTCGGTCCGGCGATCGCCGCGCCGGCACCCTGAAGGACCCGGCCGAGCAGCAGGATCTCCAGGTTGGGCGCGAGACCGGCCAGCAGCGAGGCCACGACGACCAGCCCGATCCCGGCGAGGAAGACCCGGCGGTGGCCGAGCACGTCACCGAGCCGGCCCGCGAGCAGCAGGAGCCCGCCGAAGGCGAGGAGGAAGCCGTTCGGCACCCACGACCCGCCGGTGATCGAGAGTCCCAGGTCGGACTGCAGGGTCGGCAGCGCGACGTTCACGATGGTGCCGTCGAGCTGCAGCATGAACTCCGCGCCGACGATCGCGGTGAGCGTGAGGGCCCACGGCCGGGCCGGGGCCTCCCGGGCCGGAACGCCGTCGGAGACGCTGTCGGTACTCATGAAACCTCCAAGGCCGACAAGGCCGATCACCCGGACACATACTGAGGCACCCTCAGGTTAGAGGCCGGAACTATACTGAGGAAGTCTCAGCTTGGATGAGGAAGAGTCAAGCTGAGGGCGCCTCAGTATGTCAAGCGGGAGGTTCGATGACCGGCACGCCCCACATCGCCCAACGCCCCAGGCGGGCCGACGGCCAGCGCAACTACGACGCCATCCTGGCCGCGGCCCGCAAGGCGTTCGAGGCCGACGGCTCCGAGGCGTCGCTGGAGAACATCGCCGCCCAGGCCGGCGTGGCGATCGGCACGCTGTACCGGCACTTCCCCTCCCGCGCCTCCCTGGTGGAGGCCGCCACCAGGGACGGACTGGCCGACCTCGTCACCCACGCCGAGCGGCTGGCCTCCTCCCCCGACCCGCTGCGGGCGCTGTCGGAGTGGATGGAGCAGGCCGTACGGCACTTCAGCACCTTCCGCGGACTGGTCGGCATCCTCGCGCAGAGCATGTACGACGAGGGGACCCCCTCGCACGCCATGTGCAGCGCGATGCACCACGGCGGCGCGGACCTGCTTCGCGCCGCGCAGGCCGCCGGCCTGGTACGCGCCGACCTCACCCCCGACGAGCTGTTCGACCTCCTCAGCGGCGCCGCCTGGGTGCGCGAGCAGTCCCTGCCGTCCTCGTCCGGCAGGGACGGCAGCCCCCGCTTCCTCCGCCTCGTCCTGGAGGGGATCACCACGCGCGATCGGGAACCCTGAACGGGCCGGACCGGCCCGCCCGCCGTCCCCCACCGGCAGGCGATCCGGCTCACCGTGCGGTCCTCCATCGACGGGTGATGATAAAAACCAACTAATTAGGTAGGCTTATAGTGGTTTTCGTCAGCGCCGGACCGGGGGGCCAGCACCCGACCCCCGCGGCCCGTCACCACCGGAAACGCCGGCCCGTACGCCCAAGGGAGCGCGATCAGGGCCACCCGTCGTTTTTCCTTCACGAACGCCTGGGGTCTTCACAGACATGAGTTCGTACGAAGAGAGCCTCTCCGACGCCGCGCCGGTCGCCGTGGTACGCACCGCCGAACTGGACAGACTGCAGCACCTGACCTGGCAGCCCGGAAGCGAAGGGCGTCTCATCGCCGTGGTCGGCGAACCGGGGGCCGGCAAGACGCACCTGCTGTCCGCGCTCGTGCGGGACCGGCAGTGGACCGTGCTGCCCGCCGCCGTCTACCGCTGCTCGCGCGGCGACCGGGAGGGCACGATGAACACCGTCAGGAAGATGCTGCGCCGGGCCCGGTTGTCCTCCGAGCGCCACCGGGAGTCACCGGGGATCACCGGCCTGTCACGGCACCGGCGGCAGCCGGACCGCGAGCTGGTGGTGATCGAGGACGCCCACCTCGCCGACGAGCGGACCATTCACGAGCTGGCCGGGATCGCCGAGGGCGCCTCCCCGCCGCTGGTGGACGTGGTCGTGTCGCTGCGCCCCCGGCAGACGCCCGAGGCGCTCACCGAGGCCGTCTCCCTCAGCGCGGCCTTCGGCCGCACTTCGCGCATCGAGCTGGAACCGCTCAGCGACGAGCAGATGCTCGCCATGACGCCCGTCCCCCCTCCGTACGATCTCCGCCGTCGCAGCCGCGGCAACCCGTTCAACCTGCGCGCCCTGCAGTCCCTCGACCACAGCGCGCGGTCCGGAAGTGACACCGCCGTCGCCCCGTTCGAGTTCACCGTGCTCACCGAGGTCCGGGGCCTCACGCTGAACGAGCGCTACGTGCTGAACGCCGCGGCGATCCTGCGCTCGCGGTTCGACGTCGAGCTGCTCGCCGAGGTCGCCGAACTGGACGGGCTGGTGGTCTCGGCCGCCGTACGCGGACTGGTCCGGCGCGACCTGGTGCGGGTCGAGCCGGTCGGCGCGCTGTTCTCCGTCCGGGACGAGGTCTTCGGCACGCTGCTGCGCAGGACGATCGACCCCTACTGGGCCACCCGCGCCCACCAGCGCGCCCTGCGCCTGCTCTCCGCCCGCGGCCAGGTCGGCACGCAGCTCGGCTTCCACCTGGTCAGCTCGCTGTCACGGGTCCGCGCGAGCGAGCTGACGCGGATCGTGGACGCGTCCTACGAGATGATGGAGACCGACGTCGCCGAGTGCGTCTCCTGGCTCACACCG
Organism: Streptosporangium oxazolinicum; assembly: GCF_039537505.1. Lineage (NCBI taxonomy): Bacteria > Bacillati > Actinomycetota > Actinomycetes > Streptosporangiales > Streptosporangiaceae > Streptosporangium > Streptosporangium oxazolinicum. The sequence continues at coordinate 149,343 of NZ_BAABAQ010000019.1, forward strand.
GTGATCGCCGAGGCACCCGTCTCCAGCGAGATCGGGATGCGCGCCCGGCTGGCGCTGAGCACCGCGTTCGCGCGGATCGGGCGGATGACCGAGAGCCGGGACCTGCTCTTCCTGGTGCACGAGTCCGGCGGCTCGGTGGACCCGCTCGTGCTGGCCGGGCAGGTCGCCTCCGTGTCGATGGTCGAGGCCGTGCTCAGCCAGGACGTGCAGACCCTCGGCCTGCTCAACGAGTATCTCGCCCGGCCGGACCTGCGACACTCGCCGGTCTGGCCGCGCCTGGTGTTCGCGCGGGGCTTCCGTACGACCATGCTCGGCCGGATCCCGGGGAGGGCCGAGACCGAGCAGGCCCTCCAGGCGGCCCGCACCGGCCGCGACGATCTCACCGCCGCCGGCCTGCTCGGCCTCCGGGCGCTGGAGGCGACCTTCTCCGGCGAGGTGGAGCGGGCGCTGGCCGACGCGACCGCCGCGGGCGAGATGCTGGACCGCGCCCCGGAGCGCCTGGTGGCGCATCACCTGGAGAGCCTGTTCGTGGTCGTCCTCGCCCACCTCTACCTGGGCCACTACGTGGACGCCCAGCGGCAGGTACGGCGGGGCGTCGACGTCGCCCGTCACTGCCAGCGGATCTTCCTGCTCCCGGCGCTGCTGGTCCTGCTGAGCGAGTCCGAGCGCCACCTCGGGCAGCTCGAACAGGCACGCGAGGCCGCCAACGCCGCCATCATCGAGTCCGGTCCGGACAACTCCCTCCGGCACACCCAGGCGGTCGCGCTCAAATCCGCGGCCGAGGTCTGGATGCAGCCGGTGGGCAGCGGGAGGGCCAGGTCCCTCGCGCAACAGGCACTGGCCCGGCAGTCGCCGTCGCAGGCCAACGTCAACGGAAGCGCCTCGATCGCCGCGCTCACCCTCGCCAGGTGCGCGTGGCTCGACGGCGACCCCACGCACTGCGTCGCCCTCCTGCTCAACGAGGGCAAGGGAGCCGACCTGCGGACCGTCCCCGTAGCCTACCGCAACACCGTCTGGGAGATGCTGTGCGCCGCCGGGATGGACGCCGGAATGCCCCTGGACGGCTGGGTGCGCAGAAGCCAGGAACACGCCCGCGCCGTTCCGATGCCGCACAACCTCGCCTACGCCGACCTCACCCGGGGGCACCTGTGCCGCGTGCGGGGTTCGCTCGCCGAGGCGGCGCAGTGCTATCACGACGCGGCCGACCGCTTCGCGTCGGTGGGAATGGGCATCGAGCAGTGCTACGCGCTGGGGCAGGCGGCACGCGTGCTCGGCGAGCTGGGCCACGCCGACCGGTCGTCCCGCACGGCGAGGCTCGCCGCCGAGATGGCCCACCGGTCGGGGGCGGTGACCATGCTCGACTGGCTCGGCAGGCAGGTGACCGTGCCGGTTCCCGCGGAGCTCGAACCGGAGGCCGGGCCCGTGGAGATGTTCGGCCGGCTCACGCACCGCGAGCGTGAGATCGCACTGCTCATCTGCACGGGCATGAAGCGCCGCGAGATCGCCGACCGGCTCACCATCAGCATGCGGACCGTCGACGTCCACCTGACCCGGATCTACCGGAAGACCGGGGTGAGCTCCCGGATGGAACTCGCCCTGGCCACCCGGCGAAAAGCGGCCGGCCACGACTACGCCGCACGCTTTTAGAACCACTTGAGCTGTTCTTCCTAATGTCGGTTCCTGCGAGCCTCCGCGATCCGGACGGCGGCTCGGGATGCCGCCCAGGAGGCGATCATGGATTTCCGCGTGCTGTCCGCTCGGATCTCACCGGTGCTCGACACGGTGAGCTCCTGGGCACTGCCGTACGTCGCGGCCCCGCCGGAAACCACGTCGGAACGGGTCGGCGCCCTCGGCAGGCCGGGCCGGTCGCTGATCCTGCGCGACCTCACCGAGAAGGTCGTCGAGTACCAGTCCAGCAATCCCGACCCCACCGGGACGACCCCCACCGAGAAGGATTTCGCCACCGTGCGGCTTGAGATATTCGGCCCGGACGGCGAACCGCTCGGCCACACCAGCGGGGCGGGCCGCATGCTCTACAAACAGGAGCACGACGGGCACTTCATCGCCTACTTCGGGGAGGAGATCCGGCTGCGCGACGGCAACGTCATCCGGTCCGGCGGCCTGGTCGACGACGCCCGGCTCACCGCCGGTGAGGCCGCCACCTTCCCCGCGGTCGTCGTCGAGGGACCGTTGCGCGGCGCCATCGGGTTCCGCCAGTTCCGGCCACTGGTCAAGGACGCCCACGACACCTACGAGTCGTCGATCGTCGTCTACCTCCGATAACGGGACGGAGAGCGCAGATGACCCTGACACGACTCCCCACGCGCAGGATCGGCTCCCTGACCGTGGGCACGCAGGGCCTCGGCTGCCTCGGCATGTCGGAGTTCTACGGCGCCACGGTGGAGAGCGAGTCGATCGCGACCATCCGGCGCGCCCTCGACCTCGGGGCGACGCTGCTGGACACCGCCGACGTCTACGGCCACGGCGCCGGCGAGGAACTGGTCGGCAAGGCCGTCGCCGGACGGCGGGAGACGGCGGTCGTGGCGACCAAGTTCGGCGTGGTGCGCCCCGGCCCCGGCGTCGGCGCCGCCGTCCGGGGGGACGCCGGTTACGTCCGGCGGAGCTGCGAGGCCTCGCTGCGGCGGCTCGGCGTCGACCACATCGACCTGTTCTACCTCACGCGCGTCGACACCGAGGTCGGCGTCGAGGAGACCGTCGGCGCGATGGCCGAGCTGGCCGCCGCCGGGAAGATCCGTGAGATCGGGTTGTGCGAGGCCGGACCCGACACCCTCCGCCGCGCCCACGCGGTGGCCCCGATCGCCGCGCTGCAGACCGAATGGTCACTGTGGTCGCGGGACATCGAGCACCGGATCGTCGCGACGTGCCGGGAACTGGGCATCGCGCTGGTGCCGTACTCCCCGCTGGGCCGGGGCTTCCTCAGCGGCGCCATCCGTTCCCCGGAGCAGCTGGAGGAGGGCGACTTCCGGCGTTTCGGGCTGCCCAGGTTCGCCCCGGACAACCTGCCGCGCAACCTCGCCCTCGCCGACCGTCTCGCCGAGCTCGCCCGCGAGCTGCGGATCACCGCGGCGCAACTGGCGCTGGCGTGGTTGCACCACCGGGGTCCGGACGTGATCCCCATCCCGGGAACGAGGCGCCGCGCTCACCTGGAGGAGAACATCGACGCCGCCTTCCTGAGCCTCACCCCGGCCGACCTGGCCGCCGTGGAGGCGGCCGTGCCCCCGGAGGAGGTGTACGGGGAGCGCTGGAACGAGCAGAGCATGCGGTTCGTCGACCGCTGAGGCGGCCGACGGGGCAGCCGGGGGGCGGCCGGGAGGCAAAGGGCAGGTCGGTCGAAGGGCCGGTGGAACGCGGCGTCGCGTTCCACCGGCCCTTCGAGCCTTTAGGCTTTTGCCCCTTTTGAGCTTTTGAGCCTTTGGGCTTTTGTGAACCGCGCCAGGCTCGTGCCGAGCCCGCGGTCACCCGCTCGGTACCCGCTCGGTGACCGCGGGCGCGACGGCGATCGCGCGGGACGGGCAGAGGTCCTCGGCCGTCTCCACGGCCTCGCGGGCGTCCTCGCCCGGATCCGCGTCGAGGACGACGACCAGGCCGTCCTCGCCGTGGTCGAACACCGTGGGCGCGCTGATCGCGCAGTGGCCGGCGGCCATGCAGCGACGCCGGTCGGCGGTCACCTTCATCGTGTCTCCTCTCACCACTCGACGGGCAGGGTGTGGACACCTTGCATCGTGCCTCCGCTGCGCGTGGGCAGCCTGTCCAGCGGCACGGCGAGCCGCAGCTCCGGGATCCGGTCGAAAAGGACGGCGAACGCCACCTCCAGTTCCATCCGCGCCAGGTTCTGGCCGAGGCACTGGTGGATGCCGAACCCGAACGTGAGGTGATGGCGGCCGGAGGCGACGTTGTGCCCGCCGGCGCGACGGACGTCGAACCGGTACGGGTCGGGGAAGGCCTCGGGGTCGCGGTTGGTCATCGAGGAGGACACCAGGACTCCCTCACCGGCCCGGATGACATGTCCGTCGATCTCGATGTCCTCGGTCGCCACCCGCACCCCCGAGACATCCGTCACCGACACCATGCGCAGCAACTCGTCCACCGCGGCGGGCAGCACGCCCGGGTCGGCGCGCAGCGCCGCCAGCTGGTCCGGGTGCTCCAGCAGGGTGACCACCCCGAGCGCGATCATCTGGGACGTCGTGTCGTGCCCTCCGATCAGCAGCGCCAGCGCGATGCGCACCAGGTCCTCCCGGGTCAGGTCGCCGTCCTCGTCGACCTGGCCCACCAGCCGGCTCAGCACCCCCTCCCCGCCGGGCTCGCGTTCCTTCACGGTGATCAGCTTGTCCAGGTAGTCCCAGAGCGCCTGACCGGCCGCCTCGGCGTCCCGCGCGCTCTTGGCCTGCAGCAGCCCCACCGTCATCGCCTCGAAGAACGCGTGGTCGTCGTACGGCACGCCGAGCAGCTCCGAGATCACCATGGACGGGATCGGCAGCGCGTAGTCCTCGATCAACTCCGCGGGCGGCCCCTTGCGGAGTATGTCGTCCACCAGCCTCCCGGCGAGTTCCTCGACGCTCCCGCGCAGGGCGCGTACCTGCTTGAGACTGAAGTCGGGGGCGAGCAGGCGGCGGTGGATGTCGTGCACGGGCGGGTCGAACCCGATGATCGCGATGGGTTTGAAGATGGGGGCGTCCAGCCGGGGCAGGACCGCGGGGAAGTCGTCGCGGGAACGGTCGGCCGACATGCGCGGGTCGGCGAGCAGCCGCCGTGCCTGCGCGTGCCCGGTCACCATCCAGATGGACTTTCCGTCCCACAGTCCTACCCGGTGCAGTGGTCCCCCCTCCCCCAGTTCCCGGTAGCCGGGGGACGGCTGCCAGGGACAGCTCCGGTCCTGGGGGTAGGCGAAGAGCCGCTCGTCCTCGGCCGGGATGGGAGTGGTCACGATGTGGTACCTCCTGTCGTCTCGTTTGCGCTCGTCTCCGTGGGGGCGGGAGGGGATCGTCAGCTCGCCGGTTCCGGGGAGGGGGAAGGGGGGTCCGGCTGGAGCGCGCCGGTGACCGGCCGGGGATGGGGGCGGGGGCGGGCCCACGCGCGCATGGCGGGTTCCTCGACGAGGCGGTTCAGCGCCCACGCCACCACCGTCGTGATCCCGAACAGGACCGTGATGACACCGAGGGCGGCCGGCGCGTCCCATGTCCGGCCGGCGCCGATCGCGATGTGCCCGAACTGCAGGACCAGGAAGTGCGTCAGGTACGACGCGTACGAGATCCCGCCCAGCCACTGCAGGGTCCGGCTGCGGAACGGCGTTGGCGCGCCCCGCTCGTCCGCGACGGCCACGGCCGCGATCAGCAGGGCCAGCGGCAGGGCGATCGTCGCGGTGAGCCCGTAGACGCTCGGCCACAGGTACGCCTGCAGGGCGAATCCGGCCGCCAGGACCAGGAGCGCCCGGCCCACGCCCAGCGGGATCCACCGGCCCGTCAGCACGATGCGGGCCATGATGATGCCGAGGACGAAGTCCAGCGCCCGGATCGGCGGGAAGGAGACCAGGAACCAGTTCTGCACGAAGGACATGTCCTGGCCGGGCAGCTGGGGCGTCCCGGGCAGGACGAGGAGGGCGACGGCGGGCAGCAGCGCGATCACGGCGGCGACGGCGCCGGCCGCCCACCACAGCCGCCGGACGGGGATCCTGCGGACGAGCGCGTGCAGGAAGGGGAAGGCCAGGTAGAAGAGCAGGTCGCAGGCGAGGGACCAGGTGACGACGTTGATCGTGATGACCACGTCCATCTGGGGGAGCCAGGTGTGCACGAGGAACAGGCTCGGCAGCAGTTTGGGCAGGTCCACGGCCTGGCCCGCCCACACGGCCAGGCCGAGCGCGGCCAGCCAGGTCACCACGTGGACCGGGTAGACCTTGACCAGGCGCCGGCGCCAGAAGCCCGTCCTGGACTGCCCCTCCCGCGCCGACCAGGTCAGCACGAACCCGCTCAGCACGAAGAAGAACTCCACACCGAGCCAGCCCGAGGCGAAGGCGAAGGTCTGCAGGGAGGCGGCGGTCTCCTGGTGGAAGAAACCCAGGACGCAGGCGTGGCACACGAACACCAGGAACGCCGCCACGAATCTCATCCCGGTCAACGAGGGAAGCCGCACGGCCTCCCGCGACGAGTGCGTCGAGTGCGTCATGTTCTCTTTCTCTGCTTTCTCCGGACGGCCTTCGTAGAAGGCCGGTCCGGACCTGTGGGAAGGTCAGCCCTCCGGTGGTCTCTCGCTGATCCGGATGGCCTGTGCCGGGCAGAGGAAGGCGGCCCTGCGGACCCGTGCCTCCTCCTCCGGCGCGGGCGACGGGGTGAGCACGACGACCAGGCCGTCATCGTCCTGGTCGAAGACGTCGGAGGTGGTGGCCATGCAGCGTCCGCCGCTGATGCAGCGCTCCCGATCCGCCCGCACCCACATCCGGCGTCACCACTCGACCGGCAGTTGCAGCACCCGCTGCACGGTGCCCGCGCCGAGGATGGGCAGCTCGTCCACGGGCACGGCGAGCCGTAGCCCCGGGATCCGGGTCAGCAGCTGGTGCAGGGCGATCTCCAGTTCGAGCCGGGCCAGGTTCTGGCCGAGGCACTGGTGGATGCCGAACCCGAAGGTGAGGTGATGGGTGTCCTCGCGCAGGACGTCGAACTCGTGGGCCCGCAGGTGCACCTGGTCGTCCCGGTTGGCCAGCGTGCCCGAGACGAGCACCCCCTCCCCCTCCCGGATGAGGTGACCGGCGATCTCGATGTCCCCCTTCGCGACGCGGGTCGCGACGAGGTCCGTGGTCGCGATGTAGCGCAGGAGTTCCTCGATCGCGCCGGGCAGGCGGGCGGGGTCCTCCCGCACCCGCGCCAGCTGGTCCGGGTGCTCCAGCAGCGTGATGATGCCCAGGGCGAGGGAGGAGGAGGTCGTCTCGTGGGCGGCGATCAGGAGCACCAGCGCGATCGAGACGAGTTCGTCGTGTCCGACGTCGCCGGGGATGACCCGCTCCCGCACCAGCGTGCCGAGCAGGCCGTCGGTGGGGTCCTTGATCTGCGCGGCCACCAGCCGGTCGATGTAGTCGACCAGGTCCTGGGCCGCCGTCGCCGACTCCTCCTCGGTGCCCAGCATCACCTTGCCGCTGGCGTCCTGGAAGAAGTCGTGGTCCTCGTACGGGACGCCGAGGTGCCGGCAGATCACCAGGGACGGGAGGGGCACCGCGAGCATCGGCACCAGGTCGGCGGGAGGGCCGTGGTCGACGATCGCGTCGATGTACCCGGACACGATCTCCTCCAGCTGGGGGCGCATCCCTCGGACCGTCTTGAGGCTGAAGTGCGGGTTGAGGTAGCGCCGGTAGGTGTCGTGGACGGGCGGGTCCATCGCGATGAGCGCCAGGGTGCGGGCGATCTGCGAGCGGAACCGGGGCGCGACGATGGGGAACCCGGGGTGGGTGCGTTGCGAGGACAGGTTCGGGTTGGTCAGGATCTCCCGCGACTCCCGGTACCCCGTCACCATCCACGCCTCGCGGCCGTCGAAGAGCGTCACCTTGAGCACCGGCCCCCGCTCGCCGATCTCCTGGTATCCGGGCGGCGGCTCGTAGGGACATGTGCGTTTCTGCGGGTACGGCGGAGCTTCCGTCATTTCCATCCTTCGGCCAGACAAGAAAGGAACGGCGCCATTGCCGTGCGACGACAACGACATTAGGCAGGAATGAAATATGGGGCAAGGCCGGTTCAGTGCGGGTTAAGAATTGCTTGTGCGTCGGCCGGGCCCGCCCGATAGAGCTGGGGAACCGCGTCCAGAAGGGTCTTTGTGTATTGGTGCGCCGGGGCTTCGAATACCTTTCTCGTGTCGCCGGACTCGACCACTTTCCCGTCTTTCATCACCACCACTTCGTGACTGATCCGGCGGACGACGCCCAGGTCGTGGGAAATGAATACGTAGGCCACGCCGAGCCTTTCCTGAACGTCGGCCAGGACGTCGAGGACCTGCGCCTGGATCACCGCGTCCAGGGCCGAGACCGGTTCGTCGCAGATGATGACGTCCGGTCGCGGGGCGAGCGCCCGCGCGATGGCGAGGCGCTGCCGCTGGCCTCCGGACAGCTCCCGTGCCCGCCGGTCGAGCACCCCCTCGTCGAGGCCGACGTGCCCCAGCAGTTCCGCCACCCGCCGCGCGCGTTCGGCGCCGGGGGCGCGCTCGGCGCGCAGCGGCTCCTCCAGCAGCCGTCGCGCGGTGTAGCGGGGATCGAAGGAGGCGAGCGGATGCTGGTAGATCATCTGAATCCGGCGGCGGGCCGTCCGCCGCTCGGGGCCGCGCAGCTCGGTCCAGGTCCGCCCGTTCACCTCGACGCGTCCGGCGTCCGGCGCGGCCAGTCCCAGCAGCAGCCGGCCCACGGTCGTCTTCCCCGACCCCGACTCGCCGACGATCCCGAGCGTCTCACCGGCCCGTACCTCGACCGACACCTCGTCCACCGCGGTGAACGCGCCCCTGCCCGGCAGTTTGTACCGCTTGACCAGCCCGTCGGCGCGCAGCACCACTCGTCCGGGGCCGGGGTCCGGGGCCGGGTCCGGTCCGGCGGGCGCGGTGCCCGTGCCCCGCGCGGGCCCGCGTCCCTGCCCGAGCGCGGCGGCGACCAGCGTCCTGGTGTAGGGGTGGGACGGCGCCTGGAGCACCTGCCGTGCCGGGCCGTCCTCGACGAACCGCCCGTCCTTCATCACGTACACGTGGTCAGCGATCTCCGTGACGACGCCGAGGTCGTGGCTGATGAGCAGGATCGCCGTGCCCTCGCCCGCCCGCTCGCGCAGCAACCGGAGCACCTGCCGCTGCACCGTCGCGTCCAGCGCCGTCGTCGGCTCGTCGGCGATCAGCAGGTCGGGCCGCGCGGCGAGGGCCGAGGCGATCAGGGCGCGTTGCCGCAGCCCGCCCGACATCTCGTGCGAGTACTGGCGGGCCCGGCTCGCGGGCAGGGGGACGCCCACCGAGCCGAGCAGCCGTACGACCTCGTCGCCGATCTGTCCCGCGGGCACGATCCGGTGCTCGCGCAGGGGCTCGGCCACCTCGGTGCCGACGCGGCGCAGCGGGTCGAGGGAGCCCAGGGCGTCCTGCAGCACGAAGCCGATGCGCCGCCCGCGCAGCGCGCGCCAGCGGCGGCCCCGTACCCGGCGCAGGTCGAGCCCGTCGAAAACGAGTTCCCCGGCCCGCACGTCGGCACCGTCTCCGGCCAGTCCCACCAGGCTGCGCGCCGTGACGCTCTTGCCGGAGCCGGACTCGCCGACGATCGCCACCACCTGCCCGCGGCCGATCCGGAAGGACACGCCCCGCACCGCGTCGACGTGCCCTCGGCCCGTCGCGAAGCCGACGGTGAGGTCCCGGACGGAGAGCAGTTCCCCCGGGTCCCCGGGCGCCGGGCTCGTGTCCGTCTCCGCTCGACCCACCGCCTCCGCTCGATCCACCGTCTCCGCCGTCTCCGCTTTCTCCGTCGCGTCCTCGGAGGCCGGGCTCATGTCCGTCCCCGTTCGATCCGCCGCTGCAGGTGCCCGCCGACGACGGTGATGGCCAGGACCGCGACGGTGATGGCGACCCCGGGGAACGCCGCCGGCCACCAGGCGATCGCGAGGAACTCCTGGCTGTCGGCGAGCATCGCGCCCCACTCCGCGGTCGGCGGCTGGGGGCCGAGACCCACGAAGCTCAGCGAGGAGCCCGCCACGATCATCGCTCCCAGGGTCACCGTCGCCAGCACCATGACCGGGCCGAGAGCGTTGGGCAGGATGTGCCGCAGGACCACCTGGGCGCGCGACCAGCCGAACCCGTGGGCCGCCTCGACGTAGTGCGCTCCGCGCAGCCTGATCACCTCCGCGCGTGTCACCCGGGCGAAGCCCGGCAGGGAGATCACCGCCAGGCCGACGCTGGCCGGGCCGCCGCCGGGTCCCAGGACCGCGACGACCAGGAACACCAGCAGCAGGCCGGGGACGGAGAGGATCACGTCGAGCGACCTGCTGAGCACCTGGTCCATGGCCCGGCCGAGTTGCGCGGCGGCGACCCCGATCAGGACGCCCCCGGCCAGCGCCAGCCCGACCGCTCCGGCGCCTATCAGCAGGGAGGGGCCGGCTCCGTGCACGATCCTGGCGTACAGGTCCCGGCCGTTCTGGTCGGTGCCGAGCCAGTGCGCGCCGCTGGGCGGCCGCAGCGTCGCGTTCAGGTCCGCCGTGTCGGGATCCGTCCCGGTGAACAGCGACGGGAAGAGCGCCATCACGGCCAGTAGCGCCAGCACGATCGCCGCAGGCCAGAAACCCTTGGCCATGGCTAACCCCCCGTCTCTCGCGTCCTGGGGTCGATCATCCAGACGAGGATGTCGACCACGATGTTGACCAGCACGAACACGACGGCGGTGAGCAGCACGATCGCGATCACCACCGGCATGTCCTTGTTCTCCACCGCGAACAGCATCAGCCGGCCGATCCCCTGCCGGGAGAAGACGATCTCGATGATCACCGCGCCTCCGATGAGCGAGCCGGCGATCCAGCCCAGGAGCGTGGTGGCGGGCAGCAGCGCGTGCCGCAGCACGTGCCGCAGGCGCAGCGCGAGCTCGCCGATGCCCCGCGTGCGGGCGGTCACCACGAACGGCTCCTCCAGCGCGCGCAGCAGCCCGTCCCGCAGTACCCCCGTCATCACCGCGACCGGCCCGGCGGCCAGCGCGGCGGTCGGCAGCACGAGGCCGGACGGGGAGGAGGACCCGATGGCCGGGAACCAGTGCAGGGTGAAGGAGAACACCGTGAGCAGCAGCAGCCCGAGCCAGAAGGGCGGCAGCGCCACCACCAGCGACTCGGCCGCGGAGAACGACGACCGCACCCACCGTCGGCGGTTCGCGCTCACCACCGCGAGCAGGACGGAGGCGACCAGCGTGACCAGCAGGGTCGCCAGGACCAGCAGCAGGGTGTGCGGGAGCTGGGATCCGATCGCGTCCCACACCGGCCTGCGCAGCACGTACGACTCGCCGAACTCCCCCCGCGCGATCCTGCCGAGGTAGGCCAGGTACTGCGCCGCGAGCGGGTCGTCGAGCCGGTAGTCGGCGATGATCCGGGCGCGTACCTCCGGGGTCACCGCGGACCTGGCGAGCAGCACGTCGGCGGTGCCGCCCGGCATCACCCGCAGCAGCAGGAACGTCGCCGTGACGGCTCCCCACAGTACGGCGGCCGAGGCGGCCACCCGTACCAGTACGAGGCGCGCCGGGCCGGTGCGGCGGCGTGGAGGAGGGTCCACGGCCGCCGCCTCGGCCACGGGCGCCCTCAGGACGCCAGCCATGCGCCGTACAGGTCGGGCGTGCCGTCGGCGTTGAAGCCGATCTCCCGGACGCCGTCGCGTACGGTCACCGTGGACAGGGGTGAGTAGACGGGCAGGACCGCGGCGTCCTCGGTGACGCGCTTCTGCACCTCGGCGTAGGCGCGGTGCTGCCCGGCCTGGTCCTCGGCGTCGAGCGCGCGCCGGAAACCGGCCTCGACCTCCGGGTTGTCGTAGCGTGCCATGTTGTTGCTGATGCCGCGCTCGGGCGTGGGGATGTTGTCCGCGCCGAACAGCACGCGCAGCACGTCCGGGCCGGGGGCGGTGAAGCTGGTGTCGATCAGTTCGTAGTCGCCGTCGAGCAGGCGCTTGACGAAGGTCCCGCCGTCGAGGTTCTCCTCGACGAGTTCGACGCCGAGCTGCTTGGCCGCGGACTGGATCTGCGTGGCGAGGTTGGCCACGGATCCGTCGGACCACATGTGGCGCAGGGTGAGCCGCTTGCCGTCCTTCGTCCGGTATCCGGCCTCGTCGCGCCCGGTCCAGCCGGCCTGGTCGAGCAGCCGCGCCGCACCGGCCGGGTCGTGGGCGTACGCCTGGGCCAGCGAGCCGTCGTAGCCGGGTGTGCTGGCCGAGAGCACGCCCTGGGCTCCCTTGTACACCCCGAAGTAGACGTTCCGTACGATCTGTCCCCAGTCGATGCCGGCACGCAGCGCCTTGCGCACGTTCACGTCGCTGAGCGGGCCGTTCGCGGTGTTCGGCCAGTAGCTGTAGTTGACGCCGGGGTAGGGCGTCGAGTGCAGGGTGAATCCGGGCTGGTCCTTGACGGTGTTGAGGCTCGTCGGCGACAGCGCGGTGACCGCGTCGACCTGGCCGCTGGTGAGCGCGCCCAGCCGGGCCGCGTTGTCCGGCACGACCTTGACCTCGATCCGGTCCAGCCGCGCCGGGCCCTGGCGCCCCTCCGGCCCCCAGTCGTAGGAGGGGTTCTTGACGTAGTCGATGCCCTTCTGCGGCACGAACCCCGTGTCACTGCGGAACGGGCCGGTTCCGACGATCTTCGCGCAGAGCGCGGAGGGGGAGCCCTTGAGCGTGCGGGGGGACTGGATGCCCAGGTTGGGCAGGGCCAGCGCGCCGAGGAGTCCCGAGTCGGGCCGCTTGAGCCTGACCTCGACCGTGGAGGGGCCGACGGCCTTGGCCGACCGGTAGGCCGCGAGCAGGCTGCCGGCGAGCAGCGACTTCGTCTCCGGGGCCACCACGTGGTCGAGGTTGTCGACGACCGCCTGGGCGTCGAATCTCTCCCCGTCGGTGAACGTCACGCCCTGGCGGAGCTCGAAGGTGTAGGCGAGCCGGTCCGGCGAGACCTTCCAGCTCGTGGCGAGCCAGGGACGGATGCTCCCCTGGACGTCCTGGTAGACCAGCGAGTCCACGATCGGCCGGGTGAGCGCCCGAGCGGACTCGGTGGGGCTCTGGTGCGGGTCCAGGCACTCCGGTTCCTTCTCGACGGCCAGGCGCAGCGTGCCGCCGCTCCTGGGTTCCCCGGTGGCGCTCGCGCCCCCCGCCGTGGCGCCGTCCGCGCCGTCCGCGCCGGCGGAGCATGCGGTGGCCAGTGCCAGCATCAACGCGGCGGCCCCTGCCGTGGTGGCAGGCTTGCGTGACCGGGACCTCGTAGCAGCACCCATCCTCATCCTCATCGCTCAGACGTCGGCTCACGCCGGAGGTGGTTCTCCGGCTGGACACACAGTGCTCGGCGGTTCTAAAGCCGGACTGAACGCGGGGTGAGGACAGGCGAGGAGAGGACGGTCGAGGACACCGGCTCGTGCGCTGCTACAGGGATGAGACGATCTTGGCGAGCAGCTCGTACGAGCGGATCCGGGCGGCGTGGTCGGGCACCTGGGTGAGCACGAACAGCTCGTCGGCGCGGGTCTGCCGCAGCAGCCCTGCCAGGCGGGGGGTGATCCGGTCCGGGGAGCCGACGAACTGCGGGTCGATCCGCTCGCGCAGGAAGCGCTCCTCCTGCGGGGTGAACGGGTGCGCGGCCGTCTCCTCCTCGGTGGGGAGCACGGTGGCCGGGTCCACGGTGCGCATCAGGATCTGGCCGTACACGAAGGAGGAGGCCAGCCGGTACGCCCGCTCGTCGGTGTCGGCGGCGACGACGATCACCGCCACGCACGCGTGCGGCTCGGGCAGTTGCGGCGAGGGCCGGAAGGCCCTGCGGTAGGCGTCGAGCGCCTCGGGGGCGCCGCCCCCCACGATCGCGTGCGCGTAGACGTAGGGCAGGCCCGCCCGGCCCGCGTAGGCGGCGCTGCCGACGCTGGAGCCCACCATCCACAGCTCCGGCGGGATCGCGGGCTCCGGGATCGCCCGCACGCCGCCACTGCCTCCGGTGAAGTACTCGCGCAGCTCGTTCAACGCGTCGCCGAAGTCGAGCCGGCGCGGGTCGGCGACGCGGGCCGTGACCTCGCCCGCGCCGCCCGGGGCGCGCCCGAGTCCCAGGTCGACCCGGCCGGGGTAGAGACCGGCCAGGACACCGAACTGCTCGGCGACCACCAGGGGCGAGTGGTTCGGCAGCAGCACCGCGCCCGAGCCGACCCGGATGCTGGAGGTCGCCTCCAGGATGGGCCCGGCGAGCACCGCCGGGCTCGACGCCGCCAGTGCCGGGGTGTTGTGGTGTTCGGCCACCCAGTAGCGCCGGTAACCGAATGCCTCCACGGCCTTGGCCAGGTCGATCGAACGGCGCAGCGCGTCACCCGCCGTGTCGCCGCGCCAGACCGGCGCGGTGTCGTGCACCGAGACCGTGATTCCGTCAGGCAATGCCCTCTCCTTCATCCTTTTCGCGCACATGCGGAGGCTTCCTCACGTTATGTCCGCAAGTTAAATCGAGGACGCCTCAGCTTGTCAACGCCGACGCCGATTCCGCGTCTCCGCCGCCTCCGCCGGGCTCGGCCGGGGCCGGCACCACCCGGCCCGCGACCTCCAGCGTGAGATGGCCCGGCACGCCGACGATCTCGCCGAGGTCGTGCTCGTACCGCGACCGCCTCGGCGTCGTCTCCGTCACGGCGAACCCGTAGTGCGGGTAGAAGTCCGCCACCTTGGCGTTCTTCGCGCTCGCCACGTAGTGACCGCGCACCGAGGGAAAGCCCGCGGCGCGTGCCTGGCCGAGCACCGCGGCCAGGCACGCCTGCTCGATCCCCCGGGCGAACACCCGGCAGCTCAGCAGGAGGTTCTCGATGAGCAACCCGTCCGGCAGCGCCCGCAGGAAGACCGCTCCGACGATCCCGTTGCTCCCGAACCGGTCGGCCGCCGACAGCGTCAGCACCCGCGAGCCGGGCCGCTCCGCCCGCTCACGCACCGCCTCCGGGGACAGGCGTTCCGTGGTGAGGTTGAACTGGTTGGTGCGCAGGGTGATCTGCGACAGCCGCGCGACGTCGGCGCCGGTCGCGGGCGCCAGCCGTACCGACACCCCCAGCCCGGCCAGGAACTCCTCGGCCGACCCCGCCGCGGACAGGAACTCCGAGCGCGCCGCCTCCTCGTGGTAGCGCCGCGTCCGGACGCGGTCCTCGGTGGTCACCTCGGTCGTGGTGAACCAGCCGTCGGCCAGCAGCCGGGTCACGTGCAGCGCCGGGTCGCCGTCCAGGTGGATCACCGCGGTCTCCGGCAGCTCCGCCGCGACCGCGGCGCACTCGTGGACGCTGTCGTCGGCGAACACGACGCTGTCGGCGCCGAGGTTCAGCTCCCGTACCAGGACGCGCAGGTTGGCCGGTTTCGGCTGCCAGTTGGCGAGGATCCGGACGAAGGCGTCCTCGCGCACCACCATGTCGGGGTGCTCCCGCAGCGCGGCGAGCACGGTGTCCCGGTCGTTCTTGCTCACCGCGGCCAGCAGGACGCCCTGCGACTGCAGCTGCGCCACCACACCCTGGAACCGGCGGAAGGCCTCCCCCCACCGGCCGTGGGCCACCTCGATGCCCTCCACCCCGTCGTCGCCCAGGACACCGCCCCACAGCGTCTGGTCGAGGTCGACGGCCAGCACCTTCCTGGCGCGGCCCGTCCTGGCCCGCACCAGGTGGACCAGCTCGCGCGCGTACGCGCCCAGCAGGGCGTCCGACAGGTGCGCCCGTGCGTAGACCTCGAAACGCGGATCGGACAGCTCGACCGGCGTCGTCAGCAGCGGGTCGAGGTCCATCACCACGACCGCGTCCACCGACTCGCCGAACGCCAGCAACTCGGCGTTGGCCCGCCGCCAGACCGCGCCGAGCCGCGCCCTGGACGGGTAGTCCAGCAGCTGCGCCTGCCACACCCGGGGCAGCGGGACGGTGTTGAGCACGAGCGTGCCGGACCCGCTCTCGCCGAACCGCGCCGCCAGCCGCCGCCACAGCGCCAGCTTCCCCTCCAGCACGCGCTCCACGTCGTCCACCGTGAACGGCACGCCGACCTCGTCGAACACGGCCGCGTGGTCGAGCACGCAGACGGTCACGTCGGGCCGCCCGGCGTACAGCGCGCTGCCGGGATCGCCGAGCTCGAACGCGTACGAGCCGAAGTCCGCGAGCCGGACGTCGGGCAGGTACCCGTGGCGGGCCAGCTCGCCGGTGAGCGCGGTGCGCAGCGCGCCGAGCGTGCCGTACCCGGTGATGGTCACGCCCGCGGACGGGAGATCGGGGTGGTGCCGGCGGGCGGCCTCCACGTCGACCCGGTCCAGCAGCCGCGCCGACCGGGCGGCGTCCTCCTCGTCCATCACGGCCAGCAGTGCCGCGACCTCGTCGTAGCGCGCCGCGAGCACCCCCTCGCGGTGCAGCGAGCGCAGGCACGCGCGCGCCTCGGCGCTTCTCGTGGTCATCGCTTCTCCAGGAGTGTCGGCGCGTTCTCCGGTACGAGCAGTTCCTCCAGCCGGAACGCGAGTTCGCGGGCGGTGCCGTGGTCGAGCACCAGTCCCACCCGCACGTCGACGCCGATCTCCCGGGAGAGCCGGGCGGCGATCTCCAGCGCGCCGAACGAGGTGATGCCGATCTGGGTGAGGTCGTCCGCCGGGTCGATCGCGCCGTGGGAGTGCCCGAGCGCGTCGGCCACCGCCGTCAGCACCAGCGACGCCAGGAGGTCGTGGCGCTCGCCCTCGGGCAGGCCGAGCAGCGGCGAGACGACGGCGTCTCCGGGGTCTCCGACGTCTTCGGCGTCTTCGAACGGCGCCACCGGGAGCCCGTACGGCGGCCGATCCGGCCGGTGCCCCCTCGGCGGGGCGAGCCAGTAGCGCTCGTGCCGGAACGGGTAGGTCGGCACGGTGGCCGGGTCGGCGGCCGGTCCCTCGCCGAGCACCCTCCCCCAGTCGACCCGCACGCCGCGCGCGTACGCCTGCGCGACGCCGCGCAGCACGGACCGGGCCTCCGCCGCGGGGTCTCGCACCAGCGGGATCGCCGACACCTCGTCCCGCTCCCCGGCCAGGCAGTCCGCGATCATGCCGGTCGTCGTGGTGTCGGGCCCGATCTCGACGAAGGTGTCGACGCCGAGGCCCCGCAGGGTGAGCACGCCGTCGTGGAAGCGGACCGTGCCGCGCACCTGCGCGGCCCAGTAGTCCGGTGCGGCCAGTTCGTCCCTCGTCACCACCCGGCCCGTCGCGTTGGAGACCAGGATCGTCGCGGGTTCGCCGACGGCCAGTCCCGCCGCCGCCTCCACCAGCCGGGGCAGCGCGGGGTCCATGTGCGGCGAGTGGAAGGCCTGGCCGACCGCGAGCGCCTTGGTGCGCACTCCCCGCGAGCGCCACCGGGCGGCCAGTTCCCGCACCGCGTCGGCGTCGCCGGAGACCACGGTCGAGCGCGGCCCGTTGACCGCGGCCACCGACACCCGCCCTTCCAGGTCGGCCACGTCGGTCAGGGAGGCCCGCACCTCCGCCTCGGCGGCCCGCAGCGACACCATGCCCCCGCCCTCCGGCGCCGCCTGCATCGCCAGCGCCCGGACCACGACCAGGCGCGCGGCCTCCTCCAGGGAGAGCGCCCCGGCGACGTGCGCCGCGGTGAGCTCGCCGATGGAGTGGCCGAGCAGCGCGTGGGCGACCAGGCCCAGGTGTTCGGCGAGGCGGCAGAGCGCGAGCTGGGTGGCGAACAGCGCGGGCTGGGCGAACTCGGTGCGTCGCAACAGCCCTCCCAGCGGGCTCTCGGCCGGGGCGGACACCACCTCGCCCAAGGGCGGGCCCTCGGCGCGCTGGAGTTCCCTGGCCCGGTCCAGCGCGGCGCAGGCGGCGTCGAACGCCTCGGCGTAGACCGGGAACCGTTCGTACAGCTCGCGTCCCATCCGCGCCCGCTGGGTGCCCTGGCCGCCGAACACGAACGCCACCTTCGGCGCCGGGCCCGCGGCGGCGATCGGGCTGGACGGTCCGGCGAGCGCGTCCAGCTCGCGGGCGAGTTCGGCGGCGCCGGAGCCGAGCGCCACCGCCCGGTACCGGAACTCCGACCGCCGCCCCGCCAGGGTGCGGGCCACGGCGGCGGGATCGGCCTCCGGCGCGGAGCGCAGGAGGTCACGCAGCCGGGCGGCCTGCGCGCGCACCGCCTCGGGTGTCTTCCCCGACAGGACCCAGGGGACGGCCACCGGCGCGTTCCCCGCCACCGCCCCGGGGCCCGGCGACCCTGTCCCGGATCCTGGCGACCCCGCTTCGGAGGGTGGGATTCCCGCTTCGACGGCCGGGGCCTCCTCGACGAGGAGGTGCGCGTTGGTCCCGCTGATCCCGAACGAGGAGACTCCGGCCCGGCGCGGCCGGTCGCCGCGCGGCCAGGGGCGGGAGCGCTCCAGCGGCTCCACCCCGCCGCCGTCCCAGTCGACCAGCGCGGACCGGTCCGCCACGTGCAGCGTCGCCGGCAGCACGCCGTGCCGCAGCGCCTGCACCATCTTGATCACACCGGCGACCCCCGCCGCGGCCTGCGTGTGCCCCAGGTTCGACTTGACCGAACCGAGCCACAGCGGCCACCGGCGGTCGGCGGTGCCGTAGGCCGCGATCAGGGCGCCCGCCTCGATCGGGTCCCCGAGAGCGGTGCCGGTCCCGTGCGCCTCGACCGCGTCCACGTCGGCCGGGGACAGCCCCGCGCCGCGCAGCGCCGCCTCGATCACCTTCTCCTGGGCCGTCCCGCTCGGCGCGGTGAGCCCGTTGCTGGCCCCGTCGGAGTTGATCGCCGAACCGCGGATCACCGCCAGGACGGGGTGCCCGTTGCGCAGGGCGTCCCCGAGCCGCTCCAGCACCAGCACCCCCACGCCCTCGCCGAAGCCGGTGCCGTCGGCCGTGCCGGCGAACGCCTTGCAGCGGCCGTCCGCGGCGAGCCCGCCCTGGAGGGCGAACTCCACGAAGACCCGGGGCGTGGCCATCACCGTCACCCCGCCGGCGAGCGCGAGGTCGCACTCGGAGCGGCGCAGCGAGTCGGCGGCCAGGTGGATCGCGACGAGCGAGGACGAGCAGGCGGTGTCGACGCTGATCGCGGGCCCCTCCAAGCCCAGGGTGTACGCCACCCGTCCGGACGCCACACTCGCCGCGTTGCCGGTCATGAGGTACCCGTCGAGCTCGGGGGGCACGTCGTCGATCGCGGGCGCGTAGTCCTGGTAGATCACGCCGGTGAACACCCCGGTCCGGCTGCCCCGCAGCGAGCGCGGGACGATCCCGGCGCGCTCCAGGGCCTCCCAGGAGACCTCCAGCAGCTGCCGGTGCTGCGGGTCCATCGCCACGGCCTCCCTGGGAGAGATCCCGAAGAAGGCGGCGTCGAATCCGGCCGCGTCGTCCAGGAAGCCACCGGCCCCCGCCCGCTCCCGCAGGACCGGGTCCCAGCCGCGGTCCCTCGGCGGCTCGCCGACGGTGTCGACGCCGTCGGCGAGCACCCGCCACAGGTCCTCGGGCGAGCGCACCCCGCCCGGGTAGCGGCAGGCCATCGCGACCACGGCCACCGGGTCCGGGCTCGACAGAGCGGCCAGCTCCCTCTTCACCCGGGCGAGCTCGCCGGTCGTCCACCGCAGGTACTCGACCAGCTTCTTCTCGTCAGTCATGCCGTCCGCCGTCCCTAGGGTCGAAGCTCGGAGTCGATGAACCGGAACAGCTCCTCGGCGGTCGCCGGGACCTCCTCGGCCGCCTGCCCGCCCGGTTCCTGGCCGCCCTGTTTCGGATCGCCCGGTTCCGGATCGCCCGGGGCGAGCCGGCCGAGCAGGTGGCCGGCCAGCGCGGCCGGGGTCGGATGGTCGAACACGATGGTCGCGGGGAGCCGCAGCCCGGTGGCCTTGCCGAGCCGGTTGCGCAGCTCGACCGCGGTGAGCGAGTCGAAGCCGAGCTCCTTGAAGCTGCGGCCCTCCCCCTCAGCGTCCCCGGCGTCCCCGGGAGCCCGCCCGAGGACCGCCTCCACGTACCGCAGGACCGTGGCTGTCATCAGCTCCCCTTGCCGAGCCGGCTCGGTGTCGGCGAGCGTCCGAGGCAGCGCGGGCCCGGACCCGGAGGGGTCGTCTCCGGCCTTCTCCGGGAGCGCGCGGCCACGTACCAGGGCCCGCAACGTCGGTGCCGGATCGGGGAGCTCCGCCAGCCTCGCGAGGTCCAGCCGGACCGCGGCCAGCGACGGCTCCGCCGCCGCCATCGCCGCGTCCAGCAGCGCCAGGCCACGTCCCGGTGACAGCGGCAGCAGCCCGGACCGCGCCATCCTGGCCCGGTCGACGGCGGAGAGCGAACCGGTCATGGCGCTCTCGGACCGCCACAGTCCCCAGGCGATCGAGGTGGCGGGCAGCCCCTCGCGGGTCCTGGCCACCGCGAGGGCGTCGAGGAAGACGTTGGCCGCCGCGTAGGCCGACTGCCCGGCGCCGCCCACGATCCCGGCCGCGGAGGAGAACAGCACGAACGCGGCGAGGTCGAGGTCCCTGGTGAGCTCGTGCAGGTGCCAGGCGCCGTCCACCTTGGGCCGCAGCACCGTGTCGAGCCGTTCGGGGGCGAGGTTGGCGAGCGTCGCGTCGTCCAGGACCCCGGCCGCGTGCACCACGGCCGTCAGGGGGTGCTCGTCCGGGACGTCCGCGAGCACGCGGGCCAGCGCGCCGGCGTCCGCCACGTCCACGGCGGCGAACGTCACCTTCGCGCCGAGCCCTTCGAGCTCCTCGCGGAGCCGTCCGGCGCCCTCCGCCCGAGCGCCCCGCCTGCTCAGCAGCAACAGGTGCCGGGCGCCGTGCTCCCCGGCCAGGTGCGGCACGACGAGCCTGCCCACGCCGCCGGTCGCGCCGGTGACCAGGACCGTGCCTCCGGTGCGGATCGGCCGGGGAATCCGGATCGCCACCTTGCCCACGTGCCGGGCGAGGCCGAGGTGGCGGACGGCGTCCGGTGCCCGCCCGGCGTCCCAGGAGGTGACCGGGAGCGGCGTGAGGATCCCGCCCTCGAACAGGTCCGCGAGCTCGGCGAGCATCCGGCCGATCCGGTCCGGCCCCGCCTCGGCCAGGTCGAACGCCCGGTAGTGCGCGCTGTGCCGGGCGCGGACCTCGTCGGGGTCTCGTACGTCCGTCTTGCCCATCTCGACGAATCGCCCGCCGGGCGCGAGCAGTTCGAGTGAGGCGTCCACGAACTCGCGGGCCAGCGAGTTCAGCACGATGTCCACGCCGCGCCCGCCGGTCGCCGCCCGTACCGCGTCGGCGAAGGACAGGTCGCGGGAACCGGCGATCCTGCCGGGGGGCAGCCCCGCTTCTTCGAGCGCGGGCCACTTGGCGGGGCTCGCGGTGCCGAACACGGTCAGTCCCCAGTGGCGCGCCAGCTGGATCGCCGCCCCGCCGACGCCACCCGCGGCGGAGTGGACCAGGAGCCACTCCCCCGGGCGGGCGCCGGCGAGGTCGCGCAGGGCGTAGTAGGCGGTGAGGAACACCGCGGGCACGGTCGCCGCCTGGGCGAACGACATCCCCTCGGGGATCGGCACCAGCAGCCGGTGGTCGGTGACGGCCTCCGGCCCGATTCCTCCGGGGATGAGGCCCATCACCCGGTCGCCAGGGCCGATACCGGTAACGTCGCCTCCGACCGCGAGCACCACCCCGGCGCCCTCGGTGCCCAGATCCGCCGCGCCCGGGTACATGCCCAGGGCGAGCATCGCGTCGCGGAAGTTGAGACCGGCGACGCGGACGGCGACCCTGACCTCCCCGCCACCCAGGGGCCTGTCCTCGACGGGCCGGTACGCCAGGTCGTCGGCCACCCCGCTCTCGGCCGCCTCCAGGCGCCAGTTGCCCGCGCCGGACGGCACCGGGTCGCGGCGGCGCGGCCGGAGCCGGGGCACCAACGGCCCGCCGTCCCTGATCGCGATCTGCGGCTCGCCGGACGCCACGGCGTCCAGGACCTCGGAGAGGGGGGTGGATGCGGTCTCGGTGTCCACGACGACCACCCGGCCGGGTTCCTCGGCCTGCACGCCGCGGACCAGGCCCCAGACACCGGCGCCGTCGAGCGCGCCGGAGCTCTCGCCGGGGACCGCCTCCACGGCGCGGCGGGTCCGCACCACGAACAGCGTGCCGGTCAGCCTGCCGTCGGCCAGCCCCCGCTGGAGCGTGCCGAGCGTCCGCAGCAGCGCGGCCCGGACCGCCTCCGGCACGGGCCCGGCCTCTCCGCCCGCCGGGACGACGATCACCTCGGGCGCGGGCTCCCCGGCGTCCAGCGCCGCGAGCACCGCGCCGAGCCCCTCCCCGGAATCCTCGGGGTCCCCGATGGCGTCGAGGACTTGTACGCGCTCGCGCGGCACGCCGACGCCGGGGCGCACCGGGTCCCAGGCGAGCTCGTACAGCGGTTCGTCCGCACCGGCCGTGGCGAGGTCCGCCGGGTCGGCCGCGCGGAACGTCACGGCCTCGACGCCCGCCACCGGCTCGCCCTCGGGCGTGGCCAGCTCGACCGCGACCGTGTCGTCCCCGGTGCGGCGCACGCGCACCCGCACCGGGGACGACACGGTCGCGTCGGCGTAGCGGGTGAAGCCGTGCCAGGCGAAGGGCAGCCGTACGGCGCCGTCGTCGGGGAACAGGCCCGCGAGCCCGACGGCGTGCAGCGCGGCGTCCAGCAGCGTGGGCGCGACGCGGTACCCGGGCGGGCCCTCCAGGAACACCTCCGCGAGGACCTCCTCCCCCGACCGCCACGCCCCGCGCAGGCCGCGGAAGGCCGGGCCGTAGTGGTAGCCCCTGGCGGCCAGGTCCTCGTACAGCCCGCCGACGTCGACGGGCACGGCGCCGGGCGGCGGCCACTCGGCCGGAACGGGCCGGGCGGCGGGTCCGGGGAGCGGGGCGAGCGAACCGGCGGCGTACGCCGTCCACGGCGCCCCCAGCGGGTCATCGGTGTCCGCGGGCCGGGCGTGGATCCCGACCGGGCGCAGGCCGTCCCGCTCCGCCGGGCCCACGCTCACCTGGATCTCGGCCGCGCCGGAGCCGTCGAGCACCAGCGGGCGCCGGAGGGTGAGCTCGTCCACCCGCGCGGCCCCGGCCAGTTCCCCCGCGTGTCCCGCCAGTTCGGCGAGGACCGCGCCGGGGACCAGGACCGTGCCGTCCACCACGTGGTCGCCCAGCCACGGCTGGCCGTCCAGGGAGAGGCGGCCGAAGAGCAGCAGGCCGTCCTCGGAGGCCGCGCGCACGGCCGTGCTGAGCAGCGGGTGCGTGACCGGCCGCGCGCCCGCCGGGGTCCCGGTGACGGCCGGGGTCCCCGGGGTCACCGCCGCGTCCAGCCAGTACCGGCGCCGGTCGAAGGCGTAGGTCGGCAGGACCGGCACCCGTCCCCGGCGTTCGCCGAGGTAGCCCGGCCAGTCGACCGGGACGCCGTTCACCCAGGCCTCGGCCACCGACGTGAGCACCCGCGCCATGCCCCCGTCGTCCCTGCGCAGCGTGCCCAGCACGGCGGGCCGCTCGACTCCGGGGACGGCCTCCAGGATCTCCTGGACGCCCATCCCGACGACGGGGTGCGGGCTCACCTCGACGAACACCTCGTGCCCGGCCGCTGCGGCGGCCTCCACCGCGGCCTGCAGCAGCACCGGCCGGCGCAGATTGCGGTACCAGTACCCGGGGCTTCCGAAGCCGGTGCCGTCGCCTGGCTCGATCCGCGCGCCGGTGACGGTGGAGAAGACGCCGACGGTGAACGCGCGGTCCGGCGCGGTCCGGGGCAGGATCTCCAGCAGTTCCGCCTCGAGCGCCTCGACCTGGGGCGAGTGGGAGGCGTAGTCCACGTCGATCGGCCGTACGCGTACCCCCTGTTCCTCCAGCTCCCGCAGCACGCGGTGCACCGCCCCGACCTCGCCCGCGACGACGGTCGAGGCAGGACCGTTGAGTGCGGCGACCGACACCGCGTCCCCGGCGCCGAGGGTGTCGAGGGCCGCGCGTACCAGCTCCCGCGAGGCCGCGACCGACAGCATCGCCCCGCCGCCCGCGATCGCGCGGATGGCCCGGCTGCGCAGCGCCACCACCGCCGCCGCCTCCTGCAGCGACAGCGCGCCCGAGGTGAGCGCGGCGGCGATCTCGCCCTGCGAGTGACCGATGACGGCGGCGGGCCGTACGCCGAAGGACTCCCACAGCGCGGTCAGCCCGGTCATCACGGCCCACAGGACCGGCTGCACCACGTCCACGCGCCCCAGGTCGGCGCCGCCGCGCAGGGCCTCCAGCAGCGACCACCCGGTCACCGGGTCGAGGGCCTCGGCGCACTCGCCGATCCGCTTGGCGAAGACCGGGGACTCGGCGAGCAGCGCGCGGGCCATGCCCTCCCACTGCGTGCCCTGGCCGGGGTAGAGGAGGACCGGCGCGCGCGGATCCCTCGCGTGCCCGGTCACCGCCGACGCCGACGGCGCCCCGTCCGCGACGTCGGCGAGCCCGGCCAGCGCCTCCTCGCGGTCGGCGGCCACGACGACCGCGCGGTGGCCGAACTCGGCCCTGGTGGTCACCAGGGCCGCCGCGACGTCGGCCAGGGCGGCCTGCGGATGCCGTTCCAGGTAGGCGCGCAGCCGCCGCGCCTCGCCCCGGAGCGCGCGCGCCGACCTGGCCGACAGGACCAGCGGGACCGGCCCGCCGAAGGGTTCGGGCTCCGGCGCGGGAGCGGCCTCGGGCGCGGGCGGCTCCTCGACGACGACGTGCGCGTTGGTCCCGCTCATGCCGAAGGCGGAGACCCCGAACCGCCGAGGACGCTCCCCCACCGGCCAGGGGGTGTTCTCGGTGAGCAGCGCGACACCGCCCCGGTCCCAGTCGACGTGGCGGGACGGCCGGTCGACGTGCAGCGTGCGCGGCAGCGTCCCGTGCTCCAGCGCGAGGACCATCTTGATGATCCCGCCGACACCGGCCGCCGCCTGGGTGTGCCCGATGTTGGACTTGAGCGAGCCCAGCCGGAGCGGCGGACGGTCCCCGCGCGCCGCCCCGTACGTGGCGAGCAGCGCCTGCGCCTCCACCGGGTCGCCCAGGGTGGTGCCGGTGCCGTGCGCCTCGACCGCGTCCACGTCGGCCGGGGAGAGTCCCGCGGCGCGCAGGGCCTCCTCGATCACCCGTTCCTGGGAGGGGCCGTTGGGCGCGGTGAGCCCGTTGCTGGCGCCGTCCTGGTTCACCGCCGACCCCTTGAGCACGGCCAGCACGGGATGCCCGTTGCGCCGCGCGTCCGACAGCCGTTCCACCAGCAGCAGCCCGACGCCCTCGCTGAAGCCCGTCCCGTCGGCGGCGTCGGCGAACGCGCGGCAGCGCCCGTCGGGTGAGAGCCCGCGCTGGCGGCTGAACTCCACGAAGGTCGCGGGCGTCGCCATGAGCGTGGCCCCGCCGACCAGCGCGAGATCGCACTCCCCGCCACGCAGCCCCTGTGCGGCCAGGTGGAGCGCGACCAGCGAGGACGAGCAGGCCGTGTCCACGGTGATCGCGGGCCCCCGCAGGCCGTAGGTGTAGGCGATCCGGCCCGAGGCCACGCTCCCGGCGCTGCCGGTGCCCAGGTACCCGCCGTACTCGCGCGGATCGTCCTGCGCCCTGCCGCCGTACTCGGTGTAGATCAGGCCGACGTAGACGCCGGTGCGGGAGCCGCGCAGGGCGGCCGGGTCGATGCCCGCGCGCTGGAAGGCCTCCCACGAGGTCTCCAGCAGCAGCCGCTGCTGCGGGTCGGCGGCCTTGGCCTCGCGCGGATTCATCTCGAAGAAGTCCGCGTCGAACTCGGCGGCGTCGTGGATGAACCCGCCGTCGCGCGCGTAGGACGTCCCCGGGTTGTCCGGGTCGTCGTCGAACAGCCCGCCCAGGTTCCAGCCCCGGTCGGCGGGGAACGGCCCGACCGCGTCCCCGCCCGATTCCAGGAGCTCCCACAGCTGCTCGGGGGTGCTGACGCCGCCCGGGTAGCGGCAGGCCATCGCGACGATCGCGATGGGGTCCTCGGCCGTCCGCCCGCGCCGGGCCACGGCGCGGGACGGGCCGTCCGGTGCGGTGCGGCTCAGGTGGCGGGCCAGGGCGCGCGGGCTCGGGTGGTCGAACACGAGCGTGCTCGGCAGGCGGCGGCCCAGGACGCGGCTCAGGTGGTCCCGGAGCCGTACCCCCGTCATGGAGTCGAGGCCGAGGTCGCGGAAGGGCCGGTCCGGGCGGACGGCCTGAGCGGACTCGTAGCCGAGGACTCCGGCGACCGTCCGGCCGACCAGGTCGAGCACCCGTTCCTCCCGCTCGCTCTCGGAGAGCCCGGCCAGGGCGTCGGCCGGGACGGCCTCCTCGGGAACGGCCCGCCGCGTCGCGCGGCGCAACCGGGGAGCGGGGGCGGGGGTGGGGACCGGCTCCCCGGGGTTCCCGGGCTTCCCCGCGGCCGGGCGGACGCGGACCTCCTCGACGGTGAGCACCACCCGGCCGGTGGCGTCGGACGCGATGAGCGAGAAGGCGTCCGGGCCGGTCCAGGTCAGGCGGACGCGCACCGGGCCCGTCGCGGCGGCGTACGCCCGCACGCCGGTCCAGCTGAACGGCACGGCGGCCTCGGGCGGCTCGCCCCGCTCGTGCGCGCGGACCGCCCGGTCGAGGAAGGCCGTCTGCGCCATCCCGTCCAGCAGCGCGGGATGGAGCACGAACCCCCCGCCGCCCCCGACGCCGTCGCCGTCCGGCGGGGTGACCTCGGCGAACACGCCGCCGTCCGAGCGCCAGGCGGCCCGTACGCGGCGCAGGCGGGGGCCGTAGCGCACGCCCGCGTCGGCCAGGCGGGCGTAGCCCGCGTCCACGTCGACGGGCTCGGCGTCCGGCGGCGGCCACGCCTCCGGGATCCCCACCCCCTCCACGGGGTCGCGAGGGTCGCCGTGGTCATCGGGGTCGTCAGGGTCACCGGCGCTCAGCGAGCCCGAGGCGTGCAGCCGCCACGGCTCCCCGCCGTCCACACCATCCCTGACATCCCCGTCGTCCCCGCTTTCCCGGCGGGAGTGGATCGTGAACGTCGCGCCGTCGTTCTCGGCGTTCACCTCCACCTGGAGCTGTACGGGCCCGTCCGGCACGTCCACGGGGGCGAGGAACGCGAGGTCGTCCACCTTCGGCAGGCCGAGGCGTTCCCCGGCCGCGAGCGCCAGCTCGACCAGCGCGCTCCCGACGAGCACCGGACGCTCTCCGAGCCGGTGCTGGCGGGCCCAGCCGCCCGACCCGCCGGGGACGCCCCCGGTGAACAGCACCGCCCGCCCGTCCGCCGGTTCCACGACCACGCCCAGGACCGGGTGCCCCGCCCCGGCGGCGCCGGTCGGGAGCGGCGCCCCCTCGTCGCGGGTGTCGAGCCAGAACCGCCGTTCCTGGAACGCGTAGGTGGGCAGGGCGACGCGGCGCCCCTTCGCGGCCGACCCCCAGTCGACGGGGATCCCGGCCGCGAACAGGCTCCCGGCCGAGGTGAGCAGCTGCTCCAGCCCGCCGTCGTCGCGACGGAGCGTGGCCAGCGCGTGCGCCTCCACACCGGCGTCGTCGAAGGTGTCGCGCAGCGGGACCACGAGCACCGGGTGCGGGCTCACCTCGAGGAAGCACCGGTGGCCCGCCTCCAGGAGCGCGGTGACGGTCTCGGCCAGGCGTACCGGCCGGCGAAGGTTGTCGTACCAGTACCCGGCGTCGAGCGCGCTCGTGTCGATCTCGGCGGCCGTGACCGTGGAGAAGAAGCCGACGGTGGACGTACGCGGGCGGATGCCTGCGAACCGGGCGAGCAGCGGCTCCCGCAGCGGCTCGACGGCCGGTGAGTGGGACGCGTAGTCGACCGGGACGAGCCGCGCCCTGATCCCCTCGGCCTCGCAGCGGGCGACGAGGGCGCGCACCGCGCCCGCCTCCCCCGACACCACGGTCGCCTCCGGCCCGTTGACCGCGGCGACGGCGATCTCGTCCCGTCCGCCGAGCAGGCGGCGCAGTTTCCCGGCGGACAGGCCGATCGACGCCATCGCCCCGGTTCCCGCGATGTCCAGGATGGCGGCGCTGCGCCGGGCCACCAGCGCCGCCGCGTCGGCCAGGTCCAGGGCGCCCGCGACGTGGGCGGCGGCGATCTCCCCCTGCGAGTGCCCCACCACCGCGGCCGGTTCCACCCCGAGGGAACGCCACACCGCGGCGAGCGAGACCATCATCGAGAACAGCGCGGGCTGCACCACGTCGACCCGGCCGAGCAGGGTCTCGTCACCGGAGGACACCACCTCCAGCAGGTCCCAGCCGACGTGCGGGGCCAGTGCCTCGGCGCACCGGCGCATCTCGTCGCCGAACGGCTCGGAGGCGGCGAGGAGTTCGCGGGCCATCCCGGCCCACTGCGACCCCTGGCCGGGGAACACGAAGACCGGCCGCCCGTTCGTCACCGCCTCGCCCTGCACCGCGCGCCGGGACGGGAGCCCCCGCTCCACCGCCGCCAGTTCCCCGGCCAGCCGGTGGAGATCCGTCCCGACGGCGACCGCGCGGTGGGACAGGTCGGCGCGACCGGTACGGAGGCTGTGGGCGACGTCGGCCGGGGCGAGGCCCGGGTTCTCCGCCACGTGGGCCCGCAACCGGCCGATCTGGTCACGCAGCGCCCGCTCGGTGTGCCCGGACACCGTCCATACCACCGGCGCCGGGGTCTCGGCCCTACCCGGCCGTGAGGACTCCGGTTCTTCGAACGGCGCCGCGAACGGTTCTTCGGACGGCTCTTCGGACGGCTCCTCCGGCGGATCCTGGGGTGGCTCCTCGATGACGACGTGCGCGTTCGTGCCGCTGATCCCGAACGAGGAGACCGCGGCCCGGCGCGGGTGGTCCCGTACCGGCCACTCCCTCGCCCCGGTGAGCGGGGCGAGCCCTCCCGCGTCCCAGTCGACGTGCGGCGACGGCTCGTCGATGTGCAGGCTGGCCGGGAGCACCCCGTGCCGCATCGCCATGGCCATCTTCATCACGCCGCCGATGCCCGCCGCGGCCTGGGTGTGCCCGATGTTGGACTTGAGCGAGCCCAGCCACACCGGATCCGTCACCGGGCGGGCCCGGCCGTAGGTCTCCATGAGGGCGCCCGCCTCGATCGGGTCGCCCAGGCCCGTACCGGTGCCGTGCCCCTCGACGGCGTCCACCTCGGCGGGGTCGACGCCGGCGTCGGCCAGCGCGGCGAGGATCACCCGCCGCTGCGCGACCCCGTTGGGCGCCGACAACCGGCTGCTCGCGCCGTCGGAGTTGACCGCGCTGCCGCGCAGCACCGCGACGATCGGGTGGCCCCTGCGCCGGGCCTCCGAGAGGCGCTCGACGAGCACCAGCCCGACCCCTTCCGCCCAGCCGGTGCCGTCGGCCGAGGCCGAGTAGGCCTTGCAGCGACCGTCGGGGGACAGCCCGCGCTGGCGGCTGAACTCGACGAACGTCGCCGGGGTGGCCATCACGGTGCTCCCGCCCGCGACGGCCATCTCGCAGTCTCCCCGGCGCACCGCCTCCGCCGCGTAGTGCAGCGCCACCAGCGAGGACGAGCACGCCGTGTCCACGGTGACCGCCGGTCCCTGCAGCCCGAAGGTGTAGGCGACGCGGCCCGAAGCGATGCTCCCGGCGCTTCCGGTGCCGACGAACCCCTCGAAGCCCTCGGGCGCGCGGGTGTGGCGGGAACCGTAGTCGGAGTACATGACGCCGGCGAACACCCCGATCCGCTCCCCCGACAGGGAGCGCGGGTCCAGCCCGGCGCGTTCGAAGACCTCCCAGGAGGTCTGCAGGAGCAGCCGCTGCTGCGGGTCGATCGTCAGCGCCTCGCGGGGGCTGACGCCGAAGAGCTCGGGGTCGAAGTCGGCGGCGGAGTACAGGAAGCCGCCCTCGGCGGCGTAGCTGGTGCCCTCCCTGTCCGGGTCGGGGTCGATCAGCTCGTCCAGTGGCCAGCCCCGGTCACGCGGGAACGGGCCGATCGCGTCGGTCCGCGTCTCCACCAGCCGCCACAGGTCCTCCGGCGACCGGACGCCGCCGGGGTACCTGCACGCCATCGAGACGATCGCCAGCGGCTCGCGTACGGAGAGCTCCAGCTGTTCCAGTGCCGCGCGGGTGCGCATCAGGTCGGCCGTGGTGCGCCGGAGGTACTCGCGGAACCTGTCTTCATTCGCCATTCGGTGAACCGCTCCCCGTTGTCGTCCGTCGTCCTCGGAAGTGCTCGCGGCGAGTGCTCGCGGCGTCGGATCAGTCGCTCAGTTCTCGGTCCAGCAGCCCGAACAGCTCATCATCGGACGCTGAATCCACGCCAAAGAGCGGCTCCCCGCCGCCGTTCACGGCGACCCCACCGGCGGCCCCGCCGGTGTCCAGGGCGTTCAGCGCGGCCCGCAGCGCCCGGACCAGGTCGACGCGCCGCCGGTGGTCGGGTGCCAGGTCCGACGCCGAGGACACCCAGGTGTCCAGCGCCGCCGTGTCGAACGCGGGCCGGTCAGGGGCGTAGCGCTCCAGCAGGTGCTCGGTCAGCGCCCGCACGGTGGGGTGGTCGAACAGCACGGTCGCGGGGAGCCGCTCACCGACCTCGGTACCCAGCCGGTTGCGCAGCTCGATCGCCGTCAGCGAGTCGAGACCGAGGTCGAACAGTCCCCGGTCGTCGGGAACCCGCGCCGGTCCGGCGAGGCCGAGCACCTCCGCGACCCGGCCGGCGACCGTGTCGCGTACCACGGTGCGCGACGCGGCCTCGTCCATGCCGGGCAGGCGCCGGGCCAGCGGCACGGTCACCCCGGCGGGCCGGACGGGGACCAGGCCGCCGAGCACCTCGGGAAGGTCGTCCCGCCGCCGGGCGAGCGCCGCCTGGTCGAACCAGACCGGTACCACCACGGCCAGGCCGCTCGCCAGCGACCTGTCGAGCAGCCCCAGCCCGGCGTCGACGGGCAGCGCGCGGATGCCCAGCCGGTCGAGCCTGGCCCGCGCCGCTCCGTCGAGCCCGGCCGCCATCCCGGCGTCCGATCCGGTCTCCCACAGTCCCCAGGCGAGGGACGCGCCCGGCAGGCCCGCCGCCCGCCTGTGGTGGGCGAGCGCGTCCAGGAAGGCGTTCGCCGCCGCGTAGCCCGTCTGCCCGGCGTTGCCGAGCACGCCCGCGACCGAGGAGAACAGCACGAACGCCGTCAGCGGCAGATCCCTGGTGAGACGGTGCAGGTTCCAGGCCGCGTCCACCTTGGGGCGCAGGACCCGCTCCAGCCGCTCGCCGGTCGTGTTCTCCAGCACCGCGTCGTCGAGCGTGCCCGCTATGTGGAACACGGCGCCGAGCGGCCTGCCCGGGTCGAGATCGGCGAGCAGTGCCTCGGTGGCCGTCGCGTCCGCGAGGTCGCACGCGGCCGTCCTAACCCGCGCGCGGTCGCCGAGTTCTTCGGCGAGGGCGCGCAGCGCCGGGTCGGCGCCGCCTCGTCTGCTGACCAGCAGGAGGTGCCGGGCACCGTACTCGGCGACCAGGTGGCGGACGACCTCGGCGCCGAGCGCGCCACCGGCGCCGCTGACCAGCACGGTGCCCGTCCCGAGCTCCGGCGGGGTCCCGGGGGCGCCCGCCACCGCGCGCAGGCGCGGCCGGAACGCCCCGCCCCGGCGGATGGCGAGCTCACCGGGCCTGGCCGCCACCGCGCGCGGCAGCAGCGCGGACGACTCCCCGTGCCCGTCGACGTCGACGACGCTGATCCGTCCGGGGTACTCCTGCCGGGCGGCGCGGACCAGGCCCCACAGCGCGGACTCCGCCAGCCCCGGCAGCCGGTCGTCGCCGTCCACCGCGACCGCCCCGCGCGTCACCACCACCAGGTGCGCCCGCTCGGGCAGCGTGAGGATGCTCTCGCGGACCGCCTGAAAGCGGGAGCGGACGGCGACGGCCGGGTCCTGGCCGTCCTGCTCTCCGCCGTACGTGACCGTGGGGAACGGCAGGTCCAGGCCGTCGCCGTCGCGGACCAGCACGATCGTGTCCCCGCCGTGCCCGCCGCTCCCCCCGTCCGCCGGTGCCGTACCGGCGAGGTGCGTGGGGCTCCAGGCGAGCTCGTACGGCCGGGCCGAGGTCCCGCCGCCGCGCAGCAGGGCGCTCTCCTCGATCCGGCGCACCCGGACCTCACCGGCCGACAGCACCGGGCGTGCTACGCCGTCGGCGTCGGCGCTGGAGACGCTGACGACGTCGAGGGCGAACGTCTCCTCTCCGGTGTGTCGGATCCTGACCCGCAGCGGCCCGCGCGGCTTGCCGTGCGAGTGCACCTCCCGCCAGGTGTGGGGGACCCTGATGCCTCCCTCCACCGCCTCGCCCGCGTCGGCGATCCACGGGTGCAGGGCGGCGTCGAGCAGTCCGGGAACGAGATCGTCGCCGGTGTCCACCTCGGCGTAGAGCTCCTCCCCGGTTGTCCACAGCGCGCGCAGGCCCTGGAACGCCGGGCCGTAGTCGTACCCGCGCTCGGCGAAGGCCGCGTAGATCCCCGTGACGTCCACCGGGCGGGCCTCCGGCGGGCGGTGCCCCGACCAGCCGGGGGCGGGTCCGGCGTCGCCCAGCACGGCCTCGGCGTGCAGGGTCCACTCGTCGGCGGCCGGTCCCCGGCCGGGTCGCGCGTGCACCCGCACCGCGTCGTCCGCCACCGTGACCCTCAGGTGCGTCTCCTCCTCGGCGCCGACCGCGACGGGGGCGTGCAACGTCAGCTCCCGCACCGTCGCCTTGCCGTGCCGGTCCGCCAGCCACCCCAGCAGGTCGACGAGGGCGGTGGCCGGGAGGATCGGCGTGCCCGCCAGCGCGTGGTCCGCCAGCCACGGCTGCCTCCGCTGGGACAGCACGCCCGTGTAGAGGGTCTGCGCCCCGTCCGGCACGGTGATCGAGGCGGTGAGCAGCGGGTGGCCCGGATCCTCGGCGCCGATTCCGGCGGCGGTCCCGGCGGTCCCGTCCTCGGCCGGTGGCAGGAGCCACAGGCGCTCCCGGTGGAAGGGGTAGGTGGGCAGCGGCACGACGACAGCGTCCCCGCCGCCCTCGCCGAGCAGCGCCCGCCAGTCCCAGGCGACGCCCGCGACGAAGGCCCGTGCCACGAACGACCAGAGCGCGAACGGATCGTCGTGCCCGCGGTCGAGCGTGGAGATCGCCACGCCGTCCTCTCCCAGGTCGTGCTGCCGGACCATCGCGGTCAGCCCGGCGTCGGGCCCGACCTCCAGGAAGCGCGCCGCGCCCAGCTCGCGCATCCGGCCGACCGCGTCGGCGAACCGCACGGTCCCGCGTACCTGGGCGGCCCAGTGCGCGGCCGACCCGAGCGTGTCCGCCCCGGCCTCCCGCGCGGTCAGCGTGGACACGACGGTACGGGTCACGGGCCCGGTGGGCAGGTCGCCGATCTCCTCGCGGAAGGCCGCAAGCATCGGCTCCATGTGCGCGGAGTGGAACGCGTGGCTGACGGTGAGCGGCCTGACGCGGTGCCCGCTCCCGGCCAGGACACCGGCCAGTTCCTCGACGGCTTCGGCGTCTCCGGAGAGCACCACGGAGCCGGGCGCGTTCACCGCCGCGACGTCCACGCGTGCCCCGGTCTCCGCGATGAGCCGTTCCACGGTCGGCGGGTCGGCCTGGACGGCGGTCATCGCGCCTCCCGGAGGGAGTTCCTGCATCAGGCGCCCTCGGACGGCGACGAGCGCCACCGCGTCGGGCAGGCTCAGCGCCCCGCCGACGTGCGCGGCGGTGATCTCGCCGATGGAGTGCCCGGCGACGAGGTCGGCGGGCAGACCCCACGACTCCAGCAGCCGGAACAGCGCGACCTCCACCGCGAACAGCGCGGCCTGGGTGTACCGGGTCTGGTCGATCGGTCCGGCGGCGGCGTCCCCGGACACCACCCCGGCCACGTCCGTGCCGTCCACCCCGCGGAACTCGGCGCTGACCTCGTCGAAGGCCCGCGCGTACGCCGGGAAGGAGCGGTGCAGCTCGGCGCCCATGCCGACGCGCTGGCTACCCTGGCCGGTGAACAGCACGGCGGTCCCGCCGCGCGCCGGTGTGCCGGTGAGCACCGAGGGGAGGGAACCTGGCGGCGTCGCGGTGCCGTCGACCAGGTGGTCGAGGCCGGCGAGCAGTTCGTCCCGGTCGCGGCCGAGAACCACGGCCCGCCGTTCGAACGCGGTCCGTGTCGTCGCCAGGGACAGGGCGACGTCGACGACCCGCAGGCCGGGGTCGGCGAGCACGTGCCGCCTGAGCCGGACCGCCTGCTCCCGCAGCCCGGCCGCGTCACGGGCGCTGAGCACCCACGGCACCACCGCCCCGGCCGCTTTATTGGAAGCGCCGTCGGGGGCGCCGCTCGCCGCCGAGGGTGCCTCCTCGCCCGACTCGAGGATGACGTGGGCGTTGGTGCCGCTGATCCCGAACGACGAGACCGCCGCCCGGCGCGGTCCCGGCGTGTCCGGCCAGGCGGCCGGTTCGGCGGGCACCGACACGGTGCCGCCGGACCAGTCGACGTGCTCGGTGAGCCTTCCCCGGTGCAGAGTGGCCGGTACGCGCCCGTGCCGCATGGCGAGCACCATCTTGATGATTCCGGCGACCCCCGCGGCGGCCTGGGTGTGCCCGATGTTCGACTTCACCGAGCCCATCAGCAGCGGGCCCCGGTCCTCGCGGTCGCGGCCGTAGGTGTTGAGCACCGCACCGGCCTCAATCGGGTCGCCGAGCCTGGTACCCGTGCCGTGCGCCTCCAGCACGTCCACGTCCACCGGCCGCAGGCCCGCGCCGCGCAGCGCGCTGCGGATGACCCGCTCCTGGGAGGGCCCGTTCGGCGCCGTGAGGCCGTTACTGGCGCCGTCCTGGTTGACCGCGGAACCGCGGACGACGGCCAGCACCCGGTGCCCGTTGCGGCGGGCGTCCGAGAGCCGCTCCAGGACGAGCAGCCCGACGCCCTCGCCCCACGCGGTGCCGTCCGCGTCGGCCGAGAACGGCTTGCAGCGGCCGTCCGGCGCCAGGCCGCGCTGCCGGCTGAACTCGATGAACGTGGCCGGGCTCGCCATGACGGTCACGCCACCGGCCAGGGCGAGCGCGCACTCGCCCGACCTGAGCGACTGGGCCGCCTGGTGGACCGCCACCAGCGACGAGGAGCACGCGGTGTCCACGGTCACCGCCGGTCCCTCCAGCCCGAGGGTGAAGGAGATACGGCCGGAGGCCACGCTGCCCGCGCTGCCGCTGACCAGGTATCCCTCCAGGTCCCTGGCGGTACCGCGCCGCTGGTGCACCCGCGCCCCGTAGTCGGAGTACATGACGCCGACGAAGACGCCGCTCTGCGTGCCGCGCAGCGCGGCCGGGTCGATCCCGGCGTCCTCCACCGCCTCCCACGCGGTCTGCAGCAGCAGGCGCTGCTGCGGGTCCACGGCGAGGGCCTCGCGCGGGCTGATCCCGAAGAACCCGGGATCGAACTCGGCGGCGTCGCGGAGGAACCCGCCGTGCCGGGTGTAGGAGGTCCCGGAGCGCTCGGGATCGGGGTCGAACAGGTCCGGGTCCCAGCCCCGGTCGGTGGGGAACCCCGAGATGGCGTCGCCCCCCGAGGCGAGCAACTCCCACAGCTCGGCCGGGGTGCGCACCCCGCCGGGGAACCGGCACGCCATGCCGACGATCGCGATCGCGTCGTCGTCGGCGGCACGGCCCGGCGCGACCGTTTCCTCCGGCTCGTCGTCCCGCGTCCCGGCGCCGGTCGTCTCGTCGAGGAAGCGGACCAGGGCGACCGGGTTCGGGTGGTCGAAGACGATCGTCCCCGGCAGGCGGACGCCGAGTTCGTCGCTGAGCCGGTTGCGCAGCTCCACCGCCGTCAGGGAGTCGAAACCGAGGTCGCTGAAGGAGCGCTCCGGTTCGACCTCCGCGCCGTCGGCGTGCCCGAGCACCGCCGCGACCGCGTCGAGCACGAGGTGGGAGGTGTTCCGCACCGGTGTGGCCGGTGCGCCCGCCGTGTCCGGCGCCGGTGCCCGTCGTACGGCCGACGTCCCTCGGTGCCGTTCCGCCGCCCGGGGGTCGAGGCGCGCCGCGACCACCGAGGCGGCGTCCAGCCGCAGGACGCGGTCGAACAGCGCGGTCCCGTCGGCCTCGCTCATCGGCTTGATGCCCGCCCGGCCGAGCCGGGCGACGTCGCGGTCGGTGAGCCCGGCGCCCATGCCGGCGCCGATGTCCCACAGCCCCCAGTGGACGGTCACCCCGTGCCCACCGGACAGCCGCCGCCGGTGGGTGATCGCCTCCAGGGCCGCGTTGGCCGCGCAGTAGCCACCCTGCCCGGCGGTGCCGACGACACCGGCGACCGATCCGAACAGCACGAACGCGTCGAGTTCCGCGTCGCGGGTGGCCTCGTCCAGGTTGCCGGCGGCCACGGCCTTGGCCTCGATCGTCCGGCGGAGCGCGTCGGCGGAGAGCCGTTCGACGGCCGCGTCCTCGACGACGCCCGCGGCGTGCACCACCCCGGTGAGCGGGGTGTCCAGAGCGGCCAGCAGGGCGGCGAGGGCGTCCCGGTCGGACGGGTCGCAGGCCCGGACGGTGACGCGGGCGCCGAGCCCGGCCAGCTCGGCCTCGGCGCGGGCGGCGTCGGGGTGCCCCTCGCCACGGCGGCTGACCAGCAGGAGGTTCCGCACGCCGTACCGGGTGACGAGGTGGCGCGCGATCCGGCGGCCGAGCGCGCCGAGGCCGCCGGTGATCAGTACGGTGCCACCCTCGGCGCTGCGCGGCCAGACCGCTCCGTCCACCCCGGTCCCGGTCCCGGGCACCAGCTCGGCCCCGGGTACCGCCCCTCGCTCTGGCTCTGGCTCTGGCGACAGTCTGGGGACCCGTGGCACGCCGTCGCGGAGCGCGGCCTCGGGCAGCTCGGTCCCGATCGCCGCGAGCAGCGCGGGGTCGGCGTCGGCGGCGTCGTCGTCGCCGATGTCCAGCAGCGCGAACCGGCCGGGGTGCTCGGCCCGCGCCGCCCGTACCAGGCCCCACAGCGCGGCGGTCGAGGGCCGCGCCGTCTCGCCGTCGTCGATCGCGAGGCCGCGGGTGAGGAAGACCAGCCGTCCGCCGTCCGCCTCGGCCAGCCACCGCCGGACGGCCTGGCGTGCCGCCTCCACCTCGGCGTACGGGTCGTCGCCGTCGTCGGTGAGGGCGAGCAGCACGGTGCCCGTGAGCCGCTCGGGGAGGGAACCGGCCACCGTGAGGTCACCGGCCGCGGGCGCCGGTGGTGCCACGGCCTCCCAGTGGAGGCGGTACAGCCCCGCGGCGGACGGCAGCGGGCGCAGCCGCAACCGCTCCACGGTCAGGACGGCCCGCCCGTCGTCGCCGAAGAGGTCCACCCGGTAGGTGTCCGGGTCCACCGGGTCCACCAGGGTCAGGTGTGCCCGCACCCTGGTCGCGTGCGCGGCGTGCAGCCGCACGCCGTCCAGGGCGTAGGGGACGCGCCTGCCCTCGGCGGGCCCGTCGATCCCGTGCAGCGAGATCGTGTGCAGGACGGCGTCGAGCAGAGCCGGGTGCAGGCCGTACCGGGTGGCCTCCCCCCGGAGCGGCGCGGGGAGCTCCGCCTCGGCGTGGAGGTCCGTCCCGTCCAGCCAGGCCGCGCCCAGTCCCTGGAACGCCGGCCCGTACTCGTAGCCGTGCTCGGCCAGCAGCCGGTAGGCCGCTTCGGGACCGCCCGCGTCGAGGCGGGTGCCGCGCCCGGGGGGCGGTGCCGTGCGGCTGGGCGTGACCTCGCCGTCGGTGAGCACCGCGGTGACATGGGTCGCCCATCCGGTGCCCGCCGTACGGCCGCGCACGGTGAGTTCCCCGGCCGAGGACACGCTCACCTGGAGCTGGGTCTCCGCGGTGCCGTCCAGCTCGAGCGGGGCGTGCATCACGAAGTCGCCCAGTGCCGGACGGCCGGTGCTCGCGCCGATCGCCAGGGCCAGCTCGGCCAGCGCCGCGGCCGGGACGAGCGCCCGTCCGTCGACGCGGTGCTCGGCCAGCCACGGCTGTCTGCGCGCGGACAGCGCCCCGGTGAACAGCCGCGCCCCGTCCGGCAGCTCGGCCGAGGCCGTGAGCAGCGGATGCGGGGAGGCGTCCAGCCCGTAGGTCGCGGGCCGCCCGTCGTCCTCGGCCGGCAGGAGCCAGTAGTGCCGTGTCTCGAACGGGTAGGTGGGCAGGTCCACCAGGCGGCCACCGGCCAGGAGCGGCCCGAAGTCGACCGGTACACCCGCCGCGTGCAACCGGCCCAGCGCGGTCCCGAAGGTGGCCGCCTCCGGCCGTCCGGGTCGCAGCAGGGGGACGGCGAGCACCCCACCGGCGCTCTCCCGCGCCATCGCGGCGAGCGATCCGTCCGGCCCCAGCTCGGCGAACCGGGTCACCCCGGACCGGTGCGCCGCACGTACCGCGTCGGCGAACCGCACCGTCCCGCGAAGTTGCGCGACCCAGTAGTCCGGCGCCGACATCTCCCGCTCGCCGGCGAGCGCCCCGGTCACCGTCGAGATGACGGGGACGCGGGGGGTGTGGAAGGACAGCCCGGACACCACCCGGCGGAACTCGTCGAGGACGCCGTCCATGTGCGCGGAGTGGAAGGCGTGAGCGACCTTCAGCCGCGCGGCCCTGCGCCCGGCGTCCTTCCATCGCCGGACCAGGCGGTCAAGCTCGTCCGCGTCGCCGGACAGCACCGTCGCCACGGGGCCGTTGACCGCGGCGATCTCCACCCTGCCGTCCGAGGTGGCGGCCAGTTCTGCGGCCTCGGCCTCGGTGGCGGCGAAGGCGGCCATCGCCCCGCCCTCCCGGGCGGACTGCATCAGCCTGCCCCGCGCGGCGATCAGCGCGCAGGCGTCGGCCAGGTCGAGGACGCCCGCGACGTGGGCGGCGGCGAGCTCGCCGACGGAGTGGCCGATCAGGAAGTCCGGCCGCAGCCCGTGGGACTCGGTCAGCCGGTACAGGGCGACCTCCAGGGCGAACAGCGCCGGTTGGGCGTACCGGGTCCGCCGCAGCGGCTCCGGGTCGCCGGTGATCAGTTCCCGCAGGCCGACGTCGAGGAGCGGCTCCATCGTCGCGGAGATCTCGTCGAACGCCTCCGCGTAGGGCGCGGACGTCTCCAGCAGCTCCGCGCCCATCCCGGTCCGCTGGGTGCCCTGCCCGGAGAAGAGGAACGCGAGCCGCTGGTCGGGAAGGACGCGTCCGTCCTCGACCCGGGGGTGACGTCCGCCGTCGCGGAGCGCCGCCAGCGCGGCCGCCGCGTTCTCGTCGTCGGCGTCGACGACGGCCCGGTGCTCGAACCGGGGGCGCCGGGCGAGGGTGAAGCCGATGTCGCGCAGCCTGGGCGCCGTGCCCGAGGTGAGGGCGTTGTGGAGCGCCCCGGCCTGCGCCCGCAACGCCGTCGCGGTCTTCGCCGACAGGACGAGCGGCACCGAGCCTTCGCCGTCCGGGACGTTCTCGGGCTCCGGGTCCGCGGGTGCCTGTTCGAGGATGACGTGGGCGTTGGTACCGCTGATCCCGAACGACGACACTCCCGCCCGACGCACCCCATCCCGTTGCGGCCACTCCACCGGATCGCGAAGCAGCTCCACCCCCGACCCCGCCCACCCCACCAACGGTGAGGCCTCCCCCACATGCAACGTCTGCGGCAACACCCCACGCCGCAACGCCATCACCATCTTGATCACACCACCCACACCCGCCGCCGCCTGAGCATGACCGATGTTCGACTTCAACGACCCCAACCACAACGGACGACCAACCGGCCGACCCCGCCCATACGCCGCGATCACCGCCTGCGCCTCGATCGGATCCCCCAACCGCGTCCCCGTCCCATGCGCCTCCACCACATCCACCTCCACCGGACCCACCCCCGCATCCGCCAACGCCCGCGCGATCACCTCCTCCTGCGCCCGCCCGTTCGGCGCCGTCAACCCATTACTCGCCCCGTCCTGATTAACCGCCGACCCCGCCACCACCGCCAACACCCGATGCCCCAACGCCCGCGCCCGCGACAACCGCTCCACCGCCACCACCCCCCCCCCCCCCCCCCCCCCCCCCC